>JBPBPH010000061.1:0-171773 GCA_050954355.1 Janthinobacterium lividum
CGCCGAGCACGGCATTCCACCCATCGACCTGGTGGTGGTGGACCTGTACCCGTTTGAGGAAACCGTGGCCAGCGGCGCTGAAGAGCAGGACGTGATTGAGAAAATCGACATCGGCGGCATTGCCCTGCTGCGCGCCGCCGCCAAAAACTACCGCGACGTGCTGGTAGTGAGTTCGCGCGAGCAGTACGCGGAAGTGACCGAGCTGCTGGAGCGCACCCACGGCGCCCCCACGTACGACGACCGCCGCCGCTACGCCGCCGCCGCTTTTGCCGCCACCAGCCACTACGACACCGAGATTTTCAAGTACGTGAGCGCGGGCACGGGCCTAGGGGCCGGCGCAAGCCCCGAGGCCACGCGCACGCCGCTGCGCTACGGCGAAAACCCCCACCAAGCCGGCTCGTTCGTGGGCGACCTGGGGGCGCTGTTCGACCAGCTGCACGGTAAGCAGCTGAGCTACAACAACCTGGTGGACGTGGACGCCGCCGTGCAGCTCATGCGCGAGTTTGCAGGCGGGCCGCCGGCCGTGGCCATTCTCAAGCACACCAACGCCTGCGGCGTAGCCCAGGCCAGCAGCCTGCCCGAGGCCTACGTCAATGCCCTGGCCTGCGACCCGGTGTCGGCTTTCGGGGGCGTCATCATCGTGAACCAGGTAGTGGACCTGGCCACGGCGCAGGAGCTGCATAAGCTGTTTTTTGAGGTGCTCATCGCCCCCGAGTTTGCCGAAGACGCACTACCGGTGTTGCAAAGCAAGAAAAATCGCATCTTGCTGCGCCAGAAGCCCGTTAGCTTTCCTAGCAAGGTGTTTAAAACGCTGCTTAATGGCGTGATTGAGCAGGATGCCGACCTCGCTACCGAAACGGCGGCCGATTTCCGCACCGTCACCCAATCGGCCCCCAGCCCCGACGAAACGGCGGCGCTGGAGTTTGCCGGCAAGATTTGCAAACACACCAAGAGCAATACCATCGTGCTGGCCCGGCCGGGCCAGCTGCTGGCCTCGGGCGTGGGCCAAACCTCACGCGTGGATGCCCTGCGCCAGGCCATCGAGAAAGCCGGCAGCTTCGGCTTCGACCTGCGCGGCGCCGTTATGGCCTCCGACGCCTTCTTTCCCTTCCCCGACTGCGTAGAGATTGCCGGAGCGGCCGGCATTCGGGCGGTGGTGCAGCCCGGCGGCTCCATCAAGGACCAGGACAGCATCGCTGCCTGCGACCGCCTAGGGATGGCCATGGTGCTCACGGGCGTGCGCCACTTTAAGCACTAGGCAGCGGTAAATAACACCCCGGCCCTAGGCCCTTTTCTAGTTGAAAAGGGCCTAGGGCCGGGCAGCGTGTACTTCCAATTCTTGTACGCCACCCCGGCTAGTTACATCGTATCTTTGCTCATTACTACGAGCGACTAATTCGTTCGGCGTTATTTAAATGGGGTTTTTCAATTTCCTGACCAGTGACATCGCGATGGACCTGGGCACGGCTAACACCCTTATCATTCACAATGATAAGGTAGTAGTGGACGAGCCAAGCATTATTGCCAAGGACCGAACCACCAACAAGGTGATTGCCGTGGGCAGCCGGGCCCAGCAGATGCATGAGAAGACCCACGACAACATCAAGACCATTCGGCCGCTAAAAGACGGCGTGATTGCTGACTTCCACGCCGCCGAAGAGATGATTAAGGGCCTCATCCGGCTCATCGACACCCGCAACCGGCTGTTTCAGCAGTCGCACCGCATGGTTATTTGCATCCCAAGCGGCATTACGGAAGTGGAGAAGCGCGCCGTGCGCGACTCGGCCGAGCACGCCGGCGCCAAGGAAGTATGGATGATTCAGGAGCCGATGGCCGCCGCCATTGGCATTGGCATTGATGTAGAGCAGCCCATGGGCTCGATGATTATCGACATTGGGGGCGGCACTACCGAGGTGGCCGTCATTGCCCTCTCGGGCATCGTGTGCGACCAGTCGATTAAAACGGCGGGCGACGTGTTCAACCAGGACATTCTGGACTATATGCGCCGGCAGCACAACCTGCTGATTGGCGAGCGCTCGGCCGAGCGCATCAAGATTGAGGTGGGCGCGGCCCTGACCGAGCTCGACATCACGCCGCCCGACTACGAGGTGCGCGGCCGCGACCTGATGACGGGCATTCCGAAGGTGATAAAAGTAACGTCGTCGGAAATTGCTATTGCCCTCGACAAGTCGGTGGCCAAGATTGAGGAAGCCGTGCTGAAGGCGCTGGAAATCAGTCCGCCCGAGCTGTCGGCCGACATCTACGAAAATGGTATTCACCTGACCGGCGGCGGGGCGCTGCTGCGCGGCCTCGACAAGCGCCTGGCTGCCAAAACCAAGCTGCCCATCCACATTGCCGAAGACCCGCTGCGCGCCGTGGTACGCGGCACTGGCAAGGCCATCAAGGACATTCAGGGCTTCCGGGGCGTGCTGCTTACTTAAGTCTGTTAGCAAAGTAAACAGGCGGTCATGCTGAGCTTGCCAAAGCATCTCTACCGAACGAAGCCCTTGGGGCGTGTTAGAGATGCTTCGGCAAGCTCAGCATGACCGCCTGTTTTACGCCGTCGCTCCTCGCTCATAATTCATACCTCATACTTAAACGAAGTGCGAAACCTCATCGCGTTTGTGCTGCGCTACCAGGGCGTTATGCTCTTCGTGCTGCTGGAAGTGGTGAGCCTATTCTTGTTTATAACCAATAGCTCGTACCAGCGGGCGGCGTTTTTCAACTCGGCCAATGCCTACGCGGGTACCCTGCTGACGCGCCGCACCGAGGTGGCCGACTACTTCCGCCTGAACGAGCTGAACCAGCAGTTGCTGACCGAAAACTCGCGCCTGCGCCAGCAGCTGTTTCCGCCCGACTTTGCCCACCGCGAGGCCGACTCGCTGCCCGTGGGCCGCGATACGCTGGGGCGGATGGTATACCGGCACCTGCAACCCCTAGGGTTGGGCCGGGCCCTAGGGGCAGCCAGGGCGCCTACCAGCGCGGGCAGCCCTAGGCCCCCCGCCAGCCGCTACCCCGATACACTGCTGCTAGCGGGCAGCCGCCTGCCCACCCACGACGCGGCCTACCCGCTGGTAGCAGCGCGGGTGGTAAATAACTCGCTGCGCAGCGTAGATAACTACCTGACCCTTAACGTGGGCGCGGCTGACGGCGTGCAGCCCGGCCAGGGCGTACTGGCCCCGGCCGGCGTGGTGGGACGCGTGAAGTCGGTGAGCGCGCACTACGCCACTGTCACGTCGCTGCTGCACTCCAAAACGGCCGTGGCGGCCCGCCTGCAGCGCGACGGCACGTTTGGCAGCCTGCGCTGGCCCGGCGACGACTACCGCTACGCGCTGCTCGACTACATTCCGCGCCAAAACAAGCTGGTGCGCGGCGACACGGTGGTGACGTCGGGCTACAATTCGGTGTTTCCGGCGGGCGTGTTCATCGGCACGGTAGCAAACTTCGTGAAGGAGCCCGACAAGAACTTCTGGACGGTGCAGGTGCGCCTAGGGGTCGATTTCAGCCAGCTCGTGTACGTGTACGTGGTGCACAGCCGCACCAGCGCCGAGCGCGACTCGCTGGAAACCGCCCTCACTCAGGAGCTGAACCCGCCCAAGGGCGCCGCGGCTACCGCGGCTAAGCCCGCCGCCCCAGCCGCTACCAGCCCTGGCCCCGTGCGCTACGTGCCCCAAACCGGCCTGGTAAACAAAATAGAAGCGGCCCGCCGCGAGGCCCTGGCCCAGGCCCGCGCCGAATATGCCGCCAAGGCCGCAGCCGACGCTAAGGCCCGGGCCGCCGCCGAGAAGCTAGCCCAAGCTAAGGCCAAAGCGGCCGCCGCCAAAGCCGCCCTGGCGCCAGCCACCATCCCTAGCCCCCCTCGCCAGCCATGAGGGCAGTGTGGCTAGTGGTATGGCAGCTGGTGCGCTTTGCGCTCTACGCGGGCGCCTACGTCTTGATTATCAGTCAGCTCAAGCTGTTCGAAGTTGGCTGGTGCTTCTTCTACCTGGGCTTTTTGCTATTTATGCCGCTGCAAATGCCAGTGGCGGGGCAGTTGCTGGTGGGCTTCGGCGCGGGGCTGGCCATGGATATCACCTTCGATACCGGCGGGCTGCACGCGGCGGCGGCCGTGCTGCTGATGTACGCGCGGCCCAAGGTCATTGGCCTGCTCACGCCCCGCGACGGCTACGACACCCAGGACGAGGTAAATGTGCACCAGATGGGCTGGCAGTGGTTTTTAGTGTACCTGCTGCTGCTGGTGAGCGTGCACCACGCCGCCTACTTCTTCCTGGAGCTGGGCTCGTTTCGGCACCCGCTGCTCACGCTGGCGCGCGTGGGCGCCAGCATCCTGTTTACCAGTGCGGCCCTGCTCATTGTGCAGCTGCTGTTTTTCCCGGTGCGGCGCGGCCAGCGGGGATGATTTTCAATTAGCAGTTAGCAATGGCCAATTAGCAATTTGCTGGCGATTGCAATTGATAATTGGTCACTGATGGTTGATAATTGCAACAGTATGCATTTGGCGCAATTCTGGCATCTTGAGGCGGAGCTTTCTTTTTTCCTATGCGCTACCTGCTGCTACTAGGCTGCCTGCTGCTAACTACGCTCCTGGCCGACTCGGCCGCGCCCGGCCCCAACCCACCCTACGCGCCGCAGTGGCGCAAGATTGACGCGCTGCTAGCCAAAGACCAAACGGCCACCGCCGCGCCGCTGCTAGAGAAGCTGTACCAGCAGGCCCAGCGCGAAGACAACGGCCCGGCTCACGTGCGGGCGCTGCTCTATAAGATTCGGCTGCTGGAAAGCAAGGAGAACGACGCCGACGAAAAAGCCATCGCCCTGCTCGAAGGCGACGTGCAAACGGCCACCTTCCCAGCGCGGCCCATCCTGCACTCGTTGCTGGCCAGCCTGTACGCCAGTTACTTCAACCAGCACCGCTACCAGCTGTACCAGCGCACGCCAGGCGCCGCGCCCACCGCCGACCCGGCCACGCCCGGCGCGGCCGACGGCGGCACCGACCTGGCCACCTGGGATGCCCGCCGCCTGGGCGCGGCCATTGCGCACCACTACCGCGCCTCGGTGGAGGACGAGCCCCCGCGCCAGCTGCAAACTACCCTGGCCGCACTGGGCGACCTGGCCACCGGCGGCGATGCCGAAGGCCGCGCCCGCCGCCCCACCCTCTACGACCTGCTAGCCCAGCGCGCCATTGCGGGCCTCCAAAACCAGGAGCTGACCCTTGCCGAGCCCGAGCAGCCGTTTGCGCTGGCCGACTACCCCACGGCTGCGCTCTTCGGCCCGGCCGCCGAGTTTGCCGCCCTAGAGCTGCGCACCCCAGCCGACGACTCGCTCGGCCACGAGCTGCTGACGCTGCGCCTGTTGCAGCAGCTAACCGCCCAGCGCCTGCAGCAACCCGGCAACCAAGCCGCCCTGGCCGACGTGGATTTGCAGCGCCTCAACTACCTGCGCGGCCTGGCACAAGGCACCGACCAGGCCGCCGCCTACGAGCCGGCCCTAGGCCGCCTGGCGGCGGCGTATCAGGCCCTGCCCATCGGCACCGAGTTTGTGGCTCGGCAGGCCGAGGCCCGACGCGAAGCCGGCGACAACGTGGCCGCCGTGCGCCTAGCCCGGCAGGCCGAAGCGCGCTTCCCGGCCTCGGGCGGCGCGGCGCGGGCCCGGCAGCTGCGCGAGCAGCTGGAGCAGCCCGAGCTGTCGTTTTCGGCGGCTTCTCTGGTGGTGCCCGGCCAGCCCTGGCGGCTCGACCTAACTACTCGCAACGTGCACGAGGTGCGCGCCTGGGCCTACCGCGTTTCGCTGCGCGAGTGGCAGGCTGCGCAGCAGTACCAGACGCGCAACCAGCTGGCTGCCGAGCGCTACGCTGCGGCCCTGAGGAGGGGGCCGGCCGCGCAGTGGGTTATTCCAATGCCCACGCAGCCGCTTGACTACCAGGCGCAAAAGCTAGCGACGGCCGGCCCCGCGCTGCCCCTAGGGTACTACTTGGTGGTAGCGAGCAGCGGGCCCACGCCAGCGCTAAGCCCTACTGCCGACGTGGCCACCAGCTACGCGCTGCTGGGGGCCAGCGAGCTGAGCGTGACGCACCGCCGCGAGCCCAGCACCGGCGCGCCGCAGCTGCTGGTGCTGCAACGCCAAAGCGGGCAGCCGCTGGCCGGCGTGTCGGCCCAGGCTACCTACCAGCGCTACGACCCGGCCAGCCGCCAGCCGGTGGCGCGCCGCAGCGAAGTGCAACCCACTAGCCAAGCGGGCCTGGTAGAGCTGCCCGCCCCGGCCCTTGCCCCTACCCCAAACCCTAGCCGCCAGCAGCCCGAGCAGGTGGCCGAGGTGCGGGTGTGGCGCGGCCGCGATACGCTGGTGGTCGAGCACTTGGGCTACTACAACCAGCGCAGCCCCAACGACAAGCCCGAAACCACTTGCTTCCTATTCACCGACCGAGCCATTTACCGGCCGGGCCAAACGGTGTATTTCAAAGGCATTTTGGTGCAAAAGCAGGGCGGCCAGGGCCAGCTGCAAACCCAGGCGGCGCAGGCGGTGGAGCTGGTCGACGCCAACGGCGACACCGCGCAGAAGCTGAGCTTCACCACCAACGACTTCGGCTCGTTCAACGGCTCGTTTGTGCTGCCCGCTGGCCAGCTCAACGGCGAGTGGAAGCTGAGCGCCGACGACGGCGAACTGGCCTTTTCGGTGGAAGACTACAAGCGGCCGACTTTCTACGTGCAGCTCGACTCGGTGCCGGGCCGGCCGGCCCTGGGGCAGCCGGTGGCGGTGCCGGGCCGCGCCCTCGCCTACGCCGGGCCGCCCACCGACGGAGCCCGGGTGAGCTACCGCGTGGTGCGCCGCGAGCTGTGGCCGCTCGACTATGGTTTTCGGGGCGGGCGCCTTGGCTTTGCGGGCCAGCGCGGGCTCACCGAAATTGCCCACGGCACCGCCACTACCGACGCCGAGGGGGGCTTCCGCATCGGCTTCACGCCGCCCCTAGGCCCTGCCCCACCTCAAAAGGGCCGCTGGCAGCCGGGCTACGTGTTTGAGGTGACGGCCGACGTGACCAGCGCGGCCGGCGAAACGCGTAGCGCCAGCCGGGGCGTGGTGCTGGGCCGCAACCCGCTCAGCTTGCGCCTCACCGGGCCCGACGTGGCCAACAAGCGCCACCTGCCCACCTTCAGCCTGCTGGCCGCCAGCGCCACCGGCGAGCTGCGCGCCGCCACCGGCACGCTGCGCCTGTTGGCCCGCCGCTTCCGCCCCAACCCCACTAGCGTGCCCGGCCCCGCCCCCACCGCCGAAGCCGACGAGCTGCCCGGCGAGGTAGTCAAGGCGCAGCCCTTTGATACCAGGCAGGGTCCTAGGCTCGCCGTGGCTGCTTTGCTGGCCGGGGTGCCCACTGGCCGCTACCGCCTGGAGGCCTTGGCGGCGGGCCCCGACTCCACCCGCGCCCAGCTCGACTTCACGCTCTACGACTCGGAAGCGGCCACCGTGCCCTTCGCCACGCCCGATTGGTTTGTGGCCCTGAGCGACAGCGTGCGCCCCGGCCAGCCGGCCGGCATCTTGCTGGGCAGCAGCGAAGCTGACACGCACATCTTGCTAGAAGTGGAGCGCGGCGGCCAGCTGCTGCGCCAGGAGTGGCTGACGCTGCAAGCTGGCGAGCAGCGCCGCGTGGCCGTGGCCAGCGGCCCGGCCACGGCCCTAGGGCCGCTGTACGTGCACACCACCCAGGTGCGCGCCAACTACCTCTACCAGCACACCGCCACCGTGCAGGTGGCCGAGCCACCCCAGCCGCTGCAGCTCAGCATCGCCACCTTCCGCGACCGCTTGCAGCCCGGCCAGCGCGAAACCTGGCGCGTCAGCATCCGGCAGGCCGACGGGAAACCGGCCGACGCCGAGCTGCTGGCCACGCTTTATGACCAAAGTTTGGATGTTTTCCGGCAGCACCGCTGGCAGGGGCTGAATTTCGGGGGCAGTTACTTCCCAGCGCGGTTTGAGTGGGAGGGCGAGTTTGGAGAATTCAACTCAGAATCTTATGCTATTACGGACGATGGTTCGGGGCTGAATGATATAGATTATCCTGAAATCAATGATTGGCAACGGCATTTATTTGAGGTGCCGGACCAAGATGAGTTGAAGGATGAGGATAAAATAGTTCCGACAGTTACTGTGAAGGATAATACTGATGCGCTGGATGCCGATGGTGCGCCTGGCGCTGGGCCCAGCCTGCGCGCTCGTGCCGCTGCCCCAATGATGGCTTTGCAAGGCAAGGTTGCAGGGGTGGCCATAAGCGGCAGCGGATATATCCACACCGATGGCAGTAACACGCAGCCAAAGCCCGCAGCCCCCGACCTCACCGCCGTGCCTACCCGCGCCGACTTCCGCGAAACGGCCCTGTGGTCGCCGGCCCTGCGCACGGATAAAAATGGCGAGGTGGTGCTGGAGTTTCAGCTGCCCGAGGCCGTGACGCGCTGGCAACTGCTGGCCCTGGCCCACGACCGGCAGCTGCACACCGGCCAGCTAGCCCGCCAGCTCGTCACCCAAAAGCAAATTCAACTTACCCCTAACGCGCCGCGCTTCCTGCGGCCCGGCGACTCGTTCACCTTCCCGGCTACCTTCGCCAATCTCACCGACGCACCGGTGCAGGGCACGGCGCAGTTGGTTTTGCTGGATGCAGCTACTGGTCAGGATGTTACCGCCCAGCTGCTGCCCGGCGCCGCCCAGCGGCCCGTGCGCGCCGCTGCCCACCAAAGCCAGGCCGTGGGCTGGCCGCTGGTGGTGCCGGCCGAGTTTACGCCGGTGGCCGTGACGTACCGGGTGGTGGCCCAAACGGCGGTCCCTAGGGGCCAGCGCCGGGCCAAAGGCGCCGCCACCTTCTCCGATGGCGAGGAAAACACGCTGCCGGTGCTGCCCAATCGCGTGCTCGTCACCGAAAGCCTGCCGCTGCCGGTGGTGGGGCCCGGCACTCGCACGTTTGAACTGCCGAAACTGACCAGCACCAGCTCGGCCACCCGGCGCAACCAAAGCCTGACGCTGGAGCTGACGGCCAACCCCGCCTGGTACGCCGTGCAGAGCCTGCCTTACCTCATGGAATACCCCTACGAGTGCGCCGAGCAGGTATTCAGCCGCCTCTACGCCAACCTGCTGGCCGCCCAAATTTTGCGCGCCAACCCGCGCCTCCGGCCCATTCTGGCCGAGTGGCAGCGCATTGCGCAGAGCGGCCCGGCCGCGCCGCGCAATGCGCTGGCCAGCAAGTTAACCCAAAACCAGGACTTCAAAAACGTGCTGCTGCAAGAAACGCCCTGGGTGCGCGACGCCCAGGGCGAAACCGAGCGCCTGGCCCGCCTCAGCACTTTGCTCGACACCGTGCGGCTACGCACCGAAACCGCCACCACCCTGGCCAAGCTGCGCGCCCTGCAGCTGCCCGACGGCTCGTTTCCGTGGTTTGCGCAGCTGCCGGCCGACCGCTACATCACCCAACTCATCGTGGCGGGCTTTGGCAAACTTAAGACCCTAGGGGCCTTCGACGCCAGCCAGGACGCCGCCGCCCGCCCGCTGCTGCAAGCCGCCCTGGGCTACCTCGACCAGCAGCTAACCCGCGACTACGCCGCGCTGCGCCAGGAGAAAAACGGGCAGTTGGCCGCCGACCACCTCGGCGACTTGCAAGTGCAGGCACTGTATGCCCGCAGCTACTGGCCGCCGCCAGCCGCGGCCTCCGCCGCCCAGGTGGCCCTAGGCTACTACCAGGGCCAGGGCGCCCGCTACTGGCCGGGCCGCCCGCGCTACCTGCAAGCCCAGCTGGCTCTGGCCCTGCACCGCGCCGGCGCTGCCCAGCCCGCCGCCACCATCCTGCGCGCCCTGGTCGAAAACGCCCTGCACAGCCCCGAGCTGGGCATGTACTGGGCCGACGTGCAGCCCGGCTACTACTGGCGCGAGGCCCCCACCGAAACCCAGGCTACCCTTATCGAGGCGTTTGCGGAAATCGCCGATGACCAAAAGGCCGTGGACGAGCAAAAGCTGTGGCTGCTGCGCCAAAAGCAAACCCAGCACTGGCCCAGCACCCGCGCCACCGCCGATGCCTGCTATGCCCTGCTGCTGCGCGGCACCGACTGGCTGGCCCCTACCCCGCCGCTGCAAGTGACGGTGGGCGGCGAGCCGCTGGCCACGCCCGCCGCCCAAGCTGGCACCGGCTACGTGGCCCGCACCTGGCCGGCCGCCGACATCAAACCCACCCAGGGCCGCGTGGTTGTTACCAAGCCCAGCGCCGGCGTGGCCTGGGGCGCGCTCTACTGGCAGTATTTTGAGGATATTGACCAGGTGACGCCCGCCACCGCCGCCCTCAGCCTCGAGCGCCAGCTGTACCGCGAAACTCGCACCGCTACCGGCCCCCGCCTCGAGCAGCTTGCGCCCGCCACATCCCTGCGCGTGGGCGACGTGCTGGTGGTGCGCCTGGTGCTGCGCACCGACCGCGCCCTCGAATACGTGCACCTCAAGGACCAGCGCGCCGCCGGCCTCGAGCTCATCAACCAGCTCAGCGGCTACCAATATCAGGCGGGCCTAGGGTACTACGAAAGCCCGCGCGACGCCGCGACGCACTTCTTCTTCGGGGCCGTGCCGCGCGGTACCCACGTATTGGAGTACCGCCTGCGGGCCAGCCAGGCCGGTAATTTCTCGGGCGGCCTCAGCGAGGTGCAGTGCCTGTACGCGCCCGAGTTTCGGGCCACCTCGGCCGGCCAGCGGCTGACTATCGGCCAGCCGTAGGGCCTAGGGATAATACCCTGCAAAAGGCCGTCCTGCCCAGTTGGTGTCCGCTTGTCGAAGCATCTCTACCACGCCGTATGTTCGGTAGAGATGCTTCGACAGGCGGACACCAGCTGGGTAGGACGGCCTTTTTATTCACTAAATACCTTTACTACAACCTCCTAAAGCACCAGTGCCCGGCCCCACCGCTCGCCGAAGCTGAGCGGGCGGAGCCGGGCACTTTTGGTAGCTGGTGGGGCCTAGGGCCTAGCGGCGGCCGTTGGTGGTCATGGCCGTGGCGGGTGGGCCGGTTTTGCCCAGGTCTTTCTCCACGTACTTGCTAGGGCACTTGGTCAGAATCTGGTCGGCTTCGAATACGCCGTTTTTCATGGCGCCCACGATTACCACTTGCTCCGACTTATCCAGGTCCTGCGGCTTGGGGTTGCGGTACACCACGCGTTGGGCCACGTGCAGGGTATCTACCAGCGTGAAGGCGAAGTAGTTAGGGTTCACCATCGGGTCGTATTCGAGGCCAGTGGGATGGTTGGCGCCGTCGCGGGGCAGGGTGCCCACCACGTGCACCTTGGCCTCGTTGCCGGCCGCCGCCTGCTGCCGGGCAATGCTGAAGGTGGAGTAGGTGCTGGCATCAGACATGGTGCTAATGATGATGCCCACCGCCGCCGCGATAACGACTAGCAAAAAGATGTGTGACTTTTTCATAAATTCCTAAGGCCTCAATAACGGCCGCAAGTTACAAAGGGTGACCGGGAAGGGAAAGAAGATAAGGAATGAGCAGACAAGGTATAACCCAGTAAAACCGGCTGTCATTGCGAGCCGGCGAAGCAGCCGCACCGGAACAATGGCCCTAGGTATCGTCCGGGTTGCGATTGCTTCGCCAGTTCGCAATGACAGCCGGCCTGCGTTGTTACTCGCCCACTTCCTTTTCCAGGCGGCTCACCTTGCGGTCGAGGCGCACCAGGTAGACCAGCAGCCCGCTCACAATGATGAAAACCACCAGCACCACCACGTAGATTTTGCCGCTCTGGCGCAGGGCATCAGCCATTGCGGGCTGGTCGGCGGGGCTAGAGACGGTGGCCTGGGCCAGGGTAGCGAAGGCGGCCAGCAGCAGCGGCAGCAGCAAGGCCAGCGCGCGGCTAGGCAGCTTGCTTATCCAGTTGTTTTTCATATATTTTCTCTTTAACAAAAGCCAGGCGGCAGGCCACTTCCGTAATCCACACGGCCAGCAGCGTCCAGCCAATCACGGCCGGGTAAAACACCAGCCGCATGTGGCTGTCGAGGTCATACTTCGAAAAGCCGGGGTTGCCGCCCATGCCGGGGTGCAGCGAGGCCGAGGCGATGCGCGGAATGATAAACAGCAGCGGAATAGCCACGGCAAAGGCAAACACGTTGTAGATGGCCGAGAGGCGGGCGCGCTGCTGCTCGTCTTGCACCGAGCCGCGCAGCACCAGGTAGGCCAGGTAAATGAGCATGGTGATGGCCGCGCAGTTGAGCTTTACGTCGGTCGTCCACCAGGTGCCCCAGGTGTAGCGCGCCCACAGGCTGCCCGTGAGCAAACCCAGCACGCCCAGCAGCACGCCCGTTTTGGCCGACTCGTGGGCTAGGATGTCGAGCCGCGGGCTGGGGCTACGCAGGTAGCGCAAGGAGTTCACCACCGACGCGGCCAGCACGATGGTCATGCCAAACCACATGGGCACGTGGAAGTACAGGTTGCGCTCGGTTTCGTTGAGGATGGCCAGGCGCGGCACCTGCCCCAAAAAGCCCATCACGGCCGTGTAGAGCAGCAGCCCGATGGCCAGGTATTTCCACCACTTCATAGCAATTAACAAGTACTGAATATAAGTATAAACCTGCTGACTTTTCGGCCATTACAAAGATAACAGCCGAGCTGAGTATTAGCCCGCTGCTACCGGCGCGCGGGCTACTACGCCGTAGAGCGGGTCGCCGCCCCTAGGGCGGTGGGCGAACACCTGGGCGGGGCCAAAGCCGGCCTCGGCAAAGTAGTGCTGCACCAGTTGCACGTGGCCGCCGTCGTCGAGGGTTTGCCAGGCGTAGATGGCTTTGTCGGGAAAGCAGCGGTTGGAAAACGTGACTACCAGCGGCGCGCCCGGTTGCAGCACCCGCGCTAGCTCCTTAAACACCTCCATGGGCTGCGTGAGGTACTGCACCGACACGCAGATGCCGGCCCCGTCAAACTCGTGGTCGGCGTAGGGCAGGGCGGGCTGCTGGTTGAGGTCCTGCACCCGGCGCTCGGTGAGGCGCGGGTTGTGGGCCAGCTCGTCCCGGTTCATCCCTAGGCCCGCCACGCGGCCGTAGGCTACCTCGGGCGGCAGGTGGCTCACCCAGCTGCTCATAAGGTCGAGCACGGCGCCGCCAGCCGGCAAAAACTGCCGGTAGAGCTGCGTAACGGCCGCCACGGCGCCGGGGTCGATGTGCGTGACGAGGCGCTCGAAGCGGTAGAACTCTGCGTCGGGGGCGCTGTCGCGGCGCAAGAAAGCCTGCGGCGGCAGCGAGAGCGGAGCGGGCGAATCGGGAGCGGTACTCATGGAGGTTAAATGCGGAAAAGGAGCCTTTTTTAATGTGCGAATGTGAAGATGTAGAAATGTAAGAATGAAGCTATTCAAAAATAGGCAGGCGGTCATGCTTATCTGGCGTTCGCTTGTCGAAGCAGCTCTACTAAACGTCAGCCGAACGATGCGGTAGAGATGCTTCGGCTGCGCTCAGCATGACCGCCTTGTTTTCATTTATACATCCTCACATTTCCGCATTCGCACATTAGAAAAGCTAGCTGCGCCACAGAAAGGGGAATAGCAGGTAAGACACCGCCACCACAATTAAGTTCAGGGCCAGCAGCGCCAGCACCGGACCCTGGCTGGCGTCGCGGGCCAGCCCGTCGAGGGCGTTTTTGCTGACCTTGATGAGCAGCAGCAGCACCGGCACCAGCACCGGCAGGCCCAGCACCGCCAGCAGCGTGCCGCCCCCCGCCTGCCCCGCCCGCGCTGCAATGCCCGCCACCAGCGTGAGCGAGGTAGCCAGGCTGAGCGCCCCTAGGGCAATGCTACCCACGTAGAGCCATTCGTCCTGCACGGGGTTGCCCAGCAGTAGGCTATAGAGCAGCAGCGCCGGCAGAGCCAGGGCTAGCAGCAGCAGAAAGTTGTAGGCGATTTTGGCCAGAATAACGGCCTCGGGCCGCGCCACGGTGTAGTAGTAGAGCCGCAGCCCAGCCGACTCCTGCGCCAGCCCGCGCCCGGCCGCCCCCAGCGCCGCAAACAGCAGAATCACCCAGAACAGGGCGTTCCAGGCCGGGGCGGGCGGCGCGCCCCCGCGAAAGCTGAAGCTGAGGTAGCTCACGTAGACCGTGCCGCCCACGTAGAGCAGCAGCCCCCCTAGGGCCGTGCGCTGCCGCCATTCCAGGCGCAGGTCTTTAAGCAATAAAAGCCAGATTTCGGAGAGCAGCGACACGCCCGCAAAGATACAGCTGGGGCCGGCGGAGCTAAGGTGGCGCGCTAAAGTCAGCGGACCTTGCGGCTGGTTAGGGGCCTAGGGGCGCTGGCGAGCGGTTTTGCGCCAGTTTTGGCCGGCAGCTTGGGCGGGCGTAAAGTCAGGCAGCTGCACATTTTGGTTTGCGGCGGCGGGGACTGGGGCGGATGTTTGTGGACTTTCCTTTTCCTTATGAAACGACTTATCCTACTAGTCCTAGCCGTTGGGCTACTGGCGCAGTGCCACCACGCAGACCCTGGTCCCACCAGCCCCGAGGACCAGCTGCCCCCCGCTACCCAGACCGGTGCACATACCTTAGGCTGTCTTATAAATGACCAACCGTGGACTCCGAGCAAAATAATACTCACTAATACGCTGGTAGTAACCTATGACTCCGGCTATTTAGGAGGCGCATTACAAGTGAAAGCGAAGCGCTATACGGGTAGCAATAGTAGTACGCTACAAGCCTTAACCTTTGGAGCAGCCCATGTCGATAAAGTAGGAACATATAGTTTTCCTATTAATGGGGATAATGGCGTGTTTTACACTGACACTGGCATTAATTCCTGTAATGAGTATGGCATCCCGAAAACTACGACATATCAATCAGGTAGCCTTGTTATTACCAAATTCGATTTAACGCAAGGTATCATTGCAGGCACCTTCAATTTTAAGTTAGCGCAACTTGGTTGTGATACGCTAAGGATTACGCAAGGGCGCTTTGACTACACCCTCTAGTCCCCTTTTACACACCAAGCGCCAGCCCGGGCTTCCCCAAACTGGCGCTGCGTACTGTGCAAGCGTTTCCTAGAAGTCGTGGCCTAGGGTGACGTAGTGCTTGGGGCCGGTGGTGACGTAGTTTTCCTGGGCCCAGGCGATGTCGTACTTCACGTAGAAGCCCAGCACGGTGGTGCGCACGCCCCCGCCGTAGCCGTAGAGGATGGCGTTGCTGAAGTTGGTGACGGTGCCCGAGAAGGGGTTGCCGCTGCCGCCAAACTTCACCGTGTTGTTGGAGTTGTCTTCGCCAAAGGGGTTGGTGCCCGAGTAGGCCGTGCCCGCGTCGAAGAAGCCGATGAACTGCAGGTTGCGGAAGAAGCCCGAGTAAATGGGCCGGTGGGCGAAGTACTGCACGATGGGGAAGCGCAACTCGCTGTTCAGCAGCACGTAGCGCGGGCCCACGCGCTTGCTCAGGTCGAAGCCGCGTAGGTTAGTCACGAACTGCTGGTAGAAGATGTTGGTGGGGTCGGGCAGGGCCTGTCCGGTGGGCGTTAGCAGCTGCGAGTCGGTATACTTCTGGCCAATCCAGTTGTCCATGCCGCCCAGGCGGAAGGTTTGCGGGGTGTTGGTGCCCTGGTTGGCCCCAAAAAACTGGCCGTAGCTGATGCGGTTGGCCCAGACCAGCGAGCGGTGCAGCTTCTGGTAGTGGCGCAGGTCGATGTAGAGCTTGCCGAAGTTGTTGGCGCTCGTTTTCACGTCGTTCATTTGCTCCACGCCAATTTTCATGCGGGTGCCCAGCAGCATGTTTTCGCCCGTCGAAATAGAATTGTCGAACACCAGCTCGGCGTTGTAGCCCACGTAGTTACGGCTCATGTCGAAGTCCGTAATCGCGCTACCCGTGAGCGTGCGCGAGATGTTATCGTAGCGCGGCCCGGCCCGCAGGCTTAGGTTGTGGGTGAAGGGGTAGGTGGCGGTGGGCGAGAAGCTGTGGCGGCCGTAGCGCACCTGCTCGCCCCCTAGGGCCCCGTTCACGGCGCTGGCATCGAAGAAGTAGGCCTGCTTGCGGTAAGCCAGCGACCAGTCGAGGCGGTGCGTGACGTTGGTGTACACGAGGCTGATGTTGCTGGTGCGCAAGTCGAGCTGCCCGAAAATGCTGGCTTGAATGCGCTGGTTTTCCAGCGCGTCCGACAGGTTGGCTTGCAGCGACAGCCCAAAGCCCAGCAGCGGGTCCACAGCAATGCCGGTGGTTAGGTTGTCGGCCAAAAAGCGCGTGTCGTAGCGAAATGGGCCGGTGATGGCGGTGGGGCCGGTGCGGGCCGGGGTGCGGGTGGTGGCAGCGATGGGGCTGCGGCGGGGCCGGGTGGGCGCCACCTCATCGTCGTCTTCCTCAAACTGGTAGTTGCCCGTGTTCACCGTGCCCGCGCGGCGCTTGGGGGCCGTGGCGGCGGCCGGCGCGGCGGCGCGCGCCGAATCGGCTTTGGCGGCGCCCGCGCCGGAGCTGGTGGCGGCCGTGCCGGCGGCGCTACCGGCGGCGGGTGTAGCGGGCGCGGCGGGCCGCACCGGCGCGGGGGCGGGCGCCGAGCGCGACTCCAGGATGCGCTGGCGCGAGGTTTTGCCCACCGCCAGGCCCGTCGGCAGCTCGTACTGCGGGTAGAGGAAGAGCAGGTCGCGGGCCTGCACCTGCGCCACAAACCCTAGGCCCTTGGTGGCCGGGTTGTAGTCAAAGTCCTGCGTGTTCGACGCGAAATTGCTAACCGGCTGGCGCTCGCCGGTTTTGCGCGAGTAGCGGTACAGGCTCCGAATGCCGCTTTCCTCGCTCAGGTACAGCACCTCGTCGTCGGAGATGAAGCGCGGGCGCGTTTCGTTGGAGATGGTGCTCACCAAAGGCGTTACGGGCAGCTCGCGCCCGTCGAGGTGGTACACGAACAGGTCGTAGTTGTTCACCACGTTGTTAAACGTGGCCGGCCTGGCGCGCCCCGTCGAGTCGAGGTAGCGGTTCGAGCTAAACACGATTTCCTGGCCGTTGGGCGAAAACACCGCCTGCTGGTCGTCAAACAAGTCGTTGGTGAGGCGCTCGGGCTGGCGGCTGCCGGCCCGCAGCAGGTAAATGTCATTCTGCCCGCCCGCGATGGCCGAAAACACCAGCGCCTTGCCATCGGGCGAGTAGTTCATGTCCAGCACTTGGTCGAAGGCGGCAAACACCGTGGTGGGCGCGTGCAGCTGGAAGGTGCGGCGCAGGCGCCCGCTCAGGTCGAGCCCTAGGGCCTCGCGCACCCGCAAAGCCATACGCCCTTGCACCGGCTCGCCCACGGCCAGTTGGGCGTTGTTACGCCAGGCCAGCACCGGCAAGCGGGTTTCCAGGGTTTGGTCGGGGGTGCGGTAGCCGCCGTGCAAAATGGTGCGCGGGTGGCGGCCGGCGCGGTCGGTTACCACCACGCGGTAGCGGCCCAAGTCGTTCACGGCGAAGGCCAGATGCTGGCCGTCGGGGCTGAACACGGGCTGCGAAAACAGGTCCAAGCCCCGCCGGTTGCGGCTGCTGAGGCGGTTTTTGTCGTCGGGCACCGTGAGCGTGGCCATCATGCCGCCGGTGTTGATATTGCGGTAGTAGTTGACCCAGTCGCGCAGAAATGTTTTGTAGGGCACGTTCAGCGACGAAGCGATGCCTACTTCCACGTCGCGCGTAATGCGCGTGAGGTTCAGCACGTTCTGCACCGTGCCGTAGCCGTAGCGCTCGGCAATGTAGTTCCAGATGCTGTGGCCCGCCAGCCTAGGGCTGCGCAAAAAGAAAGGTGCCGTGCGGTTGCCGGTGGGGTATTGGCGCACCATGTCGCGCATGTAGGCGTCCATGTCTACGCTCCAGCCCTCGGAGGCGTAGGCTGCCGCGCCGCTCACAAACCACTCGGGCAGCTGCAGCAGGTAGTTGCTTTGCAGCACCTCGCGCAGCGAGCCGCCGTAGAGCATATCATTGAGCAGCACCTGGGTTAGCTGATAGCTCAGCTCGCGCTTAAAGTCGGTTTCGCGGCCCGTGAAGGCAATTTCGACCCGCGTTTGGCGGGCCAGCTGGGCATTGGCCGCGTTCTGCGAGTTGGGCGAGGGCAGGCCGATATTGCTCTGGCGCAAGTCGCCCACCGAGTTGTACACCATGAGCGTGGTTTTGCTGTAGGGGAAGTACCCCACCAGTGCCGTAATGCGCTGCAGCTCCTGCTCGGCGTACTCGGCCACGCGGTGGGCGCTGGCCTGGCCCCCGGCGTAGAAGTACACGTTGAAATTCTGGGTGGAGTACTCGGCCCAGTCGAAGTTCTTGTACTGAATGCGGACCCGGCCAAAGGGCTCCTGGGCGGTTTGGGCCCGGGCGGGGGTGGCCAGCCCCAGCAGCAGGGCCAGCAGCCCGCCCACCAAAGCCAGCGCCCGGCGCGGTTGGCGGATGCTCGCAGAAGCCCGGTTGGTGGCAGAGAATAAGGTTGCTATCACGCGCGGTCGGAGTAAAGAAGTGCGGAAGTAAAGATGTGGAGGCAAGGTGAAAACAACTTGAATTACGAAAACCAAACCGGCCCCAGCCCAGCAGTGGCCCTAGGGCCGCGCTCAGCCTAAAGCGCTTGGCGCGGAACTAGCGCAGCGAGGCTACCAGCAGGGCGCTACAGGCTGGCTGACCGGGGCTTGCTACTAACTCATTCGCGCGGGGTTTCAGTATAAAGATGGGCATAGCGCCCGATATCGACCTCGGGCCAGAGCGCGCCGGTGCCGGCCAGGTGGTCGGCCAGCAGGGCGGCCAGGCGCGGGGCCAGGCTCACGCCCTTCGAGCCAAAGCCGCCGAACAAGCTCAGCCAGGGCAGCCGGGGGTGGCCGCCCAGCAGCGGGCGGCGGTCGCGCACGGCGGGCCGCACCCCGCGCCGCTCGCCCACTACCGCAAAGGGCAAGGTGGTTAGGCCCGCCAGCCGCCCGGTCAGCTCACGCTCGTCGTCGTTGCCAGCACCAGCACCGCTGCCCGCGCCGCCGGTTGGCCCTAGGGTAGCATCGGGTGCAAAAGGCGGCCAGCGGTAGGTGGCGCCCACCCGAAACTGCCCCTCGGCCGCGCCCGGCACCACGTAGGCGCCTCGGTTGAGCACCTGCGCGCCGCTGAGGCCCGGCACCGCCACCTCCAGCACCGCGCCCCGATTGGGCGTGAGCGGCAGCCAGCTAAAGTAGGGGCAGCTAAGGGCCGCCGCGCCCTGGCAGCACACCACCCGCGCGGCCCGCACCCCGCCCGGCGCGTAGGCCACGCCGCCCGCGGGCTCGGCAACGAGCGCTTGCCAATTAAAAGTTTCTTCGCGCAGCCAGCCGCCCGCCTGCCCCTGCCGGGCCAGCGCCGCCAGCAGCGGCTCGGTGCGCACGTGCCCGCCGCCGCGCAGCCAGGCGCCGCCGTGCGGGGCCAGCAGCCCCGGCTGCGCCAAGGGCTTAGGGTCGATTTCGGCCACGAAGCCCTGCCAGGGGTCGGCGCCGGCCTGGGCGGCGCGGGCCAGCAGCTGCCGCTGCTCGTCCAGCGAGCCGAACACCTTGAGAATGGGCACTTCCTGCAAGTAGGTTTCGCCCAGCTCGGCCCCTAGGGCGCGGTAAAAGACCAGGGCGTGGGGCAGCGTGTCGAGGGCGCGCCAGGTGAGGGCGAAGCGCTTGCCGGCCACCGGGTTCATGAGGCCGGCGGCCACCCGCGAGGCCGCATCGGGCCGGGGCTCGTCGTAGATGAGCACGCGGTGGCCGCGGCGGCGCAGCTCGTGGCCCAGCACCGCCCCGGCAATGCCGTGGCCCACCAGCAGGTAATCATACTCCATCATGCTTGTTGCTTATTTTCTGCTTACGTAAGAACGTCATTCCGAGCTTGCCGAGGAATCTTGCTCGCACCGCCTAGGGTTATCTAATCGGCGCGAGCGAGATTCCTCGGCAAGCTCGGAATGACGTTCTTTGTTCCGTAAGTTCTTCGGAACCGGCCACAAGCGCCTAGAAATATGCTTCGCATCGTCCCCTTCACCTTCAACGCTTTTAGCGAGAACACCTACCTGCTCATCGACGAGGCTACCCGCGCCACGGCCCTCGTCGACCCCGGCATGTACGCCCCCGAAGAGCAGGAAACCCTGCGCCGCTACGTGGCGGATAATACCCTAACAGTTAGCTACATCTTGCTCACCCACGCGCACATCGACCACGTGCTGGGCAATGCCTTTGCACTGCGCACCTATCCCGGCGCGCCGCTGCTGCTGCACGCCCAAGACTGGCCCACGCTGCGCGCCGTGGGCAGCTACGCCGGGCCCTACGGCTTTGCCGGCTACGAGGCCACCGAGCCCACCGGCGAGTTGGTACCCGGCCAGGTTATCAAGCTGGGCGAGAGCCGCCTGGAGGTGCGCTTTGCCCCCGGCCACGCGCCCGGCCACGTGGTGCTCTACGACCAGGCCGGCGGCCAGCTGGTGGGCGGCGACGTGCTGTTTAAGGGCAGCATCGGGCGCACCGACTTGCCGGGCGGCAACCACCAGCTGCTATTGCAAAGCATTGAAAGCGAGCTGCTGACGCTGCCCGACGATACGGTAGTATACCCCGGCCACGGCCCGGCCACCACCGTGGGCGCCGAGCGGCGCTCAAATCCATTTTTGCAGTGAGAAGGTGAAATAGAAAACTTAGTTGAACGTCATGCTGAGCGCAGTCGAAGCATCTCCACTGCATAACTAACTTCTGTCGTTGGGATTACTCACGCGGTAGAGATGCTTCGGCAGGCTCAGCATGACGTTCTTTGTTATCTCCATTATGGCAGCCTACGCTTGAAACGACATCTTCCCAACGCCCTCACCTGCCTCAACCTGCTCTGCGGCTGCCTGGCGCTCACGCTTATCTTCTCGGCGCGGGAGGTTGCTGATGCGCCCATGTACCGGCTCGTGTCGGCAGCTTATTTGATAGGCATAGCGGCCGTAGCCGACTTCTTCGACGGGCTAGTGGCGCGGGCATTGCGCGTGTCGTCGCCCATCGGCAAGGACCTGGACTCGTTAGCCGATATGGTGTCGTTCGGGGTGGTGCCAGGGGCAATTATGTTTCAGTTGTTGCAGCAGGCGCTACCAGGCTCCCTGGCTGGCTACCTACATGCACCCACTACTGGCTCATTGCTAGCACCTTACTTAGGCTTTCTCATTACCATTTTCTCGGCGCTGCGGCTGGCCAAGTTCAACAACGACACGCGGCAGACGACCTCCTTTATTGGGCTGCCCACGCCGGCTTGCACGCTGGTGGTGGCCTCGCTGCCCCTCATTCTGGCCGGCGACGAGTGGGGATTAGCTGGCTTTATCCTCACTCCCTGGGTACTCCTAGGGCTCACGGTAGTGCTGAGCGGACTGCTGGTGGCCGAGTTGCCGCTGTTCGCGCTCAAATTCAAGAACTTGCGCTGGCTGGGCAACCGGCGGCGGTTCTTATTTGTGGTGTTGGCCCTAGGGCTGGTGGGGTGGCTGCGGGCGGCGGGCGTGCCGCTGGCGGTGCTGCTCTACGTGCTGCTGAGCGTGCCCGGCCGGGTGCGCAGCCGCGAGCTGGCCGAGGCGGGTTCTGCCGGGCCGCAATAACTTTAAGGGCTTCTTAGTTAGAAACCTACCGGCCGCCGGCGCAGGTTGGGTTAGCCGGCGCTTATCGCTTAGTTTATGCAAAACTTTTTCTCGAAGGGGGGGCTAGGGCTGCTGCTGCTGCTGAGCTGGCTGGCGGGGCCCGCGCGGGCCCAAACCGGCGGCCTGCCAGCCGTGCCCGTGCGCCTGAGTTGGGGCACCTACGCCAGCCTGCCCGGCCGCGACGCCGACGCTACCCCGCGCCGGGTGCCCAGCTTCCAGGGCGCCTACCACGGGCCTACCGACGCGGTGGGCACCTACACCCTGCGCCTGGCCGGCGCGGTAGCCAGCGGCCAGCTGCAAGATGCCGTGTACGAGCCCTTTAGCGAGGCCGATGCCAAGCTGCTGGGCAGCGCCGCCCTGCCCGCCGCGCCCGCCGTGCGCCTGCTCCCTGGCACCGAGGCCCGCCAGCCCACCACTTACGTGCTGGTGCAGCCCGCCCGCCGCAACCCCCAAACCGGGCAGCCCGAGCGGCTGGTATCGTTTAGTTACGCCTACCAGCCAGATGCGGCCCTAGGGGCTACGGCCCGCACCACGGCCGTGCACACCTTCGCCAAAACGTCGGTGCTGAGCAGCGGCGACTGGTACAAGCTGGGCGTGCCCCGCAGCGGGGTGTATAAGCTCGACCGCGCCGCGCTGCAGTCCCTAGGGCTGCCCGTGGCCAGCCTCGACCCGCGCAAGGTGCAGCTATATGGCAACGCGGTGGGCCTGCTGCCCCAGGCCAACGCCACCCCACGCCCCGACGACCTGGTGGAAAACAACGTCCTGTTTGTGGGTAACGCCGACGCTACGCTCGACGCCGGCGAGTACTTCCTCTTTTATGCCAAAGGGCCCCACACCTGGCGCGCCAGCCAGCCGGGCCGGGCCGCCCAAACCTACGCGCCGGGCCTGTACGGGCTGCTGGGCGAGGGCGGCCGCTTCAAGCATCTCAACAACAGTTACTGCGACACGGCCTACTATTTCGTGCGGGTGGGCGCGGCCGATGGGCGGCGCCTAGCCGCGGCCCCGGCCCCAGCGGCCACTGCCAGCGGCAGCGCCATCACCACGTTTCTGGACCGGCGCTTTTACGAGCACGACTTGGTGAACGTGCTGCGCTCGGGCCGGCGCTGGCTGGGCGAGTCGTTTACGACGACCGCGCCCAGCCGCGACTTCCTGTTTAGCGGCGAGGGATACCCGGCGCTGGCCGACCTGGTGGCCGGCGACACGCTGCGCCTGACGGTGTCCGTGGCGGCGGCGGGCAGCCAAAGCAGCAGCTTCGGGGTGGCGCTTAATGGGACGGCTTTGGGCAATCAGGGCGTCAATGCGCTGTCTATGGCGGCCTTTTCGGCGGTGGCCAACAACAGCTTCCGCACCTATACCGCCCTGCTGCCGGCCAGCCCCAGCGCCGACCCTAGGGTGACGCTCACCTTCAGCTCGTTTGACGCAGCGGCCACCGGCTACCTCGACTACCTGGAGCTGGTGGTGAAGCGTCAGCTGCGCCTAAGCGGTGACTACCTGGAGTTTAACTCGCTTAACTACCTGCGCGGGGCGCGCACGGCCGGCACCTTCACCCTGGGCAATGCCAGCGGCGCGCAGGTGTGGGAGATAACCAACCCGCGCCGGCCGCTGCTGCGCACCCTCGACGCCAGCGGCAGCTTCGTGGCGCCCACCGACTCGCTGCGCGAGTTCGTGGCGCTGCAGCCGGGCGGCACGTTTAGCGCCCCGCGCCTCTTCGGCAAGGTGGCCAACCAGAACCTGCACGCCCTGAACGCCGACGGCACGCTGGACCTGGTAATCGTGACGCACCCGCTGTTTGTGGCGGCGGCCAACCGGCTGGCCCAGCACCGGCGCGACTACAACAGCCTGAACGTGGCCGTGGTAACGACCCAGCAGGTGTACAACGAGTATAGCTCGGGCGGGCAAGACGTGACGGCCATCCGCGACCTGATGAAGCAGATATACGACCGCAACCCTAGCCCTACCACCCGCCGCCAGGCCCTGCTGCTGCTCGGCGATGCGTCGTTCGACTACAAGTCGTCGCCCCAGAACGATAAAACCCAGGAGCCGACCTGGTGGGCGAACCGGGCGCCCTTTCGCGCGACGGCCGACTTCGACAAGGCCAACCAGAACTACGTGCCTACCTACGAAAGCCGCGAGTCGTTTTTGCCCGTGAGCGGCGCGCGCGACAATTACGAGGGCGAAAACAGCTACTCGTCGGAGGACTACTACGGGCTGCTCGACGACACGGAGGGCGAGTGGCTGGAGGCATCTGGCCTGGCCACTTTCGAGAGCACCGACGTCAGCGTGGGGCGCGTGCCGGTGCGTACGCCGGTTGGCAGCTTTACCGACTTGAGCGAGGCCAACGCGGTAGTAGATAAAATTATCGCCTACGACGGCACGGCCAGCTTCGGCAAGTGGCGCAACTACCTGGCCCTGAGCGCCGACGATGGCGACGGCAGCGCCTACGCCAGCGAGTCGGAAACCACCTTTGCCCCCACCCTGCAGGCGGCCGAGCCGGCCTACAACGTGCGCAAGGACTACCTCGACTTGTTTCCGCAAGTGAGCGTGTCGGCGGGGCAGCGCTCGCCGGCGGCGGTAGCGGCTATTGACGAGTCGTTGGAGCAGGGCTCGCTGCTGTTTGGCTACACCGGCCACGGCGGCCCCAGCGGCCTGGCCGACGAGCAGATTATCACCAAGGCCTCGCTGCTGGCCCTGCAAAACCAGAACCGCCTCACCTTTCTGGTAACGGGCACCTGCGACCTGAGCACCTACGACAACCCCGACTATACCTCGGCCGGCGAGGCCGTGCTGACCGACAACTTGAGCGCCGGCGCGGTGGGCTTGTTCACCACCACGCGGGTGGTGCTTTCTACCTTCAACACCGAGGTGGTTAACAACTTCTACGCGCAGGTATTGCGGCGCAACGCGGCCGGCAACCTGCCCACCCTGGGCTTCGCGGCGAGCACGGCCAAGAACGCCTCGCCCAGCGGCGACCTCAACAACCGCAATTACACGCTGCTGGCCGACCCCACCGGCCGCCTGGCCTATCCCAGCCAGCGCGTGGTGCTCGACTCGGTAAATGGCCGCCTGGTGCGCTCCCTCACGCTCAGCCTCGACACGCTGCAGGCCCTAGGCAAGGCACGGCTGAGCGGCCACATTGAAAACCGGGGCACGCTGAACGCCACCTTTAACGGCACGGCTATCATCACGATTTTCGACAAAGTCCAAACCGTGCTCACGCTGGGCGACCAAAGCAGCCCCCCGGTACCGGTGACCACGCAAAACACGGTGATTTACGACGGGCAGGCCACGGTGCGCGCCGGGCGCTGGACCACCCAGCTGGTGGTGCCCAAGGACATTGCCTACAGCGTGGGGCCCGGCAAAATTAGCCTCTACGCCCAGGACCTGACCCAGAAAGTAGATGCCCAGGGCTACCAGCTGCTGCCGGTGGGCGGCGCCTCGCGCAAGGCCCTGGCCGACACCCGCCCCCCTAGGGTGCGCCTGTTCATCGCCACCGCCAGCACCCCCGCCGATACCTCGTTCGTGTCGGGCGGCGCGGCCAGCCCGAGCCCTTTGCTCATTGCGCGGCTCCGGGATGAATCGGGTATCAACACCAGCAGCGCGGGCGTGGGCCACGACCTGACGGCCACCATCGACAACGACGCCAGCAAGGTGGTGGTAGTGAACGACAGCTACACCGCCGACGTGGACAACTTCCGGGCCGGCACCGTGCGCTACCTCTATAAGGACCTGGCCGCCGGGCCCCACACGCTGCGCCTCAAAGCCTGGGACACCTACAACAACTCGGCCGAAGGCAGCATCGATTTCATCGTGGCCAGCAACGAGCAGCTGGCCCTCAGCCACGTGCTCAACTACCCCAATCCATTCAGCAACATCACTACATTTCACTTCGACCAGAACCGGCCCGGCCAGGCGATGGACGTGCAGGTGCAGATATTTACGGTGGCCGGCCGGCTGGTGAAAACCTTGCTGGCCAGCTTTCCCAGCAGCCCGGCCCACGTGCCTGCCACGCTGCAGGATGCCCAGCTAAGCTGGGACGGCCGCGACGACTACCACGACCAGCTGGCGCGGGGCGTTTACATCTACCGCGTGAGCGTACGCAGCGAAGGCCAACTGGCTTCAAAGTTTGAAAAGCTGGTGCTGCTGAACTAAGTACCCGATTACTGGTTCAGTCTTTTTTTAAATAGCAGATACGCTCGACGTTACTTGCAACGTTTTGCGGGCGTCCATCCCTCTTAGCATTGCCCCTATTAAAACCTTTATGACTTTTTATCGCTCGCTAGGCTTTGTGCCGGGCCTGATGCTGCTGGCGGCCCCGGCGGCCCTGGCGCAGATAGCCACGCCCGACCTGCACACCATCACCACAGCCGTGCCCATCCTCACGCTCAGCCCCGACGCCCGCGGTGCGGCCCTGGGCGATGCCGGCGTGGCTACCTCGCCCGATGCCAACGCGGCCTTTTACAACCCCGGCAAGCTCGGGTTCGTGGATTATAAGTACGCTTTCTCGCCCTCGTACTCGCCCTGGCTGCGCCAGATTACCGACGACATGAGTTTGAGCCACCTGGCGGGCTACGGCAAGGTGGGCGAGCGCGGCGCCATCGCGGGCTCGCTCACCTATTTCAGCCTGGGGCAGATTGACTACCGCACCGGCAACAACCTGCCCAACGGTTCCTTCAACCCTAAGGAATACGCCTTTGCCGTGTCGTACGGCCAGAAGCTGGGCGACAGCTTCGGCGTGGGCATCACGGCCCGCTACATCCGCTCCAACCTAGTGGGCAACTACTCGGGCAACGACGCGCAGGCCGGCAACTCCTTCGCCGCCGACCTAGGGGCCTACTACACCAAGGACGCTACCATCGGCGCGGGCCTCTACAACTTCGCCTTCGGCCTGGCCTTGAGTAACCTGGGCAACAAGATGGTGTACAACGACCCCAACAACCCAAGCTTCCTGCCCACGCAGTTGCGCCTGGGCACGGCCATCACCCGCGAAATCGACCAGTACAACAAGATTACCTTCGCCTTCGACGCTACCAAGCTGCTGGTGCCCTCGCCCTACTACGAAGACCCTTATAACCCGCAAAACGCCGCCCAGGCCGCGCGGGTGCAGCAAACCAACACCGAGCGCCAGCAGTCGGGCATCGTCACGGCCATCTTCGACTCGTTTCACGACGCGCCGGGCGGCTTCAAGGGCGAGTTGCAGGAGATTAACCTGCACGGCGGCCTCGAATACTGGTACAACAGCATCATCGCCGGCCGGGTGGGCTACTTCTACGAAAACCCCCACACCGGCGCCCGCCAGTACCTGAGCTTCGGCCTCGGGGCGCGCCTGTCGTCGTTCGGCGTCGATGGCACTTACCTAGTGCCCAACTCGCAAGCCAACCCCCTGGCCCAAACCATCCGGGTGTCGCTGCACTTCAACCTTAACAAGCTATCCGACGCCTTCGACGAAAAAGGGTCCGGCGGCACCCAGGGCACGCTACCCAACTAGTACTAACCGCACTAGCCGGCGCCCATAACTCGCTCACCGGCTGGCTAAGCAGCAAAATAATTTAGCTGCTGGTCGTTAGCTACTTAGTTAGCTACTCGCGCTGGCAACAAAAAAGTACGCGGAGTCCGTTTCTGATAAGGAAGCGGGCTCCGCGTACTTTTATGCGGCATACCTAACTTTATTGTCCACCCTAGCCCCCGGCGCGCCCTAGGCCGCGCTACTGGCCAGGCTCCGCCCTGCTACCGCTTACTATCCCGCTATCAAAAACAGTTGCTTACCCATGCCGCCCCCTGTTCTTAACCGTCAGCTTGCCCCGCCTACCCAGCCGCTAGCCACCATCAGCCTGCCTCGCCCCGCGGTTAGCCACCTGCCCAACGGCGCCCGCCTGCACCTGCTGGCCAACGCCGCCCAGCCCGTGCTACGCCTGCAAGTGGTGGTGGCGGCCGGCAAGCGCCACGAGGCGACGCCTGGCCTGGCCCAGCTCACGGCCCGCATGCTTACCGAGGGCACGGCCACCCGCACCGCCCGCCAGGTAGCCGACGAGGTGGCCTTTTTTGGGGCGTCGCTGGAGTGCGAGGCTGGCCCCGATTGCGCCACGCTCACGCTCTATTGCCTGGCCCGCCACCTGCCCGCGCTGCTGCCGCTAATGCAGGAAGTGCTGGCCGCCCCCACCTTCCCCGAAGCCGAACTGACGCAACTGCAAACCCGCATCGGGCAAAATATGCAAGTGGAGCGCCGCAAAACCAGCTTCCGCGCCACCGAGGAGTTCAACCGCCAGCTCTTTGGCGAAGCCGACCCCTACGGCCGGCCCTTCGACGAGGCCGCCTTTGCCCGCCTGACGGCCACCGACGTGCGCGCCTTCTACGCGGCGGCCTACCAACCGGCCGGGGCCGAGGTTTTTTTGAGCGGCGACGTAACCGCCGGCGCCACCGCCGTGGCTGAGGTACTGGGCCAGCACTGGCCCGCCACGCCGGGCCTGGCCCCGCTGCCCGCCGTGCCGCCACCCGCCGCCACCTACCCCACTGGCCTGGTAGCAGTGCCCGTGGCCGGCAGCCTGCAAGCCAGCCTGCGGGTAGGCCGCCGCTGGCCCGCTCTCACCGATGCGCAAACGCCCGAGCTGCTGCTGCTGGCGAAAGTACTGGGCGGCTACTTCGGCTCGCGCCTGATGCGCAACATTCGGGAAGACAAGGGCTTTACCTACGGCATTCACGCCAGCGTGGTAGCCCGCGAGCAGGGCGCGGCCCTGGTTATCGGCACCGATGTGAACGGCGAGCAAGCCGCCGCCACCCGCCGCGAAATTGACTTGGAGCTGCGCCGCCTGCAAGACGAGCCGCTGGGCGACGACGAGCTGGAAACCGTGAAAAACTTCACCCTAGGCAAGCTACTGGGCGAAACGGCCACCGTGTTTGAGCAGGCAGACAAGTACCGCCACCTGGTGCTGCAAAACCTGCGCCTCGACTACTACGAGCAGCTAACCCAGCGCACCCAGGCCACCACCGCCGCCGAGCTGCAAGCCCTGGCCCGCACCTACCTCAGCCCCGCCGATATGCTCACGGTAGTGGCCGGCGGTGCGGCCGAATAGCCTGAATGCCGCCTGACCTTTAGGAGGTTATAAGCGCCAATCAAGGACGTCATGCTGAATAAAATGAAGCATCTCTGCCGCATCATTGAACGACGCGGCAGAGATGCTTCATTTTATTCAGCATGACGTCCTTGATTGGCTACCTGCTCAGGTTAGGGATGCGGAACTGCAAGCCCAACGAGGGCACGAAGGTGGCGCCGCTGAGCGAGGCGGTGCTGCCATCGACCAGCGTGTAGTCGCCGTAGTTTTGGTAGTATACGCTCAGGGCGGGCACCACGTACACGTACTTGTAGCCGAGCTTGACGTTGAGAAACAGGCCGTAGCTGGAGAAATTGCGGCTTTGGCGCGGCAAATCGGGCAGTACCCCGGTGCCGGCGCGGTTGTATAAGTTACTGGGGTTGAAGCCGTAGCTCACCCACGAGTGCCCATACACCGCGCCGTAGCTGATGGCCCCTAGGGTCTCCTCGGGCCCAAACGACTGGCTGACGGTGAGCGGAATGAGGATGTCGTGGCGGTTGGCATCGAGGCCCACCAGGTTGTTGAGGTTGTTGAGAAACGGCAGGCTAGGCAGCCGCGCCCGCTGAACGGCAAACTGCAGCCCCACGCTGGCGTAGGTGGTGCCGCTGGCCGCCCCGCGCTCGGGGTTTTCTACCGAGCCAGTGGGGCCCAGCAGCTGGTACTGGGTGTCGAAGACGTGCGAGCCGAAAGCAAACTTGTAGCCCACATCGAGGCGCGGCACCACGCCGTAGCGGATGCTGAAATCGGCGGTGCTTTGCACGGGGTCGAGCAGGTAGGCCAGGGCGGCGGTTTGCACGCTGCTCACCAGGCCCGAGTAGCGCACGGTGTCGCCGCTGGCGGCGCGGGTGCCCAGGCTGCTGGCCGCCTCGCGCACCGCGCCGGTAGCCTTGGCCAGCGGCGCGGTGCCCACGTTAAAGCCCTGGTTGTAAGCCACCCGAAACTCGCCCTGCGGCGTGACCTTGCCCGAGGTGGTAATGCCCCTAGGGGCGGTGCAGGCCCCGGCCAAGCCGAGCAGCCCTAGGGCCCCCAGGCGGACCGGCAATGAGAAAGTGTAGCGCATATGCAGCAGAAAGAAGGTTGGCCCGGCCCATACGAAAACCGGGCCAAGCCCCTGGTAAACCACCCCAGTCAGTAGTGAGGGAAGCCCAAAGAACGGCACGCTGCGCCGGTACAGCATACCGCGGGCCCTAGGGTTGTTCGCCGCCCCCGCGCCACCCTAGGGCCCAAACCGCGCCCGATGCCGTTCTTTACCGCTCGTCTCCTCCTCCCCCCATTTCACCACATGCAAATTCTCTACGGCGTGCCGGGCGAGGGCCTGGGCCACGCCACCCGCAGCAAAGTCGTGATTGCCTGGCTCTTGGAGCAGGGCCACGACGTGCGCGTGGTGAGCAGCGCACGGGCCTTCACGCTGCTTGACCAGACGTTTCCCGGCCGGGTGCTCGAAATCAAGGGCTTCCACTTGGCCTATAAGCAGCTCACGGTGTCGAAGGCGCGCACCCTGGGGCTGACGCTGCGCACCGCGCCCGAGGCGCTGCAAACCAACTTCCGGCAGTACCGGCAGCTGCTGCGCGGCTTCCGGCCCCAGGCGGTTATCTCCGACTTTGAGTCGTTCAGCTACCTCTACGCCAAGCTGCTGCGGGTGCCCGTTATCAGCCTGGATAATATGCAGATACTCGTGCGCGCCCGCCTCGATGTGGCCGTGCCGCCTGCCGAGCGCGAGCACTACGACCTGGCCCGCCACCTCGTGCGCCTCAAGTTGCCCAGGGCCCAACACTACCTGGTGACCACCTTTTTCGAGTTGCCGCTGCAAGCCCGCTACGCCGAGCGCACTACGCTGGTGCCCAGCATTATCCGGCCCGAAATCCAAGCCGCCCAACCTACCAAGGGCAGCTACGTGCTGGTGTACCAGACGGCTACCACCCAAACCGATTTGGTGGATATTCTGCTCCAGCTGCCGGATACCGAGTTTCGGGTGTACGGCTTCAATAAAGACGAAATGCACGGCAACGTACTGCTGCGCCCCTTTTCGGAAGCCGGCTTCATTGCCGAGCTGGCCGGCGCCCGCGCCGTGCTCACCAACGGCGGCTTCTCGTTGATTTCGGAGGCCGTGTACCTGCACAAGCCGGTGTGCGCGGTGCCCATTCCGGCGCAATTTGAGCAGTGGCTGAACGCGGCTGAAATTGAAAAGCGCAACTACGGCCGCCGCCTGGCTGCCATGGAAACCACCGGCATCAGCGCCTTTCTGGCCGAGCTGCCGCAGTACGAGGCCGCGCTGGCCAGCTACCAGCAGCGCGGCAACGAGGTGCTGTTTGCGCGGCTGGCCGGGCTACTGGCCGGGCTGTAGCCAGCTTACAGATTGTTAAGAAGAACGTCATGCTGAGCGCAGCCGAAGCATCTCTGCCGCGCCGTCGCACGAACTCAAATGGGGCGGTAGAGATGCTTCGGCTGTGCTCAGCATGACGTTCTTTCATTACGCCTACGCCCTACATTTGCATCACTCATCTTTCTCAAGATAACTCATGAGCTACATCGCAGCCATTCATGCCCGCCAGATTTTTGATTCGCGCGGCAACCCCACCATCGAAGTTGACGTGACCACCGACTCGGGCACCGTGGGCCGCGCCGCCGTGCCCAGCGGCGCCAGCACCGGCGTGCACGAGGCCGTGGAGCTGCGCGACGGCGACAAGAGCATGTACCAGGGCAAGGGCGTACTGAAAGCCGTCGAGAACGTGAACACCAAACTGGCCGAAGAGCTGGTGGGCTTCTCGGTGTACGAGCAAACGCTGATTGACAAGATTATGCGCGAGCTGGACGGCACCCCCAACAAGGGCAACCTGGGCGCCAACGCCATTCTAGGCGTGAGCCTGGCCGCCGCCCGCGCCGCCGCGCAGGAGCTGGGCCAGCCGCTATACCGCTACGTGGGCGGCGTGGGCGCTACCACCCTGCCCGTGCCCATGATGAACATCCTGAACGGCGGCTCGCACGCCGATAACAAGATTGACTTTCAGGAATTTATGGTGATGCCCGTGGGTGCCAGCTCGTTTAGCGAGGCGCTGCGCTGGGGCACCGACATCTTCCATACCCTCAAAAGCGTGCTGAAGAAGAAGGGCTACAGCACCAACGTGGGCGACGAGGGCGGCTTTGCCCCCGACATTCAGAGCAACGAAGAGGCCATCCAAATTGTGCTGCAAGCCATCGAGCAGGCCGGCTACCAGCCCGGCGAGCAAGTGAAAATCGCCCTCGACCCCGCCGCGTCGGAGTTCTTCGAGGATGGCGTATATCACTTCAAGAAAAGCACCGGCGACAAGCTGACGCCCGAGCAGATGGTGAGCTACTGGGCCGACTGGGCCAACAAGTACCCCATCGTGAGCATCGAGGACGGCCTGGCCGAAGACGACTGGACCGGCTGGAAGCTCATCAGCGAGCAGCTGGGCCAGAAGATTCAGCTCGTGGGCGACGACCTGTTCGTGACCAACGTGGAGCGCCTGCAAAAGGGTATCGATGAGCACATTGCCAACGCCATCCTCATCAAGGTAAACCAAATTGGCACGCTCACCGAAACGATTGATGCCGTGAACTTGGGCCGCCGCGCCGGCTACAAGTCCATTATGAGCCACCGCTCGGGCGAAACGGAAGACAGTACCATCGCCGACCTGGCCGTGGCCCTGAACACCGGTCAGATTAAAACCGGCTCGGCCTCGCGCTCCGACCGCATGGCCAAGTACAACCAGCTGCTCCGCATCGAGGAAGAGCTAGGCGAAACCGCCTACTTTCCCGGCAAGAAGTTCTAAAACTGCTAGTTAAAAGAACGTCCTGCTGAGCAGGACGTTCTTTTTGACCTTTATTAAGTCTCAACTATGCTCGCCTTTCTCACCCCCATCTTCCGCGTGGCCCGCAACTTCTACTTCCTCACGGGCCTAGGGTTTGTGGTGTGGATGAGCGTGTTCGACGCCAACGACCTCAGCAAGCAGTACGAGATGTACCGCAAGTGGCGCGAGCTGCAAGGCGAGAAAGGCTACTACGAGGCCAATATCGAGAGCGTAAAAAAGGACCGCGCCGAGCTACTGAGCTCGCCAGCGCTGCTCGAGAAGTTTGCCCGCGAGAAGTACCTGATGAAGCGCCCCGGCGAGGACGTATTTGTGTTGGTGCCCAAGGAGGAAGCCAATTAGCCCCTAGGGGCACCCAGCCTGAAAGGGCCCGCCAGCGCAGGTTGGCGGGCCTTTTTGTTGCTACGGGGCCTAGGCAGTGGGGCCGGCGGGCGGGGCCAGCTTGGGGTTGTCGCGGTGGCGGGTGGCATCGCGCTGGGTCTTTTTGGCCAGGTTGCGGGCCAGGGCCTCGGTGAGGTCGGTGCCAGTTTGGTTGGCCAGGCAGATGAGCACAAATAGCACGTCGGCCAGCTCGTCGCCCAGCTCGCGGCCCTCGTCCGAGGGCTTGAACGACTGCTCGCCGTACTGCCGGGCAATGAGGCGGGCCACCTCGCCTACCTCCTCGGTGAGAATGGCCATATTGGTGAGCTCGCTGAAATAGCGCACGCCGGTGGTAGTTATCCACTCGTCGACGGCGGCTTGGGCTTGGGCTAGGGTCATTTTTGGTGGTTGAAGTATTGAGTGGTTGAGTAGGTGAGGCAGTTGCTTGGGCGTATTCCTTACCTACCTAACCAACTTAACCACCTAATTACCCTAGTGGCCCTGGCTGGCGAGGTCGCCGCAACGCAGCCATTTTTCCCAGCGCTTGCGCCTGGGCGCAATGTGGCCCTTGAGGTACTTCTCCATGAGGAGCGCGCCGCAGGGCGCGGCCGACAGCCCGCCGAAGCCGGCGTTTTCGAGGTATACGGCCACCACAATTTTGGGCTTTTTGGCGGGCGCGAAGCCGGCGAAGGTGGCGTGGTCGTCGCCCTCGTCGTTTTGCACGGTGCCGGTTTTGCCCGCCACCGTAATGCCCACGTCGGCCAGGCTGGCTAGCTCGGCGGTGCCGCCGCGCTGCATGGCAGCTACCATGCCGGGCACCAGCGCGGCCAGGTTGGCACTGTCTACCAGGGTGCGGTGGGCTTCGAGAAAGCGCGGTAGCGGCCGGCCGGTGCTACCGATGCTGCGCACAAAATGGGGCGTGATGTACCAACCCTGGTTGGCAATAATGGCCAGTACATTGGCCGTTTGCAGGCCGGTGAGGTTGATTTCACCCTGCCCGATGCTGAGCGAGTGAATGCTGGAAAACGTCCAGTTGCGGGTGCCGCGGGCGCGGTCGTAGTAGGCAGGCGTAGGCAAGAAGCCGGGCCGCTCGCGGGGCACGTCCACCCCCAGCACCGTATCGAGCCCAAACGACTTGACGGTGCGGCGCCAGGCGGCCAGGTTGGCGTGGCGCAGGGCGCTGGTATCGGCGCCGGCGGCGGGGCGGCCGTTCACCACCGCGCGCAGCACCTGGTAGAAGTAGGGGTTGCAGCTGTACTTGAGGGCCATGGTGAGGTTGCGGGCCCTAGGGTGCGCGTGCACGCAGTTTATCAGCGACTGGTCGCAGGCAAACGAGGTATCGGCCCGGATGGCGCCGAGCTGCAGGGCCACGGCCGCATTCACGAGCTTAAACACCGAGCCGGGCGGGTTGGCCACCAGCGCGGGGCGGTTAAGCAGCGGCATGTCCTCGCTGCGCAGCAGGGCGCGGCGCTCAGCATTGCGGCCGGGGGCAGTAAGGGCGGCGGGGTCGTAGGTGGGGCCCGACACGCAGGCCAGAATCTCGCCGGTGCTGGGCTCCAGAGCCACGATGTAGCCGCGGCGCTCGCCCAGCAGTTGCTCGGCGTAGGCCTGCAGCCGAATGTCGAGGCTCAGGTGCAAGTCCTGGCCCGGCTGGAAGACGGTATCGGCGGCCCAGGTGCCGTGGTGGCGGCCGTGGCCGTCGGTAAGGGGGTGGTAGGCGCCGCGGTGGCCGGCCAGCAGGCTGTTATAGTACCCTTCGAGGCCGCCGCTGCGCAGGCGGTAGAAGCGGCCGCGCTCCAGGTGCGCAGCCAGCCACAGGTATTGCTGCGCGGCGGCCGGCGGGTAGCCGAGCACCGGCGCAGCCACGTTCACGGTGTAAGTCAGCTCGCGGTAGCGGCGCACCCACAGCGCCGGGCATTGGCGGGCGTGCTGGCGTAAGGCACTGGCTTCTAGCCTGGTAATGGCTAGCTGCACGGGCCAGCGCTGGGGCCTAAGGGCCACCGGCAGCTTGCCCAGCGCCGCCAGCGAATCGGCCAGAGCGGCGGGCAGCTGCGGCGCCGGGCCCGCGGGCGGGCGGGCGGCGGCCACGCGGGCTTGCAGAGCGCCGGCGGGCCAGCCCAGCAGCTGGTTGAAGGACACCGTATCGAAGGGCTGGCCTTTGGGCAAGTTCAGGGTGTAGTGCAACTCATTGGCTACCAGCAGCGAGTCGTGCCGGTCGTAGAGGCGGCCGCGGTGGGGCTGGTACGCCTCGCGGCACTGGAAATACTGCTCGGCCGGCGCCGGGGCCGTGGGGGCCGAGCACGCGCCCAGCCCGGCTAAGCTCAGGGTAATAATAGTAATTTGGGTGAGCGCGGGCATCAGGTAAAGTTACGGCCGGCGGGGTGCCACTACCGCGGCTCTTCGTCAAGCGCCCCTTTTCGCGGGCCGAAGGCCTAGGGGCCCGCGCCCAACCGCCGCCGGTCCATCCGCCAGCGCCGTACTTTTGCCCCCGTGTACGACTTCCTGACGACCTCGCCCTGGCCCGACTACGCGCTGCTCGACAGCGGCAACTTCCAGAAGCTGGAGCGCTTTGGTCAGTACGTGTTGGCCCGGCCCGAGCCCCAGGCCATTTGGGATGCGGCCCTGCCCGCCAGCGAGTGGCAGCGGGCCGATGCCACCTTTGCCCGCGCCCCCGGCAGCACCGAAAAGGGCCAGTGGCAGCTTAAAAAAGGGATGCCCGAGCAGTGGCTTATCGGCTACGAGCGGCCCGACGGCCTGCGCCTGCGCTTCCGGCTGGGGCTCTCGTCGTTCAAGCACGTGGGCTTGTTCCCGGAGCAGGACCCCAACTGGCAATTCATTTATAACCAGACCCGTAGGCGACGCGCCACTATCCCTAGGGTGCTCAACTTGTTTGCCTACACCGGCGCCGCTACCCTGGCCGCCCGCGCCGCCGGGGCCGACGTGACGCACCTCGACTCGGTGAAGCAAGTCAACTTCTGGGCCCGCGACAACATGGAGGCCAGCCAGCTCGACGGCGTGCGCTGGCTGGTAGAAGACGCCATGAAGTACGTGCGCCGCGAGGTGAAGCGCGGCAGCCACTACCAGGGCCTCATCCTGGACCCGCCCGCCTACGGCCGCGGCCCCAACGGCGAGAAGTGGCAGCTTGAAGATGAGCTTAATGAGCTGCTCAAGCTCAGCCAGCAGCTGCTCGACCCCGCCGACCATTTTTTTGTGGTCAACTTGTATTCGCTGGGCTTTTCGGCGCTGATTCTGGACAACCTCACCCAGGCCATCTTTCCGGGCCTCAAAGCCATGCGCGAGCTGGGCGAAATCTATTTGCACGACGCCAGCCAGCGCAAATTGCCCCTAGGCACCTTCTGCCGCTTCGCCACGTAGCGACCAACCATTTCACTCAAAAGCATGTCGTGCCCATCTAACGTTCGCCTGCCGAAGCATCTCTACCGAACGACACCCTAGGGGCGCGATAGAGATGTTTCGGCAGGCGGACGTTAGATGGACATGGCGTTCTTTTATTTTCTTCGTCTTCGCTGACCTAGTATTTCCCCTTATGCACGCACCCGTACTGCACCGCCGCCTGGCCCTTATCGACATGGGTACCAATACCTTCCACCTGCTGATAGTGGAAGACCGGCCCGGCCAGCCGCCGCACGTGCTGGTGCGCACCAAGGTGGGCGTGCGCCTGGGCGAAGGCGGCATCAGCCGGGGCGAAATTGCCCCGGCGCCCTACGCCCGCGCCCTGCAAACCATGCGCGGCTTCAAGGAAGAAATAGAATTGCACCAAGTGACGGAGGTGCGCGCCACGGCCACCAGCGCCATGCGCGTCTCGCGCAACGGCCCCGACTTGGTGCGCGACATTCTGGAAGCCACCGGCGTTCAGGTAGAAGTGATTGCGGGCGAGCGCGAGGCCGAGCTCATTGCGAAAGGTATTCGGCAGGCGGTAGCCCTAGGGCCCGAAAAGCACTTGCTCATGGACATTGGCGGCGGCTCGGTCGAGTTCATCATTGCCAACGAAAGCGCTATTTTCTGGAAGCAAAGCTTCGAAATTGGCGCGCAGCGGCTGCTCGACACTTTCTTTCCAGACCCCAGCGGCGTGCTGCCGCGCGCCAGCCTGCAAGGCGAGCTAGAGTATTTGGCCGGAACCCTGGCGCCTCTCACGGCTGCCGTGGCGGCGCACGGCCCGCTGGCCGGCCTAGTAGGCAGCTCGGGCAGCTTCGATACCCTCGCCGACCTGACCGTGGGTGAGGTGCGCCGCGAAGCCGACTTGCCCCCCAGCACTACGCTAACGGTCAGCGACTTCGAGCGGCAGTTTGCCCAGCTACTCACCCTCAGCCACGACGAGCGCGTGGCCTTGCCCGGCATGTTCCCCATGCGGGCCGACATGCTGGTAGTGGCCAGCATTATCGTAGAGTACGTGCTGAAAACCTACCAGTTAACGCGCATCACCACCTCGGCCTACGCCCTCAAGGAAGGGTTGCTGTCAGAGCTGATAGCCAACTAGCACGGGGTTGGGAGGCAATTAAAAGGCGGTCCTGCTCCTAGCCCGCCCCGGCCACCGGCTACTTTGTGAATGAAAGCCAGCTTGCGCTGCACGTCGGGGCTAATGACAAATGGGTATGGGTCAGGCTGGCCCATGCTGCGATTGAGGCCATTTAGGGCGAAAGTGAGGGGCAGCCACATGGCCATAAGCTGCCCAAAGTCAGTTACTTGAAAGGGGTCTTGCAGGCTGGCTTGCCAGCCGGCGCGGCGGCCGGTGTCGAGCGGGTCGAGGCGCAGGCCGAAGGCAGCTCCGGTTTGCAGCGTGTCCAGGATGTGCAGGTAGTGGGCCCAGGTTTCGGCCCAGTCCTCCCAGGGGTGGCTGGTGGCGTAGGCGCTGATGTAGTGCTGGCGCCAGTCGGGCGGCGGACCCTGGGCGTAGTGCTGCCGCAGGGCCGCGCCGTAGTCCTGGCGCTCGTCGCCAAACAGCTGGCGGTACTCCGTCAAGTCCGGCGAGTGGTCGAGCAGGCGGTCCCAGTAGTAGTGGCCCACCTCGTGGCGAAAGTGGCCCAGCAGCGTGCGGTACAGTTCGCTCATCGACTGCCGGGCCTGCTCGCGCTCGATGGCGTCAGCCTCGGCGATATTAATCGTAATGAGGCCGTTATCGTGGCCAGTCAGCACGCGGTGCTGGGGGTTTTGGTCGGCTTTAAAGTCAAATTGCAACCCTTCGGCGGGGTACACGCGCTTGCTTACCACGGGCAAGTGCAGGCACAGCAGCGTGTATATCAGGCGGTGCTTGGCTTCTTCGAGGCGCTGCCAGCGCCCGAGGTAGCCCGGCTGGCTAAGGTCGGGAATGGTGCGGTTGAGGTTGCAGGCCACGCAAAAGGGCGTGTCGCTGCCAGCGGGCACCAGCCAGTTGCAGGCCGCGTACTGGTGGTTTTGGCAGTAGGCGTAGGGGCCGCTGGCAGGCTCGTTGTAGAGGCAGTAGTGTGGGCCGGCCGGCTCGGCCACCAGCGGCAGCAGCTCGCGCCGGGTACTTTCGAAACCCAGTGCGTAGCCGCATTTTTCGCAGGCGTTGTTTTCAAAATACAGCACCTGGCCGCAGTGCGTGCAAGGAAATAAATTCACGGGCGGAGGGAAGAAAGGTAGCCTGCTCAACGGCGGGCAACGGGCGCAGGTTAGCCCTAGGGCTACCAGCCGCTACTACGGCTGGCCTTAGTTATGGGGGTGCTTAGGTTATAAACCACCACTGAGTTGAATTTTTTGGTTGTTTATTTAGCCCCTGATGGCAGCAAAGCCACTGCTTTTTGCCCTTACCACCTCCTAGGCTTACCCAGGCATTTCTGCGGCTTTGCCCGTGCACGCTACTCGCCTTATGTCTAATTCGCTTCTCAACGCTTACCCGCAGCAGGCCCACGTGTGGGACGAGATGTTCCGAGCCGGCAGCATCCGGCCCGAGTACCAGCCTTTTGCGGCGGCCCTGGCCGGGCTGGCTGGCCCCGAAATGACCCGCAAGGACGAGATGGCCAAGAAACTCTTTATGAGTCAAGGTATTACGTTTACGGTATACAGCAGCGGCGAGGGCATTGAGAAAATTTTTCCCTTTGACATCATCCCGCGCATCATCAGCAATGCCGAGTGGCTGCGCATTGAGGCGGGCATCAAGCAGCGGCTCAAGGCGCTCAATATTTTTCTTAAAGACATTTACCACCAGCAGTTTATCATCAAAGACGGCGTGGTGCCGGCGGCGCTGGTGTACTCGTGCCCACAGTTTTTGCGCGAGATGATTCACGTAGACGTGCCCCACGACGTGTATACCCACGTGGCGGGCGTGGACCTTATTCGGGACCACGATGGCGAGTTTTACGTGCTCGAAGACAACCTGCGCACGCCCTCCGGCGTGTCGTATATGCTTGAAAACCGCAGCATTACCTACCGCATCTTCCCCGACCTGCTGCCGCAAAGCAACGTGCTGCCCGTCAAGGACTACCCCGATATTCTGTATCGCAACCTGGTGGCGCTGGCCGACCACCACACCGCCGACCCCACGGTGGTGTTGCTCTCGCCGGGCATCTACAACTCGGCCTATTTCGAGCACAGCACCCTAGCCCGCCTCATGGGCATTCAGCTGGTAGAGGGGCGCGATTTGATAGTGCACAACCACTTCGTGTTCATGAAAACCACCCGCGGCCTGGAGAAGGTGGACGTTATCTACCGCCGCGTCGATGATGAGTTTCTGGACCCGCTAGTGTTTCGGCCCGATAGTGCCCTAGGGGTGCCGGGCCTGTACTGGGCCGCGCGCAAGGGCAACGTGGCCATCGTAAACGCCATGGGCAACGGCGTGGCCGACGACAAGGCCGTGTACTGCTACGTGCCCGATATGATTCGCTACTACCTCAATGAGGAGCCCATCCTGAAGAACGTGCCCACTTACCAGCTCGAAAACGCCGAGCACCGCGAGCTGGTGTTCAAGGACATGGACCAGATGGTTATTAAGCGCACCAACGAAAGCGGCGGCTACGGCATGCTCATCGGCAATGCCGCCACCGAGGCGGAAATGGCCGATTTTCGGCAGGCCATCCTGGCCGACCCGCGCAGCTTCATCGCCCAGCCCATCATCAGCCTCTCGTCCACCCCATGCTACCTCGACGGCAAGTTGCAACCTAGGCGCATCGACCTGCGGCCGTTTGCCCTGTGCGGCCCCAACGGCATCGACATCGTGCCCGGCGGCCTCACGCGGGTGGCCCTGCGCGAGGGCTCGCTCATCGTCAACTCGTCGCAGGGCGGTGGGTCTAAGGATACTTGGGTACTGGGGGCCTAGTCAGTTGTCAGTCATCAGTTATTAGCGCTTTTTATGCTAGGCAATCGGCCTAACAATTTATACGAAAAGGCCTACGCTTTTGGCGTGCGTACAGTACGGGCTTACCAGCATCTGTCGCAGGAAAGGCGAGAATACGGACGGTGGTATAAAGGTGGGTGGTGTAGTGCCACGAATTCTCCGTAGGAATTCGTTATACTAATATTGCCTGAACGAAAACCGCCAGGGCTGTTCTGGCATTAGTGGTACCACGACCAAAAATCGAGGTGCCTCCCCAAGTTGGACCACCGCCGACATTGTTATGCCTATTACGCTTAGGCATTAGATTCAATAGTGAATTAGGTTGATTCAAAAGGTCTTGATAATATTATTCTCTGTCCAAAAATCCTGTCTTATTTTTTCAAAATAGTTTACTAGGCTTTCGCGCGTAACGGCTCCTTCTATATCAGAGATAGAAAACTCTCCTAATCCGGCTACTTCGAAAAAGTATCCTTTCATGCATTTAACGGGATGCTGTCTGCCTTGGGTTAGAAAGCTAACAGGGCTAGCCATCATACCAACTACGCCCTGTAAGCATTTCGCAATCATTTTGTGGTCGTTTCGTTCAATCGCTATGTTGAGTTCATTTCCCTTGACATAACTGTTTCCAGGGTAAAGAAAAGTGAATGTGAATGCGCCGTGTTCCAAAAACGATAATTCCCAAGATTTCTCGTCATGCATTGAAGAGACCATTGCGTCGCGTAGCTCTATGGAATGTCCTTTCTTTCGAAGCTCAACAACGATATCGATTAGGAAACTGCCGGCATAGCAAGAGTCTAATCCCAACCCTAAGCCACGAGCGCCCTGGCTTAAGGCTAAAGGGGCGTTAATGATATGAAGTAATTCCTTTGCGCTGAGAATGTCATCTTTAAGCACTAGAGCCCCCGATGAGCACTTCCCATGACCTGCGAAAAAAACATCTATGCCCGTTGCAGCCTGTGGGTATTTTGATAAAATCTGGTTGATTGTAGTAAAAGCATTTAGCACTTCAGACTTTGTCGGGTCCTCTAAATAAATATGTCCCTCAACTGGTACAGATTCATGCTCGACCACTTCTAGCTCATGCTTTAACCATTTTTTATATACCCCCTTTGCATCATTTGTAGTAAATTTAAGGTTTGCTCCATTACGTGAACGTATCTCACCATAAGGCGTAGATTTAATTTCCGACTCTTGGCTGCCTTGACAGGCTATAACTACACTAGCTGAATATTGCCGGTCAAACATAGTGTTTTCTGTAAAATACTGTAACCATAAATCTCAGCAATTTTGATGCGTATTTACCAGCATTAAAAAGTTAGGCGGTTGTCTAAGTCGAAGTGGTACCGCGAACCCATACAGAGAATTCGTAGCACCACCCACCTTTAGACCACCGCCAGAATACGTATTATCGAAGCAGTTACTGCGCTGTGGCAAGTATAGGCGCGAACGTAGCGGAAGCCAATGGAGCAATTTCAGAGGCTGATTTTTCAGCTAAAATTTCTATCGCTTATAAAGAATGCCTCGAAACGAAGTACTGGTTTAACCTGCTCCACGATACCGATTACCTTTCCACACCTGCTTTTACCAGCCTTTTCGCGGATGCTGATGAATTGGGCAAGCTGCTTTACACCATACTACGCACTACGCGCCACCTTAAACCATCACCATCTGCCGGCAAGAAAACTCCACCGACAGCTGATAATTGATAACTGATAACTGAACAATGTTAAGTCGCGTTGCCGATACGATTTACTGGCTGGGGCGCTACATGGAGCGCACCCAGGCTATGCTGCAAGTGCTACGCATTCAGTACATTGCCTCGCAGGACGAGCCGCAGTACTGGGGCTGGCAGCCGCTGCTGCTCACCTTCGGCGACCTTAGCGAGCAGGAGCTGGCCAAGCGGGCGCCGCACACGCCGCAGGTGCTGTTTCATCTGGTGTTCGACCGCGAAAACGGCGCCTCGGTGTACCACAACATTGTGCGGGGGCGCGAGAACGCGCGGGCCGTGCAAGACCACATAACCAAGGAGGTGTGGCAGAGCCTCAACGACTATTACCACCTGATTCGGCGCGACGACGTGGCGCACCAGACCCTGGGCGAGGACCCCGTATCGGGGCTCGATGCGCTGCTGCAGCAGGGTGTGCTGTACGTGGGCACGGTGCAAAATACCATGCCCCGCGATGAGGGCTACCTCTACCTCAAGCTGGGCAAGTTTTTGGAGCGCGCGCTGCAAACCGTAGATTTATTGCGCCTCAACCAGCACCTGTTTGAGCAGCCCGGCGAGGTGCACTCGCCCGAGCTGCGCTACGTGCTGTTTGGCCTGCTGGGCTACGAGCTGTACGTGAAAACCTACCAAGGCCAGCTCGACGCGGGCAGCGTGCTGGAGCTGGTGCTCTACAACCCCGACTTTCCGCACTCGCTGCGCTACAGCCTGGGCCAGCTGCTGCGCTACTGCGAGCGCCTGAAAGACAAAAGCCGGCCCGAGAGCTTCGAGCAGCTGCGCTTCCTCATTGGCAAGGCGCGCACTACGGTAACTTACAGCACCTTGCGGGCGCAGCCGGGCGGGGCCCTAGGGCAGTTTCTAAGCCAGGTAAAGAGCGAGCTGCTGGACGTAGCGAGCGCGCTCAGCCGTTTGTATTTTGGCAATTAATTTCAGTTATCAGTCATCAAGTATCAGTTATCAAGTGATGACGATAGCTCACCAAGACCTCAGCTAATAGGCGGCGCGTTCCTATTGCACGTTGATAACTGATACTTGATGATTGATAACTGAACTATGCCCAGCTATAAAATTCTGCACCGCACGCGCTACGCCTACGCCGCGCCCGTTATCGACTGCACCAACCAGCTGATGATATACCCGCTGGCCGACTTCCGGCTCACGGTCAAGCACCACCAGGTCAGCATTACCGGGCAGCCCGACGTGGCGTTGTTCACCGACTATTTTGGCAACCAGGTGGGCGTGTTTTCGCTCATCGAGCCGCATTCGGAGCTGGCAATTGAGTCGGTGGCGGAGGTCGAAACGCACGCCATCCAGTTTCCGATGGACGAGGAAACCGCCGAGGCACAGTGGGCCCACCTGGCCGGCCTGCGCACCGACCCCGCCTACATGGACTTTCTCAAAGTGCCACCCCTAGGGCTGGAAGCCGAAGTGCGGGCAGCCCTAGGGGGCATCGTGAGCTACGAAGCCAAGCCGCTGAAGCAGGCGCTGGAACTCTCGGAGTACGTGCACGACAACTTCCAGTACCAGCAAGGGGTAACCAGCATTGAAACGCCGCTGGAAGACATTTGGCGGGGCCGCGCCGGGGTGTGCCAGGACTTTACTCACCTGCTTATCTATCTGCTGCGCCTGATTAATATGCCCGCCCGCTACGTGAGCGGCTACGTGTGCCCCCGCCAGGAGGGCGTGCGCGGCACGGGCGCCACCCACGCCTGGGCCGAGGTATATGTGCCTTTTTACGGCTGGCTGGGCCTCGACCCCACCAACAACTGCATCGTGAACGATGGGCATGTGCGCATGGCCATCGGCCGGGCCTTTGCCGACTGCACCCCCGTGAAGGGCACCTACAAGGGCACCGGCGCCCACACCCTGGAGGTAACCGTGCACATCGAAAACGGCCAGCCTATCCCCGGCAATACCATGCCCGAAACGCCGGTGTACGTGCAGCAATCGCCGGCCGTGGCTGCGCCCACCAACTCGTACCGCCAGTATTTGCAGTGGGAGCAGCAGCAGCAACAACAGCAGCAGTAGCGGCGCCCTAGGGGGTGGGCAGGCGCGTAGCCATCAGCTTGCCCAGCTCGTAGGTTTCGGTTTGCTGCAGCGTGCCGTCGGGGTTGAAAATCTGCCAGTCGCCCGACCAGTAGTAGCGGTGCGCCCGCGCGGTTTCGAGCAGCTGCACCCGGCCCCGCTTCCACACGCGGCCATTGGGGTAGTAGTAGGTAAGCAGGCTGTGGCCGTGGCGACTGAAGTGCTCGCGCCGCTCCAGCTCGCCGGTGCTGGTGTAGTAGCGCCAGCGGCCCACAAACTGGTTGTGGCGGTAGCGGCCGGTGGTTTGCAACTGCGTTTTGGCCGGGTCGTGGTAGCTGCGCCAGCGGCCCTGGCGGTCGCCGGCGTGGTCGAGGCGGTTGGTGGCGCAGGCGGCGAGGCCTAGCAGCGGTACCCACAGCAAGTTGCGCATAGCTTAGCAAGGAAAAGGATGGGTTGGAACGCAGTCGGGCCCTAGGGTTCCGCCTCAAACTGCACGGGCACGGTAAAGCTCACGGCCACGGCCTTGCCGCTCTGTTTACCCGGCGTGAACTGAGGAAGCTGCTTGATGGCAGCCAGCACCGCCTGGTCGCAGGCGGTAGATAAGCCTTTGACAATGACGGGCTCGCCCACGCGGCCATCGGCCCCCACCATAAAGCTGGCAAACACGCGGCCATTTAGTTGGACACCAGCGGGATACACTAGATTAGCTTGAATGCGCTCGACAATGGCCCGTTGCCCACCGCCGCTGGGCAGTTGCGGCATTTGCTCCACGTAGGTATAAATCTTCGGGCCTGCAGCAGCTTCGAGGGCTTGCAGCTGTGCCGGCGTGGGCACGGGCGGCGGCGGAGGCGGAACCAGGGCCGGCGCGGGCGCCGACTGGCACCCCATTATAAATAAGCCGCCCAGCGCGGGCAGCACCAGCCACTGCTTCCAGCGGCGCACGGGAATTTGGGTTTTCAACATGGCAATTCGGGTGAGGGTAGCAGAAAAAGCAAAGGGCTGCAGCAGCGAGTAGGCTGGCCCGGCTGGCTGCCGGGTAGCCAGCCGGGCCAGCAACGTAGCGTAGGGCTGCGCGGCCGCTGGCGCGGCGGCGCTCGTGGCCGTGGCAGCTTGGTCGGCCAGCAGCTCGTGGGTGAAGCGCAGCGCCGGCAGCAGCAGGTGGGCGAAGGGGTTGGGCCACAGCACCGCGCGCCAGACTTGCAGCCACAGCACATCGAAGGTGTGGCACTGGCGCACGTGGGCTAGCTCGTGGGCTAGCACGGCGGTGGCCTCGGCGGGAGCTAGGACCACGGTTTCATCCCAAAACACCACCCGGCCGAACGAGCTGGTGGGCAGCTGCCCGCCGGTGCGCACCAAGGTATAACCGGCGTAGTCAAGCTGGGGCAGTTGCTGGGCCAGCTGGCGCAGGCGCTGCACCTGTCCGGCCAGCCGGGTCAGCCCTAGGGCCACGCCCACCGCATACAGCGCCAGCAGCCAGGGCCACCCCGCCACTACGGCCGCCGCCAGCGGTGCGGTAGCGCCCGTGGGCAGCGTGGGCAGCATCACCGCTACCACGGGGGCCGCCTGGGTGGTGCCTACTGCCAGCCAGGCGGGCAGTGCCGGGTGCGGCAGCAGGGGCAATGCGGCCGCTACCAGCGGCGCCAGCAGCAGCAGGGCGCGGTTGTAGCCGTAGCAGCGCTCGCGTTGTAGGGCCAGCCGCCACAGCAGCCAGAGCAGGCCTAGGGGCAGCAGCGTGCCGCCCAGCCACAGAAGCCAATCGGGGTAGTTCATGGGGTAGTATCGGGGGGGATGGGTGGCGTGGCGAGGTTGTCGGCATCAGGGTCGGGGGCGGCGTCCTGGGCTTCGCGCAGCAGGGCGTCGAGCTGGGTGGCGTCCAGGTTCTCGTCTTGGGCGAAGAAGGATACCAGCTGGCCGAACGAGCCACCGAAGTAGCCCCGCAGCAGCTTGCGCAGCGAAAAGCGGCGGTAATCGTCCTGGGCCACCAGCGGGTAGTAGCGGTAGCCGCGCCCCACCGGCTCGTAGCCCACAAAGCCCTTCTGCTCGAGAATGCGCACGATGGTGCTCACGGTAGTAAGGGCCGGGGCAGGGGCGGGCAGTTCGGCCAGCACATCCTTCACGGCGCTGGGCCCTAGGTGCCAAAGTATTTGCATCACCTGCTCTTCGGCGCGGGTGAGTTCGGGGAAAGGAGGCTGCATGAAAACTTTGATTGATAAGTTATTGAACCGAGAACGTGTGCTGCCAGCAGCGGTGGCCGGGGGCGTCGCGCAGTTCGGCCACGTAGGCGCCGGGCAGCAGGCCGAGGCGCACGCTCGTTTCGCCGGGGCGCAGGCAGTGCGCGGCCACGGGCTCGGCACCCGGTTGGGCCTGCTTTTCGCGCTGCCAATACACCAGCAGCACCTGCGGCGGCTGCAGGCTATCGGCCGGCAGGGCGAGGCGCGTGGCGCGGGCGGCGGGCAGGCCGAAGCTATTGCCCAGGGGCAGCCGCAGGCGGTTGAGCACGTAGAGGTCGCAGGTAAGGAAGCGCGCCGGAATGCTGGCGGCCGGCACGAGGTAGGCGCCCGCCGACAGGTGCTGCCACTGGCCCGAGCCAGCCTGCGCCGCCTGCGTTTGCTCGATGGTGAGGGGGTCGATGCCCGTGAGCTTATGCACCCAGGCGGCCATGGACTGCGCCGAGCTGGCTTCGTTGATATGGCCGTGGCCGGCCAGCACCACCACCCGCGCCTGGGGGTGCGGCCCTAGGGTAGCCGCTATCAGGTTGCGGGCCTCGTCCCGCTCGCGGTCGGCGCTTAGGGCATCGTAGGCTATTAGCCGGAAGCCCAACTGCCGCGCCTGCCGGATGAGGTTGCCGAAGTGCGGCTCGTTGGTGTAAAACCCGGAAGCTGCCACCGGGTAGCCGCGCTGCCGCAGGCCCGCCGAGTCGGCGGCCTCCAGGGCCTCCAGGGCCAGGTAGCGAAACCCCTGCCGGTAGAGCGCGGGCAGCAGGCTGCCCACCAGCCAGCGGCCGCGCGGCTGGGTGTGCTCCTCGTTGAACATCACCACCTGCCGCGCCCAGGTTTGAGTTAGGATGGCCGCCGCGGCCGGCACTGGCGCGCCCACCGGCGCGGCCAGCGGGGCCGGCTCCGTAGCGCCGGGCGCTTGCCGCCAGTAGTAGGCCGCGCTGTCGAGCTCGCCGCCCATGGCGGCGTAAGTGGCTAGGGCCTGCCAGTAGTAGCCGGCTTGCGGACCGCTTTGGTAGGCGGACCGCTGCCGGCGCAGCTCCAGCAGTGGCAGTAGGTAGTTGACTGCGCCGGCTGGCCCTACCCGCGCGGCGGCCCCGGCCAGGTTGAACGGGTTTTCGGGCTCGCCACGCCCAAACGCGCTGGCCAGCCCGGCGGCACCTAACAGGCAGCCAATGAGTTGCGGGGTTAAGGGGCGCATGCGGCGAAGCAAGGTTGATAAGCTGCCGCTAAGTACGCTATTTTTAACTAGATATTTAGTTGATAAGGCGAGAAGCCAGCCAGCGCGTTTCTAACTCGTTGTTTATCAGCAAATATTATTTCGTAAAAAGCGCCCGGCGCCCGCCCAAAAGCGCCGGGCAGTAGGTTTGCGCCTGCCAGGCGGCGGGCTTCTTCGGCCGCGCTGGCTTTTTGCCTATGCCAACCTTCTCCTATCAGCAGCTATTCACCTTCACCGAGCGCGTGTTTCTGGCCCTGGGCTGCCCGCCGGCCGATGCCACGCTCGCCACCGAAACCCTGCTTTCGGCCGATTTGCGGGGCGTCGATTCGCACGGCGTGGCGCGGCTCTCGGGCTACGTGCGCCTCTGGGAGGCGGGCCGCATCAACGCCCGCCCACGAGTGGGCATCGTGCACGAAACGCCCAGCACCGCCGTGGTAGATGGCGACGGCGGCCTAGGGCTGGTAGTGGGCCCTAGGGCCATGCGCATCGCGCTGGCCAAGGCCGAGCAGGTGGGTACCGGCTGGGTGTCGGTCAAGAACTCCAACCACTTCGGCATTGCCGGCTACCACGCCATGCTGGCCCTGGCCCAGGACATGATTGGCCTGGCCATGACCAATGCCTCGCCGCTGGTGGCGCCCACCTACTCGCTCGAACGGCTACTGGGTACCAACCCAATAGCCGTGGCCGTGCCCGCCGGCGAGCAGCCCGACTTCGTGCTCGACATGGCCACTACCACGGCCGCCAACGGCAAGCTCGAAATTGCCCAGCGCAAGCACCTGCCCATCCCCGAAGGCTGGGCGCAGGATGCGCAGGGCCAGCCCAGCACCGATGCCCAGGCCGTGAAAAACGGCGGCGCCCTGCAGCCCCTGGGGGGCGCTACGGGCTCGCACAAGGGCTACGGGCTGGGGGCGGTGGTCGATATTTTTTCGGCCGTGCTGAGCGGGGCCAACTACGGGCCCTGGGTGCCGCCATTCGTGGCGTTTCTGCAGCCCTTGGCCAACCCCGTGGGCGAGGGCCTAGGGCACTTCTTCGGGGCCATGCGGGTCGATGCCTTCCGGCCGGCCGCCGAGTTTAAGGCGCACATGGACAACTGGATAACCACCTTCCGCGGCGCCCAGGCCGTGCCCGGCCAGCAGGTGCTCATCCCCGGCGACCCCGAGCGCGCCACGGCCGCCCAGCGCCTGCTCGACGGCATTCCGCTGCTGGAAGCGGTGGTGCAGGACTTGGAAAGCGTGGGCGCTAAGCTGGGCGTGCAGCTGTAGTCCTCGCCGCTTTAACTCCCATGTAGCCTGGACTACAAAGTCCGGGCTACTACACCGCCTTCGCAACCAGTATATGGCGCCTCTTCTCCCCTTCAGCACCGCCCGCCTGCACTGCCGCCCGCTGGTAGCGGCCGACGCACCCGGCATGCTGGCCTTGGATAGCGACCCAGCCGTGCGCCGCTACCTGCAGGGCCTGGGCGGCCCGGCGGCTACCAGCCTGGCCGAGAGCGAGGGTATCATTGCCTTTATCAGGGCGCAGTACGCGGCGGTGGGCATCGGGCGCTGGGCGGTGCTGCTGGCCGCCACCGGCGAGTTTATGGGCTGGGCCGGGCTAAAGCTAGTGGCGGCCCCAGTGAATGGCCAGCGCGACTTTTACGACCTGGGCTACCGCTTTTTGCCGCGCTACTGGGGCCAGGGCTACGGCTACGAGGCCGCCCAAGCCTGGCTGGCGCACGGTTTCGGGGCGATGGGGCTGCCGCGCATCTGCGCCTACGCCGACGTGCAGAACGCAGCCTCGCGCCGCATTTTGGCGAAGATTGGCTTGCAGCTGGGCAACGAGTTTAAAGAAAATGGCACTGCCTGCGCCTGGTACGAGGCCACCGCGCCCCCTAGGCACTAGGTTAAGCTCCGACTAAGCCCTGGGCGGCGCTCCCGGCAGCCTGCGCGCCGCCAACAGCTGCACCAGCAGCACCCAGCCCACGGCGCTGCTCCAGCCGGCCAGCACGTCGGAGGGGTAGTGCACGCCCAGGTACAGGCGGGCCCAGCCCACCCCTAGGGCAAAAAGCGGCGCCACCGCCCACCATCCGCGCCAGCGGGGCGGCACCGCAAAAAACAGCGCCGCCGCCAGCGCCGCCGTGTCCATGGCGTGGCCGCTGGGGAAGCTGAACGTGTACTCGGGCCGTAAGCTGAGCCACAGCGCCGGCCGGGGCCGGGTGGCCACGTGCTTGATAACCTGGGTGAGCAGCATGGAGCCGCCGACGCCCAGCGCAAACAGCCCCGCCGCCCGCCGCCGGCCGGCGCTGGCCAGCGCGGCCGTAGTAAGCACGCCCGCGGCTATCATCGGCACCGTGTTGCCCCAGGTGGTCAATTGCAGGGCCAGCCCATCGAGCGGCGGCGTGGCGCAGCGGTGCAGCCAGCGCAGCGCCGGCTCGTCGAAGGGCGCGAGGCGGTAGCAGTAAACCAGCGTGGCCATGCTGCCAAATACTGCCCACGCGCCGGCAGCCAGCAGCCCTAGGGCCCCACGCCGCTGGGGGGCCGCGGTGGCAGGTAAAGAAAGCGGCGCAGGGGCAGGAGCGAGCATGGGCCTAGCATACGCGAATGGCCGGCATGGGGTACGGCCGGCGCCGGCAAGCACGTGCCCTCCCCGGTGCTGGCCCGGCAGCTGGCGCGCGTGTTTGGCCAGCCCGTCGAGCAGCTTTTCGCGCTGGCAGCGGGCGACTAGGGCCGCGCCGCTTGCAATGTGCGTATAAACCCCGTTTTCTGCGGTTGGCCCACCAGCCCGCCCTTCCTTGCTCATGCCCGCCCAGCCCGACCCCAGCCTCTTTACCGTGCGCCACCCCGAGTGGGCCGCCAACGCCACGATTTACGAAGTCAACGTGCGCAACTACACGCCCGAGGGCACGTTTGCCGCGTTCGAAAAGCACCTGCCGCGCTTGGCTAAGATGGGCGTTGTCATTGTGTGGCTGATGCCGATTCAGCCCATTGGCGCGGCGGGGCGCAAGGGTACCCTAGGGTCGCCCTACGCGGTGCAGGACTACTACGGCGTGAACCCGGAGTTTGGCACGCTTGACGACCTCAGGCACCTCGTGCAAACGGCCCACGGGCTGGGCTTGCGGGTTATTCTGGACTGGGTGGCCAACCACACCAGCCGCGACAATGCGCTTGTGGAGGCGCACCCCGCCTGGTACCGCCGCGATGCCCTAGGCCAGCTGGTGCCGCCCGTGGCCGACTGGACCGACGTGGTAGCCCTGGACTACACCAATCCCGAACTGCGCCAATACATGCTTGACGCGCTAACTTACTGGGTGCGCGAGGCCGACCTTGACGGCTACCGCTGCGACGTGGCCGGCCTGGTACCCACCGACTTCTGGGACGAAACCCGCGCGGCGCTGGAGGCGATTAAGCCCGTGTTTATGCTGGCCGAGTGGGACGAGCTTTACCCCTCGGGCGGCCTGAGCTGGGCGGAGTTCAACTCCGACACGCACCTGCTGGAACGGGCCTTCGACATGAGCTTCGGCCTGCGCCTGCACTACCTGCTCGATGGCATTGCCGAGGGCCACGCTGCGCTAACTGACATCGACGAGTACCTGGCCGCCGAGCGCGCCAAGTACCCGCCCACCGTGTACCTCATGCACTTCACCAGCAACCACGACGTGAACAGCTGGGACGGCACCGAGTACGAGCGCCTGGGGCCGCTGGCGCTGCCCTTTGCCGTGCTGGCGGCCCTGCTGCCGGGCATGCCCCTGCTCTACAGCGGCCAGGAAGCAGGGCTGAACAAGCGGCTAGCATTTTTTGAGCGCGATACCATAGCCTGGGGCAACTACCCGTTGCAGGACTTCTACACCAGGCTCTTGCAGCTCAAGAAGCGCCACCCGGCCCTGCGCAACGGCGACCCGGCGAGCAACTTCCAGCGCCTCACTGGGCCGGCCGGGCTCTACGGCTTCGTGCGCGAAAAAGGGGGCTCAGCCGTCATCGTGCTCCTCAATGCTACGGCCGAGCCGCTGGAGCTACCGGGGCAAAAAACGCTGGTGCCCGCTCAGAAAGGCCTCTTCGACGTGTTCAGCGGCGAGCAGTGCACCCTAGCCCAACGCCAGGCCCGCACCGTGCCCGCGCACGGCTACCGTGTGCTGCGCACCCGCGACTAAGCAGCGCCCACCAGCCAGCCCTTCCGAGCCCGCGAAGAACCTCGTTCGCGTCGTTGAGCGATACCCGACCGATGCGAGTGGAATTCCTCGCAGGCTCGGAATGACGTTCTACTCCCTTTCCTTATGCCCTACGTATTTCTGCTGCTCGCCATTATCAGCGAAGTTATTGGCACTACCGCGCTCAACGCTTCGCAGCAGTTTAGCCGCCTGGGGCCTAGCCTGATTACGGTGGCGGGCTACGGCCTGGGGTTTTATTTTTTCAGCTTCGCGCTCAAGGCTATTCCCATTGGCGTGGCCTACGCCATTTGGGGCGGCGTGGGCATCGTGCTGGTCACGCTCATCGGCCTGTTCTACTTCAAGCAGCGCCTCGATTTGCCGGCCCTAGCGGGCATTGCGCTCATCGTTATTGGCGTGCTGGTGATGCAGCTTTTTTCTAAAACCGTGACGCATTAAAAAAGGCCAGCCGCGGGTGCGGCCGGCCTTTTTAGCCATGCGGGGCCTAGGGCTACTCGGCTACCCGGGTGGGGCGCCAGGTATTGTTCTGGCGGTTCACGTCGGGCAAGATGTTGGTGGGGTTGAGCACCACCTGCGTGAGCGGCGTGGTGGTGGCGGCCCGAAACGTCCAGGTGCCGCCGCGCTGCCAGATTTCGACGGGCAGGTGCACGGTGGTTTTCTTGCCGCTGGTTTCGGTTAGCTCGGCCGTGACGGGCATGGCGGCCTGGCCCTTGTTTTCGAGGGTGATGAGGGCGCCCTTGGCGGGGTCCTGGTTCACGTAGGCTACGGTGGTCACGGCCTGGTCGAGCAGCCAGTTCTCGAAAAACCACTCGTGGTAAAACCAGCTCAGGTCCTCGCCCGCCACCTCGTTCATGGTGTAGAAGAAGTCGCGCGGCTGCGGGTGCTTGAAGGCCCAGCGCCGGATGTAGCTGCGGAAGGCGTAGTCGAAGCGCTCGGGCCCCAGGATTTCTGAGCGCAGCAAGTACAGGCCGTAGCCGGTTTTGCTGTACGCCGCGAAGCCCAGGTTGCGGGCCTGCGTCACGTCGGGCACGGTATAGGGCACGTCGGCTTCGGGAGCATACATGCCGCGCGTCACGCCAGGCGCAATGCGGCCCGCCACGTCGCCCTGCTCCTTGTACTCGCCGTTGTTGAAGTTCTGGCTGCTCAAAATGTTGATGAAGGTGTTGAAGCCCTCGTCCATCCACGGGTACTTGCGCTCGTTGGAGCCCACAATCATCGGAAACCAGTTGTGGCCAAACTCGTGGTCGGTCACGTTCCAGAGGTTGCCCTTTTTGGCCCGCATCCCGCAGAACACGATGCCCGGGTACTCCATGCCGCCCACCACGCCGGCCACGTTAGTGGCCACTGGGTAGGTATATTCAAACCACTGCTTGGAGTTGTATTCGATGCTTTTCTTCACGTACTCAGTGCTGCGGCCCCAGGCCGAGTCCTGCGCCACCTCGGCCGGGTAGAGCGACATGGCCAGCGACTTGCGCCCGCTGGGCAGGTTCATCTTGGCCGCGTCCCACACGAAAGCCGCCGACGCCGCCCACGACACATCGCGGGCGCGCTGGCAACGGAAGTGCCAGGTCAGGCGCCCGCCCTTGCCAGCGGGGCGCGAGGCGGCCTGCGTCACCTCGTCGGCGCCGCGCAGCACCACCGTTTGGTCGGAGCTGGCAGCCTGGGCCAGGCGGCGTTGCTGGGTGCTGGTAAGCACCTCGGCCGGGTTCACCAGCTCGCCCGAGCCGCCCACCAGGTAGTTGGCCGGCACGTTGAGGGTGTAGTCGAAGTTGCCGTACTCCAAGTAAAACTCGGCCGACAGGTAGGGCAGCGTGTTCCAGCCCGAAATATCGTCGTACACCGCCATGCGCGGGTACCACTGCGCCACCTCGAATATCTCGCCGTTTTTGGTTTTGAGGCGCCCTAGGCGGTCGGCGCCGTACTCGGGGATATTAAAGCCGTAGGTCACGTCAATCTTGAGCTTGTCGCCGTGCGGCTTCAGGGGCTCGGGCAGAATAATTTGCATCCGGGTGTCGGACACGCGGTAGTTGGCCGCCATTTTCTTGCCGTGCAGCTCAATGCGCACCGTTTGCAGCGAGTCGCCCCCTAGGAAGCCGCGCGCCGCGTTGCCGAAGCGCCCGCCCGCTACCGGCGTCACGGCCGCCCCGCGCGAGTCGGCGCGAAACAGGTTTTGGTCGACTTGCAGCCACACGAAGGGCAGCTCGTCGGGGCTGTTGTTGGTGTAGGTAATGGTGGCGGTGGCCGTCACGCGGGCCGTTTGCTCGTCGAGGCGGGCGGCCAGCTGGTAGTCGGCCGCGTTTTGCCAGTAGGTGGCGCCGGGCTTGCCGCCGCCGGTGCGCGTGGCCACGGCCGGCAGCTTGAAGTAGTCGGGCTGAAACAGCGCCCGCGCATCAAAGGGAGGCATGTCGGCCGGCGGCGGGGGCGGCGGAAACACCGGGCGCTGGGCCTGGGCCGGGGCCGCGCCGAGCAGCAGCGCCGCGCCGGCCAGCAGCCCGGCAAAGAAAAAGTTTTTCATGCAAAAAGGCAATAAGTTCGCCCCAAAAATAGGGCGCCGGGTAAAGTCTGCGTGAGGAAATCTCGTCTAGCTGGTTATTCAGGCCGCAAAAGCACTAGGGTCGGCTTGCGGTTGCAAGCTCTACCGCCGGCCCTTGCGCGCCTAGCCTTTCCTTGCGAACCAGGCATTTGTCCTGGCGAGCTTGCAAAGCAATCGCAGCCCAGACAACCCGTTCTGGTGCGATTGCCGCGCTGCGCTCGCCAATAACAGCCTGTTAATTGCTCACTGATAATTGCTAATTGAAACTTATGTCCCTCCCCTCTCCCAGCCAGGTAAACGAGCTTATCCGCACCCGGCGCAGCGTGTTTGTGCCGCAGTTTGAAGCCGGCCGTGTCGTGCCAGACGACATCATCTGGCAGCTGCTCGAAAACGCCAACCACGCCCCCACCCACAAGCGCACCGAGCCCTGGCGCTTCGTGGTATTTGCGGGCGCGGGCCTGCGCCAGCTGGCCGACTTCCAGGCCGATTTATACCAGCGCACGGCCGGCTCCGGGTTCAACGAGGGCAAGTATGAGAAGCTGCGCGAGCTGCCCCCGCGCTGCTCGCACGTCATCGCCCTGGGCCTGCACCGCGACCCGAGCCTGCCCGAAATCGAGGAGGTAGAGGCCGTGGCCTGCGCCGTGCAAAACCTGGCCCTTTCGGCCCACGCCTACGGCCTAGGGGGCTTCTGGAGCAGCGGCGGCATCACCTACAGCGAGGAAGCCAAGGCGTTTTTTGACCTCGGGCCGGAAGACAAATTACTGGGTTTCTTCAACTTGGGCTACGTGCGGGTGCCGGCCCCCGCAGGCAAGCGCAGCCCGGTGCAGGAGAAGGTGCGCTGGGTGGCTAGTTAGCGCCAACCCGACCAAGCTGGCCGGGCGCGCTACTTTCGCGCCATGACTCTTTCTCTGCTGGGCGTGCACCACATCGCCATCATTTGCACTGATTACGCCCGTTCGAAAACGTTCTACACCCAGGTGCTGGGCCTGGAAATCATCCGCGAGGTGCACCGGGCCGAGCGCGCCTCCTACAAGCTCGACCTGGCGGTTAACGGGCAGTACGCCATCGAGTTATTTTCCTTCCCTGGCCCGCCGCCGCGCCCCAGCCAACCCGAGGCGGCGGGCCTGCGCCACCTGGCCTTCGCAGTGGCCGACGTGGCGGCGGCCAGCCAGCACCTGGCGGCGCACAGCGTGGCGTGCGAGCCGGTGCGGGTGGATGAGTACACGGGCCGCCGGTTCACGTTTTTCCGCGACCCCGACGGGCTGCCGCTGGAGCTGTATGAGGGCTAGCGGGCCGCCGGGGCGGCCACGGGCCGCTAAGCGGCCGCATACAAACGGCGTCGAAACCAAAAAGCCAGGTTGACCAGCGCAATGAGGGCGGGCACCTCGACAAGCGGGCCGATGACGCCCGCAAATGCCTGCCCCGAGTTTAGCCCAAACACGCCGATGGCTACCGCAATGGCCAGCTCGAAGTTGTTGCCGGTGGCCGTGAACGTGATGGACACGTTTTCGGCGTAGCTGGCCCCTAGGTACTTACCGGCCAAAAAGCTAGCCACGAACATGACGCCAAAATAGATGGCCAGCGGCAGCGCAATGCGCAGCACATCGAGCGGCAGGCGCACCAGCAGCTCGCCCTTGAGGCTGAACATGAGCACGATGGTAGCCAGCAGCGCCAGGAGCGTCAGGGGGCTGATAGCCGGGATAAATACCTGCTCATACCACGCGTCGCCTTTTAGCCGGCGCAGCACGCGGCGCGACAGAAAACCTGCCGCAAACGGCAACCCCAGGTACAGAAGTACGCTCTGAGCAATGGGCCAAATACCGATGGGTACGGCGTAGCCCTTCAGCCCAAAATAAGGCGGCAGCACCGTAATAAACAGCCAGGCCAGCACCGGGTAGCAGAGCACCTGAAAGATGGAATTGAGCGCCACCAGGCCGGCCGCGTACTCGCGGCTACCGTCGGCCAGGTCGTTCCAAACCAGCACCATCGCAATGCAGCGCGCAAGGCCGATAAGAATCAGGCCCATCATGTAGGCGGGCTGGTCGGGCAGCAGCCAGCTGGCCAGCCCAAACATGAGCAGCGGCCCCACCACCCAGTTGAGCACCAGCGACAAGCCCACGAGGCGCACGTTGCGAAAAACGCGGGGCAGCTGCTCGTATTTTACCCTGGCCAGCGGCGGGTACATCATCACGATAAGCCCTAGGGCCAGCGGCACATTCACGGTGCCCACCGCCAAGCGACTAACCGCCCGGCTGAGGCCAGGCACCAGGTACCCTAGGCCCACGCCCAGCGCCATGGCCAGCAATATCCAGAGCGTAAGGCCCCGGTCGAGGCCAGAAAGCTTTTTTTGGGCCACCACCGTCGGGGGTGGGGGTAATGCCTGGTTGGTCGGGTTCATAAAAAGCGGGCGGAAATAAAGTGGGCCGAACCACTGACGACTGGGCACGGCAAGCCGGCTTAGGCCACTAAGGCCGCCGCACACTCGGGAGTGGAAAATGGTGGGACTAGCCCACCGAGGTGCTGCGGCGCTCCAGCAGCAGGGTATCGCGCCAGGCGCCAACCAGCTGCGCAATGCGCTCGCGCCGGCCTACCAACCGGAAACCGTGGGCGGCGTGCAGCGCCAGGCTGGCCGCGTTTTCGGGAAAGATGCTGGCTTGCAGCGTCCACAAGCCCTGCGCTTCGGCACTGTGCACGAGCGCGCCCAGCAACTGCCGGCCCACGCCCCGGCCCCGCGCTTCGGCGGCCACATACACGCTCACCTCGGCCACGCCAGCATACACGCTACGGCTCGATACGGGCGAGAGCGCGGCCCAGCCCAGCACCTGGCCGGCGGGCGCTAGGGCCACCCAGCGGCTGTGCGGCAGGTGGCTAGCCGCCCAGGCCGTCCAAGCCGGGGCCTCGGTTGTGAACGTGGCTTGCCCGGTGGCAATGCCGGCCTCATAAATAGCTTTAACTGCCGGCCAGTGGGCAGCTGCGAGGGCGCTAATGAGCATGATGAACAAGTAAGGAGTAGCGCGGTCAATAAGCTCGGCGTAGCCTAGGGGCATACTCGTTAGGCAGGGCCGAAGCCGCTGGCACCCGGGCGGCTTTTGCCGCATTGTAGGCCAACAAGTAAGCTAGCAGCACCCACCGCCCGGCCCGCAGGCGGCCACTGGCAGCTGGGGCAAGGCAAAGGCTGCGCTAGAGATGCCGCAGGCATCCGGCGCTAAACAGGCCGTTTGCGTAGGCGTGAGCCAGAAGTCGCGCCCATCAAACCCCAGCCCGAACTTGCCAATGGTAGCCTGCTGGTACTCTACTTCCACGACCAAGTCGGCAGGGCCCAGAATCCGCTCCGCCAGCTGCAGAATATGCAGAAACTTCTGCGGGGCCAGCCGGTGGTCGTAGTCGCCGGCTTCCCAGAGCTGGAGGTTGGCCACGGTTTCGCGGCGCTCCACGCCCCCGCAATCGATGAAGTGCTTGGTCACGAGACCCACCTCCGTGATGTGGAAATGGAGCGGCAGCGCCGTGCCATCGGGCAGGCGAAAGCTGACGGCGGCGAGGCCCGTCAGGGCCTGCTTCATGGCGGATAGTTTCATGTTACTTAGCTGATTACTAAAATGCGCTAGCACCCGCACGCCTCGTTTGGCGCGCCGGCATCACCGGCCGTAGCCTCCACAAAAAAGGCCGTGAACTGCTGGTGTACTTGCCGCAGCAGCTCCGTATTGAGACAGTAGCAAACCGTAAGCCCGTCGATTTCACCGCGAATGAGGCCTAGGGCCTTTAGCTCCTGCAGGTGCTGCGATACGGTGGTGCGGGCTAGCGGCAGCTCGGCAGCGATGTCGCCCGAAATGCAGGTTTTCTGGCTGGCCAAAAACTGGATGATAGCCACCCGCGCCGGGTGGGCCAAGGCCTTGGCCACGCGGGCCAGCTGCTGCTGCTCGTCGGTGAAAGCGGTGGTTTTGGCGTACGTCACAAGCTGCTTTTAAAGTATGACGCAAACTTACGACATAACGAGTCACGAGTTTACTTTCCCACTGCGAATCCCTTGCTTTCCCGGTTAATTTTTTCTCGACAGCCGCGCAAGCTCACGGATTAACAGCCTACGCTACCACCTGCCCGCGCCAAAACCGCGTTAGCAGGCCGGCGCCGAGGGGCTGTCCACCCCGGCAGTTAGACATTTGTGCCCCGCTGCGGGCGCCCCACCGCTTGCGCCCCACTAGCACTATAGGCTATGCCCAATCGCTACCTTTTTGCCATATTCTTAGCCCTGGCTAGCTGCGCTGGCATCCGCCCCGCCCCGCGCCTGCAAGTGGCGGCGGGCTATTGCGACCCGCCCCTACCCTACCGCTACAACCCCGACTTCACCCCTAGGGCTGATTTTGCGGCCGCCCTCACGCCGGCGCTGCTGGCCCACTACCCACGCCGCAACCTACTCACGGCCAACGCCGTGGGCATTTTACCGGCGCTGCAAACGCTGCTGGCGCTGCAAGCTACCGCCCGCCAGCAGCCCGGCCCCGCCGCCGAGCTGGGCGTGCTGCGGCAGCGCCAGCGCGTTATGGCGCAGGTGGCGTTGGTGAGCAGCACCGTGAGCAGCCTGGCGGCCGAGCTAGACTGCGAGGGCGAGCGCGCCGACCAAGTGGCGGGCTACCTCGCCAACCTGGATGAGCGCCGCACTCAGCGCCTCAACGTGCTGGGCATCAGCGCGGGGGCAGCGAGCGGCATCGGCACTACGGTGCTCGACAACCGGGGGGCGCAGTACGCCTTCGGCATTGGGGGTGGGCTGCTGGCAGCGGGCCTAGGGCTGCTCACCCTGCGCCAGCGCGGGCACACGGCCGATTTTGAGCACGCGCGCAACCTGCTGGCCGACGTGTGGGCCGAAAACCCTACTACCACCATCTGGCCGCCCAGCGTGTGGTATATGCTCAGCAACCCCGCCTTCAGCAACCAGGGCCAAACGAGCATTGCCCACAACACCCGCCAGCGCTGGCAACACTACGGCCAGCTCGCCCACCCCGATGCGCCAGCTGGCCAGGCGCTGGCGGCACTGCTCTTCGGCCCCGGCGGCACCTACTCGGCCGACCAGCTTACGGTGCGCGCCAACATGCTCAACGAGCTGCAATCGGCGGTGCGGCTGCTGAACCAAGAGCTGCAGGGCCTGCTTCTGGCGCTGGGCGAGGAGTAGGCCGCGGCTGCCCCTAGGGCTGCCCTAGCCCCCTTGGCTGGCCAAGGCTACCGCGGGCTGCCGGGGCGGGGCCGCGTGGGGTTGGCGCAAGTAGAGCAGGCCAATTAGCAGCGCCAGCAGGCCCTCGGCCAGCACGGTAGCCCGCACCCCCACGCGCTCCGACGCTGCCCCCACCAGCAAACTGCCCAGCGGCAGCGCGGTGGTGTACACCAGCACGTAGAGGCTGATAACCCGGCCGCGCATGGCGGGCAGTACCGTGGTTTGCAGCAGCGTCACGTTGAGCGTCAGTTGGGCCATCATCCCAAACGCGCCCACCACCAAGAAGGCCAGCGCCAGCCCATACCACGGCGCGTAGGCAAACAGCAACAACCCTAGGCCCAGCACGAAGCTGTTGACGGTGAGCACCTTGCCTAAATCGGTGTGCAGCGGCAGTGAGGTCAGGTACAGGGCCGCGCCGAAGCCGCCCAGCCCAATGGCCCCGTCGAGCACGCCGAACGTGGTGGCCGTGCCCCGAAAAATATCCTTCGCATACACGGGCATGAGGGCCGTGAAGGGCAGCACGAGCAGGGCCGCCAGCCCCGTAACGGTGATGATGAACCGAATGCCCGGCGTGTCGCGCACGTACCGGATGCCATCGGCCAGCTCGCCCAGGATGGCTTGCGTGCGCGGCTTGGCCACGTAGGCCGGCAGCCGCAGCGCCAGCAGCGACCCAATGACGGCGATGAAGCTGACCGCATTGAGCCCAAAGCAGGCGGCCGCGCCCAGCTGCTCAATGGCCAAGCCCGCCACCGCCGGCCCTAGGAGCTTCGAGAGGTTGAGCATGGTCGAGTTGAGCGCTACTGCGTTGGGCACGTCTTCCTTATCATCCACCAAATCGTAGACCAGCGACTGCCGGGCGGGCACGTCGAAGGCATTGATAATGCCCAGCACGGCGCTCAGGGCGATGATGCCGCCTACCCCATCGCGTTGCCAAAACACGGCCAGCGCCAGCAAAATAGCCTGCCCCATCGACAATATCTGCGTGAGCAGCAGCACGCGGTAGCGCGAGTAGCGGTCGGAAACCACGCCCCCGAGCAGCGAAAAAACGGCCGACGGAAAGAGCGTGGCAAACACGCTCGCGCCCAGCATAAACTTGGAGTGCGTTTGGGCATACACCACCCAGCTCACAGCCGTTTTTTGCATCCAGGTGCCGAGCAGCGACAACGACTGGCCAGCAAAAAACAAGCGAAAGTTGCGGTTGCGAAATGCGCGAAAAGCCTCGCTCATACTGCTAGCAGGCTGGGGGCGCCGCCCGCCCCAGAGCAGCCGATGAGCACTTGTTTGACACGCATAAAACAATGATTATTAATTCAATATAAGCTAGCCCAACTACTACTGACCCACTTTACCTTGGGTAAGCCCACCAGGCGCTTTATCTGTGAAGCTAACTCAAACCGGGAGTTAGGAGTTATATACTACCTGCCGCCGCAGCGCTTTACTTTTTCATTTTAGATTGTTCTGACCTACATGTCAACCCTTCGTGAACTTGGCCACTCGGGCCTCCACATCGCCCCGCTGGTGCTGGGCGGCAACGTATTTGGCTGGACGGCCGACGAACAGACTTCCTTCGCCGTGCTCGACGCCTTTGTGGCGGGCGGCGGCAACGCCATCGACACTGCCGACGTGTACTCGGCCTGGGTACCTGGCCACCAGGGTGGCGGGCAATCCGAAACCGTGCTGGGCAAGTGGCTGGCCCAGCGTGGCCGCCGCGACGACGTGCTCCTCTTCACCAAGGTGGGCATGGACCTGGGCGACGGCAAGAACGGCCTCGCGAAAGCCCGCATCAAGCAGGCCGTGGAAGCGTCGCTCAAGCGCTTGCAAACCGACTACATCGACCTTTACCAGAGCCACAAAGACGACGAGAGCCTGCCCGTAACCGAGCCACTCGAAGCCTACGCCGAACTGCTGCAGGAAGGGAAAATCCGCGCCATCGGGGCCAGCAACTTCCAGCCCGCACGCCTGCAAGCCGCCCTCGACGCCACCCAAGATGGCCTGCCGCGCTACGAAAGCCTCCAGCCCGAGTATAACCTCTACGACCGCGAAGCTTTTGAAAAAGACGACCTCGGCATTGTGCAGGCCAGCGGCATCGGCGTGATTCCGTATTTCGGGCTGGCCGCCGGCTTCCTCACCGGCAAATACCGCAGCGCGGCCGACTTGCAGCAAAGCCAGCGCGGCGGCGGCATTGGCAAGAAATACTTGAACGACAAGGGCTTTCAGCTTCTAAAGGCCCTCGATGCGGTGGCCGCGCGCCACGGCATTAGCCAGGCGCAGGTGGCGCTGGCGTGGCTCATGCAGGCGCCCGGCATCACGGCGCCCATTGCCAGCGCTACCAAGGTAGCGCAGGTGCAGGAGCTGCTAAAGGCAATGGACGTGCAGCTCTCGCCGGCTGATGTAGCTGAGCTGCAAGTAGAAACGGCAAAAGCATAAGCAGATGGGCGCGTACTTGCTCGCAATGACAGGCGAGCAAGTACGCGTTTAATTATGCACAGCAACCCCAAAAAGGCGTCGCCCCAGTTGGGGCGACGCCTTTTTGGATTTCTTAATCGGCGCGCTACCGAATGGGGTTGGCGGCCGTGGCGCGGGCATCCACGGGGGTATTTTGGCCCATCGTGATGAGCCACTTGCCACTGCGCTTTACCAGCAGCGTGTTGAAAACTGACTGGCCGCTGGCGCCGGTGGGAGGCGCGCCACCGTCGGAGCGGGCGGGCGCAGGGCTGCGGCTGGTCACGAGCACCACCTCGGGCGTGATGGCCCGAAATACCAGCTGGCTCGGGTCGGCCGGAGGCAGTTTCACGCCGTTGTAGAGGCGGTCGAAAATAGCCTGGTGGGCGCGTTGCACATCGGGTTCGCCCTGCCAAAACATCCCTACCACGTTTACAAAGCTGAGGTCGGGCGTGGTGTAAGCGGGCATTTCCGAAAACTTATGGTCGTCCAGGTTTTTGCGAAACTGCCCTAGGGTGGCTTCGATGGCGGCCTTGTCGGCAGCCGGTAGCGCGGGGCCGGCCTGCGCGGCCGCGAAGTGGCTGGTAGCCAGAGCCACAGCCAGGCTTAACAAAAGGATTTTCATAAACAAGGAGCAAGGAGGGCTATTGCTTGAGCTCGACGCGGATGAAGCGGTCGGCTATCTCGTCGGTGTTTTCGACGGCGTGGGGGCCTTCGGGCTCCTGCCAGCGGCACGCACCAGGTCGGGGCCTTTGCGGTAGGGCGTGGTAGCCTCGTGCACCACTTGGCCAGTGGCATCGTAGTAGCGGCCCCGGCCGGTTTGCTCTTTGTAGAGCACGCTGGGCCAGCGGTGGGTGTGCAGCAACTTGCGCGTGTGCGGCGGCACCGTCACTTCGAGCACCCGCACTCGGTCGTTTTCAAACAGTATCCGGTGAAACCTAGGGGCCGCCACCACAGCATCGAGCGAGTCGGGATACGGCCCGGCGGGACCAAGCTAGCGGCGGCCACCACGCCAGCCGGCGCAGCCAACGCGCCGCCCGGCAAGGCCGAAGCGCTGCCCAGCAGCCAGCCTACCAAGCAGCTAGTCCCGCTCAGCAGGACAAGCGGCCGGGCAGCCGAGCGAAGCAAGTACGTTTTCATAGCGCGTTTCTTGGTAAGTCGGGCCTAGTGGATATCAACCAGCTTGGCGGGGTCGAAGGGCTCAGGCGGGCTGGCTTTACCGATGGGGTTGTTAGGCTGGGCGGTAGCGCGCACCACGGTGTTTTGACCCGCCGCGAGCAGCCAGCCGGTCGGCTTTTTTACCAGCACCAACGTCAGCAGGTCGTTAGCATCGCCTTCCTTATTGGTGCCGTGGTCGATGCCATCGGGCGGGTAGAAAGCCCCAACGTGGCAGTACAGATTGACGACCACCACGCCGGGCGCAATGCCGCGCACGGTGGCCGGGCCGGGCGTGAAGGGGACACCTTTGAAGATGGTATCAAAAATGGCTTGGTGCGCCTGCTGCACCTGCGCCCGGCCGCGCCACCACATGCCCACGATGTTGACCCAGCTCACATCGGGCGTAGCGTAGGCGGCCATGTCGGCAAAGTGGTGGTCGGTGTAGTTGGCCGTGATGCGCTGCACGGTACGGCGAATGGCCGCCTCATCGGCGGGCGAAAGCTGGGCAAATACGCGGCTGGTGCCCAGCAGGAGGGCTAGGGTTAGCAAGCAGGTTTTCATGGAGCTGAGAGGTTGGATACGCTCGCAAAGCTCCCACCCTCAGCCACCCAGCTAGTAGTAAAAAAACGACATTTTACAGCCCTGGCACGGGCAGGTGGTTCGACGCCGCCCCGCCCACTACGCGGGCATGGGCAGTTTCGGCGGCCAGCAGCTGCGGGGGCGTCACGCCGGCAAACTCGCGGAAGTCGCGCACCAAGTGGCGGTAGTCGTAGTAGCCACAGCGCACGGCCACGGCCAGCCAGTCGAGGCCCGGCAGCCGCTCCTTGAGCCGGAAGGCCTGGTCGAAGCGCGCAATGCGAGCGAACATTTTGGGGCTCAGGCCCACCCGCACCACAAAATTGCGCTCGAACTGCCGGGGGCTGAGGCAGGCTTCGGCGGCGAGGCGGTCAAGCGAACCCCCTAGGCGGCCGCTGGGCAGCAGCAGCGGCAGCAGCCGGTCGAGGGGGCGCTCGGTGTGCGCGCGCAGGCGGCTCAGCATCCGCAGCAGGTAGGTTTCGACGATGGCCAGCATGGCGGCGTAATCGGGGGCTTCGGCTAAGCGGGCTTCTACCTCGGCTACGGCCGGGCCCAGCAGCGCCCGGCTTTCCACCGAGTAGTCCAGCATCTCCTGCACCGGCACGCCCAGCAGCCGGTGCAGCCCGCCGGGCCAAAAGGCAGCGCACACCACCAGGTGCTCGGCCGGAAAATGCAAGTCGAGCCGCGACACTTGCGGGCCTACCAAGATGCTGTTGGGCAAGGAAACAAATCTTTTCTCCTTGTGGTGAAACGTCCGCATGCCGCCGCGCGGGTAGAAATACAGGCACTGCTGCGGGGCTGGCGGCATGGGCTTCACTGCCTGGCCAGGGTTTACACCGTCGTAGCGCACATGCACCAGCAGGTAGTGCTGCACGAAGGGGCGCAAGGCCGGCGTAGGCGGAACGATGCGGAAAAACATGGAACCAGCGACTGATGCAGTCGTAAGGTACTAACCAGCAGCATTATTTCTCCCAAAATCTGGGTACTCGGCTGGGCGTGGCGCGGCTTTTCGCATCTACCTCCCCCTAGGCCGCCGCCTTACTTCGTTGCTACGTCGGCAAAGGTGTAGGTATGCGCCACTTCCAGCGGCTGGCCGTCGGCCTCGGCGTAGGGGTACACGAAGTAGTTGAGCGGCGCGCCGGCCTGGCGGGGCACCAGCGTCAGGTCGCGCCCGCGGGTGAACTCGACGCGGTTTTCGTCGTGCGCCCCGAAGAAGTAGCCGCGCTTGCTAGGGTCCTTGGCGGCCTCTGAGGCATCGATGGGCACCCAGCTGGTTTCCTTGGTGAAGAACTCGGCCCAGCAGTGGTAGCCCTTGATTTCGATGCTGTTGCCAGCGTTGCGCGCGGCGGGCAGCGGCAGCCCGATGCTGAAGCGCGCCGGAACGCCCTGCGCCCGGCAGTAGCCGATGAATACGGCGTGGAAATCGGTGCAATTGCCGCGGCGCGCATCGCAGGCGTAGTAGATGTCGCCGCGGCCCCAGCCCTGGCCGGTTTTGTCGTAGGTCATGGTGCTCACCACATGCTCGTAGATGGCGTGGGCCTTAGCCAAGGGCGTAGTAGCGTGCGCGTTATCTACTACTTCCTGGGCTAGGGCCTTTATCTTGAAGTCGAGCGGCACCAGGCGGTCGGGCGCCAGCCAGCGGACCTGGTTGGGGTCTTGGGCCTCGGTTTCGGCGGGCGCCTGGTCGTCGGTAGCGCGCAGGTTCAGGTGCTCGCGCCGCGTCACGAGGGCCGTGAGCGTGACGGTGAGTGGCCCTAGGGGGGTAGCCGGCACCTTGGCTAGCTGCCCCCCTAGGTTGTTCAAGTTGAAAGTCTGGCCTTCTTTGAACGCTTTGCCGGCGGCCACCCGCAGGTGCAGGATGCGGTTGCCGTACTGGTCAGTTTCAACCTGGTAGGGCACCGTGGTTTCAATCTTCAGCTCGCGCACGTCCTGGCTTTTATCGTCGTGCGGCACGGGCAGCCAGCAGTCCAGCACCTTGGTGCCGGCCGGCGGCGCGGGCACCGTGGCCTGGCACGTAAGCCGAAAGGTGCGGCTACGCGGGGCAGTGCGGGGCGCGGGCGCGGGCGCGGCGGCCAGCAGCGCGGCGGCGGCAGTGAGTAGCAAGAGCTTCATTGGTCTTATTCAAGCAAGTAACAGGCAAAATTACGCCCTATTGCAGTGAGTGGACCTATTTCTTATTCTACCTTCAACTGACAGTAAGTAGAACGTAGTAGCCCGGATTCTTACCTATCCACATTTCTTTGCTTAGCATTCAAGTAGTGGGCGAAGTCCAGCAGATGCGATAGGGCTCCCAGGTTTTAGGTTGAATGTGCCCTACTTCGCGCCACGTATGGTTCTCGAAGTGGAACAGCCCGCTATAATTGTTATCCGCCCAGTAGTCTAGCCCGGCATTCTAGCCCGGCCGAAATCACTACGAAGCTGGTGAGGTCGGGCGAGAACCTTGGCTCACTCTGCACTACCAGTTGCTGGCCGCTTTTACTAGGCAGTATTACCCGCGACCATTCATAATGAATATGATAAATCAGGTGGCACTCCACCTGTGGCAGGTAGCCTCCGTACTCAAATTTTTCCCACTCTGGGTTGTCTTCCTCAAGGTTACTATCCCGAAAAATCTTTGGCCCTTGCTTAGTCGAAACCAGGATGCGCCCACCCGGTTTCTTAAGCGGGAATGTGACGCGGGGCTTGGCACTAACGCAGCCTTTTTTTGCGGCCAGATAGGCAGCCTTAGTCAGTGGCGTAAACATTACCCGCACTGGCGTAGGCGGCGGGATGGCCGCACCACTGCCTAGCAGCAGCCCCAACAGCAGTAGGTTAACAAAAGCGTAGGCGTAGGCGATAAAGTACGCTACCAACGTACTCCCGCCCCATCTTTGCCCTCATGCCTGACCCCGCTACTCTTCTCCCCTACCTGGTTTTCGACTTCGACAGCACCTTTACCCAAGTGGAAGGCCTCGACGAGCTAGCCGAAATTGCCTTGGCTGGGCGCCCCGACGCGGCCGAGCGCGTGGCGGCCATCAAGGCGCTTACCGACCAGGGCATGGCCGGCGAAATCGGGTTCCAGGAGTCGCTGGCGCGGCGGCTGGCGCTGCTCGGGGCGCACCAGCGGCACCTAGGGCCCCTGGTGGCGCGACTGCAGGGCAAGGTGAGCGAGAGCATTCGGCGCAACGGCGACTTCTTTCGGCAGCATGCAGCGCGCATCTACGTGGTCAGCAGCGGGTTCAGAGAGTTTATCGAGCCGGTGGTGGCCGCCTACGGCATTGCAGCCGGGCACGTGCTGGCCAATACCTTCACCTACGATGGCGAGGGCAACATTACGGGCTGCGACGCGGGCAACGTGCTAAGCCGCGATGGTGGCAAAATTCAGCAATTACAGGACTTGCACCTCGACGGGCCAGTGTACGTGCTCGGCGATGGTTACACCGACTACCAGATGCGCGAGGCCGGGCTAGCCAAGCGCTTTTATGCCTACACCGAAAACGTGGCCCGCCCCACCGTAGTGGCCCGCGCCGACGAGGTGCTGCCGACCTTTGACGAATTTTTGTATCAACTAAAGCTACCCATGACCCTGAGCTACCCCAAAAACCGCATCAAGGTGCTGCTGCTCGAAAACCCCGATGCCCGCGCCGCCGAGCTGTTTCGCCAGGAAGGCTACCAGGTGGAGGAAGTAAAGGGCGCGCTGGACGAAGACGAGCTCGTGGCCCGCATGGAAAGCGTGAGCATCCTCGGCATCCGGTCGAAAACTCAGGTGACCCAGCGCGTGCTCGACGCGGCCAACCGCCTCATCGGCATCGGCGCGTTTTGCATCGGCACCAACCAGATTGACTTGGAAGGGGCCATGCGCAAGGGAGTAGCCGTGTTCAACGCGCCCTTCTCGAACACGCGTTCGGTGGTCGAATTGACCCTAGCCGAGCTGATTGTGCTGGCCCGCCGCATCCCCGAAAAGAACCCCAAAATGCACCTGGGCGAGTGGGATAAGTCGGCCAGCGGCTCGTTCGAGATTCGGGGCAAAACACTGGGTATCATTGGCTACGGCAACATCGGCTCGCAGCTGTCGGTGGTAGCCGAGGCCGTAGGCATGAAGGTAGTGTACTACGACATGGCCGAAAAGCTCCAGCTTGGCAACGCCGTGAAGGCCCAGACCCTGGAGGAGCTGCTGCGCCAGTCCGACATCGTGACGCTGCACATCGACGGCCGCCCCGATAACCAGGATTTTTTCGGCGCCAAGGAGTTTGCCCTTATGAAAAAAGGCGCACACTTCATCAACAATGCCCGCGGCCACGTCGTGGATGTGCCGGCCCTGGCCACCGCCCTACGCAGCGGCCACCTTGGCGGCGCGGCCATCGACGTGTTTCCGCACGAGCCCAAGACCAACGCGGAGAGCTTCGAGAGCGAGCTGCGCGGCTTACCCAACGTGCTGCTCACGCCCCACATCGGCGGCAGCACGGCCGAAGCCCAGCGCAACATCGCCGAGTTTGTGCCCGAGCGCCTCATGCAGTACATCAACACCGGCAACACCCAGCAGAGCGTCAATTTCCCCAACATTCTGCTGCCCATGCAGCCGGGCCACCGCCTCATCCACATCCACGCCAACGTGCCCGGCGTGCTCGCCAAAATCAACAACGTGCTGGCCGCGCACCACGTCAATATTCTGGGTCAATATCTGAAAACCAACGAGTTGGTAGGCTACGTGATTACCGACATCAACAAGCAGTACGACCAGGACGTGATTCAGGCCCTGCGCGAAGTCGAGCACACGATTAAGTTTCGGGTGCTGTACTAGCCTAGCGGCAAACTACTTGGTCGCGGTCGCCGTTATCCTTTTGGCATTTTCTCTCAACGTTATTTCCCAGCTTACTATTACACTCGGCGATAACTTGTTGCAAGCCGCTCAAGTGTATGCTCAGCAGCACGGACAGGAATTGGACGCATTAGTTGCGCAACTACTGACCGGGGCAATGCAGCCCGCAGTGGTAGCAAAGCCGCTGGCAGAGCCTAGCCGGCCACTATCGCCACGCATTCAGCGCCTGTTTAGTGCTGTGCAGGTGCCGGCTAATTTTGATTATAAAAAGACGTTGAACGAGGTTATGCAGAAACGCTATGGGGTATGAGGTATTTCTTCGTAGATACCAATGTGCTGCTGGATTTTATCATGCGGCGCACCCTATTTGCCACTCCAGCAGCTGAATTATTCCAGCTGGCAGAAGGCCGCAAAGTATGGCTCTATTGTAGCAGCTTATCATTCAGCCAAGCGCACTACATCCTGCGCAAAGTGGTGAGGTAGGCAAAGGCCCAGGAGATACTATTGGATATTGCCAGCCTCATCACCATACTCACCGTCGATTCGCGCACTGTCAATGACGCGTTGCATTTCTCATTCAGTGATTTTGAGGATGCGCTGCAATATTTTGCCATTACAGCCGAGGCTGAACCCGCCATCGAAGCTATCGTTACCCGCGACCCCAAGGGCTTCGTGGAGGGGGCGCTACCGGTGCTCACTCCACCGGCAGCGCTGGCCCGGTTAGGCAGCTAATTTTCTTCGTTAGCCGGCGCCGGCTGCTGCGCCGTGACCCACGCGGGCGGCAGGTAAAGCGCCTGCTGGTACGGCACCTGCCGCAGCTCGCCCGCCGGAATGCTGGTTTTCAAATCACCCAGTAGCTCGCCCAGCAGTTGCATAGCCTGCGGGGCCGCGCACCGAAACTTTTGGCTGATGTAGCTGGTAGCCACGCCTACCCATTGGTCGATGCTCTGCTGAATAAACGCCAGGTCGGCATCGGGCGCGGCACGCAGGTGCGGCTGTTGAGTTAGCCGGTCGGCTTCTTCTAGGTGCAGCCGGACGGCATTCATAGCCAGTTTAAAAAGAAGATTGTCGCGGCGTAGCTGGCGCAGGCGGGGAACGGCCATAAGGAGAGCTTGGGCAAGGTGGCGGGAAAGGGCGCAAAGGTAGAATGGCTGGGGCCGCCAGCGACGGCCGCCCCAGCGCTACCCCATAAACAGCCCGTTATGGTACTGCAAATACTGCCGGGCCGGCTGGTCTGCGATGAGCCTGGGCAGCACTTGCGGCTTTTCGCCGTGAAAGCGGTAATACTCCTTCCCGTTTTGAAATTCCTCCTTGATGCGCGGGCTGATTAGCACTACCTGGTCGGTCGCATCAATGGTAATGTAGTGCTTATCAAAGAGCTTATGCAGGTCGGAGCGCAGCAGCAAGCCGTTGCCCACCGAGTTGGGGCCAGCCTGCGAAAACGGCTGGATGTGCGCCGCCTCCAGTACGGGCAGCGTTTTCTCGCCCGAGATGGCGCACTTTTTCTCATACGCCTGCGTCACGAGCGCCCGAAAAGCGCCCTGCCCCACGCGCACCTTAGTCAGCGCCTCGCGGTAGATGCCCGGCGACTCCAGCGCCACCGTGTCGGTGGCTAGCTCGCGGCTGAAAGCGTCTTGCTGGTAGCGCAGCCGCATGGCGCTCACGGCGGCCCACAGCTGGCCGCCCACGGCCTCGGCCGTACTATACACTTTGCCGGTCACGATGGAGTTGCCCCAGCTCTCGGGCGCGGGTAACCAGTCGGGCTTGCGAAAAAAGATGGGCGCGGTTAACACTAGGCAGCTAATCAGCGGGTTGGCCTCGGGCGGCTTGCCGTTGGCGGCGCGGTATTTTCGGATGGCTTGGGCAAACTCCTGGTAGTCGCCAAAGCCGTTGCGCGGCCCAAACATATCCCAGGCCATCGAGATGGGCAGGTCAATCTGATTAGTGAAAAAGCCTACCCCCGCGATGCAGTGATAAGGCTTTTTGAGCTTGAGCAGAAAAGGCGCGCCCGACGGCACGGCCCCAAACTTGGTGCCGCCGCCCAGCGGTTTCCAAAAATTGATGTCTTCCCTAGGCTCCTGGCGCAGGAAGTCAAACCATTGGTAGTCCGTAACACCGACGTAGAAATTCATAGCTAGGCAGCTGTAAAACGGAGTGGCACTCCGTTTCCGCGGTAGAAACTGTAAAACGGAGTGCCACTCCGTTTTACAGTTTCTACCGCCCGCGCTCAGCGAGCAGGGCGGCGTACTTCTCTTGCAGCTCGGTGTAGAGGCCGTACACGTGCAGGAGCTTGTTTTTGCAATCGTCGAGCGAGTCGAGCTGGTAGCTGGCGGTGGGCTCGGCCACGGCGGCGCTGGCGGGCGGGGCCAGCTCGCGAAAATCCTGGGCGAAGTCGTGCCGGATGAGCGCGCCTACCTGCTCAATAAACTCGAACGGCAGGTTAGGTTCCTCGAAGCGGCGGTAGAGGGTAGGGCGGCTGATGCCCAGCTCCTGGTAGAGCTTAGTGATTTTGACGCCGCTCTTGAGCACGGCCTCTTTCACGACTTCGCCGCGGTGCTGCTTGGTCATAAGGAAGCAAATGGGATTGAGACAAAATTGCCTCGGTTTTGCCTCAGATTATTTTTCATTTATTAATCATATTCTTTGCAAAAGCGGAGCTTTTGAGACAATTATGTATCATATTTGTCTCAAAAGCTCCGCTCTATGTCTGGCTCCGCCGAAGATGCCGCTCCCGCCCGGCTACCCGACAACCCCATCCTCAACAACCCCTACCGGGAGCCGGCGCGCCACTACGCCACCGACCAGCAGGGCAACCTCGACTACGGCACCGTAGAGGCCGGTAGGCGCTTATTCGTGCCCGAAACGCAGGCCATACCTGGCAAGCACACCGGCCAAAAGGACGTATTTGCCTTCAACGAGGCCGCCGCGGGCTACGGCACGCACCTCATCAATTTGCTGCGCCGCGAGGTGGGCCAGTGGCGCACGGCCGGCTACCCCGACGCTACCCGCGTCACGCGCGAGCTGCTGGCGCACTGGTTTCCCGACCTAGACGACTCGCCGGTAAAAAAGCTGTTTTTCGCGCAGCGCGAGGCGGTCGAAACCGCCATTTGGCTTAATGAGGTGGCCGGCCGTTCCAACGCGGGCACGCACTTGCTCAGTGAGTTGCGAGCGGGGCAGCAGTCGGTATCGGCCCACGCGGCGGACCAGCTGCCGCGCATCGCCTTCAAGATGGCCACCGGCACCGGCAAGACGGTGGTGATGGCCGCGCTCATCCTCTACCACTACCTCAACCGCCTGCAGTACCGGCAGGATGTGCGCTTTGCCGACTACTTCCTGCTGGTGGCGCCCGGCATCACCATCCGCGACCGCCTAGGGGTGCTGCGCGCCGATACCACCACCGACCGCCTCTACGCCCAGGACTACTACCACCAACGCAAGCTGGTGCCGCTAGCCTACGAAGACGCCTTGGATGGCCTCAATACCAAGCTAGTCATCGCCAATTACCAGCAGTTCGAGCCCCGCACCCTGCAAGGCAACAAGCGCGGGGCCTTCGACGGCAAAATCGGGGCCGACGGCACCAAGCAGGAGGAATACGAAGACTACGCGCAGGTTTTCAAACGCTTGCTGAGCGCCTTTCGGCCCGGCGGCCGCCTGCTGGTGCTCAATGACGAGGCGCACCACTGCTATTTGCCGCAGGTGGCCCTAGGGCGTAAAAAGAAGCTGGCTGACGGCGACGAGGGCGGCGACGACGAAAACGCTCGCGCCGCCGTGTGGTTCAGCGGCTTGCGCGAGCTGGCGCACCGCTACCAGCTGGCGGCGGTGTACGATTTGTCGGCCACGCCCTACTATTTGCAGGGCTCGGGCTACCGGCCGTACACACTGTTTCCGTGGATAGTTACGGACTTTGGGCTGGTGGAAGCCATTGAGAGTGGGCTGGTTAAGATTCCCTATTTGCCAGAGAAGGACGACACCCAGCAACTCGATATGCCGGTGCTGCGCAACCTCTACGAGCACGTAAAAGAGCATCTGCCCAGGATGGGCAAGGCCACCGAGCGCAAGGCGGCCGGCGCGGCCTACGTCGAGCGCCAGCCCGATTTGCCGCAGCTGCTCACGGCCGCGCTCGACCAGCTAGTCGCTCATTATGAGGAATATGACCTGGGCGTGCGCGAGCGCGGCGAGCGCCACCCCGAGCTGCTGAGCACGCCCCCGGTGCTGATAGTGGTGTGCAACAACACGGGCGTGTCGAAGGAAGTGTACAAGCACATCGCGGGCTACGAGTTTAGCGACCCGCCGCACGGCCGCCGGGTGGCGCAAGGCCACCACGCTATTTTCTCGAACTACCTGCCCGACGGCACCCCTAGGCACCGCCCGCCGACCCTGCTCATCGACTCCGACGCGCTCGAAAACAGCGGGCAGGTAAACGAGGAGTTCAAGCGGGTTTTCAAGGACGAAATCGAGCAGTTTCGGCAAGAATACCGCCGCCTCTACCCCGAGCGCGCCGCCGAAGACCTCACCGACGCGGCCCTGCTGCGCGAGGTGGTGAACACCGTGGGCCGCCCCGGCAAGCTGGGCGCGCACATCCGTTGCGTGGTGAGCGTGAGCATGCTCACCGAAGGCTGGGACGCCAACACCGTGACCCACATCATGGGCCTGCGGGCCTTCGGCTCGCAGCTGCTATGCGAGCAGGTGGCGGGCCGCGCCCTACGCCGCCGCCACTACGAGCTGGTAGCGTATGACAAACACGGCCAAGAGGTTACGGGCACCACCAAGGCCGACAAGGCGCGCATCGCTACCTACCAGTTTCCGCCCGAGTACGCCCGCATTATCGGCATTCCGTTCAAGGCATTTCAGCGGGGCAAGGGGGGCAGCAGCGCTGGCCCGAGCGGCGACGAGGTGACGGCCATCCGGGCCTTGCCCGAGCGGGCGGCGCTGGAAATCACGTTTCCCAATCTGCTGGGCTACCGCGAGGAACTGGGCACGAGCCCGCTGGTGCCCGACTTCGGGGCGGTGGGCAAATTTGAGCTGGATTTCTCTAAAATCCCGACCGATACGGAGCTGGCTTCGGCGTTTTCGGGCAGCACCGAGCACCTCACGCTGCAAGCCCACGAGCAGTTGCGCGACAACGAGGTGGTGTACTACCTGGCGCGGGAGGTGCTGCGCTACCACTTTTCCGACGTGGCGGGCACGCCCCAAATGGAGTTTTTCAGCCCCGTGCGCCGCATCGTGGCGCAGTGGTACGACGAGTGCCTGACCTTGGTGCACCAAACCGACCCCGCCTTCAAGCGCCTCGTGAAGTACTGGGACCCGCAGGCCGTGGCTAGCCACATCGCCGAGGCCATCACAGTGGGCCAGCCGGCAGCGGAGCGCCGCATCCGGCCGGTGCCCAACTACTACAACCCGCGCGGCAGCACCCGCTTCGTTCGTGACCATCGGCGAGCCCGAAATCGGCCTGCTGCGCGGTGAAAAAACGGGTACTGTCATAGTCGAAGTGCGCGGCCTCGACATCTGGGACCCCATTAACAACCGCTTGGCCGCCCGCTCGGTCGAGGACATCGCCTACTGGATGCTCGACGACGACTACGACGGCTCCAACTTTCTGGTGCGGCAGGTTTTCTTCTGCGGCGGCGAGAAGGGCGAGTTCAAGAAGTGGCGCACCAAGCTCGACAGCCAGGCCAGCGCCAGCACCAAGCGCAAGGCCGAGCAAACCCTGCGCATCGAGCTGGATGAAGACGCCTGGGAGCGGCTCTACGGCTTCCAGTCGCACCCCATCGCGGCCACAAAAGGCCGCCAGGTGGCGGTGCGCGTCATCAGCCAGTTTGGGGAGGAGAGCACGCGGGTGCTTACGCTGTAAGCCATTTTAGCCTTTACCGTCACCACTGCCCTAGGCCAGTGGTGACGGTAAAGGCTACGTCAGTTTTAGAGCCGCCCTTTAAGCTAAGGCCAGGCCAGCCAGGCTGCTACTGGCTGGCCAGGCCTTAAACTCCTTTAGTTGCGCACCACCCGCTGCGCGCTGGTGCCGGCGGCCGTGGCAATGCGCAGCAGGTATATGCCCGGCGCCAGGGCCGGCAGGGCCGGCAGGGCCTGGGGCGCCACCCCTAGGGCTAGTTGGCTGGCGTATACCGGGCGCCCATCGGTGGCCAGCAGGGTCACGGTGGCGGCCTGGGTGGCGACGGCATCGGGCAGCGCCACGCTCAGGGTTTCGTCGAATACCGTGGGAAATACTTGGGGCCGGGCGCTGCCGATGGCGCTGCTAGGGGCACTGGCGCGGCCTAGGGCCACCACGGCCGAGTAGGTGCTGGTGCCGCCCTGGTCTACCTGGCGCAGGCGGTAGTAGCTGGTGCCGGCCGGGGCCGCCGCGTCCAGGTACTGGTAGGTGTGGGCGCTGGCGCTGCTGCCCAGGGCCGCCACTTGGGCTACTTGCGTAAAGCTGACCCCATCAACCGAGCGCTCAAGGCCGAAGTAGGCGCTGTTCACCTCCGAGGCCGTGGTCCAGCTCAGCTGGTTGCCGCTGCTCTGGGCCTGGCCGCCGAAGGCCACCAGCACCACCGGCAGCGGAGCCACAATGGTGGGGATGGTAGCCGACTGGGCCTGCTCGAGGCGGTAAACGCTGCCATTGCCGTTGCCCACGAACAAGTCCAACAAGCCGTTGCCGTCGATGTCCGTCACGGCGGGGGCCGCAAAGCCGCCGCCGCCGCTCATATCCAGCGTTTTTTGGCCATCGGTGGTGAGGTTGCCCAGCGACTTGAATGCTACCGCATCGCTGCCGGTCTGGGTGTAGAGCACGATGGCGCCAGCCTGGTTGCCGAGCAGCATGTCGAGGTAGCCGTCGCCGTTGTAGTCGGTCAGCAGGGGCTTGTCCACGGCGCCCGCGTCAATCACCACCCCCTTTTCGTCCTTCATAAACCCTAGGCTGTTGAAGGTGATGGCATTGGCCGCCGTTTGCTCGTAGCGGTGCAGCTTCCCGTCGTTGCTGCCCACCAGCACGTCGAGCAGGCCGTTGTTGTCGAGGTCGGCCACGGTAGGGCGGGCATAGTAGCCATCGCCGGGGCTAGCGGTATTGGCGTAGGGATTGGCAAACAGCAGGGTGCGCGTAAATACCAGCGCATTGGCGGCCGTGGCATCTACTTGCTCGTAGCGCAGGATGGTACCCGTGTTCTCGCCCACCAGCAGCTCCAGCAAGCCGTTGCCGTCGAGGTCGGTGAGGGTAGGCTTGGCAAAGTGGCCGCCCGCGTTGTTTAGGCCCACGTTCAGCGTCGCCAGGGTGGTGCCGTTCTGCACCTTCAGCAGCGTGCCCGCCCCAAAGCCGGCGGCATTGACGGCCGTTTGCTCGCACGCCATGATGGTGCCGTCGCCCTGGCCCACCAGCAACTCCTGGCGGTCGTCGTGGTTGAGGTCGCTTATCATGGGGGTCGAATAGTTACCGCTGGCGTTAAAACCGAGCACACTGGTCGATTTCGACAAGTAGCTCACGGCCGACGACTGGCGCAGAATGCCGAGCTTATTGGCAGTAAGCACCGAGCCCTTGTTCGTAGTCAGGCGCAGGCGGCCGGTGGCCGCTGCGCGGGGCACCTGCACTTCCACCTGCTTATCCGATGCGCTGAGCACCTTCACCGGCTGGCCATTGAGCATCACCGAGCTCAGTGAGTTTAGTTTGGTGCCGGTGATGGTGACGGTAGCACCCGGCGCGGCCTGCGCGGGCGTAAAACCCGTAATAGTTTGGGCCGAGGCGGCAGCCGGCAACCCGAAGCTTAGCAGCCCTAGGGCCACCAAACACTTGGTAAAAGTTTGCATCATGGCAGTAGCGCTTAAGGAAGGTTAAGTAGTGTTTTCTAGAGAGCACTACAAAACTATCTGAGATAAGCCCAACCATAAACCCTCTAACAAAACGCACTTTTTACCTCAACCGTACCCGACCGATTGACTGTAAGCAACTTATCAATCACAAATTATTTTAACCGCTGCTATATTTTCTTGATAACTTCCTGTTTTATAAGCGCTGGCGCACCTCACTCAATATCCATTGCATGGTGTCGCGGGTGCGCTGGTCGTCGCCCACAATGTTGTTGTTGAAGAACGTAACGGCCACCAGCCGGCCGCTTTTGCAGCGCAGGTAGCCGGCCAGGTTGCAGGTGTGGGTGAGGGTGCCGGTTTTACCCCAAAACCAAGTCACTTTGGGCGGGCCGGGCTCGAAGTAGCGCTTGCGCAGGGTGCCCTGGCCGCCGCCGGCCGCCAGCAAGCTCAGCAGGCGCGCCTCGGGCACTTGCTGGTGCAGGCGCACCAGCAGCGCCGTGAGGGTGCGCGGCGTGAGCAGGTTGAGGCGCGAGAGACCCGAGCCATCCACCCAGGCGGGGCGGTCGGGCAGGGTGCGCAGCTGGTTTTTGAGCAGGTAGCGAATGGTGCGCGCCCCGCTTAGCGAGTCGCGGTAGCCCACGCGGGTGCTGGCCATGAGCAGCAGCTGCTCGGCCAGGAAATTGTCGCTCACGCGCAGCATGCGGCGGTAAAGCGAGTCGGCGCGCAGCCCGTGCAGGGTGCGGATGCTATCCTGGCCCGGCCGCGGGCGCCAGGGCCCCACGCCCACCACGGCGCGGCGCAGGGTATCGCCCAGCAGGCGCAGCAGCAGCGAACGGCTGGTGCGGTAGGGTAGCTCGTCCACCCACTTCTTGGGGGCCGGCAGGTAGGTATAGCGGTTGTCGAGCTGGGCCCGAAACACGTGCTCCTCGTCGTCCTGGTCGGGCGAGAGGCGGAAGTCGGGGCCGGCCTTGGCGGTGAGGGGCGCGAAGTAGCGCGGCGCCACCCGCACGTGCTGCGGCAGGGCCTGCAGCGGCGCGCCGGGCCTAGGGCGCCCCAGCGGCGGCGCGCTGCCATAAAAGCGCACCGTGTTGCCGTAGAGCGGCAACGCCGTGCGCTCGGGCTGGAAGTAGTAGCCGAAGTCGTCCCAGGTCCAGCCGGGGCCGTAGGGCGGCACGCAGGCAATGTCGCAGTAAGCCAGCAGCTTCTCGGGCCGGCCGGCCAAAAAGGCGTAGGCCCGCCGCGAGGGCACGTCGCCGTGCAGCAGCGTGGGGTCGCCGGTGCCCTGGAAGAAGAGCGTATCGCCCCGGCTGAAGTAGCGCAGGCTGGGCAGCGAGTCGCCGAGCAGCGTGAGGCCGGCGTAGAGGCTGAGCAGCTTCAGGGTGCTGGCCGGCGTGAAGTCCTTGCCCGCGTTGTAGCCAAAAAGCGGCTCGCCGGTGGCGGCGTCGGCCAGGGCCACGCCCACCTGCTGGCGGCGCAGCACCCGGCTGCTGTCGAGGCGCTGGCGCAGCCAGGGCATATCCGTTTTGCCGGTGGCCGAGTCGAGGACGATGGCGGCCGGCACGGGCGGCGCGGGGGTGGTAGTTTGCCCGCAGGCGGAGGTGAGCGGCAGCAGCGCCAGCCAGGCAGCCCGGCGTAGCCTAGGGGCAGCCAGGGTAGAAAATTGCAGAATCGACACGGCGCAACTTACGCAGGAAGGCCTGAGTCCATAGCCCGGTGGTTCCTTACGGCCGCTTTGCTTATGCGCCTTTTGTACTGCCTGCTGGCCCTAGGGGCGCTGCTGAGCCTGCAGCCTGCCCACGCCCAGCCCAAAACGCCCGCCGACTTCGGCTACCGCCACCTGACGATGCGCTATAAGGGCGACATGGTAGACGTGCTGGTATTGTCGAAAAAGGGCGAGGAGCTGAAGCGCAAGCCGGTATTTCTGTTCGTGCAAGGGTCGGGCTCCAAGCCCGTTATTCTGTACGACGAGAAAGGTGCGTTTCCGATGCTGCCCTTCGAAACCGATACGCTGCTGGCGCGCTACCACTTCGTAGAAATCAGCAAGCCCGGCCTGCCGCTGGTGGCCAGTACCAAATCACTCACGCCTAACTACGAATATTTAGACCCCAAAACCGGCAACGTGCCCCTCGCCTACTGCCAACGCAACTATCTGGAGTACTATGTGGCGCGCGACGCGGCCGTGCTGCGCTACCTGGCCCGCCAGCCCTGGGTGCAGGCAACTGACATCACGGCCATGGGCCACTCGGAAGGCACCAACGTGGTGGCCCGCTTGGCGCGCCAGCCGGGCCCGCTGCGCCGCGTGGTGTACCTCAGCGGCAGCCCCCTAGGGAGGATGCTCACAGTTATTTCGGGCGACCGCCAGGATGCCGACTCGGTGGGCGCCGAGAATAGTTTTCACTATTGGCAGGAAGTAGTGGCCGCGCCCAAGCAAAACAACTGCCTGGGCGACACGCACTTATTGGTTTCCTCGCTATCATCTACCCACACCCCGCTCAACGACTTTCGCCGCAGCCGCATCCCAGTATTTGTGGGCTACGGCACCCGCGACCGCTCGGCCTTGCTCGAAGATTATTTACGGCTGGAAATGATTCGAGCCGGCAAAACCAACTTTACCTTCCGCGCCTACCCGGGCCTAGAGCACAACTTCTTCGGCTTTACGGACGGGCAGGTAGACCATAAAAAATGGAACTGGGACCGGGTGGCCCGCGACTTTTTTGCCTGGATGAAAACGCATTGAGCAGCACCCTGGCCAGGGCCGCGCAAATAGGATTTTGGGCCGCAAAACGCGGCCCGCAAACGCTGCCAACTACGGCTACCGCGCCCGCCCTAGGCCCCGGCCAGGCGCCCTAGGGCTACCGGCGGGCTTTAGAAACAAAGGGACCCTAGGGGGTTTGTAGGATGCGGCAAGCTAGCTTGCAGCCCGAAAAACCCGGTTTTCACTTTCCCACCAATGCCCATGAGCAAGATTAAAGTAGCCAACCCCGTAGTGGAGCTGGACGGCGACGAGATGACGCGCATCATCTGGAAATTTATCAAAGACAAGCTCATTACGCCCTACCTCGACCTCGACATTAAGTACTACGACCTGGGCATTGAGTACCGCGACGAAACCAACGACCAGGTAACCATCGACTCGGCCAACGCCATTCGGCAGTACGGCGTGGGCATCAAGTGCGCCACCATTACCCCCGACGAGGAGCGCGTGAAGGAGTTTGGGCTGAAGCAGATGTGGAAGTCGCCCAACGGCACTATTCGTAACATCTTGGACGGCACGGTGTTCCGCGAGCCGATTGTGATGCGCAACGTGCCCCGCCTGGTGCCCAACTGGACGGCCCCCATCTGCATCGGCCGCCACGCCTTCGGCGACCAGTACCGCGCCACCGACTTCGTGACCAAAGGCAAGGGCAAGCTCACCATCACCTTCACGCCCGAGGACGGCGGCGAGGTGCAGAGTTACGAGGTGTTCAACTTCAAAAGCGACGGCGTAGCCCTGGCTATGTACAACACCGACGAGAGCATCCGCGGCTTTGCCCACGCCTGCTTCAACCAGGCGCTCATGAAGGGCTGGCCGCTGTATTTGAGCACCAAGAACACGATTCTCAAGAAATACGACGGTCGCTTCAAGGACATCTTCCAGGAGATTTACGAAGCCGACTACCAGGCCAAGTTCCGGGCCGTCGGCATCACCTACGAGCACCGCCTGATTGACGACATGGTGGCCTCGGCGCTGAAGTGGAACGGCAACTTCGTGTGGGCCTGCAAAAACTACGACGGCGACGTGCAAAGCGACACCGTGGCGCAGGGCTTTGGCTCGCTGGGCCTGATGACCTCGACGCTGGTAACGCCCGACGGCACTGTGATGGAGGCCGAAGCCGCCCACGGCACCGTCACGCGCCACTACCGCGACCACCAAGCCGGCAAGCCCACCAGCACTAATCCCATCGCCAGCATCTTCGCCTGGACCCGCGGTCTCGAATTCCGCGGCATCCTCGATGGCAATCAGGAGCTGATTGACTTCTGCAAGGCCCTAGAAGCCGTGTGCATCGAAACCGTGGAAAGCGGCAAAATGACCAAGGACCTGGCCGTCTGCATCCACGGCAACAAGGTGGAGCACGGCCGGGACTACCTCTACACCGAGGAGTTCCTAGAGGCCCTGGACGAGAATCTAAAGAAAAAGCTGGGCCAGTAGCCCTAGGGCCTTTTATTGTGAGAAGCCCACCCGGCTGCCGGGTGGGCTTTTTTATGGCCTTGATAGGGCGCCTCACCAGCCAGTTCCTACTTCAGCCCCAGAAACTTCTGCTGCATCACCTCCTGCACCGAGCGGCCGCTCACCTTGCTTTCCAGCCACGAAATGATGTCGAAGTAGAGGAACGGGCGGCGGTCGTAGGGGCGAGCGGCAATCTCCTCCAGCTTGGCTTTGAGCCGCGCAAACTCCTCTCGCAGCCTGGCCGGCTCGAAGTGCCCTAGGCGGCGCAGAAAGCGCAGCACCTCCAGCTGCATGGGCTGCTGGTCGTTCATCTTACCCAGAAAGTGGTATACCGAGCGCACCTGGTATTCCAGCTCGGCATCGTCGCCAGCCTCGTAGTGGGCCACCAGGTTGAGGATGCGCGCAAAGCACTGCAGGTCCTCGCGCAAACTCAAGTCCTTGTGGTCGATGATGCGAGTTAAGTACGTGATGGCCTGCCGGTACTGGCCGCTGCCAAAATAGACGCAGGCAATTTTGTAGTAAAACACCAGCGTGCGGTGCAGGTCGAGTTGGCCGCGGTGCTCACCTAGCTGCTCCAATAGCTCGGGCAGCAGCTCCACGCCTTCGGTGAAGCGGGCTTCGAGGAAAATCGCGTTCAGCCGGTTGGTCCAGATGTACTGAAACAGCAGCGTTTCGGTGTTGAGGGTGGCGCGGCGGGTTTGGTTGGCGGCAAAGTCTTCGAGCACCTTTAGCACCTCCATAAACCGGCTGTAGTAGAGCAGGTTGAACAAGGCCGCCAGCAGGTTGTGCAGGCCCTTGATGTAGAGCATCGTCTGGCTGTCTTTCAGGTCGGGCTGCGCCGCAAACAAATCGACCCACTTTTGGGCGTAGCGAAAGCAGGCCCGAAAATCCTGATTAATCGTGTGGTACCACACGTGGGCCTGGTAAAAATAGAGCTTCTCCCAGAAGCCACTGCCTAGGGCCAGCTGGGCCGGCACGTGGGCGCGGAAGTACGCGGTAAAGCGCTCGTGGTCGGCCTGGTTGCGGGCGTGGCCGGCCTGCAAGTATAGTCCATACAGCCGCAGCGAGGCGTTGGACAGCGCGTGCTGCTGGCTGAGGTGCGCGGCCGTGGCCGTAGCTTCGGCCGCCAGCGACTCGGCCCGACCCTGCAAGCTGCGCGTGATGTACTGCGACTCGATAAGCTTTTCAAAATCAATGGCTAGCAGGGCTACGTGGGGCAGCTCGGCCTGCTGGGCCGCCTGCTTCACGCGGGCTAGCATGCGCAGGCTTTGCTGATAAAAACCCTTGTTGTAGAGCACGCGGGCGTAGTCGAGCTGCTCGTGCAGCTGGATATCCAGGTTTTGGCTGGCGTGGTAGAGGCGCAGGCTGGCCAGCAGCTGCCGGTAGAGGTTGGCCTTGAGGTTGGCCAGCTGCGCCCGCTTGAGGATAGGCACCTGCTGCAGCACCCGCTCCTCGTCGGGCTGCTCCTGGGCATCGAAGGCATCGAAGAGCTGCAAAAATTTTAGCCCCTCGGTAGCGCCCTGGCGACTGGTGAACAAGCGAAAATGCCGCTTTTCGGACTGCGTGAGCGACTTTATGAGCTGAAAAACGGGGTCGCTGGCGCGGTTAGGCATTGTACAATATACTTAAACAAAGTGCTTATTAACAAATGGTTATCGTCTTGCAGGTGAGGCTTGGAAATAATAGAATTTGGGCAAATTTGTTTTTGTAGACTTGAAAAGTACAGGTACTTGCCGCCTAAATCCAGCGCTGGCCCAGCCACGCGGGGCTTACGACTAGTTTCTCTACCTCATGGCGACGCAAAAAATCCAGATTTTCGACACCACCCTGCGCGACGGCGAGCAGGTGCCGGGCTGCAAGCTCAACCAGCAGGAGAAGCTCGTTATTGCCCGCCAGCTCGAGGCCCTAGGGGTCGATGTGATTGAAGCGGGCTTCCCGGTGTCGAGCCCCGGCGATTTTGCCGCCGTGGCCGCCATCGCCGCCCAGGTGCAGGAAGCTACCGTATGCGGCCTCACCCGCGCCGTAGAAAACGACATTCGGGTGGCGGCCGAGGCGCTGCGCACGGCCCGCCGCCCGCGCATCCATACCGGCATTGGCACCAGCGACTTGCACGTGCAGCAGAAGCTGCGCACCACCCGCGAGGATGTGCTACAGCGCGCCGTAGCCGCCGTGAAGCTGGCCAAGAGCTTTGTGGAAGACGTGGAGTTTTACGCCGAAGATGCCGGCCGCACCGATAACGAGTTTCTGGCCCGCGTGTGCGAGGCCGCAATTGCCGCCGGGGCCACCGTGCTCAACATTCCGGATACCACCGGTTACTGCCTGCCGCACGAGTACGGCGCCAAGGTTAACTACTTGGCCAATAGCGTAAAAGGCATTGAGCGCGCCACGCTTTCTACGCACTGCCACAACGACCTCGGCCTGGCCACCGCCAACTCCATTGCGGGTGTGCTGAACGGGGCGCGCCAGATTGAGTGCACCATCAACGGCGTGGGCGAGCGCGCCGGCAACACCGCCCTTGAGGAAGTAGTGATGATACTGCGCCAGCACCCCGACCTGCACCTGCACACCAACGTACGCACGCCGCTGCTCACCGAAACCTCGGCGCTCGTGTCGCACCTCATGAGCATGACCGTGCAAGCCAACAAAGCCATTGTGGGCGCCAACGCCTTTGCGCACAGCAGCGGCATTCACCAGGACGGCGTGATTAAGTGCCGCGAAACCTACGAGATTATTGACCCTAGGGAGGTAGGCGCCATCGATTCGAGCATTGTGCTCACGGCCCGCTCGGGCCGCGCCGCCCTGGCCTACCGCCTCCAAAAGCTGGGCTACCACCTCGAGCGCCCCGCCCTAAATACGGCCTACGCCAGCTTTTTGCAACTGGCCGACCGCCAGCGCGAAGTGATTGATAACGACTTGCACGAACTGATTGTCAGCGTGCAAACGACGGCAGATGTGGAAATGCGGTAGCTTGAGTTTCTATCGCCCATCAATTTTGCCTTCGGCACATCGTCAACGCATTTTTCACCTCAACTTAATTGGCCAAGGAAGCGGAGCAGCAGGCGCTGCCAGTGGGTGGGAGCAGGGAAGTCAGGGGGTCGGGTTAAAACCCCAATAACGCCATTCTTTCACACCCTTAACACGACCAAAACTTCCCCCTGTTGCTTCGTTTCCTTGGCTGTTTTTCTGGTATTTATTAATAATTTATGCCAGATATACATGAAGCTGATTGATAAACTTGCTTGGATAGAGATAAAGAACAACCATATTCTTTTGGCAAAAAGTTATGGGAAGGATAAATTTTATATTCCGGGTGGCAAGAGAGAAGCTGATGAAACCGATGAACAAGCCTTAATTCGAGAAATTAACGAAGAGCTTAGTGTTGATATTAATAAAGACACACTAAAGTTTATAGGAGCATTTGAAGCTCAAGCTCATGGACAACCAGAAGGAGTTTTTGTGAAAATGACTTGCTATTCAGGAAAGTACTTTGGAGAGATAGATGCGAGTTCTGAAATCGAAGAAATCAGATGGTTCAAGTATTCTGAAAAAGACCAAGTAGTGGGCGTCGACAAATTAATTTTTGACCATTTAAAACAAAATGGCTTGCTAAACTAAAGTAGATTAAACTGTCATTTTTGTTATTAGCCACTGTACCATTTTGTTCTAGTAACGGCAAGCTTCGGCAAGCTTAGCGTGACGTACTTTATCAATTGCTTATACAATGCCCCGCACGCTATTCGATAAAATCTGGGATGCCCACGTTGTCCGCTCCATCGAGGGCGGGCAAGAGGTGGTATATATTGACCGCCACCTGATTCATGAAGTAACTAGTCCGCAAGCGTTTGACGAGCTAGCGGCGCGGGGCCTGGGGCTGTTCCGGCCCGCGCGCATTATTGCCACGGCCGACCACAACGTGCCGACCCTCAACCAGCACTTGCCCATTGCGGAGCCGCTTTCGCGCTCGCAGGTAGATAAGCTGACCGAGAACTGTGAGAAGTATGGCATTGAGCTTTATGGCCTAGGCCACCAGCGCCAGGGCATTGTGCACGTGATTGGGCCCGAGCTGGGGCTGACGCAGCCGGGCCTCACCATCGTATGCGGCGACAGCCACACCAGCACCCACGGCGCGTTTGGGGCGGTGGCTTTTGGCATTGGCACCAGCCAGGTGGCGCAGGTAATGGCCTCGCAGTGCTTGCTGCTGAGCCGGCCCCAGCGGATGCGCATTTCGGTAGAAGGCGAGTTGCGCCCGGGCGTCACGGCCAAGGACATTATCCTTTACATCATCGCGCAGCTCGGCACGGGCGGGGCCACCGGCTACTTTGTGGAGTATGCGGGCAGCACCATCCGAGCCCTGAGCATGGAGGGGCGCATGACCATCTGCAACATGAGCATTGAGATGGGCGCGCGCGGCGGCCTCATCGCCCCCGATGCCACCACCTTTGCCTACGTGCAGGGCCGCCCCTTTGCGCCGCAAGGAGAAGCTTGGGAGGCGGCCCTAGGGTACTGGCAGACGCTTTACACCGAAGAAGGCGCCACCTTCGATACTGAATATACCTACGCGGCGGCCGCTATTGCGCCCATGATTACCTACGGCACCAACCCCGGCATGGGCATGCCGCTCACCGGCCACGTGCCCACGGAAGTGCCCGCCACCGAGGCCGAGAGCTTTGATAAGTCACTAAAGTACATGGGCTTGCGGCGGGGCGAGCCGCTGCTGGGCAAGCAAATCGACTACGTATTCATTGGCAGCTGCACCAACTCGCGCATCGAAGATTTGCGCACGGTGGCGGCCTACGTGCAGGGCAAGCGCAAGGCCGGGCACGTGGAAGCCATCATCGTGCCCGGCTCCAAGCAAGTAGCGCAGCAGGCCATTGCCGAGGGCATTGATAAGGTGCTGGCCGCCGCGGGCTTTGAACTGCGCGAGCCCGGCTGCAGCGCCTGCTTGGCCATGAACGAAGACAAAATACCCGCCGGCAAGTACTGCGTAGCCACCTCCAACCGCAACTTTGAAGGGCGCCAAGGGCCGGGCGCCCGCACGCTGCTGGCCAGCCCGCTGGTAGCGGCCATCACGGCCGTGCAGGGGCGCATCGTGGATATTACCGAGTATTTAAACTAATGGAGCGCTTCCAAACCCTGCAAAGCACGGCCGTGCCGCTGCCGCTGGAAAACATTGATACCGACCAGATTATTCCGGCCCGCTTTCTGAAAGCGACCACGCGGGAAGGCTTTGGCGACAACCTATTTCGCGACTGGCGCTACAACGGCGACAACTCGCCAAAGGCCGACTTTGTCCTTAACAACCCGCGCTACGGCGGCCAGGTGCTGGTGGCGGGCAAGAACTTTGGCTGCGGCAGCAGCCGCGAGCACGCGGCCTGGGCGCTGTACGACGCCGGCTTTAAAGCAGTAATCTCTAGCTACTTCGCTGATATTTTTCGGGGCAATGCCCTCAACACTGGGCTGCTGCCGCTGCAAGTAGCGGACGACACCCTAGGGCGGCTGCTGGCGGCCATCTTTGAGCAGCCGCAGCTAGCGCTGGTGGTGGATTTGCCCAGCCAGACGCTGGCGGTGCCGGCCTGGAGCGAGTCATTCAGCTTCGCCATCGACCCCTACAAAAAGGAGTGCCTGCTAAACGGGTATGACGATATTGACTTTTTAGTAAATCAGAAACCGGCCATTGAGGCCTTCGAGAAACAGCGCGCATGGGTATGGTAAGCAAGAAAATAGCCGTTTTGGCGGGCGACGGCATCGGCCCGGAAGTATGTCGGCAAGCCGTGAAGGTGCTGGAGGCCGTGGCCGAGCGCTTCGGGCACGAGTTCCGGTTTAGCGCCTACCAAATGGGCGCCTGCGCCATTGAGGCCACCGGCAACCCCCTGCCCGACGACACGCTGGCCGGCTGCCGCGCCGCCGACGCGGTGCTGCTAGGGGCCATCGGCGACCCGAAGTACGACAACGACCCCAGCGCCCCGGTGCGCCCCGAGCAGGGCCTGCTACGCCTGCGCAAAGAGCTGGGCCTCTACGCCAACATCCGCCCCGTTACGGCCTACGACGTGCTGCTGCCCCACTCGCCCCTCAAAGCCGAGCGCATTCAGGGCACCGATATGCTCATTTTTCGGGAGCTGACGGGCGGCATTTACTTCGGCGAGAAGGGCCGCCGGGCCGATGGCTCGGCCTATGACAACTGCACCTACTCGCGGCCCGAGATTGAGCGCATCGCGCACCTGGCCTTTCGGGCGGCCGAGGGGCGCCGCCAAAAGCTGACGCTAATAGACAAAGCCAACGTGCTGGAAACTTCGCGCTTGTGGCGCGAAGTGGTGCAGGGTTTGGTCACACAGTACCCCACGGTGGCCGTCGATTACCTATTTGTGGACAACGCGGCCATGCAGATTATCTTGAACCCCAAGCAGTTCGACGTTATTTTGACTGAGAACATGTTTGGCGACATCATCTCCGACGAGGCTTCGGTCATTGCCGGGTCCCTAGGGCTGCTGCCGTCGGCTTCGGTGGGCGAGGCGGCCTTGTTTGAGCCCATCCACGGCTCGTACCCGCAAGCCACTGGCAAGGGTATTGCCAACCCCATCGCCACCATCCTGTCGGGCGCCATGATGCTGGAGCACTTTGGTTTGAACGAGGAAGCGGCCCTGGTGCGCGAGGGCGTCGATGAAGCGCTGAACAACAATATCTTGACTCCCGAGCTGAACCCGAAAGCGCCCTACACCACCGAGCAGGTGGGCAGCTACGTCGCCTTTTGGGTGCGCGACAGCAGCGAGCAGCAGTGGAACGCACAAAACGTGGCCATTGGGGCCAGCACCATTATTTGATGATTACCATATCTCTAGTCATCTCCACGGTCATTATTCCGCGCCGGACTGGCTGACGGGAGCTGCTTCTTGCTGCAAGAAAAAGCCTTCCGCGCCCGGCGCCAGGAAGGTTTTTTTACACCCTAGGCCTCCGCACCATTCTACTTCAACCCCATGATTCTCAATAAGTATAGCCGCCTTTATACCCAGGACGACAGCCTGCCGGCCTCGCAAGCCATGCTCATTGGGGCGGGGCTGACGGACGCGGAGCTGCGCCAGCCGTTCGTAGGCATTTGCTCGACGGGCTTCGAGGGCAACACCTGCAACATGCACCTGAACGGGCTGGCCGACGAGGTGAAGCGCGGCGTGCGGGCGCAGGGGCTGGTGGGGCTGCGCTTCAACACGATTGGGGTGAGCGACGGCATCACGAACGGCAACGATGGGATGCGGTTTTCGCTGGTATCGAGGGAGATAATTGCCGACTCGATTGAGGCCATGGCGGGCGCGCACTACTACGACGCGCTGGCCTGCGTGGTGGGCTGCGACAAGAACATGCCCGGCGCGCTCATGGCCATGGCGCGGCTCAACCGGCCGAGCCTCATGGTGTACGGCGGCACTATCCGGGGCGGCGAGTATAAGGGCCAGAAGCTCAACATCGTGTCGTGCTTCGAAGCCTATGGCCAGAAGGTAAACGGGCAGATTTCGGATGAGGATTACCGTGGCATCATCCACAACGCCTGCCCGGGGCCGGGCGCCTGCGGCGGCATGTACACGGCCAATACCATGGCCGCCGCCATCGAGGCACTGGGCATGTCGGTGCCGGCCTCGTCGTCGCTGCCCGCCGATAGCCCCGGCAAAATGCAGGAGTGCCTGGATACGGGCGCCTACCTGCGCCGCCTGCTGGAGCTGGACCTCAAGCCCCGCGACATCCTCACCCGCGCTGCCTTCGAGAACGCGCTGGTCGTCATCACGGTGCTCGGCGGCAGCACCAACGCCGTGCTGCACCTCATTGCCATTGCCCACGCGGCGGGCGTGCGCTTGACGATGGACGACTTCCAGGCGGTGAGCAACCGGGTGCCGGTGCTGGCCGACCTCAAGCCGAGCGGCAAGTACTTGATGGAGGACTTGTCGAACCTGGGCGGCATTCCGGCCGTGTTTCGCACCTTGCTCGACTACGGCCTGCTCAACGGCGACCTGCTGACCGTGACGGGCCGCACCCTGGCCGAGAACCTGGCCAACGTGCAGCCCCTAGGGCCCGAGCAGGACCTGCTGCGCCCGCTGAGCAACCCCATCAAGGCCGACGGGCACATCCAGATGCTGTATGGCAACCTGGCCACCAAGGGCGCGGTGGCCAAAATAACGGGCAAAGAAGGCCTGCAATTTGCCGGGCCGGCCATCGTGTTTAATTCCGAGGCCGAGCTAAACCAGGGCATTGCCGAGCGCCGCATTGCGGCCGGGCAGGTGGTAGTTATTCGCTACGTGGGGCCCAAGGGCGGGCCGGGCATGCCCGAGATGCTAAAGCCCACCGCCGCCATTATGGGCGCGGGCCTCGGGGATAAGGTAGCCCTGATAACGGACGGCCGCTTTTCGGGCGGCACCCACGGCTTCGTGATTGGCCACGTGAGCCCCGAGGCCTACGACGGCGGCAACCTGGCGCTGGTAGCAAACGGCGACTGGATAACCCTGGACGCGGCCAACAATACCATAGACGTGCAGCTGCCCGCTACCGAGCTGGCCGCCCGCCGCGCCGCCTGGCGCCGCCCGCCGCTGCCCGCTCGCCAGGGCGTGCTGCTCAAGTACATCCGCACCGTGAGCGACGCCAGCCACGGCTGCATCACCGATTTGCTGGAGGAGGATGAAAAGGTAGTTTCTACTCTTTCAGAAGCCATTGCCGCCAGCTAACCACCTAAGGGGCACCTCACCCCCCGGCCCCCTCTCCGAAAAGGAGAGGGAAACTAGCTCTAGTTCTTAGTCTCAAGTTTTTAGCCCTAGCTTATCTAAGCGCCGCCTAGGCTCCCCCTCTTCTTCTCGGAGAGCGAGCCGGGGGTGAGGCGCCCCGCCAAAACGATAACGCCATGCAAACCCAACCCGAAACCGCCGTTGCCGAAAAAACCGCTACCGCCCCCACCACGGGCGCGGTAGCCACGCTGCAAGCCCTGGTAGCCGAGGGCGTAGACACGATTTTTGGTTACCCCGGCGGGGCCATCATCCCGGTGTACGATGCGCTGTATGACTTTCAGGCCCAGCTGCACCACGTGCTGGTGCGGCACGAGCAGGGCGCCATTCACGCGGCCCAGGGCTATGCGCGCGCGTCGGGGCGGGTGGGCGTGGTGCTGGCCACCAGCGGGCCGGGCGCCACCAACCTGGTAACCGGCCTAGCCGACGCCCTGATTGACAGCACGCCGCTGGTGTGCATTACGGGGCAGGTATTTGCGCACCTGCTGGGCACCGATGCTTTTCAGGAAACGGATATTATCAACATCACCACGCCGGTTACCAAGTGGAACTACCAGGTAACCAAGGCCGAGGAAATACCCGAGGCGCTAGCTAAAGCTTTCTACCTGGCCAAGAGCGGGCGGCCGGGCCCGGTGCTGGTGGATATTACCAAAAACGCGCAGCTGCAGCCCTTTGAAGCGCCGCCTTACCGGCCCTGCACCCACGTGCGCAGCTACCTGCCCGCCCCTAGGGTGCGCCGCGAGTACGTAGCGCAGGCGGCAGCGCTGCTAAACCAGGCCGAGCGGCCCTTCATCTTGTGGGGGCAGGGCGTGGTGCTGGGCGGCGCCGAAGCCGAGTTTAAGGCTTTCGTGGAGAAAACCGGCATTCCAGCGGCCTGGACCATCTTGGGGGCGGGCGCGCTGCCCACCAGCCACCCGCTCAATGTGGGGATGCTGGGCATGCACGGCAACTACGGCCCCAATGTGCTCACCAACGAGTGCGACGTGCTGATTGCCATTGGCATGCGCTTCGACGACCGCGTGACGGGCCGGCTGGATAAGTACGCCAAGCAGGCGAAGGTGATTCACCTCGACATCGACCCTACCGAAATCGACAAGAACGTGCAAACCACCGTGCCAGTGTGGGGCGACTGCCGGGAAACCCTGCCCCTGCTCACGGCCCTAGTAGCCGAGAAAAAGCACGAAAGCTGGCTGGCCCGCTTCCGCGCCCACGACGCGCAGGAAATAGATGCCGTGATTCAAGCAGAGCTGTTTCCGACCTCGGAGGAGCTGACGATGGGCGAGGTGCTGCAACAACTCAACGAGCTAACGGGCGGCGAGGCGATTATCGTGTCCGACGTGGGGCAGCACCAGATGGTGGCCTGCCGCTACGCCACCCTCAACCACCCTAGGAGCCACGTGACGAGCGGCGGGCTGGGCACCATGGGCTTTGCGCTGCCGGCCGCCATTGGGGCCAAGCTGGGCGCGCCCGCTCGCACCGTGGTAGCCATCATCGGCGACGGCGGCTTTCAGATGACCATCCAGGAGCTGGGCACGATTATGCAGAGCGGGGTGGACGTTAAAATCCTGATTCTCAACAACCAGTTCTTGGGCATGGTGCGCCAGTGGCAGGAGCTTTTCCACCAGCGGCGCTACTCGTTTGTGAATATCCAAAGCCCCGACTACGTGGCCGTAGCCGCTGGCTACCGCATCCCCGGCCAGCGCGTGGAGGCCCGCCCCGCCCTGCGCCCCGCCCTGGAGCAGATGCTAGCCACGCCCGGCGCCTACCTGCTGGAAGTGATGGTGACCAAGGAAAACAACATCTTCCCGATGGTACCGCAGGGCTGCAGCGTGGCCGAAATTAGGTTGAAATGATGGCCAGCCCTTCGTCTGTCATGGCGAACCTGCCAGGCAATCGCACCAGCACGAGCCGCCTAGGGGTCGTTCGGCCGATTAACGTTCGAGTGCGATTGCTTCGTAGGCTCGCCATGGCAGGCGGTAAAATCTCTACCCTACTATCCTATGGAACGCCAAGAATACAACATCACCGCTTACACCGAAAACCAGGTGGGCTTGCTCAATCGCATTGCCATCATCTTTTCGCGCCGCAAAATCAATATCGAGAGCCTCAACGTGTCGCCCTCCGAGATTGAGGGCATCCACCGCTTCAACATCCTCATTACCGAAACGGAGGACGTGGTGGCCAAGCTGGCCAAGCAGATTGAGAAGCAGGTGGAAGTGCTGAAAGTGTACTATAACACCAACGCGGAGGTGATTTGGCAGGAGATGGCCCTCTATAAAGTGCCCACCGATGTGATTGCCGAAAAGGTGCTCGTGGAGCGCCTCTTGCGCGAAAACGGGGCTAGGGCCGTGGTTATTCGCAAGGACTACACGGTGTTTGAAACCACCGGCCACCGCGAGGAAACCGACAATTTGCTCAAGGCCTTGCAGCCCTACGGCCTCATCGAGTTCGTGCGCTCGGCGCGCATCGCCATCATTAAGGCCAGCGATGGCTTTCACCGCAAGCTGCAGGAGTTTGAGCACCGCGAGCCGAGCGAGGAGGTGGCCGAAAACGAGTTTTTGAACGACCGCGAGCAGGTTTTCACGATGTAGCGCGGACCTTTCAGTCCGCCAGCCAAGCCAGTTTTTCACACCTTTTTTCACTCACTTCGCGGACTGAAAGTCCGCGCAACCCCCAACCCAACCAATGGCAACCATCAACTTTGGCGGCGTACCCGAAACCGTTATCACCCGCGATGAATTTCCGCTTTCGGCAGCCCTAGACTTGCTCAAAAACGAAACGATTGCCGTAATCGGCTACGGCGTGCAGGGCCCCGGCCAGGCGCTGAACATGCGCGACAACGGCTTCCGCGTCTTGGTGGGCCAGCGCGCGGGCACGCCCTCGTGGGAGCGCGCCCTCAAAGACGGCTGGGTGCCGGGCGAGTCGCTATTCAGCATCGAGGAGGCAGCTGAAAAGGGCACCATCATTTGCAACTTGCTGAGCGACGCGGGGCAGATTGCGCTGTGGCCCACGCTGAAAAAGCACCTCACGCCGGGCAAAACCCTGTATTTCTCGCACGGCTTCGGCATCACTTTTAACGACCAGACGGGCATTGTGCCGCCCCAGGGCATCGACGTGGTGCTGGTGGCGCCCAAGGGCAGCGGCACCAGTTTGCGGCGCCTGTTCGTGGCCGGCGGCGGGCTGAACTCGTCGTTCGCAGTGTTTCAGGATGCCAGCGGCCAGGCCTTTGAGAAGGCCGTGGCCATGGGCATTGGCGTGGGCTCGGGCTACTTGTTTGAAACCGACTTTCGCAAGGAAGTATACTCGGACCTGACCGGCGAGCGCGGCGTGCTGATGGGCGCGCTGGCGGGCATTATCGAGGCGCAGTACCAGGTGCTGCGCCAGCGCGGGCACTCGCCCTCCGAGGCCTTCAACGAAACCGTGGAGGAGCTGACCCAGAGCCTGGTGCCGCTGGTGGGCGAAAACGGCATGGACTGGATGTTTGCCAACTGCTCGGTAACGGCCCAGCGCGGCGCCCTCGACTGGAAGGGCAAGTTTCGCGAAGCTACCCTGCCGGTGCTCAACGAGCTGTACGACAGCGTGGCCAGCGGCGCCGAGGCCCGCCGCACCATCGAGCGCGGCAGCACCCCCAACTACCGCCAGGAGCTGGAAGCCGAACTGAAGGAAGTGCGCGAGTCGGAGCTGTGGGCCACCGGCGCCACCGTGCGCGAGCTGCGCTCGCGCACCAGCGAGAACGTGGAGGCCTAGGGCTTCGCCGCTTGCGCTAATTAGGACGTCCTGCTGAGCGCAGCCGAAGCATCTCTACCATGCCGTATTGTTCAGTAGAGATGCTTCGGCAAGCGGACGCCAGCTGAGCAGGACGGTTATTTCCCCGCTAGTTTATGCACTGGAACGCCACCACTTACGCGCAGCAGCACAACTTCGTATTTGGCTACGGCGAAAGCGTGGTGGCGCTGCTGGCCCCGCAGCCGGGCGAAGTCATTCTGGACCTGGGCTGCGGCTCGGGCGAGCTGACTCAGCAGTTGGCGCAGGCGGGCGCCGCGGTGGTGGGCATCGACGCCTCGCCCGAGATGGTGGCGCGGGCCCGGCAGCAGTTTCCGGCGCTGGATGTGCGGCTGGCCGACGCCACCACCCTCGACCTGCCCGAGCGCTTCGACGCCATATTCTCGAACGCGGCACTGCACTGGATGCCCGCAGCCACGGCGGTGGCCCAGCGCCTCTACCAGCACCTGAAGCCGGGCGGCCGCCTGGTGGCCGAGCTGGGCGGCCGGGGCAACGTGGCCCAGCTAATTGCCGCTACCCTGCACCAGCTGCGCGCCCATGGCCACCCCCGCCCGCAGGGGGCCGACTGGTGGTACTTCCCCTCGGTGGGCCAGTATGCCTCGCTGCTCGAAAGCCAGGGGTTTCGGGTGCAGCTGGCGCAGCACTTCGACCGCCCCACGCCGCTGGCCGACCCCGAAACCGGCTTGGCCGATTGGCTCAATCAATTTGGCGGCTACTTTTTCGTGGGCCTCACCCCTGCCGAGCGCGCCGCCGTGCTGGCCGCCACTGCCGAGGCGCTGCGCCCCGCGCTGTGGCACGACGGCCGCTGGGTGGCCGATTATAAGCGGCTGCGCATAGTGGCCGAAAAACCTTAAGCGCCGCCCCCTAGGCCCCTTTTTGCGCATGAAACTTCCCCAAGCTCCCCCGGCGCCGGCCGCTACCGTAGTCACGCTCGCCAAGGTGGAGGCCGCCGCCCGCCGCCTTAAAGGCGTTATTGCCAAAACGCCGCTCATTCAAAACCTTGGGCTGTCGCGCGCCTACGGGGCCACGGTGCTGCTCAAGCGTGAGGACTTGCAGGTGGTGCGCTCCTACAAAATTCGGGGGGCTTATAACAAGATGGCTACGCTGCCGGCTACCGACTCACCCCGGCGCATTGTGTGCGCCAGCGCCGGCAATCACGCCCAGGGCGTGGCCTACGCCTGCCAGCTGCTGGGCCTGCACGGCGACATTTTTATGCCCGCCCAAACGCCCGCCCAGAAGGTGGACAAGGTGCGCCTCTTCGGCGGCGAGTGGGTAGCGGTGCACCTCACGGGCCGCACCTTCGACGACTGCTACCACGCCGCCCAGGCGCGCTGCGACGAGCAGGCCGGCACCTTCGTGCATCCGTTTGATGACCTGGCCATTGTGGAGGGCCAGGCCACGGTGGGGCTCGAAATTCTAAAAGCCTCGCCCGGCCAGGTTATTGATTTTTGCTTCATGCCCATCGGCGGGGGCGGATTGGCCTCGGGCCTGGCGAGCGTGTTTCGGCAGCTGAGCCCAGGCACGCGGCTTATTGGCGTGCAGCCCCTAGGAGCTCCCAGCATGCACAACGCCATCCGGGCGGGGCAGCGGCAGGCGCTGGCCACGCTCGACACCTTTGTGGACGGCGCGGCCGTGAAGTGCCCTGGTGAGTTGACGTTTAGCATTTGCCAAGCGCTGCTCGACGAGGTGCACCTAGTGCCCGAGGGCCAGGTGTGCGAGGATTTGCTGAAGATGTACAACGAGGAAGGCCTGGTGCTGGAACCGGCCGGCACGCTCGCCATTTCGGCCCTGCACGCTTACGCCGACCAGATACGGGGTAAAACGGTGGTGTGCGTGGTGAGTGGCTCCAACAACGACAGCACCCGCATGGCCGACATCCAAGAGCGGGCCCAGCGCCACCAGGGCCGCAAGCACTACTTCCTGGTCACCTTCAACCAAGCGCCGGGCGCGCTGCGCCGCTTCGTGAACAACGTGCTGGCCGAGGGCGAAGACATCATCCAGTTTCAGTACATCAAGAAAAACAACAAGGAAAAAGGTCCTGTCTTCATCGGCGTCGAGGTGCGGCAGCCCGGCGACGAGGAAGGCATCAAAACCCGCATGGCCCTAGAAGGCTTCGGCTTCGAGTACCTGAACGGGCAGCAGGATTTTTTGAGCTTGCTGGTGTGAAGTGTGCTAGCAGGTGTACAACCACAAAAAGCACGTCATGCTGAGCCTGTCCAAGCATCTCTACCGCGCCCCTAGGGCATCGTTCGGTAGAGATGCTTCGACAGGCTCAGCATGACGTTCTATTCAACTCTACTCCTTCACCACCTTAAGCGACTGCGTAAAATCAGCACCGGTGAGCTTGACTACGTAGAGCCCCCTAGCCAGCCCCGAAGTGTCGAGGGTGTGCTGCGTGCCCGTGTCGCCGTAGCTGCGCGCCAGCACCACGCGGCCAGTGGCGTCGGCCACGCTGATGGTGTGGGCGCGGGTGCCGGCGGGCAGCGCGTAGGTGAGGCGGTCGGCCACGGGGTTGGGGTAGGCGGTGCCGGCCGGGGCGGCGCTGGGCTTGGTAGCCAGCGCGGCGCCCACCAGGCGCACCGTGAAGCTGGTGCGGGTGCTGACTACGTACTGGTTACAGTTGGCCGGGGCCTGGCTGCCGCCGCCCGCCACGTAGCGGCCGTTGAAGCCCCCTAGGGTGATGGTGCTGTCGGCGTTCACAATCCAGTCGAAGGCCTCCCAGTAGCCGGCGGTGGCGCGGGTGCAGGTCATGGCCTGCTGGCCGTTTTCGCTGCTCACGTACTTGCCCTGGCTGCGCAAATACACCTTGCCGTTGCCGGCATCGAGCACCGCAAACTGCTCGCTGGCGCCGGCCGTGGCGTGGCTGGGGTTGGCGTTTAGGGGCTGCTGGCCGTTTTCGCCCGAGAGGTAGCCGCCGCCATCTACGGCCTTGAGGGTGATGAGCCGGCCTAGGGGCGGCTGGGCGGCGCGCACCGTGCCGGCGGGGTTGGGCGCCACGGCGCTCAGCGTGCCATCGTTGAGCTGGCAGTTGGCCAGCTTAACGTTTTCCAGCACCTGGCTCAGGTTGGTGCCGTAGTCCACCACGTAGGGCGGGTTGATGTGGAAGAGCGCCGCGTTGGGGCCGTTTTCGAAGCGCTTGAGCGTCCAGTGGCAGTAGCCAATGCCCACGCTCAGCAGGTTGGTGGCCGCCTCGCGCATCCAGGCGGCGGTGTTCTCGCCGGTTTCGCCCACCCAGATGGGCACGTTGTTGTCGGTGCGAAAGCGCGTCAGGTTGCCAATCAAGCTCAGCTGGTTGGCGCTGCCGCCGGTGGCGTTCACGTCGTTGCCGAGCGGGTAGGCCGGCGCGTCGTAGCGGTGCGAGTTGTACACTAGGTTGGCCGTGTTGGTGAAGGTGCGCTTCTCCATGTAGTCGTAGTTGTTGCCGTAGCCGTTGCCCTCCAGCAAAATCAGGTGGGTATCGCCGGTGGCCCGCACGGTATTGATGAGGCGCTGCAACACGTCGTGCAGGCGCTGGTTGCCGTTTTGGCTGCCTACGTTGGGAATGTTGTTGGGCTCGTTGATGACGTCGTACATGGCAATGCGCGGGTCGCCCTGGTAGCGGGTGGCCAGGGTTTGCCACAGCCGGTTGGTCACCTCCTGGTTGATGGCGTAGGTCCAGAAGCCGTTGCCGCCGGGCGCCAGCGCGTCCGAGATGTTGGTGTCGCTGCCCTGGGCGCCGGGCGCGGCGTGCAGGTCGAGCACCACGTACATGCCGTTGGCGCCGCACCAGTTCAGCACCTCGTCAATCAGCCGGATGCCCTCTAGGGTGCTGGGGTCGGTAAAAAGGCGGTTGTTCGTCTGCCAGCTCGTGAGCGAGTCGGTATAGGCGGCGTAGGTGACGGTGCCCTTGCTCACGCTGGTGCGCACGGCGCGCTGGCGGGCCGTCAGAAACAGCTCGTAGTGCAAGGGCAGGCGCACGCAGTTGAAGCCCTTGGCCGCCAGGTAGTCAATGTCGGCCTTGGTGATGAAATTATCGCGCCAGCCCTGGTAAAAGGTTTCCACCTGCGCATCAGTCTGGCCCAGGTCGTAGAGCCGCTTTTTGATGGCGCCCTGGGTGCCGCCAAAGCCGGGCTTCATCATGTAGCCTTCCTGGAGCATCCAGCCGCCCAGGTTCATGCCCCTTAGAATAACTTCCTGGCCGCTGGCATCCACTATTTGGGGGCCGTTGGCGCGCAGCAGGCTTTGGGCCCGCGCCGGGCCCGGCCAGGTGCCTAGGGTGCCGAGCAGTAAAAAGGCCGCCAGCCAGCGCCAGGTGGCGGGCCGGCCACTCGCCCAGTTACGTAACGTAGTGCAATGCATAAAAACGGTTTGGTGGGAAAAGAGTGGGTAAGGTACGCCCCACGCAAGCAGTATCTTGCCGGCCGGGCCCTAGGGGGGTAGAGCGCCCAAACGCCCGCTAGCTACCCCACTTTTCTGCGATGCTCCCCGCTGCCGATATGCCCGCCGCTGCCGTCACCTTCCGCGCCGCGCTCGAAGCGGGCGGGCCCAGCTTCATGCCCACCCAAATCGTAGTAGTGCCCGAATTGGTTTTAACGGCCCTAGGTCCGAAAACCAAGCGGGTGCTGGCCACCCTCAACGGGGCGCCGCCCGAGCGCCTGGGGCTATTACCACTGCCCGGCGGCGGCCGGCACCTGCTGCTACGCAAGTCGCTGTGCCAGCGCCTAGGGCTGCAGCTGGGGCAGACGCTAACCGTCGGGCTGGCGCCCGACCCCAACCCCGACCACGTAGACCTGCCCGACGAGCTGGCCGAGGCCCTAGGGGCCTGGCCCGAAGCCGAAGCCGCCTTTCACGCCCACACTGGGGCTATGCGCCGAGCCATGGCCCGCAAGGTGGCCGACGCCAAGCTGCCCGAAACCCGCGCCCGCTACGCCGTAGAGCTGGCCGAGCGCCTGGCGCGGGGCAGCCACCCGTTTCGGGCAAGCTAGCTTAGGCGGGCTAGCGGCCGGGCGGCACCACCACGCTCGCCAGGGCCTTAATGAGGTCGGGCACCCGGTCCGACACTTGCACGACGTTGCCGTCGCGGGGTAGCGGATGCGCACTGGTATCTAGGCACGTAAAGGGCTGGCCTAGGGCCACTTAGTAACAAGCGTAGTTATACCAGGTTTTGAAATCATGCGTTAGTGAGTCGGCCGTGGCCTGCTCGGTTGCCGCCAAGCTGGCGGGCGCCGGGCGGCCGCCCCGCCCGCAAGCCCCTAGGGCCAGCGCGCCCAGCAAAAGTAGGAATCCGTAAAACTGTTTTATAGACGGTTGCGCTTCGTAGAGTTGCGGGCAATAGCCTGCGGCGCCGGGGCTTGCAGGGCCTTGTTGATGGCTGCTGGCAAGTAATCCATATAGTTGCTGACGTAGGCAATTCGGCCGTCGCGGCCAATTACGATGTGCGTAGGGTACCCATTGACTTTCAACTTATTCTGCATATAGCCCATGCAGTTTGGCACCGTCGCGTAGGCCAACGGCTTGCTTTGCAAAAAGGCCCGCAAGCTGACCGCATCATCGGTGGTCAGGCTGATAAAGCACACGTCCTTATTGGCCCGGTAGGTTGCCGCTAGCGCGTTGGCCTGCGGAAATTCCCGCACGCACCCCACGCAGCTAATAAACCAGCATTTCAGCACCAGCACTTTGCCGCGCGTACTGGCCGGCGTGTAGGCTACCCCTGCTAAGTCAATTAGATTGAAAGCGGGCGCCGGCTTGCCTTTCCACACCTGGTTATACAGCTCCTGCTGGGCCAAATGCTGGCTTACTACGCCAATTTGGGCTAGCTTGCCGCCATAGGCATAAAGCTGATAAACAGGCACGTTGTGGCTACTGCCCCGCCGCATGGCCAGGTACTTGCCGCTGGCCAAGCGCCCCAAAAAATCCTTTGTTGAGATGGCTTGTCCCCTGGGGCCCAACCCCTCAAACTGGCGGGCCAGCGGCACGTGGTAGTACGTGTAGCTATACCAAGTGGGATAATCAGTGGTAACTGCCCGCACTTTGGCGGCCATTGCGGCGGCGGAAGCCAAGGTATCGGGGCGGGCGGCGGGCGGCGGTTGGGGCAGCGCGGGCGTTGCAGCCACCGCTTCGACGGCCACTTTAGTGCCAGCCGGGTCGGCCTGGCTGCAAGCCCCTAGGCCCAGCGCACCCACCCACAATACCCCTAGGCCTGCCTGCTTCATGCAAGCCAAGGTACGCAAAAAAGCCGCGCCTACCAGGTAGGCGCGGCTTAGGCTACTTGCGGCGGTTACTACTTCTCTTTCAGGGCGATATTGACCACCAGGCCGGGCTCGCTCACCATAAACTTGCACTCCTCAAACTTGGGCGCGGCGAAGCGCGGGCGCACGTTGTTGGAGAAGGCATAGGGCTCGGTGGGGATGCCCAGGAAGTTCTTGTCGAGGTAGTCATTATTGTTGGTGTCCTGGGTAAGCGCCACGGCCCACTCGCCGGGGGCCAGCTCCACGGGCACCGTAATGGTATTCTTGCCGGCGGGGTGCACCACCAGCCGCATCACCTGCTTGCCATCCTTGAGAAAAGCGTCGGAAGTGTTGTAGAAGTTGAGCTTCACTACCGACTGCGTGGAGGCCAGCGCCGACACCACCACCGTGACGGACACGGGCGCCGGCCGCGCCGCGGGGCTAGGGTGCATCACCGCACTCGCCATGGGGGCGGCCTGGGACAAAAGCAGAAAGGGCAGTAGCAAAGCGGTCATAGCCAGAGAAAATTGGGGCGGCAAGATAAAGCGCTAACCCGAACCCGTTGCAAGTCGTTCAGCCTGGGTCCTTAGCCCTTCTTCTCGGCTACCGGAAACTTGTCGAGAATATTTTTGGCGTTGGCGCTGAACTCGCGGCCAATGCGGCCGGGTTCGTCTACCGGGTCGGCCATCGAGCCGCGCCACACCAAGTTGTTGGTACGCGCATCAATAAAGTCGATGATGAGCGTGCCCTGCTTATACTGCTCGGAGCGGTAGGTCTGGTAGTAGCCGGGGTTGTAGAAGTAGCCGTAGTTGACGGGGATGAAGCCGCCGCCGTAGGCCAGCGAGTAGGGATAGGCGTAGCCCGCGCCGAAGCCACCCGACGGCGGGTTGGCCACGGTGCGCTCGGCATCGTCGATGTAGAAGTGGGTGCTCACGTAAAAATCGGGCCGGCCGCTGGTCACCTGGCGCAGGCCGCGCTGGGCTAGCTCGGTATCAATCGACTGGCGAATACGGTCTTGCGCAATGGGGTCTTTGTAAATCGGGTTGGCGTCGCCGGAGCTTTTTACTTTGGTATCGGCCCAGGCGTAGGTGCGGTAGCGACTAAAGTCGACGTTGGCGCGCTGCTCCACATTCACATGGGGCGTGCAGGAACTTAGGCCGGTCAGCAGCGCCAACACGGCCAAAAACAGGAAATTTCTCATGGTCAGTGGAAAAGGATGGTTAGGTAGGTTACTTACTGGCATTCGGGCTTTTAAGTTGAATGTCCATCTAGTTACTGTTGGTTTTTAAAGACTTATGTTGCGTATGCTCGACCCTAGGACCCTAGGCCCGCCGGGTGCGCCTACCGCCCGCCGGCCGGGCGCTACTTTCGCCGTTTCCTCCCACCCCGCCTCTATGCAAGCCTACTTCCGCGAGTTTCAGCGCCTGGCCGCCGCCGGCAACTACCCGGCCCTGGCCCAGCGCCCGGTGCCCAAGCCCGAGTTCTTCAACTGGACGGCCGACATCGTGGAGGGCCTGCACCTAGCCGCCCACCCCGCCCAGCCCGCCCTGGTGCTGGCCGATGATGCTGGCAGCCGCACCCTGAGCTACGCCGAGCTGCTGGGCCAAGCCAACCAGCTGCTCAACTACTGGCGGCAGCAGGGCGTGCAGCAGCACGCGGCCGTGCTGCTAATGGTGCCGGTGTGCGCCGAGCTGTGGCCGGCCTACCTGGCTGGCATCAAGGGCGGGCAGGTGCTGGTGCCAGCTGCCAGCATCCTCACCGCCCAGGATTTGGAATACCGCTTTGGCACGCTGCTGCCCACCGTGGTGATTGCCGACGCCGAAAACGCCGCCAAGATTGACGCTGCCGAGCAGGCCCTAGGGGCGCGCATCGAGCTGAAGATGCTGGTGGGCGACCCCGCCGCCCGCCGGCCCGGCTGGGTGGGCTTTGGGGCGCTGGCGGGCCTAGGCACCCACGCCGCAGCCGCCCCCACCCGCGCCGACGATGCCCTGTTTTTGTTCTTCACCTCGGGCACCACGGGCCCACCCAAGGTGGTGACGCACACGCACTTTTCGTACCCGGTGGGCCACCTCAGCACCGCCGCCTGGATTGGCCTGCGCCCCACGGACCGGCACTGCAACGTGGCGCAGCCGGGCTGGGCCAAATTTGCCTGGAGCAGCTTTTTTGCGCCCCTGAGCCTAGGGGCCACCGTGGTGGCCTACCAGGGCAGCGGGCGCTTTGCGGCGGGCCCGCTGCTAACCATGCTGGCCCGCGAGCAAGTGAGCACGTTTTGCGCGCCGCCCACGGTGCTGCGCCTACTCATTTTGGAAAACCTGGCCGCCTACCCGCTGCCTGCCCTGCGCGAGTGCGTGAGCGCCGGCGAACCGCTTAACCCCGAGGTAATTACCACCTGGCAGCGCGGCACCGGCCACTGGCTGCGCGACGGCTACGGCCAAACCGAAAGCACGGCCATACTTTACAACCTGCCCGGCGCCGAGCTGCGCCTGGGCAGCATGGGCCGCCCCTCGTTTATGTACGACGTGGCCATTGCCGACGACGCGGGCGCCGTGCAGCCCGACCTAACGGAGGGCCATATTGTGGTGCGCACCGATACGGGCCGCCCCAACGGCTTGTTTAAGAACTACTACGGCGAGCTGGCGCGGGCGGCCAGCGTGTTTCGGCACGGCCTGTACTACACCGGCGACAAGGCCTACCGCGACGCCGAGGGCTACTTCTGGTTTGTGGGCCGCGACGACGACGTGCTGAAATCGAGCGGCTACCGCATCGGTCCCTTCGAGGTGGAGAGCGTGCTGCTTGAGCACCCGGCCGTGGCCGAGGCGGCCGTGGTGGGCGTACCGCACGCCATTAAGGGCCACGAGGTGAAGGCTTTTGTGCTGCTGGCACCCGGCGCGGCACCCACAGCGGCGCTGGCCCACGAGCTGCTGGCCTACGGCCGCGCGCACCTGGCACCCTACAAAGCTCCGCGCCGGCTGGAGTTTGTGGCCGAGCTGCCTAAAACCATTAGCGGCAAGATTCGGCGCGTCGAGCTGCGGGCCCGTCCGGCGGGCGGCGCGGCCGAGTTTGGCGCTGACAAGGCCTAGGGCTCGCCGGACCACACGTTACTGGGTTTCAGGCCGACGACCTTAGCTTTTCTAACAGCAATTACAGGCCTCTTGCTAAAAGCTCGTTGTCGTATGCGCCAGTGGTAGCTTGTTACTGAAACCACTCTTTCAGCTTTTTGATAGCCGTTTATTAAGCTCTTGCGTATGCACGACACAATATTTCCTTTAACCTCTACAATTCGTACGTGCGCTCTTTGACCCACCTTAGATTGCCAGCCCTGCTGCTATCAGGCACGGCTCTGGTAGCCGTCGCCGCTTGCAGCAGCAGCTCTACCAGCACCGATACCCCCACTACCGCCCACGAAGCCGTGGGTGACACCACCAAAACCGGCGCCACCGCTACCAACACGGCCCTGCACGCCGGCAGCATTGAGAGTGGGCGCGACGTGTACCGCTTCGAAACGTTTGGCGATGAAGGCTTCTGGACCGATGCCGTGCGCATGCCCCAGGGCATGGCCCAGGCTAAGCTGACGGTGCTCGACGCCCTGAAGGCGGGCGTGAGCTTCGACGTGGATGCTATTCCGGCCGACTTGAAAACGGCCTTCATGAGCGAGGTAAAAACCGACCTTTCGGCCGCCAAAGCCCCGAAGCTCAACGACCCGGCCACCATGACCGCGCTCGTAAAGGCCAATGCCGTCATTGGCATGGTGCCCAAGGGCGACAAGGTGGGCATCAGCTGCGCGCTGTGCCACGCCATTACCGATAAGTCGCTGTATGAGCTGAACGGCGCCCGCGGCACGATTGGCAAGCGCATCGATGGGCCCACGCCGCACCAGCTCAACGTGGGCAAGCTGCTGGCTACGGGCGCCAACACGCGGGCGCTATTCCCAACGGCGCAACTGCAAAACCCCGATGGCAGCACCATTGGTCGCGCTCCTAAGGGCCTGACCGCCAAATCGACGGAAGCCGAGTTTGATGCCTACTTCAGCAACCCGAAGTACTACCCCATCGGTACCTTCGACGACTCGCCCGATGGCAACGGCAACTCTATTCACATCGCGCCCTTCTTCCGCCAGGATTTGGCGGCGCCCTACGGCTCGTCGGGCCAAAACAGCGACCTGAACGACTTCAACAACACGGTGTACACCGCCCTGTTCGACCTGAGCGACCTGGAGACGCCGGGCGGTGCTACGTTCATTCATACCCTAGGGAGCACGGCCGGCGACTCGCTGATTGCGGGCTATAAGCGCGTGCTAGCCGCCACGGGTGTTACCAACTATCCTTACGTAGTGGCTCACATGCAGGGTAAGGCCGGCCAGCCACCTACGCCCGTGGGCAAGCGCGTGGATGAGCAAAAGCTGCGCGACCTGCAAGCCTACGTAAATAGCCTCCAGGCCCCCAAGGGTGTGGTAACCAGCGCCGCGCTGGTAGCCAAAGGCAAGGCGCTGTTTGTGAGCGAGAACTGCACCCAGTGCCACAATACCAACCAGGGCATTGCCGTGCAGAGCCGCCTCATCCCGATGAACGTTATCTGGCCTGGCTATGCCCCTAAGGTGATTGCCCAGCGCCAGCCCCCGCTAACGCCCATTCAGAATGCGCCCGGCACGTTTGACGACAAGATGATTGTGGTGGACGCCAGCCCCGGCGGCGGCATTCGCGGCAACGCGCTGCCCCTACTGCTCGACCTGGCCCGCAAGCCCGTGTTCCTGCACGACGACGAGGTAGTAGGTATGGATGCGCTGTTTGACCCCAAGCGCGGCGTCAAAGCACCCCATCCCTTCTACGCCCCCGCCCCGGCCGACCGCGCCGCCCTGGTGGCCTACATGAAAAGCCTGGACACGAACAGCAAATAAGGTTTTTTAATCGCCTTAAAAACGGCCCGCAGCTTCGGTTGCGGGCCGTTTTTGTTGGTTAGTGGGTGCTAGGGTGCGTTTTGGCGCGTACCTCCACCCGCTAGGCTTATTTTTGCGTTAGAAGCAGCTGCTACTCACGGCTACCGCATTCGCATGGAAGGACTAACGAAGATTGAAGAGCTGGGCAAACCCCGCGTGGTGATTGTGGGCGGCGGCTTCGGGGGGCTGGCGCTGGCCAAAAGCCTCGCCGACGCCCCGGTGCAGGTACTGCTCATCGACAAGCAGAACTACCACGGCTTCTGGCCGCTGCTCTACCAGGTGGGCACCGCCGGCCTCGACCCCGATAGCATCGTGTCGCCATTTCGCAAGATTTTGGGCACGCAGGACAACTTCTACTTCCGGCTGGCTGAGGTGCAGTCGGTGGACCCCGCCACGCAGGTGGTGGAAACCAGCATCGGGCTGATTCGCTACGACTACCTGGTGCTGGCCACCGGCACCACTAGCAACTACTTCGGCGACAAGGATATGGAGCGCTATTCCATTAGCCTCAAAACCGTGCCCGACGCCATTATGCTGCGCAACACGCTGCTCTCTAACTTCGAGCAGGCCCTGCAGATGGGCGACGTGGAGCAGCTCAACAGCATGCTCGACTTTGTAATTGTGGGCGGCGGGCCCACAGGCGTGGAAATGGCCGGCGCCCTGAGCGAGCTGCGCGACCACGTGTTTCCACGCGACTACAAAGAGCTGGATTTTAAGCAGATGGACATCCACCTCATTCAGAGCGGGCCGGCGCTGCTGAAGGGCATGTCGGCCGATGCCTCGGAGCACGCCCTCAACTACCTGCGCGAGTTAGGCGTGCGGGTGTGGCTCGACTGCCGAGTAAAATCGTACGACGGCTACACGGTGACGCTGAGCACCGGCGAGCAGCTGATAACGCGCACCCTGATTTGGGCGGCGGGCGTGACGGGCGCGCCCGTGCAGGGCCTAGCCCCCGAGGCGCTGCTCAAGGGCAACCGCTATCAGGTCAACGAATTCAACCAAGTGGCAGGCTACGCCAACGTGTTTGCCCTGGGCGACATTGCTCAGATGGCCACGCCCGACTACCCCGAGGGGCACCCGCAGGTGGCGCAGCCGGCCATTCAGCAGGGCGTGCTGCTGGGCGCCAACCTGATGCGGCTGCTGGCTGGGCGAGCCATGCAGCCCTTCCGCTACGCCGACAAGGGTACGATGGCCACCATTGGCCGGCACCGGGCGGTGGGCGACATCATGCTCTTTGGCAAGCAGTTTCACATATCGGGCTGGCTAGGCTGGCTGGGCTGGAGCATGGTGCACGTGCTGGCCCTAGTGAGCTTCCGCAACCGCCTCACCGTGTTCCTCACCTGGGCCTGGAACTACGTGACCCAGGACAAAGGCATGCGCTACATCATCGGCAAGGTGAAGGCCCCACTCAAGGAGAAGGAAGTAGATGTAAAAGCGGTGGTATAGAGTCACCTATCAGTCATCAATCATTAGGCGCTCAGACGCCAGATGCGTCTGAGCGCCTAATGATTGATGACTGCTGATTGGTAACTGCTAATTGACTTTGATGGCCACTATTACCCTCAGCAGCACCCTAGGCATTCTCACGGCGATGTTTACGCCGGCGGTGCTGGTGTCGGCCTGCGGCTCGCTCATCCTCACTACTTCGCAGCGCCTGAGCCGCAGCTTGGATAGGCAGCGAGAGGTAGCGGGCCTGCTACGGCAGCCACCTCAGCCACCCGAAGCGTCCCTCAAGGCACACCTGCTGGCGCAGTTGCGCTTTGCGGCGCGGCGGGCGCAGCTTCTGCAGCAGGTGATGACCACGCTGCACCTGGCCCTAGGGATGTTTGTGGGCACGGTATTCACCATCGGCCTGTTTGAGCTGATTAATAATTCGGCGGCTTGGGTTATTGCTTTGTTGAGCGTGGCGGGCGCCTCATTGCTACTATACGCCAGCCTGTTACTGATTCGGGAGTCGCGCCTAGCAGTGGCCGACGTAAGCGAGGAAACCCGGTACCTGCTGGAGCAGGTGCTGCCGGCGCCGACGGGGCTAGCGGCAACCGGATGAGTTTTTAGAGAGTTGTGAATAGCATCTTTTGGGAAAAAACTGGTACTTTCGAGCTTTACGCTTGAGTTACCTTTTTTCTACCGCATGAAGAAACGCTACTTACTACCTTTTGCCGTGCTGCCGGGGGTGCTGCTGGCCCCGCCCAGCTTCGCCCAAACTGCCCCCGCCGCCCAAGCCCCTAGCCCCGCCGGCACCGTGGCGGGGGTGGTGCGCCAAGAGTCGGACCGCACGACCCTGCCGGGCGTGAACGTGGTGGTGAAGGGCACCAGCAACGGCACCTCCACCAACGCCGATGGCAAGTTTACCCTGGCCAACGTGCCGGCGGGCGCCACGCTGGTGTTCAGCTTTGTGGGCTACGTGAGCGTGGAGCGCCGCGCCGGCGCCGAGCCCATCGACGTGAGCTTGCACGCCGATGCCAGCGACCTCGACGAGGTGGTGGTGCTGGGCTACGGCATCAAGGAGGAGCAGCGCAACCTGGTGACGGCCACCCAAACCGTGACGGGCCAGTCGATAGTAGACTCGCGCCAAACCAACGTGGTGAACGCGTTGCAGGGCAAAGTGGCGGGCGTCAATATTACTTCCTCAGGCGGCGGGGCCGGCGAAGGGGCCAGCATCGTGATTCGGGGCGGCACCTCGCTCGACGGCGACAACCAGCCGCTGTTCGTCATCGACGGGTTGATAATGGACAATTCGTCGTTTCAGGAAAGCACGGCGCCCGGCGGGGGCTCGGCCTTTAATGGCCTGCTGGGCCGCTCGGTGGGCGCCGCCAACCGGGCCGGCGACCTCAACCCCGAGGATATTGCCTCGATGACCATCCTGAAGGGGCCGGCCGCCGCTGCCCTCTACGGCCTGCGCGCCGCCAACGGCGCCGTGGTGATAACCACCAAGAAAGGCAGCGCCGGGCGCACCCAGCTCAACTACCGCACCCAGTTTTCGGTGGATGAGGTAAACCGCCTGCCCAAGGTGCAGGGCCTGTATGGGCAGGGCTCGAACGGGGTGTACGACGCCACGACGCGCAGCTCGTTCGGGCCGCAGTTTGCGCCCGGCCAGCCGGTGTACGACAACCTGGGCAACTTCTTCCAAAAGGGCTACGCCGCGCAGAACTACCTCACCATGTCGGGCGGCTCCGACAAGGCCACTTTCTTCGCCTCGGCCTCCAACCTGAGCCAGCGCGGCGTGACGCCCAACAGCAAGTACGACAAGACGACGGTGCGCATTTCGGGCTCGGCCCAGATTTCGCCTAAGTTCAGCGTGCAGGGCTCGGCGCAGTACCTCAACTCGGGCGCCACCCGGCCGGTGCAGGGGCCGGGCCTTATCAGCACCTCGGGCACCCTAGGGTCGGGCGGCTTCTTGCTGAGCTTGCTCAACTGGCCGCGCAACGACGACGCCCGCAACTACCTCAACCCCGACGGCAGCCGCCGCCGCCTGCTGCCCCTAAGCGGCGCCGCCGTAGATGCCGACGCCGACAACCCCTACTGGACGGCCGCCAAAAACCCGCAGAGCGACCGCACCAACCGCTTCATCGGCAATACGCTACTCAGTTTTTCACCTACTAAGTGGCTCACGCTGAGCCATAACATTGGGATAGACGTGTACACCTCGCGCAATACGTCGGTGCGGGCGGTGGGCACCTCGCTGCCCGGCAACCAGAACGGCGGCATTGCCGAAACCGTGGACCAGAACCGCGTGCTGACGGCCACCACGCTGGCCACGTTCAATAAGTCGTTCGGCCACTTCCTCACCGGCTCGCTCATTCTGGGCAATACCATTGAGGAAAACCGCGACCAAGCGGTGGATTACGTGGGGCTGATTTTCCAGAACCCCGACTTCATTGGGCTCAACAACACGGTAAACCGCAACGCCCTGCAGCGCGACGCGTTGCGCCGCCTCATCGGCAACTTCGGGCGCCTCAACTTCACGCTCTTCGACCAGCTCATCATCGAGCTGCAGGGGCGCTACGACCAGTCCTCCACGCTGCCTAGGCCCGACGAGGGCAAGATTTTTGGCAAAGGCTTCTTCTACGGCTCGGCGGCGGCGGGCTACGAGTTTACCAAGCTGCTGGGCCTCGACCAGAGCCCGGTGCTGAACTACGGCAAAATCCGGGCCTCGGTGGCCGACGTGGGCCGCGACACCGGCCCCTACCGGGTGCAGTCGCCGCTGACGACCAACACCTACATCGGCGGCGGCTTTCGCAACGACTTCTACGGCTCGAACCCGCTGCTGAAGCCCGAGCGCACCCGCACCTACGAGGCGGGCGTCAACCTGCAATTCCTGAAAAACCGGCTTTCGCTGGACTTCAACTACTACGCCTCGCGCACCACCGACCAGCTCATTGCCCCGCGCGTGAGCCAGGCCACGGGCTTTATCTTGCAGTACATCAACGGCGGCACGGTGACCAACCAGGGCATCGAAATCAGCCTCAGCGGCTCGCCGGTGCGCACGGCCGCGGGTTTCAACTGGGATATTCTGGCCAACTTCTACCACAATACCAACAACGTAGAAAGCCTGCCCTCGCCCCTGACGGTGGTGTACCAATCGGATACCTTCGTGACCAACGTGCACGAGGGCGGCGCCTACCCCGGCCACCCGGTGACGGGCATTGCGGCCACCGACTACGTGCGGGTTACCGACCCTAGCAGCCCCTACAACGGGCAGGTGATAATCAACGCCACCACAGGATTGCCCACCTTCAGCACGGCGTTTGTATACGCTGGCAACCGGGCGCCGCGCTTCACTACCCAGCTCACCAACACGTTTACCTACAAGGGTTTGGCCTTCACCAGCTTGCTCGATTTTCGGGTGGGCGGCGTGGTGGTGAACGGCAACGACTACTACGCCACCACGGTGGGCACCAGCAACCGCACCCTCGACCGCTACAAAACGGTGACGTTTGACGGCGTGGTGGCGGGCAAGGATGCCACCGGCAACCCCACCTACACCCCCAACACCCGCCCCGCCGAGCTAACCCAGGCCTACTACACCGGCAACCTGGCCCAGGTGGGCACGCCCTTCATCGAGGATGGCTCGTGGGCCCGCCTGCGCTACGTGACGCTAAGCTATGCGCTGCCCACGCGCTGGATTGGCGGCCCCAGCTCGTTTTTGAAGAGCCTAGAGCTGAGCGTAACCGGCCGCAACCTGGTGCTGCTGACCAAGTACAGCGGCGCCGACCCCGAAACGGCCAGCGCCGGCGCGGGCGTGCGCGGCGGCGGCTCGGGCGGCATCGACTACGGCAACATCCCGGCCACCCGCGGCGTGGACATGGGCCTGCGCGTCAATTTTTAATCGAGTTTCCCTAGGGGGTCATAACGGCAAAAAGGCCGTCATGCTCATCTGGCGTCCGCCTGCCGAAGCAGCTCTACCGCTTCGTTGCATAACTCAGACGGCGTGGTAGAGCTGCTTCGGCAGGCGGACGCCAGATGAGCATGACGACCTCCCTAAGGCACGGTTCCTTTCCCCTAGCTTATCCTTCAATGAAAAAATACCTTCTCCTCTTTAGCCTGGCCGGGGCTCTAGGGCTGCTGCCGGGGTGCCAGAGCTTCCTGGACGTTAATAACAACCCCAACAACCCCTCGACCACCACGCCTAACTATCTGCTGCCCAACATCATTTCCGATGGTATTCAGACGCAGATGTTTACGGCCCTGCGCACGCCCTACCTTACGCAGTACGTAGTGAGCCGCACGGCCAACAGCGGCGGCAACGACCAGTATATCCTCACCAACGCGCAGAGTACCAACACGTTTAATTACAGTTACTTTCAGTCGGGCGGTAATATTCCGCCCATGATTGCGGCGGCCAAGGCCGAGGGCTCGCCCTACTACGTGGGCGCGGGCGAGATTATGCAGGCGCTCATTCTGGCCCACGCCACCGACATGCTCGGCGACGTGCCCTACACCGAAGCCTACCAGGGCGGCAGCAACTACACGCCCAAGTACGACGCGCAGCAGCAGCTCTACGCCACCATCAACCAGCTGTGCCTGGATGGCATTGCGCAGATGCAGCAGCCCAGCAGCGCCGAGTTTCGGCCGCTCTACAGCACCTCGCCCAGCGAGAGCGGCGATATTTTGTACAAGGGCGACCAAACCAAGTGGGTGCGCCTGGCCTACGCCCTAATGGCGCGCCAGGCCCAGCACCTCACCAAAAAGGGTAACTACGACCCCGCCGCCGTGCTGGCGCTGTGCGACAAAGCCTTTACGAGCAGCGCCGACGACGCCCAGCTTAACTACCAGGTGGCCGTGGCGCCGCTGGCCAACACCACCAATATTTTTGGGGTGACGCGCTCGAACTTCGGCACGGCCGTATTTTCGAGCAACGTGGTGAAGTACCTGAACGGCACCACCTTCGCGGGCGTCACGGACCCGCGCTTTGGCATTTTGGTGCCCACTACCAGCCTGGGGGTTGACCCCGGCGTGGGCACCACTACCACCGCCAACTACGCGCCGGGCTACTTCCCGCCGGCCAACCCCGCCTACACCGACTTCTACGCCTCGTGGTACGCCCGCGACCTAGGGTACTTCGAGGTGATTACTTACCACGAGCTGAAATTTATTGAGGCCGAGGCCGCCTTCCGGGCCGGCAATACCAGCCGGGCCCTCACGGCGCTGCGCACGGCCATTGCGGCGCACATGGCCAAGGTGGGCCAGGGTGGCACCAACGCCCTGCCGGCCGTCACGTTCCCCACCATCTCCACAACCCAGATAAACGCCTACCTGGCCTCGGCAGCCGTGCCCCAAACGGCCGGCGCCGTCACGTTGCGCAGCATCATGGAGCAGAAATACCTGGGCATGTTCCTCAACCCCGACTCGTGGTCGGACTTGCGGCGGCTCGATTTTGACCCCAGCATCTACGTCAACTTCGCCTTCCCGGTGGGCAACGGCGTCAACCCCGCCGCGCTCGCCGCTACCGACCCGAAGCTGCGCTTTCCGCGCCGCCTGGCGCCGGGCGCCACCGAGGTGCTCTACAACCCCGCCAACGTGGCCAAGCTCTACACCGACGCGGGCGTGGCCAACGGCAGCCTCAACGACTACGTGCTCAAGCCCTTGTGGTTTGATATGCCCTAGGGCCCGCTTCTTCTTCACTACTTGATTTACATGCGTATGAACGCTTTGCACTACCGCCTGCTAGGGCTGCTGCTGGGGCTAGGGGCGCTGGCCGGCTGCAAGCAGGAGCTGGCCAAACCCTACTCGACCACGCCCACCGGCGGCTACGCCAACCTGGCGCTGCCCAACACGACCGCCCTGGTTACCAAATATGCCCCCGGCGAGAGCATTCCGCTCACCCTAGGGTACTACCAGGGCGATAACCCCACCACCGTCACCGTGTTTCAGGCCACCAAAACCGACTCGTCGCAGGCCGGCAGCTACCCGGTGAGCGGCACCTTCAATACCACGCTGGCCGTGAATACCCAGGCCATACCCTACTCCGTGCCCACCACCTACGCCATCGGCACGGCCGTGCGGGTCGATGTAACGCTCAACTTCGCCGACGGCGGGCGGCAGCTGCGGCGCCTCACCTACACGGTGGCCAGCTTGCCCACCCTCACCAACGGCACGCCCACCCTCACCTACCGCAACGGCCTAGGGGCCAGCGCCCAAGTGAGCGGCGACGTCATCGGCTACGCCATTACGCTGAACGCGGGCGGCATCTCGACGGTGCCCACCGGGGCCACCATCCCGCCCGCCAACCTGTTTAAAAACGTGGATAGCTTGGTATACTACGCCCGCACTGGCCCCACCGGCGCGCTGCAGCGCCAGGGCGTGGTGAAGTCGCCCACGGCGGGCGTGGCCAACAGCCGCACGATTGACGTGCGCATTCCGAGCGGCAGCGCGGCGGCGGGCGGCGCGCAGTTCGTGTTCACGGCCTTCGCCCAAACTACCTCTACCACGCTCACCTCGGCGCTGGTGCCGGTGGCGGCGGCCGGCACGGCGCTAGCCACCACCCGGCGCGGCCTGGTAAGCTTTGGCGGAGGTAGCAGCGCCGACTCGCTGGCCTTTAACCTGAGCACCGGCCTGCCCGAGCCCGCTGCCAACGCCAGCACCGGCAAAGATTTGCAAGTAAGTGGCTTATCGACCGCCGGCACGGGTGCGCTCACGCTCAGCGCGCCCAACGCCACGCGCTACTATAAGCTAACCAGCGCCCAGCTGGCGGCCAACCCCTACGCCACGGCCACCGCCAACCAGGTGGGCCTGCTGCTGTACCAGAACACGGCCGGCGCCGACCTGGGCACCCCCGCCGCGGGCGACGTGTATGCGGTGCGGCTGCGCGGGGCCAGCACCTACGCGCTGCTGCGCATCCTGGGCACGCGGGCCAGCAGCGGCGGCGGTGTGGGCCGCGTAAAATTTGAGTACCGCTCACTGTAGCGGTGCACCCGGAGCCGGGCCGCTGCGGCTAGTACGGATTAGCTTAGTGTTATTACTGAAAAAAACCTCCTCCACTTTTATGGAGGAGGTTTTTTGTTGTTAATTTGAAAATAATACAACTCATACAGGCCGTAATTAATTAAATATCAATTTATTATTGCCATAATACAAATAAAAGGACCTATAGAAACTGGGCGCAATCTGCTTAAAATTTTTTAACAAAGAGTACCAATCATTTCCCTTCATCACCCTCTTCCGTTTCTACTCTATGAATACCGCAGCCATTCTTCGGCGCAGCAACGTAACCGTTTCGGGCCTGGCCGACCCTAGGGCTCCTACCATCGTTTTTTTGCACGGCCTAGGGGCCGACCAAAGCTCGTGGCGCCTGCTGGCCCCGGCCTTCGAGGCCAACTACCGCGTGGTGCTGCTCGATTTAATTGGGGCCGGCAATTCCTCGCCCGAGGCCTACGACTACGCCCGCCACGGCTCGCTACACGGCCACGCCGACGACCTGCTTGATGTGCTGCACGCCCTAGCGGCCACCGAAGTAATATTTGTGGGGCACTCTATCAGCTCCATTATTGGCGTACTGGCGGCCATTCGCGAGCCCGCGCTTTTTGCCCGACTGGTGCTGCTGGCGCCTTCGCCGCGCTTCGTCAATGAAGGAGGCTACGCCGGGGGCTTTGCCAAAAAGGACATTGAGGAGCTGCTAGCGGCTATGGAGCAGAACTACCAAGGCTGGGTGGGCGGCGTGGCTCCCCTGATGATGGGCAGCGTTAATACGGCCCTCATCTCGGAGCTGACTAACAGCTTCATGAACACCAACCCTAGCATTGCGCAGCACTTCGCCCGCACTACCTTTCTCTGCGACCACCGCGCCGATCTGCCGCTGCTCACCACGCCCACGCTCATTCTGCAGTGCGCCCACGACGTGATTGCGCCATTGGCCGTGGGCGCCTACTTGCACGAGCAACTACCCGACAGCCAGTTGATTGTAATTGACACGCCAGGCCACTGCGCCCACCTCACGGCCCCCGCCCAGACCCGCCAGGAAATCGAGGAATTCTTGGAAATGGCACCCTGCTGCACGCCTGGCCTACCACTCCAGCGCTACTAGCCGCCAATAAAAAGGCGCATTCTACAGCCGCACGCTGAAGGCCAGCGGCTGCACTAGCACCTGCTGGCGCAGGCTGCTGTAGCCCAGGCGCACGCCCGCCTCTAGGGGGGTGCGCAGGTGAAAGACGTTGAACAGGGCCCAAAAATCGACGCCCGCGTTATAAAAATCGGTGGTGAAGCGCTGGTTGACCAACTGGCGGCCTTGTTGCACGGCCAGCAGGTTGCTGCCGCGGGCAAAGTCGCCAAACACGTCGGCCCGCAGGCGCTGCACGTAGAGCACGCGCCCCAGAACGGCGTGCAGGTAGGCCAGCGGCAGGTGGTAGTCGGCGCTGCCCACGGCCAGGCGGTCGAAGCTGATGTAGTCGGGCTCAACGCGCGGGAAGGAAATGGCCGCCGCGAAGGCATACTGCTGCTGCTGCTGGTACTGGTAGCCGCCGCGCAGGCGCAGGGCATGGTGCCGGCCCAGGCCCGGCAGGTAGGCGCTGGCCTGCACGCCCACCTGCGTAGCCTGCAAGCTGGTGCCAAAGGGCGTGGTGCGGTAGGTAGCCAGCAGCGTGGCGCCCCCGCGCGGGGCCACATCGCGGGCGCTTTGCTTAAGCTGGCTGGCGTAGCCCAGCGAGGTTTGCAGGGCATGCAGCGGCGCGGTAGGCCCGGTTTCGAAGAGGCTGCGCGAGGGCGCCACGTAGTTATACACCTGCTCGCCCAGGTAGTAGGCCCCTAGGGTCAGGGACTGCAAATACTTGCCGCTCGTGAGCACCAACGGCAGGCGGCCGCCCAGCAGCACCCGCGCCACCTGCCAGCGCGTGAGGCGCAGGCTGTCGAGCGGCCGGGCGCGGTCGAAGTAGCGGGCCGCGTTGCGCCCCTGGTAGCTGATTTCGGCGTCGAGCACGAGGGGCAAGCCCTGGTAGCTGAGCGCGCCGGTAGCCCCTAGGGTGCGCTCGGTTTGGTTGTAGGTGAGGCCCGCAAACGCCTGGGTGGTGCTCAGGTAGTCCTGCGAGCGCACCCCCAGGCTCACGTTGGCGCCGTCGGGGCTTTGCACCACGCCGTAGCTGAACAGGCGCAGCGCGTGGGTTAGCGGCCGGTAGCGCCCCACCCCGTAGCGCGGCCCCGCCGAGTCGGGCGAGGCCAGCAGCGCCGTGATGCGCGCGGCGGCGGGCTCGCCGGCGGCCAGCTTCTCGGCGTAGGGGCCGGCAGGCGCATCCTGGCGGGCGGGCGCGGGCAGGGCCAGCCAGGTGGCAGGGGCCAGGGGCACCTCCACCACCCTGGCCCCGGTGGCGCGGTAGTCGTGCAAGGCCAGGTGCCGCCCATCGGGGCTAACGGCTGGGTGGTAGGCGCCGTAGGGCCGGTTGGTAACCTGGTAGGTTACGCCAGTCTTTTGGTTGACGGCGAATACGTTATCCACGCCCGTTTGGGGCGAGTCGTAGAGCACGTAGTCGCCAGCTGACGTGCGCAGCGGCTGGGGGTTGGCTAGGTTCACGTTGGCCACGGGCAGCAGGTTTTGGGTTTGGCCGGTGGCGGGGTCTAGCACTTGCAGCGTCTTGCCGGCCGCGCTCAGGGCCACCGCCACCAGGCGGCCATCGGCCAAAAAGCGCGGCTGCTGGTAAAAGTCGTTGCGCGGGTTGGGCAGCGTGTGCAGCACCTGGCCGGTTTCGGCATCCAGCACCACCAGGGCGTGGTGGTAGCTGGGGCTGGTGCGCACGGCCACCAGCCGGCGGCCATCGGGCGCCAGGGCCACGGCGGCGTAGCGCGTGCCCCGCGCCAGGCGGCGCACCCGGCCAGTACCCAAATCCAGGATTTTCACCTCCGAGTACACCACTTGGCCCCAGCGCGGCTGCTGTCGAAACTCCACCCACGCCGCCCGCCCGCCGCCCACACTCAGCATGTCGGGCAGGTTGAGGGGGCCTAGGGTAAACACGCGCCGCGCCGCGCCGTGGCGGCCCAGCAGCACCAGCTGCTGAATGTCGCCGAGCCCGCTTTTCAGCGCCAGCACCGTGCTGTCGCTCACGTACTGCGGAAACTGGTACTGGGTAAATACTCGGCTGGCAAGCTGCCCGGCCAGCTCGGCCACCGGCGTGGGCGCGGGGTGGGCCGCTAGGTCGGCCCGCCAGGTCGAATCCAGCTCGGCCATTGTGCGCCGGTACAGGTCCTCCACGCGCAGGCCGGTGGTGCGGCGCAGGCCGTTCGAAAACGAGAACGGGTAGAACGGGAAGCGGTAGTACTCGTCAAGGGCGCGGCGCCACACGTCGGCCCCGTAGTGCGCTTTGGCATAAGAGGTTAGGTAGTAGCCCAGCACGTACCAACTGGGCACGTTGTCGCGTAGCGAGCCATTCACGGCCTCTTGGTAGCCGAAGCGCAGGCTGCTGAGCAAGTTGGCCCGCAGCCCCAGCCCAAATAGCGGAATGCGCCCGCGCCCGCTGCGCGTGAGGGCCGTTTCGGTGCCCACGGCGTCGCCCTCAAAGAACCACTGCGGCACGCCCACCGCCGCCACCCCTAGGCCCCCTTCGCCCAGCAGGGGCACCACCACCCGCCCAAAACCCTGGCGCGCCTTGTCGAACTGGTTGACGTGCCGAAACTCGTGCACCACCAGCCCATCCAGCCAGTCCACGGTGCCCAGGTTCTGGGTTTGGTCGGGGGTGGTGAAGAACTCGGCGTGGCGCGGCAAAAACGTGACGAAGCCGTTGCTGACGGTAGTTTGGTTTTGCAGCACCACCGCCACCGGGTGCGCCTCCACGCCCAGCGTTTGGCCGTCGGCCTGGTGCAGGGCTTCGAGGCGGCCGGCCGTGCGCTGGGCGGCCGTGTCAAGCCCTAGGGGGTAAATGACGCGGAAGTGCGGCGTTTGCACTTGCTGCCAGCGCAGGCCGGGCGGGTTTTGGGTAATGATGGGCAGGCTTTGGGCGCGGGCAACGACGGCGGCCAGCAAGCCAAGCAGCAGGAAAAGCGGGCGGAGCATAGGTAGCCGGAAGATACTGCCCAGCCGCAACGCCCGCGCTGAAGCGCCAGCGCCCTTAGCTTTGACTGATTGGCCGAAGCCAGCAATTATTTTTACCCAGCGAGCAACAATTGCTGTACCTACACGGTTTAGCTTCCACTACCGGCCCGGCCGATTTTTCATCCCTTTATCCTTTTTTTTCCTCATGGCTACCACCTGGCTCATCGACCCCCTGCATTCCGAAGTGCAGTTCAAAATTAAGCACCTGGTTATCTCCACCGTTACGGGGGCGTTCAACTCGTTCGAGGGCTCGGCCCAAACCGAAGGCGACGGCTTCGAGAACGCCCAGGTGGAAGTGAGCATGCAGGTCGACAGCGTGAATACCGGCCAGGATGCACGCGACCAGCACTTGCGTGGCGACGACTTTTTCAACTCGGCGCAGTTCCCCACCATCACCTTCAAATCGACGGCCTTCACCAAGGCAGGCGGCGGCGAGCACTACCAACTCACCGGCGACCTCACCATCAAGGGCGTCACCAAGCCCGTGACCTTCGACGTGGAGCACGGTGGCACTGCCGTCGATTTTTACGGCAACACCAAGGCGGGCTTCGAGGCCACCGGCAAAATCAACCGCAAGGAGTTTGGCCTCACCTGGGGCGGCATAACCGAAGCCGGCGCCATTGTGGTGGGCGAGGAAGTGAAGCTCATTATGAATATCCAGCTAGCTAAGCAGGTGGAAGCCGCGGCCTAGGGCAGTAGGCAAGCGTAAACCGCTGGCAACTGCCCATCGGCCACAAAACCCGTTTGTCATTGCGAGCTAGCTCGCAATGACAAACGGGTTTTGTTATTACCAAGCGTCTATTCTAATAAGAATTACCGATTATGCACGGCCTGGGCAGTTTCCTGCTGAGGCGCGGCTTCCGGCTTCGAACTGGTTTTGAGGCCGATAATGCCCGCCAGAATAAAGCCGATGTACAGCACGTGCACCCACTGAAAAACCTCTTTCAGCACCAGCGTATCTACTATTTTGATGCCCACCAGGGCTAGGCCCATCCAAATGGCAAAGGCCGTGGAGGCGGGAATGACGTTGAGCGCTTTCGAGAAGAAGATAACGTTGCCTACTCCAAAAGCGATGTAGCCCACGGCCGGCGCCAGTGTTTGCCAGCCCGCCGGAGTGGCAAAAAAGTGCGACCAGTCGAGGGCCCGCAACTTGCTGATGCTCGTGTATTTGAGGCTGTAGTTCCAGCACACTTCCATCACGGAAGCTAGCAGCAGGTAGACCCAGGCGGGATTGATGGCAGAACTCACGCGACGGAGGCGGGAACGGAGTGGATAGAAGGAGCGGGGGCGGCGGCGGGTGCAGGGTTGCCGCCGGGACGCGGGGCGGGCACGGTTTCGGCCACGTCTTCGCGCACTTCCCAGCCCTGCAGGTGCTTGGCGGCGGGCAGGCGCGTAGCTACCCAGCCCAGCACCCGCCAGCGCACGCCGTGGTAGTAGCGAAACGCGGCCGAGCGCTCGGCCAGAGCCTTTTCATCGAAGCGGTAGGCCGAAAACACGTGCTGCCCGAAGTAGTCCTTCGGAAAGGCGTAGGGCAGCCCCCAGCGCTCGGGCTTGCGGTTTTCGGGCCGAAAGGCGGTACCAAACAGCCAGTCCCAGATGGCAAACTTGGTCGAGAAGTTGGCGTAGTACACCTCCTCGTGGTCGGCGTGGTGCCAGAGGTGCATCTCGGGCCCGTTGATGACGTACTGCAGCTTGCCCGATTTTACGTCGATGTTGGCGTGGATGTACATGCCCCACACGGCGTCAATGAGCGCCTTGATGGGCACCACCACCGGATTGGCCCCTAGGAGGATAATGGGCGCGAACTCAATGGTTTGATTGATGATAATTTCCACGAAGTGCGAGCGCGAGCCGGCTAGCCAATCTACGTGCTTGCCCGAGTGGTGCGCTTCGTGGGTGCGCCAGAAGAAGGCGTTGTTGTGCTGAAAGCGGTGAAACCAGTAGATGTAAAAATCGTGGGTAATCACGAAGAAGCCCACCTGCGCCAACACCGGCCAGCTGCTGACCAAGTGAAACCGCGCCCCGAAGTGCGCGGCCAACGGCGCGATAATAAAGCCGAAAATCAGGATTTGCAGGAAGTAGCTCTGCACCAGCGTGTACCAGAACAAATCGACGAACAGCCCCTCGCGGAAGAATGGCAGCCCTTTACGGTACGGAAACTTGCGCTCGAGCACCAGCAGCACCACCACGGCCAGCAGCAAAATAGGCGTGGTAATGAGAGTGGTGCGCCCCACCGCATCTAGGCTGTGGTAAAAGGTGCTAATCGGCTCCAGCATAGCGTAGTGTTCGTAGTAGTAATGGCCTCCCTAACTACGCGCCGCGGCCGAATGTTCAGCTTTTGCGCCGCCTAGGGTCTTTTGGCTACCACTAAAGTACCAGGATGTGTACACAGTCATAAAAAGAACGTCCAACTAAGTTGGACGTTCCTCTAAGCTAGGTGCCAGGTGATCCTAGGCGGCGGTTACCTCGCGGCGCAGGCGGCGCAGGGGCTCCTTCTCGCTTTCGTACACCACTTTCACGCCGTCGCCCAGGGCTGCTTCGGTGTCGCGGATGTCGCGCACCATCTTGGCCATGCCACCGGGCTCTACGCTGGCGGCGTGGTCTGAGCCCCACATGGCGCGGTCGAGGGTGAAGTGGCGCTCCACGAAGGTGGCCCCTAAGGACACGGCCGTTACGGTGGTGCTCAGGCCGGTTTCGTGGCCCGAGTAGCCGATGGGCGTGCCCGGAAACTGCTGCATCAGCGTTTGAATCATGCGCAGGTTCAGCTCCTGGGGCGGGCAGGGGTAGGCCGAGGTCGAGTGCGCAATCAGCAGGTTGTCGAGGCCTACGTACTTCACGGCGTCGTTAATCTCGTGCTGGGTACTCATACCAGTGCTCAGCATAAGTGGCCGGCCGGTGGCGCGCACGCGGTCGAGCAGGGGCTTATCGGTGAGCGAGGCCGAGGCCATCTTATAGAGCACCGGTTGAAACTGCTCCATAAAGTCCACGGATGGCTCGTCCCAGCACGAGGCAAACCAGTCGATGCCTTTCGCCTTGCAGTAGTCGTCAATTACCTGGTATTCGTTCTGGCCAAACTCGGTTTTGCGCTTGTAGTTGATGTAGCTCATGGTGCCCCAGGGCGTTTCGCGCATCTTCTCCCACTGGTCTTTGGGCACGCACAGCTCGGGCGTACGCTTCTGAAACTTCACCGCGTCGCAACCGGCCGTCACGGCCGCATCAATGAGCTGCTTGGCAATGTCGAGCGAGCCGTTGTGGTTGATGCCGATTTCGGCAATGATGTAGCACGGTTGGCCGGGGCCGATGGCGCGGTTTTTCTTTATTTGAACTGCTGACATAGAATTGGTTAGCTAACAGCTGCTAGCCTAGGGCCAGCGAGCCGGGTTCGGGCCAAGCACAGGTGACCGAACGGGTGAGAAAAAAGGAGTAAGCTAAAGCGGTATCTACTCGACGCTGGCGGCAGCATTTTACTTTAACTGGGAGCCGCCCGGCGCTATCGGCCGCGGCGGCCACTGCTTGGGCAGCCACGAAAGCTAGTACTCAACTACCATAAAATGAGCGCGGCAGCTTATTCCGAGCCCTCGTCGGTGGGCACCTTATCGCCGTGGGCGCTGATAATCAGCTCGGCCAGCTCGCGGAAGGCGCCGTGCCCGCCCCGTGCCCGGCAGCGGTAGTCGGCCGCCTCGCGGGCAAACACGGTGGCGTCGCCGGGGCAGGCCGCCAACCCCACCAGCCCCAGCACTTCCACGTCGTTGGTGTCGTCGCCCAAAAAAGCCACCTGCTCGGCCCCTAGGCCTAGGCGGGTTAAGATGCCGCCCAGCAGCGTGGCCTTGTCTTTAATGCCCAGGTGCAGCTCGCTGATTTTCAGCTTCTCGGCGCGCTTCTGCACCGAAGGCGAGCGCTCGCCGGTCACGATGCCAGTTTCTACCCCCACGGCGCGCAGGCGCTCCACGCCCATGCCGTCGCGGATGTTGAAGCGCTTGAGCACCTCCCCCGCCTCGCCGTAGTACACGCCGCCGTCGGTCAGCACCCCGTCGCAGTCGGTGAGCACGAGCTTGATGCGGCGGGCTTTGGCGGTTAAGTCGGCGTGCTTCATAAAGTTTTCGCAGGAAATAATAAACTAAATTACTACCAATAAGCAGTACCATACCCGCGGCAGGTCGGCGCGCAGCAGCGTAGCTTTTTACGCCCGCAAGCGCGGCGGGTGTGGTGCTGCTTAAATGGCGGTCCAGCCGCCGTCCACCACCAAGTTGGCGCCCGTCATGTAGGCCGAGGCTTCCGAGGCCAAGAACACCACCGCACCTTGGTAGTCGGTGGGCGCGGCCATGCGCCCTAGGGGCGTTTTGGCGCTGTACTGCTTGATGAAGAACGGGTCTTGGCTGTTCTCAACCCCGCCCGGCGAGAGCGTATTCACGCGCACGCCCCGGCTGCCCCAGTAAGCCGCCAGGTAGCGCGTGAAGTTGACTACCGCGCCCTTGGTGGTAGGGTATGATGGTGACTTATAGAAGGTTTGCTCGCCGGCTTCGTTGCGGTAAATGCTCTGGTCGGGCCCCACCAATCCGTAGGTGCTGGCCACGTTGATGATGGAGCCGCTGCCCTGCGCGGCCATGGGCGTGCCAAACACCTGCGCCGCCAGAAACAGCCCCGTCACGTTCACCTCCAACACCTGCCGGAAAGTTTCGACCGGGAAATTCTCGAACTTGCTGAGGTCGGCCGCCAGGGCCGGATTCTCAAACATGTCGTTGATGGCGGCATTGTTTACCAGCACGTCAATATGCCCGAAGCGCGCCAAAATAGCGTCGCGCGCCGCGCCCAGCGACTCAGGCGAAGTCACGTCCACAGCCAGCGGCAGGTGCTCAGCGCCGGGCAGGCCTAGGGCCACTTCGCGGGCTTTGTCGAGGTGCAAGTCGGCCACTATTACGTTGGCGCCGGCCTGGGCCAGCGCCGCGCAGTGCTGCTGGCCAATGAGGCCGCACGCGCCGGTAACGATGGCGGTTTTGTGGGTAAGGTCGAAGTAATTCATGATTTTTACCGCCTAGCGGAGGACTTCACCCCTAGCCCCTCTCCGAAGAGAAGAGACTAGCTTCTAGTTTTTAGAAACTAGTTGAGCGAACCAGCTAGTCGGGAATAGAAAGACTAGAAACTAAAAGCTAGTCCCCGCTCCTTTTTGGAGAGGGGCTAGGGGTGAGGCGCTACGAAAGCGCGACTTACTTCGCCTTTGCCGGCGCGGCGTTGGTTACCTTGCGGAATACGGCTTCTACCGGCTCGCCTTCGAGGCGGCTGGCCACATCCTGCTTGTCGATGGCGTCGCGTAGCAGCGGCAGTACTTCGCCGTAGGCGGCCAGGGTCTTGGCCACATCTTCGTCGGTGTGCGAGAAGCTCATGTTGTGCGAGGCGCTCCACATAATGCCGCGCTTAAATAGCTCCTGCTGCACGTAAGCCTTGATTTCGAGCGGGTTGCCGCCCTTGGGGTCGAAGGTGATGAGCGTGCGGCAGTCATAGCCGTAGCACTTGGTATAGTCGCTCAAGCCCAGGTTGGCGGCCAGCTGGTTGTAGCCGTCCTTGAGCTTTTTGCCCTGCGCCGCCAGCGCGGCCGGCACGTTCTGCTCGCGCAGCTCCTGGATGGTGGCTATGGCGGCGGCCATGCTCAGGGCCTCGCCGCCAAAGGTGGTAAAGAAAAACACGTCCTGCTCGAACAACCGCATCACGTCCTCGCGGCCGGTGAGCAGCGCAATGGGCATGCCGTTGGCGCAGGCCTTCGAGAAGGTGGCTAGGTCGGCCTTGATGCCGAAGTACTCCTGCGCACCCCCTAGGGCCACGCGGAAGCCGGTCCACATCTCATCGAAAATCAGCAGCGTACCGTTTTCCTGGCATAAGCGGGCCACTTCATGCAGGAAATTGTCCTTGGGCGCGTCGTAAATGAAGGGCTCCAGAATCACGCAGGCCACCTCGGGCGTCAGCAGCGCCCGGAAACCCTCCAGGTTGTTGTATTCGAAGGCCGTTACCAGCTCCTTCACCTCGGCCGGAATGCCCTTGTCGCGGCTCGTGGTGCCAATGTACCAGTCGTGCCAGCCGTGATAGCCGCAGCACAGCACGTGGCTGCGCCCGGTAAAGGCGCGGGCCACCCGCACGGCGGCCGAGGTCACGTCGGCGCCCGTTTTGCTGATGCGGATGCTCTCGGCGTTCGGAATTACCTCATGCACCAGCTCGGCCAGCTCCACTTCCAGCTCGTGCATCATCGAGAAGGTAATGCCGTCCGCCAGCTGCGCCTTAATGGCCTCATCGACCCTAGGGTAGGCGTAGCCCAAGCTCAGCGGGCCGATACCCATCTGGTAGTCAATGTATTCGTTGCCGTCTACGTCCCACACGTGGGCACCCTTACCGCGCTTCACGTACTTGGGGCTGGCGCCCTTGGTGTACTGGCCTGGCCCCTTGGCCAGGGTCTGGGTCACGGGGTGCATAATGCGCTGGGCCCGCGCGTAGAGGTCGTCAGATTTGGGGAAGTTCATAGGGTAGATTAGCTATTACTTAAACAAAAGTAGAACGTCATGCTCAGCTGGCGTCCGCTTGCCGAAGCATTGCTACCGCGTCGTCCGGCTGGCACGCAGGCGGCACAGTAGAAATGCTTCGGCAAGCGGACGCCAGCTGAGCATGACGTTCTGTAGTGCATCTTGCACGCTTACTCCGCAAATTCGTTTTCGCGCACTACGGTCTTCTCGGCAAACTGCCCAGCGCGGTCGCCCAGGCGCTCGCCGATGCGGCGGGCAATGTGTTGGCCCGTAAATCTTTCGTATTCAAGCACTTCGCTCAATAGGCCGGGCTTGTACCAGCGCTCTTTAAGGGCTAGGGGCAGTACCTTGGCCGTCAGCTCGTTTTCGAGCAGCAGCTCGGCCACAATGGAGTAGAGGCCGCCGGTTTGGAAGTGGTCTTCCAGGGTCACTACCAAGCTGCCGCCGCGCACTACCTTCAGCACGGCTTCGGTGTCGAGGGGCTTGAGGCTGCGCAGGTTGACGAGGCCCACCGAATGGCCGGCCTGCGTGAGCAAGTCCTTGGCAATCAACGCTTGCTCGAACAGCATACCGTAGGTGAGGATGGTGACGTCGCGGCCTTCGCTCACAATTTCCGCCTTGCCAATCTCGAAGGGCGCGTGCTGGTAGGTGGCGGGGCGGGTGTTGACGCGCACGTAGGCCGGGTCGGGCGAGGCCCAGATGGCGGGCAGCATGGCCAGCATATCCTGCTCGTCGGCAGCGGCAAACACAGTCATGCCCGGAATGCCGCGCATCAAGCTAATATCCTCAATAGCTTGGTGCGTGGGCCCGTTGCCATCGGCCAAAAAGCCCGGAATGAAGGCGCTGAGCTTTACCGGCAGGTGCGGAATGCCTACGTCGGTGCGAATAAACTCGAAGGCGCGCAGCATCAGGAAGGGGGCTAGGGCGTGCACCACCGGCACCCGGCCGCGTAGGGCCAGGCCGGCGGCCACCCCAATCATGGTTTGCTCGGCGATGCCCACGTCGATAAAGCGGGCGCCCAGCGGCCCCGGCAGGTTGCGGATAAGGGCGCGGTTTTCGGCCGTCATCACCAGCAGGCGCTCATCGGCCAGGGCGGTTTCGTGGATAAGCTGTTCGTAATTCATGACCGCAGATTAAACGGATGTAACAGATTGAGCAGATACGCTTGGCTGCGCCAAGCTGACTACGCGGATGGGAGTAGACAAAAGGTGGTTGCCTGGCTCTGGATTCAATAAAAACTAAGAGCGGCTAAACGGCTAACGCCCGCGTAGTCAGCTGCAAAGCAGCATACCTGCGCAATCCGTTACATCCGTTACATCCGTTACATCCGTTAAAGCTACGGTCTTAGCGGACGGTGAGGGTTTCGCTGGTGAGAGTAGTGGCTTCCTGGCTGTGCAGCTCCTGGAGCAGCTCGGTTACCTCGTCGGCGTTGAAGTTGCAGAACCAGCGGTCGGCGCGGCGCTCGATGCTGGGCAGGCCCCGGCCGCGCACCGTGTCGCAGATGATAACCGAAGGCTTATCGGCGCTAAACGGCAGGGCCGTAAAGGCTTCTTCCAGCGCCGCAAAATCGTGTCCGTCGATACGGCGCACCGCGGCGCCAAACGCCTCAAACTTGGGCGCTAGGGGCTCCAGCGGAATCAGGTCCTCGGTGGCAATGTTGGCCTGGAAGTGGTTGCGGTCTACCACGAAGGTCAGGTTATTGGCTTTGTGAGCGCAGGCTACTAATAAGGCTTCCCAGCAGGTGCCCTCGTTTAGCTCGCCGTCGCCGGTTATCACGATTACCTGCTGGTTTTGGCCGCGCAGCCTAGCGTCCAGCGCTACCCCTAGGGCCACACTGGGCAGGTGGCCCAGCGAGCCCGAATGAAACTCCACGCCTGGCACGCTGCGGTTGGGGTGCCAATAGATGGAGTCGTTGGACTTCAAGTGGTTGGCTAGGCGCTCCTTGGGCATAAAGCCCAACTCGGCAAACACGCCGTAGAGCGCCGGCACGTCGTGCCCCTTGCTCAGAAAGAGGTAGTCGCGCGCGGGGTCTTGCAGGTTGCCAGGGTGCACGTTCAGAAAGTCGGCGTAGAGGTACACCAGCAGGTCGGCGCAGCTCAGCGAGGCGCCCGTAAAGCAGCCGCCATCGGTGCTCAGGCGCACAATGTGCTCGCGCACGCGTAGGGCCAGCGCCTGCAGCTCTTGTTGTTTTTCGGAGGTCATAGAAAAATCAAAAATCGTTGTCATGCTGAGCTTGCCGAAGCATGACGTGCTTACCGAGTTATAATTGCTTCGTATTGGCCGCGTCCACCGTCCGCAGCTCGTCCAGGTGGTTGCGGTACCAGTTCACACCGGCTAGGTCGGCATTCAAGCCGTAAATGTCCGGCCTTTGTTTTAATAATGCCAGGATATCGGCGAGGCCAAACGCTGGATTGCCAGGGTATAGCGCCTCATACACGGCCTTTATAAACTCATAATCAGCCGGGTAGTCAATCGTGAAGCGGTGCGACATTGAATAGTTCAGGTCTGTCTCCCAAGCCACATTAGCCAGGCGAAAGCGCTGCGGGTTTTCCCAGAAAAAGGGCGTGGTGTGCTCGCGCTCCAGCGGGCGGCGGGCCTCGCGCCAGGCGGTTTCCAGGGCCCCTAGGGTCATTACTTCCACGTCGTTACCGTCGGGGTAGGTGGCGGGGTGCAGGTTGCTCACGAAATCATACTGGCCCTTGGTAGCCACAAACACCCCTAGGACCCGGTCAATCACGGCGGGGTCGATGAGGGGGCAATCGCTCGGGATTTTCACCACCGCTTCGGTTTCGCCGAAGTGCCGGGCGGCCTGGTAATGGCGGTCAAGCAAGTCGAGGGCCGAGCCGCGAAACACTTCGATGCCGTGCGCCTGGCACAGGTCGGCCAGCGCGTCGTCGCTCGCCTCATCGGTGGTAATGACGGCCACGCGGCCAGCCAGGGCCGCTCGCTGCACCCGCTCTACCTGGCGCACCAGCAGCGGCTGCCCGCAGAGGTTGAGGCTAACTTTATCGGGCAGCCGCGACGAGCCGCGCCGGGCTTGAATGAGCGTGAGCATTTCGTAGTGTTATAAGCAAGTTGCTGTGAGCAAACTGGCTATTAGGAGAGAAGGTAAAGTGAGGCGGTGCATAAACTCAGCTTGGCATCTAAAACCGCACATGCTCCTTGTAGTACAAAACGTAACATAGTCGGCACAAACTGTAACGCCGCCCGTTTTATAGTTCCGCCAAGGCCTAGGCAGCGGGTTCGGCCACTCGGGGGCTGGTGGTGGCCAGCGGGGCGGGTTGGTACTGGCGCAAAAACTGGGGCCCCGAGCCTTGGAAGCGCCCAAACTGCCGGCAAATATCGGCAATGCGGCGGGCGCTGATGCCCCCATTTTGGATGGGCAGCTTGCGTTGCAGGTCGGCTACATCGAAATACGAACGCACTGGAATACCCAGCGCTAGTCCCACGTAAGCTACTGTGCTATATTGCGTTATTAATTCCGCCGAGTTAGCAATCATTTCTTCCGTGTTGCCTTCGGTGAAAATCATGGTGCCGGGCGGGGCATATTTCTTGACTTCAGCCACGGCGCGGTCCATTATTTCGTTGGGGTGAAACTTGAAGAGCATGGGCCGGCCCGCCGCAATGCGCGTGGCCTGTTTGATGAAACGCCGGCGATTGTCGGGCCGAAAGGTTTCGCGCATGTCGGTGGTGGCTACCATCACGTAGCCGCGGTGCGGAAACGAGTTGTAGCGCAACTTCTGCATATCGTCGAAGTTGGGGATGCCCGTGACCACAATCTTGTCCTTGTCCACGCCAATCATCTCAAAGTGCTTGGCGTAGCCCGGCGAGGCCACGCAGTACACGTCGCAGATATTGTTCATGCCATTGAGCGAGGTGCCGATGGCCAGGATTGGGAAGCGAGTGAAGCGCTTAACCAGCCGCGCCCACAGGTGGAGTGGGTCGGTCATGCCTTCTTGCACAAATACCGACTTGGTGCGGGCCAGCAGCGGCCAAGGCACTACAATGTCGGAGCAGCACACCAACAAATCGTAGTCGTGGCCCTGCTCGCGGTTCTCGAAGTCGCGCTGCAACTGGTGGGCGGCAATGTAGCGGTCAGCCTTTTCCTTCACCAAGCCTTGCACAATGGTTCTGTCCAGAATATTGTGGCGCAGCAGCCATTTATAGAAGCCGCGCATCCAGCCGTCGTAGTACAGCTGGCTGTAGTACGGCTCGTATTCATCGGCTAGCAGGTCGGCAATCTGGTGCATCTGCGTCGTCTGGTTGGGCGAGCCTACGAGGTAAAGCGCTTTTTTCACGAAGTACTATTAAGTCTGGACAGTTCTGGCTACAAAATTAATGCGGTCCACACCTTCCCTGCTCCTAGCACGCCGCCGCGCCCAGCGCAGGCCCGGCGGTGTAGAGCGGCGGCGGGCCTGCGCTGGGTATTTTCAGCAAAAAAAACTACACAAACGATTATGTAGTCGGATACCGTCAACTTTGCCCTACTTTCGCTGCTCCTTCCCCTTTTTCCCGCCCTATGCACCAGCTGGCTCGATTAGATTACATCGTCTTTTTCGTTTATTTCTTCATTGTGGCGGGCTACGGCCTGTGGGTGTACCGCCGCAAAACTAGCCACGACGGCAGCCTGGAGGGCGACTCCAAAGACTATTTCCTGGCCGAGGGCTCGCTCACGTGGTGGGCCATCGGCTCGTCGCTCATTGCCAGCAACATCTCGGCCGAGCAGTTTGTGGCCATGGCCGGTTCGGGCTTTAAAATGGGCCTGGCCATTGCCGCCTACGAGTGGATGGCGGCCGTCACGCTCGTGATAGTAGCCGTGTTTTTCATCCCGGTGTACCTGAAAAACCGCATCTTCACGATGCCCCAGTTTCTGCACCAGCGCTACAACGGTACGGTGGCCATGATTATGGCTATTTTCTGGCTGCTGCTATACGTGATTGTGAATTTGACCTCCATTCTGTACCTAGGGGCTATTGCGGCCAGCAGTGTATCGGGCCTCAACCTCAACTTCTGCATGTACGGGCTGGCCATTTGCGCCGTCATCATCACCCTAGGGGGCATGAAGGTCATTGGCTTCACCGACGTAATTCAGGTGTTCTTCCTCATTCTGGGCGGTCTGGCTACTACCTACTTAGCCATTAATCTGGTATCGAAGCACTATGGCACCACCGGCATCCTCAATGGCCTGCACCTGATGTATAGCCAGGCCAACGACCACTTTCACATGATTTTGAAGCCCAACAACCCGAGCTACATCGACCTGCCGGGCATGACGGTGCTGCTCGGCGGCCTCTGGATTGTGAACCTCAACTACTGGGGCTGCAATCAATACATCACACAGCGGGCCCTAGGGGCCGACCTGCCCACGGCCCGCGGCGGCATTCTGTTTGCGGCCTTCCTCAAGCTCATGATGCCCATTATCGTGGTGCTGCCGGGCATTGCGGCCTACATCCTCTACAAGCAAAACGTGTTTGGCGCAGGCGAGTTTGTGCAAGGCGGTGAGGTGAACCCCGACCGTGCCTACCCGGTGCTGCTCAACATCTTGCCCGTGGGCCTGAAAGGCTTATCGTTTGCCGCCCTCACGGCGGCGGTAGTGGCCTCGCTGGCCGGCAAAGCCAACTCCATTGCCACCATTTTTACGCTCGACATCTACAAGAAAGCCATCAACCCGGCCGCCTCGGAGAAGACGCTGGTGAACACCGGCAAAATCGCGGTGGTAGTAGCCATGCTGCTGGGCGTGCTCATTGCCCCGCACCTGGGCATCGACAAAAAGGGTGGCTTCACTTACATTCAGGAGTACACGGGCTTCGTGTCGCCGGGTATTTTCGCCATGTTTATCCTAGGCTTCTTCTGGAAGAAAGCTACCTCTACGGCGGCTATGTTTGCTACCATAGGCGGCTTTCTGCTCTCAGTAGTATTCAAGTTTTTGCCGGGCTTCGCCGACTTGTCGTGGCTGGCGCCGTTCGGCTTCGCGGTGCAGCCCGCTCCCGGCGCGCCCTACGAAATTCCCTTCCTCGACCGCATGGGCTTCGTGTTCATCTTCTGCATCATGGGTATGGTTATCATCAGCCTGCTCGAAGCCCAGCGCGGCACCCGCACCGGCGGCCTAGAAGTCGATACCCGCATGTTCCGGCCCAACCCCACCTTCATGGCCGGGTCGCTGCTAATCCTGGGCATCGTAGTGGCGCTCTACGCTACGCTGTGGTAGCCTAGGGGCGGTAAGTTGGCCGGCGCTTATTTCTGGGCCGGGCTCAAGCGGTAGTCAAGCCGCTTGGGCCCGGCCTTTTTTTGTTTTACTGATGGCGCTGAACGCCATTTCGTTTGAGTGACCACAAACGGCGGTAGCTACCGCCGGCGTAGGCACTGCGCCTGTGCACCGGCTGCCGGCTAAGTATTGCAATGGGACCGCGCCACTGGCCGTACCTTTTTAACGAAACCCGCCCGCCGGCGCAGCGCTTCGCCGGTACCAGTATCGACAGCGCATCCCCAAAGAACAGGCAGAAGCAGCGGCAGGAAACCCATCGCGAACTAGAGCAGAAAGTCATTTTCTGCAACCTAGAACTGACGCGTGGGATGCAGCTGCTACGCGCCCAGGTGCGAGCCCAAAATGCATAGCTGGCAATCCACTTCCAGCCGTATCCCGTAGATTGTAGTGAGCTGTGAAAATTTTGGCTTTTGCACTGTCTATCTTTAAGCCCCACCATATGGTGGGGCTTTTTTTGTGTGCTTTCAAGGTCATAGTGCTAAACGAAAATATAGCCGATAGCCGTAGGATATTCCAAAATAATGATGTTGTATAAATTACTTACTGACAAACAATTGCAACTTCACATGTAGCCAAAAAAAGCAAATAAAGCTGGTAGCAAGTTAGAATTATCTGCTTATTCGAAAGAAGATTAAATAAAAAAGTGCAAAATAAATTTGCACTTTTGTAAATTATCTTCCTATATTTGTCGCAAGTTCAGCCGCCAAATTATTGCATTATCTATGGAATGTAACGAGTGCCAAGCTATTAATGTGGTGATAATAGAAGATAACGTCGGGGGAGGTTATCTAGATTATCCGCTATAGTTAAAATTAAGGAGTTAGATGCATTATCCAATTAGTAAGCAGCAGGTGTCAGCCTTGGCCAACTGGCCGTTTGGGTTGCTGCCGGGCCTAGGGCCGCCGCGAGGGCGCCTGAACTAGGCCACCATTATAGCTGCAAGTTTTATAGGTGAAATACAAGCTGTAAGTAAGTAAAAGCGTTAGGAGTGCTAGGTTAAGAGTAAGTGATTTGACTAGGAGTTAAGGGTAATTATTAGTGAGTGAATTAAGAGTAAGTGTTAAACAAAAGCTGAACATGGGGAAAGGCTGCCAATTATTGGCAGCCTTTTTTCGTGCCGGGGGCCTAGCAGTGGCGCTGGGGAGGAAGTGGGCAGTCGCCTAGGGCCTTTCTCCATCATAAGCAGCACGTTGGCGCCAGTCATCTACGGGCAATTGGGGCGGGCTGCTTATCTTACCCACCATCTCTCTATTCCCACCGTTCCCGTGAAGAAAAACGTCTTTTTCTGGTCCATCGTCGTAGCGCTGGGCGGCTTGCTGTTCGGCTTCGATACGGCCGTTATTTCGGGGGCCGAGAAGGCCATCCAGCAAGTATGGCAGCTTAGCGACTACGAGCAGGGCCTCACCATTTCCATTGCGCTGGTGGGCACCGTGGTTGGGGCCATTTTTGGCAGTATCCCTTCCGATGTCCTCGGGCGCCGCACCACGCTAAGCTGGATTGCGGTGCTCTACCTGGTGTCGGCGGTGGGGGCGGCGCTCTCGCCGGCCTGGGTGCCGTTCATGGTGTTTCGCTTTCTGGGGGGCCTAGGGGTGGGTGCCTCTTCAGTGACGGCGCCGCTCTACATCTCGGAGGTATCGCCGCCCGAGTCGCGCGGGCGGATGGTGGGCATGTTCCAGTTCAACGTTGTGTTCGGCATTTTGCTGGCGTATTTGAGCAACTATCTGCTCAAAAACATCGGGCCCGATGCCTGGCGCTGGATGCTGGGCGTGCAGGCCTTCCCGGCGCTGGCGTTCTTCCTACTACTGTTCCGCATCCCCGAAAGCCCGCGCTGGCTGCTACGCCGGGGCCGCACCGACGAGGCCAGGGTTGTATTCGACCGCATCGACCCGGCCACGGCCGAGCAAAATGTAGCGACCATCCTGGTGGCCAATGCCGCCGAGCAGGGCCCCGGCGAGTCGCTCTGGAACCTGCAGTACCGCCGGCCAGTCATGCTGGCCATCCTGTTTGCCATGTTCAACCAATTGGCGGGCATCAACGCCATCATCTACTACGCCCCGCGCATTTTTGAGATGACCGGGCGCGGCCCGGCGGCGGCGCTGCTGTCGAGCGCGGGCATTGGGCTGGTCAACTTCTGCTTCACGCTGCTGGCCGTCAATATCATCGACAAGTTTGGGCGGCGCAAGTTGATGCTGGTGGGCTCGTTCGGGCTCATTGCCACCCTAGGGCTGGTGGCGCGCGCTTTTTATACCCGGCAGTATGGGCCGGTGCCGGCGCTGCTGTTCATCTACATCGCCTTCTTCGCCTTCTCGCAGGGCGCGGTTATCTGGGTGTTCATCTCCGAGATTTTTCCTAGCGCGGTGCGCGCCAAAGGGCAGGCGCTGGGGTCGAGCACGCACTGGGTAATGGCGGCCATCGTTACGTTTGCCTTCCCACCCATCACCAAAAGCCTGGGCGGCGGCACCACCTTCGCCCTCTTCGCGGGCATGATGGTGCTGCAGCTGCTCTACGTGTGGAAGCTGATGCCCGAAACTAAGGGTAAAACCCTGGAAGACGCCGATAAAGTACTGGTGCTGCACTAGGGGGAGTTATGAGTTAAAAGTTGTGAGTTGCTGAACAGCAGTCGTAGCGCATGGCTTTTCTTCCTCAGCTTTAGGCCGCCAGTCAATTCCTAACTCATAATTTCTAACTTATAACTCACATGAAACCAGTTGTTTGCTTTGGCGAAGTGCTCTGGGACATTTTGCCTACCGGGCAGCAGCCGGGGGGCGCCCCCTTCAACGTGGCTGTGCACCTGCACCAGTTGGGCCAGCCGGTGCAGCTCATCAGCCGCGTGGGCGACGATGAGCTGGGCCGCGAGCTGCTCGATTTCATCGCTTCGAAGGGCGTGAGCACCCAGTACGTGCAGCAGGGCAGAACCCACCTCACGGGCGTAGTAAAAGCCAACGTGGACGATGCCAACGAGGTGGTATACAAGATAGTGCAGCCCGTGGCCTGGGACTATATTCAGTACGAAGACGAGCTGGCCGACCTCCTCGCCGGCGCGGCTATGCTAGTGTATGGCAGCCTGGCTGCCCGCCAGGCCGGCACCCGCGACACCCTCTACCGCCTGCTGGAGCACGCCCGCTTCCTGGTGTTCGACGTAAACCTGCGCCCGCCGCACTACACCCCAGACGTGACCCAGTACCTGCTCGGCAAGGCCCACTTGGTGAAGATGAACCACCACGAGCTAGCCGAAATTATGGGTTGGTTTGGCCAGGCTGAGGCTGGCGCCGACCGCCCCGCCGCCATGCGCTGGCTCGCCGCGCGCTTTGGCCTGCAGGCAGTATGCGTCACGTGCGGGGCCGACGGCGCCTTGCTTTACACTAGTGGGCAGCTGTACCAGGCGCCCGGCCTAGTGGTGGAAGTGCGCGACACCATTGGCAGCGGCGACGCCTTTTTGGCAGCGCTGCTCAAGGGCTGGCTGGCCGGCACCGAGCCGGGCGCTATGCTGCGCTTTGCCTGCGCGGCCGGGGCGCTGGTGGCCACTCACCAAGGCGCCACGCCCGCCATCACGCCCGCCGACGTGACCGAACTTATGGCCTTACAGAGAGCCTAATGTGACCCTAGGGTTTCACCAACCCTTTTTTCTCCAAAAGCCTAAGCGGAGCGCCTACCTTGCGCCAGCTACAAAAAAGCGCCGTTCCTGGCTCGAGAGGAACGGCGCTTTTTGTGGGTAGAGTTCAGGCTACGTAGCCGCCCTAGGGGCTGCTAGCTTACCAAAGGCTGCGCGCGACTTACCCGCTGCGAGGAGGCACGCACCAGTAGCTGCGGCCGCAATACGACGGCGGCGGCATCGTCAGCGTGCAGCATCCGCAATAGCTGGTGCACGGCCGCGCGGCCCATTTGGTGGCTGTGTTGGTCGACGGTAGTGAGGGGCGGCTCGGTGAGGGCCGTAAACCCGGCGTTGCTGAAGCCGGCCAGGGCTACGTCGTCGGGCACGCGGCGGCCTAGCTCTTTCAGCACCTGCAGGGCCCCCACCAGGGCCAAATCGCCGGACGAGAAGACGGCGTCGGGGGGGCTGGGCAGTTGCAGCAGCTGCCGCATGGCGGCGGCCCCATCGTGCTGGTGCTGGCCGGCCGCGCACACCAGCTCGGGGCAGTAGGGCAGGTCGTGGTCGCGCAGGGCCTGCGTGTAACCGCGGTGGCGCTGCTCGTAGATGGCCAGCTGCGGCGGCCCCGCCAGGTGGGCAATGCGGCGGCAGCCCTGCTCCACTAAGTGCGAAACGGCCATGTGGGCCCCGGCATAGTCGTCAATCACCACCGAGCTAATATGCTGGCCCGTAAGCCCCTCAATGGCGCGGTCGAAAAACACTAGGGGCAGGTTGGCCGTGCGCACCGCCTCGAAGGGCGCGTAGTCTTGGGTGGAGCTGGCCAGCGACACCAGCAGCCCCGCCACGGGCGCATTCACGAGCAACTCCAGGTTTTTGCGCTCCTGCTCAGCATCCTCGCGCGATTGGCAAATCATGACGTTGAAGCCGGCCTGGCTGGCGGCCTCCGTAATGCCATCTACCACCTCGGGAAAGAACGTGCCCGAGAGGTGCGGCACCAGCACGCCCAGCGTGTTGCTGTGCCCCCGGCGCAACGCCACGGCCACTTGGTTGGGCTGGTAGCCCAGCGCCTGCGCCAGCTGCTGCACCCGCTGGCGCGTCGCCTCGCTCACGTCGGGGTTGTGCGCCAGCGCCCGCGAAACGGTAGAGGGCGACAGGTGAAGCTGACTGGCGATATCGCCAATAGAAACGCGGCGAATTGGCATGGCACTGCATAAATAAAAAGTATTTGGCGCTACAGGGGTCACCAGGGCCAGGGCGATAGGCGGCCGTGCCGCGCTTAGCTCCTTGAATCTAGTGCCCCTAGGGCTCGCACTGCTGCGCACCACTAGCCGGCCTCAGGCTGCAAAGCTCAACGCAAGCGCCAACTAGGGCCCGGTGGTAAGCCGTTGCTAGTAGCCGTGGTGCATAGTCGCTAAAGTAGCAGCTACCGTTGCAAGCAACTATTCCCTTGCGCTAATGACATACTGCAATGCCTGACGCCGCCTGCTGCGTAGTATAACCATTTATGGGCGCTTGGATACTCGCTTTAACCAACCTAGCGGGGCGCCATCCCAAGCCCTGCGGTATTGTAGGCCTTAGCCCTTTGCTAGTACCTGAACAGTTGGCGGTAGCGGCGCTAGCCCCAACTGTGGACTTCAACCAACTTACGCACTAACAAAAAGCGGCTAGCCGTGGCTAGCCGCTTTTTGTTAGTGCTGCCGAGCCTAGTACCCAGGGTTCTGAGCCAGGTTGGTATTTACCGCAATCTGCTGGTTCGGAATGGGGAAGATGAGGTATTTCGGGTCGCTGCTCGTGGGGCCCTGCTGAATGGGACCCAGGTAGGTGCCAAAGCGTATCATATCCTGCCGACGCCACAGCTCTAAGTAAAGCTCACGGCCGCGCTCGTCGTAGAGGTCGGTCAGGCTGACACTAGTGAGAGCCCCAGCGTTGCGCGAGGCGTTGGTGCGAATAGCATTCACCAGCGAGAGCGCGGTGGCGCCGCCCGTGGCCGCGCCGCCGCGCATAATGGCCTCGGCTTTCATCAGCATCACGTCGGGCAGGCGGAAGTGCACCATGTCGTTGTCGATGGTACCAGCCGAGTTGTTGGTAAAGTCGGGCGGATATTTCATGGGCCGGATACCGGTGCGCTCCAGCGTCTGGGCATTGGTTTCGATAATGCTTACCTCCCGGGTAAAGGCCAGCGGGGCGCCGCTACGGTCAGTCAGCATGGCGTCGGTGGTCAGGTTATACTGCTGGCCCAGCAAGAAACCCACGTTCTGGCGCTTGCCGGGGTTGGCCGGCCCGTTGGTATAGGTATATACTATACCGCGGCGAATGTCATTCGCCCCGAACTTGTCGTAAAAGTCCGACAGCGCCGTGGGGCCGTTGTAGCCGCTGGGGTTCATGTTGTAGTGCGAGATGAAGCGCCACAAGTCGTACTGGGCGCCGCTGCTCACCCCACCTACGTTCAGCTCCGTGAAAATATTTTCGGTGCCGATGTTGGTGTTATCGGGGGCGAAGTTGTCGAAGTAGTTGTTAGCAAACTTATAGCGCCCGCTGTTCATCACCAGGTCGGCCAGAGTAATCACCTGGTTCATGTCAGCGGGCGCAAACGTAGGCGCCTGCCGGCTGCTGTACACCCCCCGGTTGAGGTAGCACTTCATTAGCAGGCAGCGGGCGGCATCCTTGGTAGCCCGGCTCACCGGGGCATCGGGCAAGTTGGTGATGACGGCGTTTACCTCGCTAATGATATAGTCGAGCGCCTCGGTCCCCTTGCGGGCCCGCGACACCTGCGTTACCGCCTCACCTGGGTCGCGGTAGGGCACTTGGTCGTAGAGGTCCAGAATCCAGTACATGGCGAAGGCGCGCAGCATACGAGCCTCGGCTTGCTGCTGAGTGCTGGGGTTGTATTGCAGCATATCGGTTGCCGCAAATACAATGGAGTTCAGGTTGTTAAACGCATCGCGCACCTGGGTGTGGTTGGCATCCCAGTTGTGCAGGTGTAGCTGCCGCCACACGCCGTTGTCGTCCCAGTCGCCGCCGCGGGTGGGCATCAGGCGCTCGTCAGTGGTCACCTCAGAGAGGGCAAATACCTGCGTAGCGCCCTGGAAAGGGCTGCGCATGGCGTTGTACACCCCGTTAAGCAAGATGGCGGGGTCGATGCCGCCGCCGCTGCTGCCGCTGGTTTGTAGGGTGCCCTGAAACTCTTCGTTAATCTTGCAGCTATTGACTAGGGGGAGCACGGCCAGCAAGGCCGCCGCGCTTAGTATCTTTTTCATAATGTGCTAGAGCTGGGTGGGTTACAGAGAAAAATTAACGCCGAACGTAAACGTGCGGGCGGTCGGGTAACCGGTGTAGTCGATGCCCGCCGAAGGCACCCCGTTCACTGCCTTGTTGGTGTTGATTTCGGGGTCGAAGCCCTGGTAGTTGGTCAGCACAAACAGGTTCTGGCCGATGGCGTACACGCTGGCACCCTTAAACACCTTGCCGATGTCGCCAAAGGCGTAGGACAGCGTCACGTTCGAGAGCTTCACGTAGTTACCGCTCTCCAGAAAGCGCGACGAGGGAGCTAGACGGTTGCTAAGCGCCTCCTTGATGGGCGACTCGTAAAAAGCCAGGGCGATGTTTTTACCGCTCTGAATCTGGCTCACGTTCAGCACACTGTTGAAGGTGTTGTTGTAAATCAGGTTCCCAAACACGCCGTTGAAGTTAGCCGTCAGCGACAGCTTGGCGAAGCGGATGGTGGTGCTCAGGCCAGCCAGCGTGCGGGGATTGGGGCTACCCAGGTACTTAGGCGAGCCGTTGTCGGCGTAAAGCGACTGGCCAGTAGCGGGGTCGAGGCCCTGGAACTGCTGGGTGAAGAACGAGTTGATGGGGTAGCCGCTCTGAATGGTTTCTACCGTCACGCCTGACAGGCCCTGGCCGTTAAGCGCGCCCGTTTGAATAACGCCGCTCACGCCCGATACCATATTCCGAATAAACGTGGCGTTGGCGTTGAAGCTCAGGCCGAAGCGCGGACCGTCAAATGCTGTGATACCGGCAATTAACTCCACCCCTTTGTTTACGATGGTGCCGTCGAGGTTTTGCCAGGTTACGGCGCCGCCCGGCGCGGCCGGCTGAATCGGAGCCGTGGGGTAGAGCAGGTCAGTGGTCCGCTTGTAGAAATAGTCGGCCGTTAAGGTCACCCGGTTATTGAATAGGGCAACGTCGATACCGGCATCGTACTGCTCGTCCGACTGCCACTTCAGGTTAGGGTTGGCGTTGGTTACCTTGCCCGCCGCCGTTACGCCCGAGGTGAAGGCGAACTGGTCGCGGGCCGAGCCAGCCGGAAACTCCTGGTTGCCGGTGCGGCCGTAGCCTACCCGCGCCTTCAGCTGGTTGATGGCCTCCACCTTAAAGAAACTTTCCTGGCTGATATCCCAAGCGGCCGAAAGCGACGGGAAGTAACCGTACTTGTTATTGTCGCCAAACTTGGTGCTGCCGTCCGAGCGCAGCGTCGCCGTCAGCAGGTAGCGGCCTTTGTAGTTCAAGATGGCCCGGCCGAAAAACGACTGCAGCTCCGTGACGGGGTCAACGAACGACGAGATGGCGCGGCCCGAAGGGTTGGAGAACTGGATGTAGTTGGTGTAGTCCAGCCCGTAGGTGCCGAAGCCCACGGGGTTGCCGGCGGCATCAACCGGCCCACGGCCGCTCAGGCCAGTACCCGAATAGCCAAACTTGGTGTACTCGTAGCCTAACAGCGCGTTCAGGTTAAAGTCACTGCCCAGCTTTTTGTTGAAATTCAACGTGTGGGTCATCTGCTGCGTCACCAACTCGTTGGTGCTGATGGCCGCAAAACCTAAACGCTGATAATCAGCCACGTTGAGACGCTGGTCGATGGACGTGCGCCGGATGCCCGTGCTGTAGTTGACAGCCACCAAGGCGCGGTACTCTAGCCAGTCGGTAAACTTGTAGTAGGGTGATACCGAAGCTAGGATGGTGGTCACCCGCGAGTTATCGTTGTAGTACTGTTGCTGGGCCACCGGGTTGATGGTAGTGCTACCTAGGCGCGACACCGGCAGGCCCTTCGAGTTGTAGAGCGAGTCGGTGGGGTTCCATTGCAGGGCCTGGCCGATGAGGCTACCCCGGAAGTCACCGTTGTTGGTGATGGGCGCCAGTTGCTCGCGCGATTGGCTGGCCGTAATGTTCACGTCCACCCCTAGGCGCTTGCTTTCCAAGAACTTCAAGTTGGTCACGAAGTTGGTACTGAACTTCTGAAAGTCAGTTTTCTTGATGATACCCTTCTGGTCGAGGTAGGCCAGCGAGAGGCGGTAGCGGGCGTTTTCGGTACCGCCGCTAATGGCGGTGTTGTAGTTCTGGAGCGGCCCAGTTTGCAAAATGGCCCCTAGGGCATCGTTGCTAAGGCCTTTGTCGTTGGTAGCCGAGGCCCCGTAGTAGCCCAGCGCCTGCCGATACTGGCTGGCGTCGAGCACTTTGATGCGGCGCATGATGTTGGAAAAACCACCCGATATCCCAACGTCGAGCTTGGCATCACCAATTTTGCCGCGCTTGGTCGTGATAATTACCACGCCGTAGGCCGCGCGCGAGCCGTAAATGGCCGTGGCCGAGGCATCTTTCAAGATATCGATGCTCTCGATATCGGCGGGGTTCAAGAAGTTGAGCGGGTTGCTGTCGGGGCTGTCACCAAAGGCAGTAGTTAGACCGGGCCGGGCCGAGCGGCCGTCGAGCGGCACCCCGTCTATCACGTACAGCGGCTGGCCAGTACCCGTCACGGCCGAGTTACCCCGAATTTTGATGGTGGAGGCGCCACCAGGCTGGCCGCTGTTCTGCGTTACCTGCACGCCCGAGGCCCGGCCCTGAATGAGTTGGTCGGGCGAGGTGAAGGTACCCTTGTTAAAGTCTTTGGGGCCTAGGGCAGCTACCGCGCCAGTCAGGTCGCTTTTCTGCACCGTGCCATACCCCACTACTACTACATCGCCCAGGGCTTGCGCATCGTCTTGCAGCGTCACGTTTATTGTCGGCTTACCGGCAATGTTCACCGTTTGCTTGGCGTAGCCCACGAAGGAAACCGTGATGGTAGTGGCCGTGGCCGGCACTTGCAGCTGGAAGTTGCCGTCGGCATCGGTGCCCGCGCCAATGGTGGTGCCCGGCACTACTACCGTCACGCCGGGTAGGCCTTGCCCCTTGGTATCAGTTATCTTACCCGAAAGCGGCCGGGTTTGCGCCAGGGCCAACATCGGGCACAACAGGCACAGTAAGCTGAAAAATAACAGCTTCTTTACTACTGCCTGCAAACCAGAAGCCGCGGCTGGGGCCGACGGCCCGCCCGCTGCGTACCGTGCGTACAAATTTTTGTTCATGAGTGAAAAAAGAAAAAGTGGGGGAATTCTGTAACTGGATGCCGGCGCGCCAAGCCGCTGGGGGTGGAAGGAAGAAGCTGTGGGCATTATAGCTAAAAATAAAGAGCAAACAACAAAATGTAATCTATTTTTCTTTCTGATAATCAGTAGGTTATTTAATCGGTAGCACCAGGGCCTGCCAGGGTTGTAGGGCTAGGGTCGGGCCCGCCGTAAAGGCCGGGTAGTTGTTCAGCCAGGGTTGCCCAGCCACCGTCATCCCAGCCGGCAGGGGCCAGCTTTGCTTATCGGCTGAAAAATTGAGCACCACCAGCGCCCGCTCCGAGCCCTGGGCGCGGGTGTAGGCCCAGATGTGCGGGTTGTCCTTATCCAGCAACTCGTACTGGCCATATACCAGCACCTTGCGCTGCTGGCGCATAGCTACTGCCCGCCGAAAGTGATTAAGCACCGACTGAGGGTCCTTATTTTCGGCGGCTTCGCTGACGGTCAAGTAATTAGGACTTACCTTCAGCCAGGGCGTGCCCGTAGTGAAGCCGGCGTTCTTGGCATCGCTCCACTGGAAGGGCGTGCGGCCGTTGTCGCGCGAGAAGTGGGCTAGGGACTTCAAATAAGCGGCCGTATCGCCCTTTTGACTTTTTAGCAGCTGGTAGCCGTTGCGGGCCGCCACGTCGCGGTAGTCGGCCATGCGGGTAAAGTTGCTGTTGGTCATGCCCAACTCGTCGCCGTAGTAACAGTAGGGCGTGCCGTGCATGCTGAGCAAGAAGGTATTCAGCAGCTTGGCCGACGGCGCCCGGAACTGCGGCCGGTCGTCGCCAAAGCGGCTCACAATGCGCGCCTGGTCGTGGCTGCCCAGGTAAATCGATTGCCAGCCCTTAGTGGCAAACTCCTTTTCCCAACTCGTGAAAACCCGCTTAAGGTCGCTCAGCTGGTAGGTGCCATCCTTTTTTAACACGCCCCCGGCATCAAAATGATAGGTCATATTTAGCTCGTGGCGCTCGGGGGCCACAAACAGCATGGCTTCCTGGGGATTGCGGCCCGCGCCTTCGGCCACGGTCATCAGGCTGTAGTGGCTCAGCACTTCGCGATTCATCTCCTGCAGGTAGTCGTGCAGGTGTGGGCCGTGGTTGTAGGCGTTGGTATAATTACTTTCCGTGAGGCCCGGCATGGGCGGAAAAGTGGGGTCTTTGGCCACGAACTGGAAGGCATCCATGCGGAAACCATCAATGCCCTTGTCGGCCCAAAAGCGCATAATATCGTACACCTCCTGCCGCAGCTTGGGGTTGTTCCAGTTCAGGTCGGGCTGCTTTTTCGAGAAGTAGTGCAGGTAGTAGCTCTTGGTAGCCGCGTCGTACTGCCAAGCATTGTGCTTCACGTCGAAGGTGCTGTAACGGGCCGGCGGCGGGCCCTTTTCGGCGGGCCACCAGTAGTAGTAGGTGCGGTAGGGGCTGGTGCGCGAGGCGCGCGCCGACTTAAACCAGGCGTGCTCATCGCTGCTATGGTTCACCACTAGGTCCATTACTAGCTTGATGCCCCGCGCGTGCATACCCTTCAACAGCGCGTCGAAATCGGCCATCGTGCCGAAGTCAGTCATAATGGCCCGATAATCAGAGATATCGTAGCCATTATCATCATTAGGCGAGCCATAAATCGGGTTCAGCCACACCGTGCCTATGCCTAGGCTCTTCAGGTAATCGAGCCTTGAGGCAATGCCCTTCAGGTCGCCAATACCGTCGCCATTACTGTCTTGGAAGCTGCGCGGATACAGCTGATACACTACCGTTTCCTTCCACCAACCGGGCTTCTTCTCTAGCCCACTCGTATCGCCTACCGCGGTAGCAGCCGGGCCCGCTACCGCCGGTCTATCGGTCGTAGCGGTAGTCTCCTTGGCATTCTGACTGCAGGCGGCCACTAAGCCAGCCAGCAGCAGGCTTGCTAGCCATAGTAGGCGGTTGGTCATGGGTGGGGATGGATGAGCGAAAACCGGCTGGCGCGATATCAAATAGATAGTTGCCTTATTAGGCTAAACCGCAAACGATTGCACCAGCTAGTTGCCGCAAAGAAATCTGGCACTTCTGATTTCCCGAAGGCTATATCAGCCACCACATCAAAAATATTACTGCTTTTATTACTCAAATTATTTGTTTTCAAATACTTGTATAGTAGTCCAGGCTGAATAATATCAGCTTAGTATTAAGCGAATGAGAGCAATAACTCGGCAGAATCTTATACTTTATCCCACTTATATTCACTATAATTGTACTGTCAGCTACTACTAAGCTTCCATCTGCTTAGGCTGGCACCCTCCACTCTCGCCGTTTCCCACCCGTGTCGCTCTCTCTACCCTCACCGGTCGCGCAGTTGCTTATTGCCTGCTGCTTGCTAGGCGCACGGTCTAGCTTGGCCCTCGCTGCCAAAACAGACAGCTTGCTGCTGGTGCTCGACCAGACGCTAGCCCATCAGGCTACCTTCGACCGGCAACGCTTAGACCGTCTGGCCACGCTAAGCGCAGAATTTCGCTCGGCAGAAGCCGATGAAAACGCTCGCTTCCACCTAGCGCTGCTCATCCACCAGGAATACAAGGTGTTTAAGTACGACTCGGCCTTTGCGTATGCTCAGCGGCTGGAGCTACTGGCGCGGCAGCTGCATAGCCCCGATAAACTGCAGCTGGCCCGCATGAAGCTGGCATTTACGCTGCGTTCGGCGGGGTTATTCAAGGAATGCTTTGATACGCTACAGGCCATTCAAACGCGGCAGCTAGCGGCGCGCAACCGGGCCGAATACGACGAGCTGTACAGCATGACTTATGCCGAGCTGGCTGATTTTGTGGTCGATACTCAATACCAGCAGTTCTACATTGCCAAGTCGCGGGCGTATGCCGACAGCGCAGCCCGCTACTACCAGCCGGGCTCGGAGGCCTACCTGGCGCTGCAACTGTTCGGGGCCAAGCAGCGCGGCGACCTTCCGGCCGGGCAGCAGGCCTATGCGCAACTGATGCGGCTGCCCCTGGCGCCGCATCCGATTGCCATTTACACCAGCAGCCTATCCAAGCTCTACGCCGAGGCCGGCCAGCGCGACCTAGCCCAGCAATTAATGCTGCAAGCCGCCATCGGCGATTTAGAGTCGGCTACCAAGGAAGGCATCGCGCTGTTTCGAATTTCTGATTTTTGCTACCAGCAGGGCGACTTGCAGCGCGCCTACTACTACATCACGGAGGCCCGCAAAATGGCCACGTTCTTCAAGGCCCGGCAGCGGCTGGTGCAGATGTCGCGCCTCACCGCCCGCATCGACGGTCAGAAGATTAATATCGTGGAAAGCCAGCGCCAACAGGCCAAGCACTACGCCCTAGCCATTGGCGTCCTGGCCACGCTGCTACTGGGCTTTGCCTTCATCATTTTTGCGCAACTGCGGCGGCTGCGCAAGGCCGGCCGCCTACTAGCCGCCACCAACCAGGAGCTGCACGCCACCAACCAGCAGCAGCAGGGCCTCAATGCCCGGCAGCAGGAGCTAAATCAACAGCTGCAAGCGCTAAACCAGGGCCTCAACGAGGCTAATCATATTAAAGAGGAGTATATCGGCTACTACTTCAGCAATACCTCGCGCTACCTCGACAAGCTGGAGGCGCTGCAGAAGAAGATGATTACCTTGCTGACTAACAAACAGTTAAACGCTGCCCAGCAGCTAGTAAAGGCTATCGACATCAAGGCCGAGCGGGCCGAATTGTTCAAAGGCTTCGACACGGTGTTCATCCACTTATTTCCCAACTTCGTGCGGGAGTTCAACGCGCTATTTTCTGAGCCCGACCGCATTGAGCTGGCCGACGACAACTTGCTGACCACCGAGCTACGCATCTTCGCCCTCATTCGGCTGGGCGTGAGCGACAGTGAGCAAATTAGTCGCATTCTGGGCTACTCCATCCACACCGTGTACGCCTACAAAACCCGCGTCAAGAACCGCTCCTTCCTGCCCAACGAGGCGTTTGAGGCGCGGGTGCTGGCCATTCAGGCGGCCTAGGGCCCTAGGCCGCCGTTGGCCGCCAAGCTTGCTTTAACCACTTCCCACCCTTTCGCCCGTTGAAAAAATTACTTTACCTAGGCCTGCTTTTGCTGGCCAGCTGGCCCCTAGACGCTCGCGCTCAGGCGCCCGACCCCTGGCGCCTCACGGCCGATAAAATTGACCCCACCAACTACTACGGCGTGACGGTGGCCAACGGCATGCTCGGCATTGTGTCGTCGCCCGAGCCGTTTAAGGTGAAAAACGTGGTGCTGGCCGGCGCCTACGACCAGTACGGGCGCGGCCGGGTTAGCAACTTCCTCAACGGCTTCAACCTGCTCAACATGTACTTGGAAGTGGATGGCCACCGCCTCGACGCGCGCGACGCGCGCAATTTCCGGCAGCAGCTGGATATGCAACAGGCAGCCCTTACGACCTCGTTCGACTACCAAGACAAGGCCACCATCACCTATACCTACTATGCGCTGCGCCACCTGCCCTACACCGTGCTGCTCGACGTGCGCATTGCGGCCAAGAAAGACCTGGCCCTCACCGCCGCTAGCGTGCTAGAAACGCCCGACGCCCTGCGCGAAGCCCAGAACTACTACAACGAGATTGACCGGCCCCACGTCACCCTTAGTCTGCTAACCTCGACCGCCAAGAGCCCTACCGGCAAGCTGCAACTGTGCGCCAGCACCAGCTTTTTGTTTGAGGAGCCGCACGGGCAGGAGCCGCGCATCATCCACGAGATGTGGGACAGCAACATGCACCTGATGAAGTTTAGCAAAACGCTGAAGGCGGGTGAAACCTACGGCTACGGCGTGACGGGCGCCACCATCACCTCGGCCCACGACCCCGACCCGCTGAACGCGGCCGAGCGCATGACCATTTTTGCCCGCCTCGAAGGCAAGCAGCGCCTGCTGGCGTTTCACCGGCGGGCCTGGCAGGAGTTATGGCGCAGCGACATCCAGATAGCCGGCGATGCGCAGGCCCAGCAAGATGTGCACAGCATGCTATATCACCTGTACAGCTTTTCGCGGGCGGGCACCGATTTTTCGCCCTCGCCCATGGGCCTATCGGGCCTAGGGTACAACGGCCACGTGTTTTGGGACGCCGACACCTGGATGTTTCCGGCCCTGGCCGTGCTGCACCCCGAAATCGCCAAGTCGCTGGTCGAGTACCGCTTCCGTCGCCTCGACCAGGCCCGGCGCAATGCCCAGGCCCACGGCTACCAGGGCGCCATGTTTCCGTGGGAAAGCGCCGATACGGGCGTGGAAGAAACGCCCGTGTGGGCCCTGAGTGGCCCTTTCGAGCACCATATATCGGCCTGCGTGGCGCTGGCTGCCTGGCAATACTACTGCGTGAGCCAGGACAAAACCTGGCTGCGCGAGAAGGGCTGGCCCATCCTGTCGGCTACGGCCGATTTCTGGGCTAGCCGCGTCGAGCGCAATGGCCCCGGCCACTACGATATCAAGAACGTGGTGGCCTCCGACGAGTGGGCCGAGAACGTGGATAACGACGCCTTCACCAACGGCGCCGCCCGCGTGAACCTGCAAAACGCCGCCGCCGCCGCTCGCCTACTCGGCCTACCCGCCAACCGCGACTGGGCCCTAGTGGCGCAAAACATCCCCATCCTGCGCCTGCCCGACGGCACCATTCAGGAGCACGCCGCCTACCACGGCGAGGGCATCAAGCAGGGCGACGTAAACCTGCTGGCCTACCCCCTAGGGATAGTTACCGACCCCGCGCAAGTCCGTAAAGACCTTACGTACTACGAAACGCGGGTGCCCAACGAGGGCACGCCTGCTATGACGCAGGCCATCTTCGCCCTGCTCTACGCCCGGCTCGGCAATGGCGATAAGGCGCAGCACTTCTTTCAGGATGCCTACCTGCCCAACCTGCTGCCACCCTTCCGCGTGCTGGCCGAAACCAAGGGCGGCACCAACCCCTACTTCGCCACCGGCGCGGGCGGCGTGCTGCAGGCCGTGCTCATGGGCTTCGGCGGGCTCGACATTACGCCCCTAGGCCTCGCGCAACGCAAAACTACCCTGCCCACCGGCTGGCAGTCGGTCACGATTACCGGGGCCGGCCCGCAGCGCAAAACCTACTCTACTACGCGCTGAGCTACGCCGGCCCTAGGCTCCTCGCACAAAAAAAGGCCTCGCCGTAAATGGCAAGGCCTTTTTTGTGGAGAATATCGGAGTCGAACCGATGACCTATTGCTTGCGGAGCAATCGCTCTAGCCAGCTGAGCTAATCCCCCGTTGGTCGCAAATATAGCCCTAGCCGGGCACTCTTCACGCCTTGCGGCCAATACCCTACAAACAAAGAAGCCCGCCGGGCATCGGCGGGCTTCTTCAACATTGGCGCTCCCTCCTGGGCTCGAACCAGGGACCCTCTGATTAACAGTCAGATGCTCTAACCGGCTGAGCTAAGGAAGCTAATGATACCCGAAACCGGCGCTTTCGGGCTGCAAAGATAGGGAAGCTTTTTTCGAAAAAACAAGCCTAGGCCATGCTTTTTTGCTTGAGTACCGCTTAGTTCGTGATTGTCAGTAGGCTACCGCTTAGGCTGGTGGCGTACTGGCGCAGGGGGCGGGCCGAGGGGCCACCCGTTACCTGGCCCTGCAGGCTGAACTGGGAGGTGCAACACGAATCGCGGAAAAACAGGTGCGAGGCGCGGTCAAGCGTGACGGTGGCGCAGGCATCGAGCGGCTGGTAGGGGCAGTTGCGCTCGAAGGCGGTATAGGTGGTGGCATTTTGGCGCACTACGTAAATGCCCTTGATGCCGCCCTGGCCGTTGGCGCTACCGGGCGGAATGGTTACTACGCCGTAATCGAAGCGCAGAGCTTTGTTCTGCTGGTCAAGCAAATCGAGCTGCACGTTGACGGGCACCGAGGGAATGAGGGGCTGGGTGCCCGTGCCCGAGTTGCAGGCCACTAGCATACCACCCCCGAGCACCCCTAGCCAAATGAAACGCATACGCAAGTGCTGTAAATTCGCTGCTCCAACGCGCACCGCGCCACTGTAGTTTGCTCAGCCGCTATTTCTTGAATAGCGAGTTGACAAACGTATGGCGGTCAAACAATTGCAAATCAGTCATCTTCTCCCCTACCCCAATGTAGCGCACTGGAATGCTGAACTGGTCGGAAATGCCGATAACCACGCCGCCCTTGGCCGTGCCGTCGAGCTTGGTAATGGCCAGCGCCGTTACTTCGGTGGCGCGGATGAACTCCTTGGCTTGCAGAAACGCGTTCTGGCCGGTGCTGCCGTCGAGCACCAGCAGCACTTCCTGCGGCGCATCGGGAATGACCTTTTGCATGACGCGCTTGATTTTGCTCAGCTCATTCATCAGGTTCACCTTGTTGTGCAGGCGGCCGGCGGTATCAATTATTACCACATCGGCGCCCAGCTCTATCCCCTTCTGCACGGCGTCGTAGGCCACCGAGGCGGGGTCGGTGTTCATGCCGTGGCTGATAACGGGCACGCCCACGCGTTGGCCCCACACGATGAGTTGGTCGACGGCGGCGGCGCGAAAGGTGTCGGCGGCCCCTAGCACCACCTTTTTACCGGCGCTGTGAAATCGGTGCGCCAGCTTGCCAATGGTAGTAGTTTTGCCCACGCCGTTCACGCCCACCACCATAATTACGAAGGGGTGGCCGGGGCTGTCGGGCCGGTCCAGAATGGCCCTGGAGCCAGTACTATCGCCGTGCGCATCAAGCAGGCCCACAATCTCGTCGCGCAAAATGCGGTCGAGCTCGGTCGTGCTCACGTACTTGTCGCGGGCCACGCGCTGCTCAATGCGGTTGATAACCTTTACCGTGGTGTCGATGCCTACGTCGGCGTGCACCAGCAGGGTTTCGAGGTCGTCGAGCACGGCCTCGTCCACGGTGCTCTTGCCCACTACGGCCTTGCTGAGCTGGTCAAAGAAGTTGGTTTTGGTTTTTTGCAGGCCGGCGTCGAGCGCCTGCTGCTGCTCCTTGTTTTCCTTGTCTTTCTTAAAAAAGTCGAAGAGTCCCATAGCTACGGTGCCGGGCAGCCCTTAGGGCCGGACCAGCAGATTAGGTGTGATGATGACAAAAGAACGTCATGCTGAGCTTGTCGAAGCATCTTTACCGCGTAACCAACTTCAAACGTTAGGGTTACTTACGCGGTAAAGACGCTTCGACAAGCTCAGCATGACGTTCTTAAAAAATCTTTGCGCAACACGAAAAAAGTCCCACAGAAGCGGGACTTTTTCAGTATCAAAACTCTACAAAGCGAGGTGCAACCTAGCCCTTGAGCGTGTCCTGCACTTTATCGACAGGCACCATCTCCTCACGGAAGGTATAAGCACCAGTTTTTTCCGATTTCACGGCGCGAATCACTTTCGCCCAGTCTTTGCCGGTGGCGGTTTTCAGCGTAGCAACTACTTTCTTAGCCATAGCGCAGGTTATTTAATTTCTTTGTGAACGGTCATTTTACGCAGAACCGGGTTGAATTTCTTCAGCTCGATGCGCTCGGGGGTGTTCTTACGGTTCTTGGTGGTGATGTAGCGCGAGGTACCCGGCATTCCCGAGTTTTTGTGCTCGGTGCACTCCATGATAACCTGCACCCGGTTTCCTTTCTTGGCCATGGCGGGTAGGGGATTAGTTTTCGAATTTAGGATTGCAAAGGTACGGCTTTTTCGGCGAACTGCAAAACGCTGCTAGCCTGCCTGCTACGCCCCTAGGAGTAGCCCGCGCTGGCTTTCAGCAGCAGCGCCGGAACCTGGCTTTCGAGTGAAAAACCAGGTTCCGGCGCTGTGGCAAGCCCGAAAAAGTTATTTTTAACGAAGTTAGTATACGATGAAGCCCTGCTCCTTCGCCTTCTTCAAGGTGGCCATGATGCCATTCTTGTTGATGGTGCGGATGGTAGAGGCGGCTACGCGCAGCGTTACCCAGGCGTCTTGCTCGGGAATGTAGAAGCGCTTCTTTTGCAGGTTGGGGTAAAACTTGCGCTTGGTCTTGTTATTAGCGTGCGACACGTTATTACCCACGCGGGTACGCTTGCCGGTCAAATCACAAACTCTGGCCATGATATCGTTGGGTTAAATGCTATTACTACGAAACGGGCCGCAAAGATAAGAAAAAAGGGGCAGCTATAAAAATGTGAAAATGTGCAGGATGGCTCGCCGGCCAGCTAACTTGCCGCTGGCAACCGGGCTGCTAGCGTCCGAAGCCCACTTTTCGCGGCAGCCACGTTTTCAGCTTTTCCCGTTTTCTTTTCGCCAGGGGCAGTGGCGGCAGCCGCTGCCGCAGCAAAAACCCCGGCGGTGGTGGTACTGCTCGGTAAAAACCAGGTAGCCCTCGGGCGTGTGGTAAACGTCGCCGGGCAGCAGCGGCAGGGCGGCAAAAGCGGCAAGGCGCGGGTCGGGAGCGGTAGGCATGGCAGTAAGGCAGACTTGGGGCACGCGGGGCACCCTAGGGCACCCATTTTCGTTAAAGCAACTGCGGCCAAAGCGCCGTGCCCCGCCCCAAAGGTTGCGCTATCTGGCTTTATTCCTCTTTTCCTTTCCTACCTGCCTATGCTCACCCATACGCCCACCTCTGCCCGCGCCGAGCACCTGATGCAGCTTGAAGACCAGTACGGCGCCCACAACTACCACCCGCTGCCGGTGGTGCTCAGCCGGGGCCTAGGGCCCTATGTATGGGACGTGGAGGGCAAGCGCTACTTCGATTTCTTATCAGCCTACTCGGCAGTAAACCAAGGCCATTGCCACCCGCGCATCATTGCCGCGCTCACCGAGCAGGCCCAGCGGCTGACCCTGACGTCGCGGGCGTTTTTCAACGACCGGCTGGGGCCGGCCGAGCGGCAGCTCTGCCAGTTGTTTGGCTACGATAAGGCCCTGCTGATGAACTCGGGGGCCGAAGCCGTGGAAACGGCCCTGAAGCTAGCCCGCAAGTGGGGCTACCAAGCGAAGGGCATCGCGCCCAACCAGGCGCGCATCGTGGTGGCCGAGCACAATTTTCACGGCCGCACCACCGGCATTATTTCCTTCAGCACCGATGCCGACAGCACCGGCGGCTTCGGCCCCTTCGGGCCGGGCTACCAGGTGGTGCCTTATGACGACCTGCCGGCCCTAGGCGCCGCCCTGGCCGACCCGCACGTGTGCGGCTTCCTCATCGAGCCCATCCAGGGCGAGGCGGGCGTGGTGGTGCCGGCGGCGGGCTACCTGGCGCAGGCGGCCGCGCTGTGCCGCCAGCACCGCGTGCTACTCATCACCGACGAAATCCAAACCGGGCTGGGGCGCACCGGCCGCCGGCTAGCCGCCGACTATGAGGGCGTACGGGGCGATATTTTGATACTGGGCAAGGCCCTGAGCGGGGGCGTGCTGCCCGTGTCGGCGGTGCTGGCCGACGATGAGGTGATGCTCACTATTCAGCCCGGCCAGCACGGCTCCACGTTTGGCGGCAACCCGCTGGCCTGCGCCGTGCTGCAAGCGTCGCTCGACGTGCTGGAAGACGAAAACCTGGCCGATAATGCCTACCAGTTGGGCGAGATTTTTCGGGCTGAGATGCGCCAGGTGCAGGCCGAGCGGCCCGAACTGCTTGAGCTGGTGCGCGGCCGGGGCCTGCTCAACGCGCTGGTTATCAAGCCCACCGCCGACGGGCGCACCGCCTGGGACGTGTGCCTGGCCCTGGCCGAGCACGGCCTGCTGGCCAAGCCCACCCACGGCGACATCATCCGGTTTGCTCCGCCGCTGGTGATTTCGGAAGGCGAGCTGCGCACGGCCTGCGCGCTAATTGCCGAGGTTTTGCGCGGGTTTTAAGCGCGGGCGTACCCGCCGGAGCAGTGAGCACGTACTAGGCGCAGCGCACTGGCCGGCCGGCTGGGGCGCCGCGCCCTCCTCCCATGAAAAAACTCTTCCTTGCTCTCCCTTTTTTGCTAGCTGGCTGCCAGGCCGAGCGCATGGCGTTTCAGTTTCAACCGATGGCACCCACGGCGGCTCCGGCCCCACGGGCGGCCCGGCTCGCCATAGCGGCAAATGAGCCCCTAGGGCCTGCCGAGGCAGCTAAGGCCGCTAACCTTACCCCAACTACAGCCGCTTTGGCCGGCCCAATTGCCCCTAGCCCCGGCCCGGCCCGGCTGCCCAAACGGCCGGTGGCTGCCTTGGTTGCTTTGGCCCCGCTGCCCCTAGCCCCCGAAACGCTGCCAATGCCGGCCCCAATTGCTACGCCCAGCCGCTTGGCCTGGGCTAGCCGGATGGTGCGGCGGCCGCTGCTGCGCCAGCGGGCCACGGCCGGCCCGGCCCGCACCACCGAAAGCGGCCTGGGGGGCATCGGGCTATTTTTTATTGCCGTCGTGCTGGGGCTGCTGGCGGGCCTGGGGGCGCTGGTGAGCGTCATTTTTGGCACCGGCTTTTTCACGGGCGTGGGCTTTGCGGCGGCGGGGCTGGTGGTGCTGTTTCTACTGTATAGCTTGCTGAGCGGGGGCAAAAAGAAAAGCAAGCCGGTGGTGAAATAGCACGCGGCGCGCGGGTCTAAATCTTTTCGGCCCTAGGGTGGTTGAAGTAGCTTTGACTGCTTTCTGTCTTGACTTCGCTTTATGCCGATTATTCCCACGAACCGCCCGCGCCGCAACCGCAAGAACCAGGTAATCCGCGACTTGGTGCAGGAAACGCGCCTCACGGCGCACGACTTTATTTACCCGCTCTTTATCATCGAGGGTCAAAACCAGCGCTTGGAAGTGAAGTCGATGCCGGGCATCTACCGCTATTCGGCCGACCGCATTATCGACGAGGTGGGCGCGGCCGTGGCCCTCGGCATCCACACGTTCGCCCCGTTTCCGAGCATTAGCGATGCCTTGAAGGACCCGCTGGCCCGCGAATCGGCCAACCTCGATGGGCTCTACCTGCGGGCGGTGGCCGACATCAAGCGCCAGTTTCCGGAAGTGGTTATCATGACCGACGTGGCGATGGACCCCTACAGTTCGGACGGGCACGATGGGGTAGTGAACCAGGAAACGGGCGAAATCCTGAACGACGCTTCGCTGGAGATTTTGGGCCAGATGGCGCTGGCCCAGGCCCGCGCCGGCGCCGACATCATCGGGCCCAGCGACATGATGGACGGGCGCGTGGCCTGGATTCGGGAGGTGCTCGACAGCAACGCCTTCCAGCACGTGAGCATTATGAGCTACACCGCCAAGTATGCCTCGGCCTTCTACGGCCCCTTCCGCGACGCGCTGGACTCGGCCCCCAAGCGCGGCGATAAGAAAAGCTACCAGATGAACCCCGCCAACCGCCGCGAAGCCCTGCGCGAGCTGGCTCTCGACGAGCTGGAAGGCGCTGACATGGTGATGATTAAGCCCGCCCTAAGCTACCTCGACATCATTCGGGAGGTAAAGGACCGCACCACCCTGCCCGTGACGGCCTACAACGTGAGCGGCGAGTACGCCATGATAAAAGCCGCTGCCCAAAACGGCTGGGTCGATGGCGAGAAAACCATGCTGGAAGTGCTGCTGAGCATCAAGCGCGCCGGCGCCGATGCCATCCTCACCTACTTCGCCAAGGAGGCGGCCGAGGTGCTGCGGCGGGGCTAGGCAGCAGCGGTTGGGCTGATAAGACTGGGGGAATATGGTGGGAAATGCCGCCGTATTTCCCCAATTTTGCGGTTAACTGCTGCTTTACAGTTCTACTATAGTATGCCTAGGCTCTGCTTTCGCTGGTTGCTGTCGGGGGTGCTACTCGGCGGGGTGGCGCTCGGCCCGTTGGCACACGCCCAAGTAGCTAAGCGCCGCCCAGCGGCCCCGGTGCCCTATCAAGCCGTTGACGCTCGCATGCGACAGGTGCCCGACTCATCGACCCACGCGGTGAACGGCTTGGCGCGCTACATCCGAACATCGTTTGCGACGGAGGCCGACCGGGCGCGGGCAGCCTTCGTATGGGTAGCCACTACTATTCGCTATGATATTGACAACCAGTTCTTGCTGGAGTACGAGCGCCCGCCGGCCGAAGTAATTCAGCAAACCCTGGCTCAGCGCCGGGGCGTGTGCCGGCATTATGCCGAGTTATACAGCGCCCTGGCCAACCAAGTAGGCGTCGCGACCTACGTGGTGCCCGGCTACGGCAGCCTGCGCGCAGCGGTGGGGCACGCTTGGTGCGCTAGCCGCATCGAGGGGCAGTGGCAACTGCTGGACCCTACGTGGGCGGCGGGCCAAGTAGTCAATCACCACTTTGTGTTTCAACTCCATAATGAGTATTACTGCATGGCGCCCTTGAAGGCGCTGGAGCTGCACATGCCGTTCGACCCGCTGTGGCAGCTACTGCCCGAGCCCCGCACGCCCGAGCAGTTTCAGCAGGGCCTGGCGCCCGCGCCGGCGCGGTCCGCGTTCGCGTTCGCGTTTGCCGATTCGATAGCGCTGTATGAGCGGCAAGCGCCGATGCAGCGGCTACACGCCGCCAACCGGCGTATTGAGCAGAACGGCGTGAAGAACGGCTTGATTTACAGTTACCTGGCTAACAGTCGTAATCAAGAGGCAAATCTCTATATTACGACTTACAATGAGGCGCTGCACGAGTTCAATCAAGGCGCGGCCCAGGTAAATGCCTTTGTTGAGTACTTCAACCACCAGTTTCAGCCGCGCAAGCCCGATGCCGAGCTGCCACAATTGCTGGCGCCAGCGGCAGCCCACTTCGGCCGCACGCAGGAGTTGCTGGCAGTGGTGGGCGCCCAAAAATCGACGCAGCAGGTGGCGCAGGACCTAAAGGCTTCTCTCCAACAAGCTGAAACCAAGCTGCGCAACTGCCAGGCGTTTCTAGACCGCTACCTGCACACAGGCAAGCTCCTGCGGCCTACTTTATTTATGAATATCAGTAATCTTGGGGGCCATAACGAACTTATGCGCTGACGACTGGCGGTAGCTTTCCGCCCATTTTTATGCTTATGCTCCTTATCCGCCCAGCTACCGAGACCGACTTGCCCGCCATCGTGGCCCTGGTGCGGGCCGTGGTACCGCTGATGAACGCCGCCGGCAACTACCAGTGGACCAGCGAGTACCCCAACGAAATAGTGTTTGCCCAGGATATTGCGCGCCGGCAATTGTGGGTGGCCGAGCGCCTGGGGCAGCTCGAGGGCGTAGCGGCCCTCACCCAGGACCAGGACCCCGAATACGCCGACGCCGACTGGGATGCCGCCGCGCCCGCCCTGGTGACGCACCGGCTGGCCGTGGCGCCCGCCGCCCAGGGCCGGGGCGTGGCCCAGGCCCTGCTGCACCAAGCCGAAACGGAGGCGCGGCAACTGGGCCTAGGGCTGCTGCGCGTGGATACCAACTCGGAGAACGCGGCTACGCAGCGACTGTTTCCGAAGCTGGGCTACCGCTTCGCGGGCGAGATAAAGCTGGCCTTTCGGCCGGGGCTGCGCTTTTTCTGCTACGAGAAGCAACTGAGCTAAAGCCTTTACTACCCACTGGCCGGCGCGTCGTGCCGCCGCAGAAAGCTGCTTCATCACGTTGCTGGGGCAGTTCTCGGCCTGGCTTGTTGGTTAGTCACCGTGCCTCGTACTATTCGCTTTCGCTGGCATTGCCCGCCGCCAGGCGCCGTATTTTGCGGCCATGACTGATTTGCTCCGCCTCGGCTTGGTGCTGCTACTACTTGGCCTAGGCATGGGCTACAGCGCGCGGGCAGGCAAGCTGACCACGGCCGCCGTGTGGGTGGGCGGCGCGCTGGGGCTGCTCATCTTTTTGGGTGGCGGCTGGGGCGGGCTGGCGCAACTGGCCCTATTTTTTGGCCTGGGCACGGCCGCCTCTAGCTGGCGCGTGGCCGACAAGCGCCGCCTGGGGCTGGCCGAGGAAAACCGGGGCCGCCGCACGGCCGGCCAAGTAGTGGCCAATGCCGGCGTGGCGGGCCTGCTGGGGTTGCTGGCCTGGCAGTGGCCGCCCGCCGCGCCGCTGGCCCGCCTGATGCTGGCCGGCAGCTTTGCCGCCGCTACTGCCGACACCCTGGCCTCGGAGCTGGGCAACGTGTATGGCCGCCGCTACTACCACATCCTCACCCTGCGGCCCGATGCGCGCGGCCTCAACGGCGTAGTGAGCCTAGAGGGCACGGCGCTGGGGCTGGCCGGCACCACCGCGCTGGCGGCCGCGTACTGCCTGGGGGTTGGCTGGGGGCCGGCCTTTGGGTGGCTGCTGGTGGCGGGCACGGCCGGCAACCTGGCCGATTCGGTGCTGGGCGCCACGCTGGAGCGGCGTGGCTACCTGGGCAATAATGCGGTCAACTTCCTCAATACCCTAACCGGCGCGCTGGTAGCGGGCGGGCTGGGCTATTGGCTACGCTAGGAGCTGGCTACCAGCGCAAACAACACGGGTGCGCCTTTGGTCTGGCAGCGGCTGAGGTAGCCTAGGGGCCTAGCGCCTAGGGCGCCGCCACCTGGGGCACCTGCCAAAAGGCGGCTGGGTCGCTAGTGGCGTGCGTAGTGAAGGTAACGTCTTCCTTGGGGTAGTGGTGGGTGCGGGTGGCGGGCCTGCTGCCTAGGGCCGCCTGGGGCAGCAACTGCAGGTACTCATAGGTGCGGCCGGGCTGCCGGGTTTCAAAATCGTACTGGCTGGCCACCGCAATCTCTAGCTTATAGAGATTTTTAGCCATGTAGGAGTAGAGGTAGAAATCTTTGGTAACGGACTCGCGGTGGTTCCAGTTGGCGGTGGGGTTGAGCAACAGCGGGCGGCCGTCGAGCAGGCGGGCGCGCACTTCCTCGATGCCCAGCAGGGTGCCCTGCTCGTCCATTACGTAGGCGTCGTTGGTGGGGTCCATCCACACCCATTTGCGCAAACTGGGAGCGTATACTACGTTGATAACGTGGCAGTCCGTATCGGTGGTATCTTTGGGTAGGCAGGTCACGAAGTGCGACTGGTAACCCATGGCCAGGTACACTTCATTGAGCACCGTGGCCAGGCCCCGGCAGTTGAGGCCCCGCTTGTCGCGCTGGCACACGGTCAGCAAATCCTGGGCGTTGCGCGCGTCGGGGTTGCCGTGCTGGCCGTCGTGCGGCACTTGGTTGTGCACCCAATGCAGTAGGTTGATGAAGCGGGCCGTTTCGTTTTCGTGGCCTGCAATGGAGTCGAGCTTGTAGCGCTGGCGCAGGGCGGCCAGGTGCGGCTCGGCGGCCGGCTGGTAGGTATAGGCAGGCAGCGGGGTGGCCGAGGTACCGGCATACGGGCCCGCCTGCTGCAATACGTAGAGGTAGTCGCCGCGCTCGCGCAGCACGGCCAGCTGCTGCTGAAAGCCCTTATCAGCGCGGATATAGTCGAAGTCGGTATCAACGGTGGCGTGCTGGTAGTCGCGCCAGCCAACGGCAATGGCCTGCTGGAAGCAGCGCACGGCCGGGGCCACTTGGTGGGCCAGCGAGTAGTAGCAGGCCTCGTTGTAGTAAATGCCAGGTAGCGCGCCCCGGTACTGCGCCTTGGGGGCGGCGGGCAGTTGGTTGTACACCCGGTGCCAATCGGCAAATAGCGTTAGCAAGGCCGGGTACTGGTGGGCAGCGCTCAGCGTGCGGCGCTGCGACTCAAATTGGTCAAAGTAGGTTTGAAACGCTTCATTAGACTGGATTTTTTGGGCCTGGGCGGCTTGGTAGCCAAGCAGCAGCCCTAGGGAAAGCAGTAAGCAACGGAGCATAGGAAGCAGTGAAAAATGACGGAAAAGCCCCGATGACCGGCCGCAGCCAAGCCTTTTGGGGCCAGGCGCCCCTAGGGGCTTCGGAGACACTACCGGCCCAAGGCGCTATTTATTACAGCCTTACCCCACTTTTTTTACGGCGCCGACGCGGTGGCGCGGCCGGCAAACGGCCAGCGGCCCAGCCGGCGGCTCCACAGCAGGAAGGCCCCCGTGCCCACGGCCATCATGCCCAGGGCCGCCAGCTGGAAGTAGAGCCGGAAATGCAGCCCGCCCCAGCTGACCTCGACCGGCGCAATGCCCGCAAACACGGCCAGCCACACGGCCACCGCCAGCAGCACCGGCAGCGGGTAGAGCGGCATTTTGAAGGGTAGCGACGCCGTGCCGCGCCGGCGGCGCAGCAGCACCAGCCCCACCGCCTGCCCCACAAACTGCACCAGAATGCGCATGGCCAAAATAGCCGAAATCACTTCGCCAAGCCGGAAAAGCAGACTGAACACGAAGCCCACGCCGCCCAGCAGCAGCAGCGACACGTAGGGGAAGTGCTTGGTAGGGTGCAGCTTGGCAAAGACGGGCAGAAACTCGCCATCGGCCGCGGCGGCGTAGGGAATGCGCGAGTAGCCCAGCAGCACCGCAAACAGCGAGGCAAACGCCACCAGCAGCACCAGGCCCGTGGCCACGGTGGCCGCCGTGGGGCCGTAGAGGCGCTGCATAAACACGCTCACGATGTACTGCGACTGGTCGCTGGCGCTGGCCTGCCAGCCCTGCACCTCGCGCCACGGAATAACGGTGCCCACGCTCCAGTTCAGCAGCAGGTAGAGCGCCGCAATGCCGATGATGCTGAAAAACATGCTGCGCGGAATGACGCGCTGCGGCTCCTTGATTTCGGCCCCCAGGTGGCACACGTTGTAGTAGCCCAGGTAGGAGTAGATGCTTTTGACGGCGGCCTGGCCCATGGCGGCCGACAGCAGCAAGCCCGGCAGCGCCCCTAGGCCCCCGGCTGGCACCAAGGCCACCGGGTAGTGCGGGTGGGTGAGGCCGCCAAAAATCAGCCAGCCCATCAGCCCCAGCACGCCCACCCACAAGGCCACGCCCAGCTTGCCAATGTCCTCGATGCGGCGGTAGAGCAGCCCGATGAGCAGCAGCACCGTGGTGCCGGCCACTACTTTGGGCTGCCACCAGGCGGTTTCGGGGTGCCACCAGCTTTGGCCCTTGGCCAAAAAGCCGAAGTACTGCGCAAAGCCGATGGCGCCCGAGGCCAGTACCAGCGGCGACTGAATGAGCGTTTGCCAGACGTAAAGAAACGACATGTAGCGGCCCCAGGTGTGCTCGCCATAGGCCAGCTTGAGGAAGCGGTACGAGCCGCCCGCCTCGGGGTAGGCCGCGCCCAGCTCGCTCCAAATGCAGGCGTCGGCAAAGGCCAGCCCCGCCCCTACTAGCCAAGCCAGCAAGAAGTTGGGCCCCAGCAGGCCCATCACCAGCGGCAGGGTCACGAAGGGCCCGATGCCCACCATGTCAATCATATTCAGCGCTGTGGCCTGCAGAAGGCCTAGGCGACGCTGCAAAGAGGGTTGCGCCATAGGCGGCGAAGGTAGTGGTTGAATGGGTAGGAGAATAGAAGAAAGGCGGTCATGCTGAGCGCAGTCGCAGCATGACCGCCTTTCCATCTCTACAACCCGCTACCGCGCCCCCACCGCGCCGCTGGCCGGCCCTAGGCCCTCGGCCAGCTTGAGCAGGCGCCCCAGCTCGGCGCGGTAGCCATCGGGGTCGGGGCCGCGGCCGGCCTGGGCCAGGCGAGTGGCGCTGGCGTAGGTGGCGGTGCCGCGCTGCTCGCTTTGGCGCAGTAGCAAGCCAAACTCGGCCACGGCGGCGGCAAACTGCTGGTCGGCCGAGGCCTGGGCGATGGGCGTGGCGGCGCCTACCAGCGGCTGGGCCAGCAGGCGGCTGGCGCTGCCCTGCGGCTCTTTGTAGCGCAGCTTCACGGTGAGTACCTCGGCAGCGAGTCCGCTGGGCATCAGCACGTTGCGCGGCGCGTATTTTAGCTCGTCTACCAGCGGGCTAGCCGACCCTAGGGGCACCAGCTCGTACAAGGCCGTGACGGTGTGGCCCGCGCCCAGCTCGCCGGCGTCCTTGCGGTCATTATTGAAATCCTCGTTGGCCAGCAGGCGGTTTTCGTAGCCGATGAGGCGGTAGCTGGCCACGCGGGCGGGGTTAAATTCTACTTGCAGCTTCACGTCCTTGGCCACCGTAAACAAGGTACCGCCAAACTGCGCCACCAACGTGCGGCGGGCCTCATCGAGGTTATCGAGGTAGGCGTAGTTGCCGTTGCCCTTGTCGGCCAGCAGCTCCATGCGGCTGTCGCGCAGGTTGCCGCGGCCCACGCCCAGCACGGTCAGAAACACGCCCGTTTCGCGCTGCTGCACGATAAGCTGCTCCATGGCCGCATCCGAGCTTTCGCCCACGTTGAAGTCGCCGTCGGTAGCCAGCACCACGCGGTTGTTGCCCGCTTTCAGAAAGTTTTGGCGCGCTACCGAATACGCCAGCCGCAGGCCCGCACCGCCCGCCGTCGAGCCGCCGGCCTGCAGGCGGTCGATGGCGTCCAGGATGTCGCCCTGCTTGTTGCCGGCCGTGGGGGGCAGCACCAGGCCGGCCGCCCCAGCGTAGGCCACCAGCGCCACGTGGTCTTGGGGCCGCAGCTGGCGCACCAGCAGCTTCAGGCCGGCCTGCACCAGGGGCAGGCGGTCGGCCTCATCCATCGAGCCCGACACGTCCACCAGAAACACTAGGTTGGCGGGCGGCAGACTAGCGGTTTCGATATGCTTGGCTTGGATGCCAATGCGCGCCAGCTGGTGCCCTAGGGCCCAGGGGCACTCGCTCAACTCGGCGCTGATGCGCACCGGCTCGGGCGCGGCCGCCGGCGGTGCGGGCAGCTGGTAGCGGAAGTAGTTGAGCATTTCTTCCACCCGCACCGCGTCGCGCGGGGGCAGCTGGCCCTCGTTCAAGAAGCGCCGCACGTTGGTGTAGCTGGCGTTGTCCACGTCGAGCGAAAACGTGCTCAGCGGCTCCTTACCTACCGGCCGAAAAGCGTTTTCCTCGATTTTGGCATAGGTATCGCCCGCGCCGGCCTCGGGGCGGGCGAGCAGCATCTCTTCGTCTTTTTTGATAGCCGGCGGCGTAAAGCGTAACCGCCTACCCTTAGCAGCTTGCGTGATATAGATGCCCGCCGCCCGGCCCTGCACCTGCTGAAGCTGAGGTGACGGAGGTGCCATAGTCGGGGGCGCCATCGTGGCCACGGCGCCCGTCACGTCTCGCCGCTGCACCGAGTTGTAGCCTACCACCGCTACTTCGCTCAGCATCTTGTGGTCTTCCAGCAGCACTACGCTTAGCAGCTGGCCGGGGGCGGGTAGGGCGAGCTCCTGCGCCACGTAGCCCACGTAGCTGAACAGCAGGCGGCCCCGCGCCGGCACGCCGGCCAGCTGGTAGTTGCCGGTGGCGGTGGTGCTGGTGCCTAGGGCAGTGCCCTTCAGCAGCACCGTCACGCCGGGCAGGCCTTGGCCCCGGGCATCGGTCACGCGCCCGCTGATGGTGCGCGTGGCGGCCCGCGCGGACCGCGGCGTGGCGGGCTGGGCACTGAGCGCCACCGGCCCTAGGGCCAGCAGCAGCGGCAAGAGTAGTTTTTTCATGACAGCGAAGTAGGTTTGGGTGAAACGCTACGCTGCCGATGCCATTAGCCGGCCGATTGCACACCCGGCCGCCGCGTGCCGGCCCGCCACACCGCCCATAGCAGCAGCGGCTGCAGGGGCAGGCGCGCCCACAGGGCCCATAGCGGCAGGTGCAGTTGCTGGTGCAGGCGCAGCATGTACACATTGGCCGGAAACACCGCCACCAGCAGCGCCAGCAGGCCCCAAGTGGCCGCCCGGCGCGTGGCGGGCCACAGCAGCCCGAGGCCGCCCGCCAGCTCGGCCGCGCCGCTTAGCGCCACCAGCAGCCTGGGCGCGGGCAGGGCCGGGGGCATAATGCGCAGGTAGGGAGCCGGCGCGAAGAAGTGCAGCGCGCCGGCGGCGGCAAAGAACACAGCGAGGGCTACGAGCGGCCAGGTGAGTTTTAGAGAACGCATAGAAACCGAAAGAACGTCATGCTTAGCTCCGCGCAGCATCTCTCCCGAACAATGAGGCGGGGGAGAGATGCTGCGCGGAGCGGACGCCAGATGAGCATAACGCTCTTTACTAGGTATTATCGGCAGCGGCGGGTGGTGCTCACCGCGGCCAGCACCGCGTTTCTGGCCGAGGCCGAGGGCATCTTGCACCAGCGCCGCGCCGCCAGCGAGGCCACGCGCCGGGTGGGCGCGCAAGCCAAAACCGTGAAGCTGGGCTACTACCAGCTACTGCGGCCCGACTGGCGGGCGGGCATCGTAGAGCGGTTCTGGGCGCACTTCCCCCAGGTGCGCTTTCACTTGCACGAGCCGCCCACCTTCCGGGCGATGCAGGAGGCGCTGGTGGCCGCCCGCTACGCGTGGTCGGCGCGGGCGTGGTGCTCACGCAATGCGTGGAAGGGCCGCTGCTGCAAGCGCTGGTAGGGCTGGCGTAGCGCCGGGGCCCTAGGGGCGCCGCGCGGTGCAACCTTTCGGGCCGCCCAGACCTTCCTAGGGCTAGTACCTTTGCCAGCAGTATGATTCTTCGCGCCGAGCACCTCTTCAAGCAGTACAAAGCCCGCACCGTGGTCAACGACATGAGCGTGACCGTAGAGCAGGGCGAAATAGTGGGGCTGCTGGGGCCCAACGGGGCAGGCAAAACCACCTGCTTCTACATGATGGTGGGCATGGTGAAGCCCAACGGCGGCCGTATCTTCCTGGATGATGAGGAGGTGACGCGCCTGCCCATCTACCAGCGGGCGCGGCGCGGCATGGGCTACCTGGCCCAGGAAGCCAGCGTGTTTCGCGACCTGAGCGTGGAAGAAAACATCCTTTCGGTGCTCGAGATGACGGACATGCCCAAGCCGGCGCAGCGCGAAAAGGTGGAGCAGCTGCTGGAGGAATTTAGCCTGACGCACGTGCGCAAAAACATGGGCAAGGTGCTGAGCGGCGGTGAGCGGCGCCGCACCGAAATAGCCCGCGCCCTGGCCGTAAGCCCTAAATTCGTGCTGCTCGACGAGCCCTTCGCGGGCGTTGACCCTATTGCGACCGAGGAAATTCAGGGCATCGTGGCCAAGCTCAAAACCCAGAACATCGGCGTGCTCATCACCGACCACGACGTACAGAAAACCCTCGAAATCGTGGACCGTGCCTACCTGCTCTTCGAAGGCAAGCTGCTGAAAGCCGGCACCGCCGAAGAGCTGGCCGCCGACGAAACCGTGCGCCGCGTGTACCTGGGCCGCGATTTTGAGTTGAAAAAACGCAAAGTGTTTGTGTAAAAACAGTTGCGAATCCACTGTCATTGCGAGCGCAGCGAAGCAATCGCACCCGAACGAAATCAGCAGGATTCGTTCTAGCTTTATTGTTTTGATGCGATTGCTTCGCTGCGCTCGCAATGACAGAAAAGTGTAACGCTTACGCCTTTGTTTCGCCAGCTTCTCGGCTCTGCTGTTCAGCTTACCAGTTTGCCGCGCGTAGCGCGGGTGCGGCGCGAGCCGCTGGCCACCCAGGCGGCCGTGCTGCGCTACTTGCTGGGCCGGGCGCGGGGCACCGACTGGGGCCGGCGCTATGGCTACGCGCCGGGCCTAGGGGCCGCCGCCTTTGCCGCGCGCGTGCCGGTGAGCACCTACGAGCAGCTGTATTCTGAGCTGGAAAAGGTGCTGCGCGGCCAGCCCAACGTACTGTGGCCCGGCCCGGCTCCGCGCTGGCAGGCCCGCAGCAGCGGCACCACCAACGCCCGCAGCAAGTACCTGCCCGTAACGCCCGAGGCCCTGCACCACAACCACTACCGCGCCGGGCGCGACATGCTGGCCCTGGCCCTGCACCACTACCCGGCCCTCGGCATCATGCAGGGCAAAACCCTAAGCCTAGGGGGCACCCACGGCCCCAGCCCCTTCGCTGCCCCGGCGCGGGCCGGCGACGTGTCGGCCCTCATCATGCAGGGCCTGCCGGGCTGGGCCGAAATCCTGCGCACGCCGCCCCTGGAGCTGGCGTTGCTAGATGAGTGGGAAGACAAGCTCGAGCGCATTGCCCACCACGTGCTGCGCCAAGATGTGCGCGTGCTGGCCGGCGTGCCCACCTGGATGGTGGTGCTGCTGCGCCGGGTGCTGGCCCTGGCCGGCGCCACCCAGCTCGAGCAAGTGTGGCCCCGGCTGGGGCTGTTTCTGCACGGCGCGGTGGCCTTCGGGCCTTACCAGGAGCTGTTTAGCCAACTGGCTCCTAGCCTGCGCTACCTCGAAATATACAACGCTTCGGAAGGCTACTTTGCCCTGCAAGACGAGCCCGGCAGCGCCGATTTGCTACTGCTGCTCGACCACGGCATTTACTACGAGTTTCTGCCCCTCGACCAGCTGGAGGCCCCTAGCCCCCAACCCGTGCCACTCGAAGCCGTGCAGCTCGGCGCCAGCTACGCGCTGGTTGTCAGCACCAATGCCGGGCTCTGGCGCTACCTGGTGGGCGACACCGTGCGCTTTACCTCGGTGCAACCCTATCGGGTGCGCATTACGGGGCGTACCAAGCACTTTCTCAACGCTTTTGGCGAAGAGGTGGTCATAGAAAACGCCGAAGCCGCCGTGGCTTTTGCCGCCCGCGCTACTGGGGTGCAGGTGCGCGACTTCACGGCGGCGCCGGTGTATTTCGCGGCGGGCGTGGCGGCCTCGCAGGGCGGGCACGAGTGGGCCGTGGAGCTAAGCGGGCCGCCGCCCCCTAGCCCCGCCGCCTTTGCCCAAGCCCTTGATGCCGAGCTGCGCCGCCTCAACTCCGACTACGACGCCAAGCGCCACCGCGACCTGGCCCTGGCCCCACCCCGCCTGCACCTGCTGCCGCCCGGCACCTTCGAAACCTGGCTGCGCCAGCGCGGCCGCCTGGGTGGCCAGCGCAAAGTGCCCCGCCTCAGCAACTCGCGCCAGGTGCTGGAGGAAGTGCTGGCGCTTTGCAAATAAAAAGGCGGTGATGCGGAACTTCACGAAGCTCCGCATCACCGCCTTTTTATTCAGCTACCCACCCACCTACTACTTCAGCGCCTCGGCGCCCTCAGCGGCTTGCTGGCGCTTCTTCTCTACCGAGTCGAGCAGCTTGCCAAAGGGGTCGATGAATTTCTTCACCCCGTCGTCTTCGAGCTGCTGGGTTAAGTCGTCGAGAGTCAGGCCTAGGCCGGACAGCGCGTCGAGCACCTGGTGCGCTTTATCGGTGTTTTCTTCGAGGCGGTCGGCCGCTTGGCCGCGCTCCTTAAACAAGTCCATCGTTTCGACGGGCACCGTATCCACAGTTTTCGGGCCGATGAGGGCTTCTACGTACTTCAGGTCGTCGTACTTAGGATTTTTATTGCCGGTGCTGGCCCACAGCAGGCGCTGGGTGTGGGCGCCTTGGTCGGCCAGGGGCTGCCAGCGCGGGCCGCTGAAAATTTGCTTGTACATCTCGTAGGCCACCTTGGCGCTGGCAATGGCTACCTCGCCCACCAGCGGCTGCGCTTCGGCCTTGCCATCGGCCACCAATTTTTCCAGCTGCGGGTCAATCAGCACGTCGATGCGGCTCAGAAAGAAGCTGGCTACCGAATCGATGTTTTCGAGCGACTGGCCGGTTTTGGCCCGGTCTTCTAGTCCGCCGATGAAGGCTTCGGTAACGGCGCGGTAGCGTTCCAGGCCAAAAATCAGCGTCACATTTACATTGATGCCCTCCGAGATGAGCGTGCGAATGGCGGGCAAGCCCTCCTTAGTGGCGGGCACTTTTATCATCACGTTGGGCCGGGCCACGTCCTGCCACAGCTGGCGGGCTTCCTTCACCGTGCCTTCGGTGTCGTGGGCTAGCCTAGGCGATACTTCCAGGCTCACGTAGCCGTCGCTGCTGTTGTCCTTGCTGTCGTAGAGCGCCCGAAACAGGTCGCAGGCGGCCTGCACGTCGGCCACGGCCAGGCCAATGTAGATTTCCTCGGCCGTTTTGCCTTGGTGGGCTTGCTCCTTAATGGTGTCGTCGTAGTCGGCCGAGCCACCGATGGCTTTCTCAAAGATGGCCGGGTTGGAAGTCACGCCGCGCAGGGCGTCGTTGTCGATGCGGGCTTTCAGCTCGCCGTTCTGCAGAATTTTACGGCTAATAAAATCGAGCCACAGGCTCTGGTCGAAGCGACGGATATCAACTAAAGGGTTCATGGCAAAAAGGGCTAGGGCCTGGAAATCGATTGCGGTAGGCTGCCCCGACTCGGGGCAACCGTTGGCCGCTCAATACTACGAACTCTAGCGGGTTTCAGAGGTGCTTTTCGCTAAAAAATAACCCGCCCCGCTTTGAACGCCAACCGCTGGCCCGCTGAATACCAAGGCATTTCGGCGCCGCGTTGTAGCTTAGGCTATTCCTTACGCACTATGAGTTATGAGTTTGTTTAAAGCGTTAATTACTAGTATTTTTCCAGGCAAAGTTGCCCCCGCTCCCCCGCCTCCGCCCAACCTGCTGGCCGTGGAGGGCGAGCTTATTGACCTGAACCGCCTGAGCCCCGCCCAGCTAACCGCCCTGGAAACCCGGCTGGTAACCCAGCGCCAGCAGCGCGAAGCCGACCTGGCCAACTACCTGCACCAGCTGGCCGCCGAGCGCCACCGCCTGCTGGCCGACCAAGACCCCGCGCTGTGGCCCTTGACGCTGAAGCTGTTATTTGGCGAGGACCTGGGCCGGCGCGTGGCCGCCCAGGATATTGGGCCCGGCATGCAACTGCAGCACCTGGTGCTGGGCCTGGGCCAGCCCGACTTGGTGGAGGCCACTCCCCAGGGCGTGCTGCTGGTGTATGGCAACCACCAGGCGGGCAGCTACTTCGAGGTGCAGGGCGATACCATCACCCGCGCCGCCGCACTGGCCCCGCCGGCGCTGCCGGCCCTAGGCTCAGCCACTTAGGCCAGGCCCAGGGCTCGGCTCAGCTAGCCAAACTGCTTGCTGGCCGCGCCGCGCCGCCAATTCGCATAGCGGGCCGAAAGTCACTGTTATAGCTCAACAGTATCAACGTAAGTTGCGCTGCTATTCGCCTTCTGTTCTATGATTACTTAGCCAACGGCCCCGACCATTCTGGTCGGGGCTTTTGTATGTGTGAAGAGCCCTAGGGGCAAGCGGGCCTGGCAAGGGGTGGCAGTGCCAGGGGCCCTAGGGCGGCAACCCGGCAGAAGCCGGGGCGGCCCGCTATGCTAGTTGCTACTACGCTACTACCAAATGCCTTATTGATTCACTTACCCCGCTGGGCCTTACCCCAGCCCTTGCCGGAGCTAGCCAAGCGCAGGTTGGTTTGGCTTTTCACCTACCCAGGCCGCGCCGGGGGCTACCGCCGCCCTCACCGGCACCACCAATGGCCTTCGAGCAAGCAGCCACCAGCGCTACCAGCTTCGGCACGAGCACGCTGCGGCAAGCCGCCGACGGCACCACCCCGAACGTAAAACCCCAGCAACGCTAGTGGCGCTTATGCCAAACCCACCCTGGCCAACCTCGACGGCGACGGCCTGCTGGAGCTGCTAGTGGGCGAAGACACCGGCACGGTGCTGCGCTACGAGCAAACGGTGGCTTCGGGCAACGAGGCGCTGGTTTGCAATGGCAGCACGCTCCTCGCCAGCAGGCCAGCAGCTACCCCGGAGCGCTACCCCGCTGGCCCTGCCGGCCCTACCCACCCTAGCGCCCCGGCTTGTACCGGCTGCGCGTAGCCACGGCGGCCGGCACCACCCTGCGCGGGTCACATAATTAGCTGCTTCTCAATCCGCGGCGGCTTTTAGTACGTATAGCAAGGCGCTATGCCTTCTGTGCTCTGTTATACAAGCTTTGCCACTGGCCCCGCCCTCCCCAGGGCGGGGCTTTTTTTGGGCCCTAGGGAGCCTTTTGGCGCGGGCGAGGGTTAAGTAAGGAGCGGAGCAATCTGCTAAAGTTTGTTTTCATAGCTCGGAAAGCCCTGTCTGTTTCAGACAGGGTTTTTTTGTGCATCGGGCCCTGCCGAGTGGGCCTCTATGCGCGGCCCGCTCCCTACCCGGCACCAGCGCCGAGCAGCCGCCGTAGCATACCCTGGCCGCCGCCTGGCTAGGCAAGCCAGCTTACCTGGTGCGCAAGCCCGGCCCCGCATACGTAGCCTAGCAGCGATTTTTGCACCTGGGCGGCCCTAGGCTAATCGGGTTGTTCGACTGTATTGTGAAAGAAACCGCTCGCTTTTCACTACCCGCGTCGCCGGCCGTGCTGCTGGCTATTTTGAGTGTGCAAGGCGGCGCGGCGCTGGCCAAAGGGCTGTTTCCGCTGCTAGGGGCGGCCACTACCACCAGCCTGCGCATTGGCTTGTCGGCCGTGGTGCTGGGCCTGGTGGTACGGCCGCGCCTGGGGCGGCTACGGCCGGCGCAGTGGCGGGCCGTGGTGCCCTACGGCTTGGCGCTGGGCTTGATGAACTTCTTGTTTTACCTGGCCCTGGCCCGCGTGCCGCTGGGCTTGGCCGTGGCGGTGGAGTTTATTGGCCCGCTGGGGCTGGCCCTGGTGGGCGCGCGCCGATGGCTTGAGTTTGGGTGGGTGGGGCTGGCGGGCGTCGGCATCTGCCTACTTACGCCCTGGAGCGGGCGCGGCCTTGACCTAGGGGGGCTAGCGCTGGCGCTGGCCGCCGGGGGCTGCTGGGCGGCCTACATCGTGCTGAGTGGGCGCACGGCGGCCGTGGTGCCGGGGCAGCAGGGCGTGGCCATTGGCATGCTCATGGCCCTGCTGCCGGTGCTGCCCTTCGGCCTGGCCAGCGGCGGCTTCCAGGTACTCACCCCGCACCTGCTACTGCTTGGGGGGCTGCTGGCCCTGTTTTCCAGCGTGCTGCCGTTTTCGCTCGAGCTGCACGCGCTCAAAACCATGCCCACGCGCACCTTCAGCATCCTGATGAGCCTGGAGCCAGTGGCCGCCGCGCTGTCGGGCTGGCTGGTGCTGCACGAGCAACTAACCCTAGGGCAGTGGCTGGCGGTGGGCTGCATTGTGGCCGCCAGCGCCGGCGCCACGCTCACCGCCCGGCAGCCCGCGCCCGCTATTGGGGGCGAGTAGCGGGGGCTAATTCGCTTGGTGCCCCCGCCGGCTAGTGCCCATAGCTCACCACCCGGGCTACCCGCCACGCGCCGCCTTTTTGCTGCCAAAGCATGGTAAACTTAAAGGTGCCGCAGTCGAGCTTGCCATTTTCCTGGTGGCAGAAGCGGTGAGTGCCCACCTCTATGGCTCCGTAGCCGGGCACGGGGTATACCTCTAGGCTACCCGGCACTAGCTCGCGGTGTATGTCGGGCGACTGCTTGCTTACCTGCGTAAACCCCTGCTGCGTTTGGGCATATCCGCTCAGCCCACCCTTATCGTGGTAAAATTCCAGGTCGGGCGTAAAGTAGCTCATCAGCTTTGGCACGTCGTGGGCATTAAAGGCCCCAAACATTTCGGCATCTAAGCGGGCAATGCGCTGGTGCAACTCATCGGGGGCCGCGGCAAGCTCTCTTGGCGGCGCAGCCTGGCCTAGGGCAGCACCCACGGGAAATAGCCAGGCTGTGAGTAACAGATACTTCATGGGCCGAAAGCTACACCAACCGGCTAGTTTGAGCGAAGCACGCGCAACCTTCGGCCTACCCGCCAAATGGCAAAAACCCCGCAGGCAGCGGGCCAGCGGGGTTTTGGTGGGCAATATCGGACTCGAACCGATGACCTCTACCATGTCAAGGTAGCGCTCTAACCAGCTGAGCTAATTCCCCTGAGGTTGATTGCAAAAGTAGGCACTGGCGGCGGTTTGGCCCGCGCGAGGGGCCTAGGGGCCGGGCGCGGCAGTACCTTGCGGCCATGCTGCTACCTACGCTACCGGCCGGGCCGGCCTGGCTGGCCGCCTACCAGCACCACGAGCTGCTGCTGGGCCGCGGCCTGAGTGCGCTGGGAATCTGGGCCGTCCTCAATCTCTTGCTGAGCGGCTACTCGCTGCCGCGCACCGATGCCCGCGAGTGGTCCCACCACTTCCACCTCATGAACTGCGGCTGGGGCTTCGTGAATGCCGTGCTGGCGGCCGTGGGCATCTTACGCAGCCACCCTGGCCGGCCGCCGCTGGGCTTCACGCCCACCGCTGCCCTCAGCTCGCAGGGGCTTACCGAGCGCATCTTCTTGGTGAACGCGGTGCTTGATGTAGGCTACCTGCTGCTGGCGCTGTGGCTGCTGCGCCGCGCCGCCGCACCTACCGCCCGCCGCCCCGAGCGCCTCTACGGCTACGGCCGCTCCATCCAGCTGCAGGGCGCTTTCCTGCTGGTGTTCGACGCCACTATGTGGGTGGTGCTGCGGTATTTCTAGAGGTCTAGGACGTAGAAAGCAACGCTATAGCCTGTGCAAAGAGAACGTCATGCTGAGCACAGCAGTATCTCTACCACGCCGTATCGTTCGGTAGAGATGCTTCGGCTGCGCTCAGCATGACGTTTGGTTTTTAGATAAAGCCTAAGTACCTACTTGCTCGCCTAGCAACAGCTCCTCAATCTTTTGGTTGAAGGCCGGGATATCGTCGGGCTTGCGGCTGGTGATGAAGTTGCCATCTACCACTACCTCCGCGTCTTGCCACTCGGCGCCGGCGTTGCGCAGGTCGGTTTTGAGGCTGGGCCAGCTGGTCATGTGCTTGCCCTGCACCACGCCGGCCTCGATGAGCATCCAGGGGCCGTGGCAGATGGCGGCCACCGGCTTGCCGGTGTGGGCAAACTCGCGCACGAAGTCCACTACCTGCGCATTGAGGCGCAGCTTGTCGGGGTTAATCTGGCCGCCGGGCAGCACTAGGGCGTCGTAGTCCGCCACCTTCACCTCGTCGATGGTCTTGTCCACATCCACCTTATCGCCCCAGTCGGTCATGTCCCAGCCCTTAATGCTGCCGCCCTTGATGGACACGATGTCCACCTCGGCGCCCTCACCTTTCAGGAATTTCTGGGGCTTGGTCAGTTCAACTTGCTCAAACCCGTCGGTGGCCAGGATGGCCACGCGCTTGCCTTTTAATTTATCAGTTCCAAAGAGTGACATGGTGGAAAAGGAGTAGTAGCGCGGCGGAGAGTTCCGCCGCCCGCTGCTTTTTACGCCGGCCAGCAGGCGGGGTTTTGGTTGGCCAGGGCCCTAGGCGCCGTGGCGCTGGCCCCGCGCTAGGCTTCGCGGCGGGCCTTTTTCAGCTCCTGGCGCAGGGCCTTCACCCGGTCGTCGAAGCCATCGGGGCTGTAGTCGCTGTCGGGTTCGTCGAGCTTTTCGAGCAGGTCCATCAGCGCGTCGGAATGGTCGAGGCGGGTGCCGGCGGGCAGGCGCACAAACACCAGCTCGGCCCACAGCAGCGCCAGCAGGCGCTGGCCGTCGGCGGTGCGCATCTGCATCTCCACCACCAGGTTGGAGTTGTCGAAGTGGACAATCTGGGTTCGAATGCGCACCAGCACCCCCTGCCGGGCCGGCTTGAGGTAGCTGATTTGGTGCTTGGTCACCACCCAGGCCGCCTGCTGGTCCTGGGCCAACTGGCCCATGTTGAGGGCGTAGTGCTCGGCCACCTGGTCTTCGCGAGCATTGAGGAAGTAGTCGAGGTAGCGGGCATTGTTGAGATGCCCAAGCATGTCGCAATCCTGAAAATGAACGCGGTGCAGGGTTTCGGGCGAGCGGGGCAGGGCGGGCATTGGGCACGTGGGCTAGGGCACAATTAAAGAGCAAAGAACGTCATGCTGAGTTCCGTGAAGCATCTCTACCAAACAATGTGGCGTGGCAGAGATGCTTCGACAGGCGGACGCCAGATAAGCATGACGGACTTATTGCTTGCTATAAATCCACCCAAACTACTCGGCGTGCCTACTACTTAACCCAAAATTATGTACCTTTCTCCCCCGCCTCCTTCGCCTCATGTTTGCCCTTACTCCCGCCCGCCTGGCCGTGCTGCACGCTGTGGCCGATACCCTGCTGCCGCCCGGCCCCCATCACCTGCCGCCTGGCTCGGCCCTCATCGACTTTGCCAAGCTGGCGGCTACCATCCAGGCCCAGCCCCTGGGGGCGCAGGCGGAGTTTGCGCGCCTGCTCGACTTGCTGGGCCGGCCGCTGGCGGGCCTTACTTGGCTGGGGCCATTACGGCCGTTTCCGGAGCTGGCGCCCGCCCAGCGCGAGCGGCTGCTGCAAAGCTGGGCTACCTCGCGGCTGGCACCGCTGCGCAAGGGCTTTCACGCGCTGCGGCAGCTGTGCCTGTTCCTCTACTACGGCGACAGCCCGGCCGCGGGCGGCCCCAACCCGGCCTGGGCAAGCCTGGGCTACCCCGGCCCTAACCCAGCCGACGACCAGGCGCCGGTGGCCGCCCCCCAGCGCCTCCACCTGCTGGCCCCCACCGCCGACGTAACCTACACCTGCGATGTGCTGGTGATTGGCTCAGGCGCGGGCGGGGGGGTGGTGGCGGGCGAGCTGGCCGCCGCCGGGCACGACGTGCTGGTGCTCGAAAAAGGGCCCTACCGGCACGGCACCGACTTCACCGGGCGCGAGGCCGACATGCTCGGCCAGCTCTACGAGGCGCGGGCCAGCCTGCTCACCGAGGATGGCAGCGTGGGCTTGCTGGCCGGCTCGTGCCTAGGAGGCGGCACCACCGTGAATTGGGCCGGCGCGTTTCGCACCCCCGACTACATCTTGGACGAGTGGGCCCGCGAGCACGACGCGCCCTTCTTCACGGGCCCCGACTTTGCCCGCAGCCTCGACGCCGTGGCCGCCGCCCTGAGCGTAAACACCGACTACGCCCAGCACAACGGCCAAAACCAGGCCCTGCGCGACGGCTCGGCTCGGCTGGGGCAAGCCACCCGCCTCATTCCGCGCAACGAGCGGGGGCTGGGCGCAGGGTTGGGGCACTTTCGGGGCCTAGGGTTTTCGAGCCTGGGCGATGCGCACGGCATCAAGCAGGGCACCCTCAATACCTACCTGCCGCTGGCCAGCGCCCACGGTGCCCGCCTGCTGCCCGGCACCCGCGCCGAGCGCGTGACGGTGGTGGCCGGCCGGGCCACCGGGGCCGTGGCCACGCACACCACCGCCGGCGGCCGGGCGGTGCAGGTGCAGGTGCGGGCCCGGCGCGTGGTAGTGGCGGGCGGCGCCGTGCACACGCCGGCCCTGCTGCTGCGCTCGGGCCTGCGCCATCCGCATCTGGGGCTGCACCTGCACCTGCACCCCACCGTCATTGTGGCGGGGCGCTACCCTAGGCCCCTGCACGCGTGGCACGGCCCCAGCATGAGCATCGTCAACGACCACTTTGCGCGCCTGGGGGGCTCCAACTACGGGGTGAAGCTCGAAACGCCGCCCACCCACCCCGGCCTGCTGAGCATAGTGCTGCCCTGGCTGGGCGGCCAGCAGCACCGCGCCCTCATGCACCAAGCCAGCCACCTAGGGTCGTTTATCGTGCTCACCCGCGACCGCGACGGTGGCCGGGTGCGGGTTGATAAGCAGGGCGCGGCGCGCATCGACTACCACCTCTCGGCCTACGACCGCGCCCACTTGCTGGCCGGCGTGCGCGGGGCGGCCGAGATTCACGCCGCCGCCGGGGCGCATACCGTGTACCTGCCCCACGGCACGCTGCCTACCCTAGGCGCCGAAAACGGCCGCCTCTGCCGCCCCGAGCTGCTGGCGCAGCTGCCGCGCCTGAGCTGGCAGCCGGGCCGCTTCGGTCTCTTCAGCGCCCACCAAATGAGCACCTGCCGCCTCGGGGGCCGGGCCGCCACCCACCCCCTGCGCCCCTCCGGCGAAACCGTGGAGGTGCAGGGCCTCTACGTGGCCGACGGCGCGGCCTTTCCGGCGTGCAGCGGCGTCAACCCCATGCTCACCATCATGGCCCTGGCGCACTACCTGGCCCAGGGGCTAAAGTAGCGGGCCTTTGCCCTGCGGCAGGCCCTAGGGACCGGGCAGGGGCTGCCGCCAGCATTGCGCCAGTGCTGGTGCATGGCCGCCCATTCTGCTAGCTCTTAACTCGTATGATTGTCATGCCTTTCAGCGAAAGGTAGCTGGAGCAGGAAGCAGGGTCACCATGTTTAACTAAACGCGCGGCTTTGGCCTCGACGTT
>JBPBPH010000069.1:0-150044 GCA_050954355.1 Janthinobacterium lividum
GTGGCCCGCGCCGTGGTGAACGCCCCGCCGCTGCTGCTGGCCGACGAGCCCACCGGCAACCTCGACTCGGCCAGCGGCCACGACGTGCTGGGCCTGCTAACCGAGCTGAATGAAGCGGGCACCACCGTGCTCATGGTCACGCACTCCGAGCACGACGCCCGGTACGCCCGGCGCGTCATCCGCCTGCTCGACGGGCAGGTGGTACTGGAAAACAGCCGCAGCCAATTCTAACCGATTCCTCCCCCTTTGGCTCATGCTTCCCTACCCCCTGCTGCTTATCTACCGCAACTTTAAGCGGTTCAAAAGCACGTTCTTTATCAACCTGATTGGCCTCTCGACCGGCCTGGCCGGCGCGCTGCTTATTTACCTGTGGATAAGCGACGAGCGCAGCTTCGACCGCTACCACGCCCTGGACGGCCGGCTCTACCAGGTGCTGGAAAACCGCCGCACGGCCGCCGACATCGAGACCCAAACCGGCACCGTGCCGCTGCTGGCCGAGGCCCTGCGGCGGGAAATGCCGGAGATTGAGTTCGTGGCCACCACCACGCCGGTCCCGTTTTTCCCCCCGTTCACGCTGGCGGCAGCGGGCGGGCGGCACCTCACCGCCGTCGCCAAATACGCAGACCCGGCCTTCTTCCAGCTGTTTTCCTACCCCCTGCTGGTAGGCACTCCCGCCACGGTCCTGCGGGATAAACATGCCATTGTGCTCTCCGAAGCTCTGGCAACCAAGCTCTTTGGGTCGCCGCAGAATAGCCTGGGCAAAGCCGTGGACTGGCAACTGGCCGCCGATAGCACGCAGACCAGCCTGGTGGCCGGGGTGTTTGCCGGGGTGCCCCGCAACTCGTCCGAGCAGTTTGACTTCGTGCTGCCCTTTGCCTCGTTCAGGGACCGGATGCAGATGAGCGAAACCATCAAGTGGGACGACGACGGCCCCTTCACCACCTACTTAGCTCTGAAAGAGGGGGCCGACCCCGCGCAGTTTCAAGCGAAGCTGGCGGGGTTGCTGAAAACCAAAAGCGCGCAGGCGCAGGCCCGGGGGCGCACGCTGTTCGTGCGGCCGTTCGCGGCGGGGTACCTGCACGGCACCTACGAAAACGGCGTTGCCACCGGGGGGCGCATTGCCTACGTGCACCTGTTCGCCCTGATTGCCGCACTCATTCTGGTGATTGCCAGCATCAATTTCATGAACCTGTTCACCGCCAAGGCCTCACGGCGGGTCAAGGAAGTGGGCATTCGCAAAGCCCTGGGGGCGAGCCGCGCCGCGCTGGTGGGGCAGTACCTGACCGAGTCCGTGGTGATGGCCTTGCTGGCCCTGGTCGTGGCCGTGGGGCTGGTGCAGCTCGTGCTCCCGCAATTCAGCGCGCTGACGGGCAAGCCGCTGGCCTTGCGGTGGGAATGGCCGCTGGTGGGGGCCGGCCTGGCCCTGGCGCTGGGCACGGGGCTGCTGGCGGGCAGCTACCCCGCGTTCTACCTGTCGGGGTTCCAGCCGGCGGCCGTGCTGAAAGGCAAGCTGCCGACCAGGGCCGGCGACGGGTGGACGCGGCAGGGACTGGTCGTGCTGCAATTCACGCTCTCGGTGCTGTTCATCGTGGCCGTGGTGGTCGTCAACGCGCAGCTGGCGTTTGTGCAGCGCCGACCGCTGGGCTACGACAAGGCGCACGTGCTCCGCTTTGATACGGGCGGCAAGGCAGCGCGCCAGCAGGCGGCGTTTCTGGCCGAGGTGAAGAAATTGCCCGGCGTCGTGCGGGCATCCAGCGTCCTGGGCGGCTTCCTGGGGGGGCGCTACGTCGCGGAGATGCGCTGGCGGGGGAAGCGCCTGCCCGTAGCGACGATGCTGGTCAACTACGGCCTGGTGGAAACGATGGGCCTGCACCTGGTAGCCGGCCGCAGCTTTGCGCCGCAGTTCCGCGCCGACAGCGCCGCCATTCTCGTCAACCAGACCCTGGTGGCCGGCCTGGGGATGCCCGACCCCGTGGGCCAGCAACTCGACGGGCGCCGCATCGTGGGCGTAGTTGGCGACTTCCACTTCGAGTCGCTGCACGAAAAAATCAAACCCCTTCGCCTCCAACTCGACCCCACGATTAACACGGTGCTGGTGAAGCTCCAGCCGGGCGCGGAGCAGGCTGCGATTGCGCAGCTTCAACACCTGTACGCGGCCTACAACCCCGGCTTTACGCTCGACTACACGTTTCTGGATGCCGACTACCAGGCGCAGTACGTAGCCGAGCGGCGGGTGGCGGTGCTCGCCCGCTACTTTGCCGGGCTGGCCATTCTCATTTCCGCCCTGGGCTTGCTGGGGCTGGCCGCGTTCACGGCCGAGCGGCGGCGCAAGGAAATCGGTATCCGCAAGGCCTTGGGCGCGAGCGAGCTGGGCATCGTCTGGTTGTTGACCAGCAGCCTGACCTGGCTGGTTGTCGTGGCCATTGGGCTGGCGCTGCCCCTGAGCTACCTGCTGATGCAGCGGTGGCTGGAGGGCTTTGCTTACCGCGTGGCGTGGCAGTGGTGGTACTTCGCCGCCGCCGGCATGGGGGCCCTGCTCATTGCCTGGCTCACCGTAAGCGTGCAGGCCTGGCGGGCCGCCCGCCGCAACCCCATGCTGAGCTTGCGGACTGAGTGAGCGGCAAATAGGGTAGCCGCTCGGAATTACGAAGAGATAGGCGGCCGACCCCGCTGCCGTTGTATGCAGGCCGAGGCACGCCCTAAAACCTCTCGTTCCGCACTGTTGACTTTCCACAACAATCACAAGTCCTCCGATGCCAGCAGAGTTTCTGAGCGACGAGCAGGCCACCCGCAATGGGTGCTATCACGCCGACCCCAGCCCGGAGCAACTGGCCCGTTTCTTCTACCTCAGTCCACAGGATATCCGGTTCCTAACCAATTATCGCCGTTTTTACACCAAGCTCGGGTGCGCTGTTCAACTCTGTACGCTGCGATTCTTGGGCACATTTCTGCCGGTTCCCACGCAGGTGCCGGCCGTCGTAGTGCAGACCCTAGCCCAGCAACTTCACCTGTCCGCCGAGAACTGGAATAGCCAGTACACCCGGCCGAACACCCTTCATGACCACCAGGTCCATTTGGTAGCGTACCTGGGTTTCAGCGCCTACGAGGGTCGGTCGGCGTTTCGCCTGACCCGTTACGCCCAAGTCTTGACCAGCACCGTGCGGCCCAGCGTGCTCTTTGCTTTGGCGACCGCGTACCTAGTGGCCCAGCGCGTCGTGCTGCCGGGGGTCACCGTGCTGGCCCAACTGATTGCGCGGGTCCAGGAGCGTACCGGCCGCTACATCTACCAGCAACTCCGTACCCGCTTGAGCCCGGCGCAACAAGCGGCATTGGAAGCGCTGCTAGTCGTTGAGCCCGGCCAGCGGCTCACCCGGCTGGAAACGCTACGTACCGCGCCCATCCGCGTTTCCGCCTCCGCCTTGGTGGCCGCGCTGGAACGGCTGGACAAAGTGCGCGCCATCGGGGTTGGAAACCTTGCGCTCCATGACCTGCCCTAAGTCCGATTGGCAAGCCTGACTCGCCACGCTCAGTTAGCCTGGAGACGTTGGCACGCATGGGAGAGGAACGCCGCCTGGCCACGCTGCTCGTCTTCGTACAGGCCCTCGAACGCACGGCCACCGACGACATCCTAGACCTCTTCGACGGGCTACTGACTGCGCTGGCCCTACAGGGCGAGACGAAGCGCCGCCGCGAGCGGCTCCGGTCGCTCAAAGACTTGGACCACGCCGCGTTGGTCCTGCAACAGGCCGTGCGCATCCTACTCGACGAGACGGTACCCGATGGCAGCATTCGGCAGCGGGTACTCGGCCGCATCGGTGAAGTCCCACTACGGGCGGCGGCCGACGCAGTACAGGCCCTGGCCAGCAGCGACGATGACCCGCAGTTTCAGGCGCTGAGCGGCAGCTACGCAACGGTGCGCCGGTTCCTACCGGCCTTACTGAATGGCATTGCCTTCGAGGGTTCCCCCTCGGCCAAACCCCTGCTCGATGCCTGGCACTCTTTTCTTTACAGGCCCAGGGAGCCAGCGGGCGGGACCAGCCAAAGTGGGCGGCGTCCCCCCGCTCCCTGGTGCCCAAGAGTTGGGCGCGGCAGGTATTTCCTGGCAAAGGCGAGGTGAACCCGGCGGCGTACACCCTCTGCGTGCTAGACCGCCTGCACTAGGCCTTGCGCCGCCGAGAAGTATTCGTAGCCACAAGTGAGCGCTATGGTGACCCTCGGGCGGAGCTGCTGCGGGGTGAGGCATGGGAGGCGGCGCGGGAGTCTGTAGCCCGCGCCTTGGACCGCTCACTCGACCCGGCCGTGGAACTGGCGCGGCTCCAAGTGCAGCTACGGGCCGCCTACACAGAAGTGAGTGAAGATTTGCCCCACAATACGGCGCTCCAAGTGCTGAAGCAGGACGGGCAGCCTTACATGCGAGTGAGCCCACTGCCTGCTCAGAAAGAACCGGCCAGTTTGACTCACTTGCGCGAGCAACTGGCAAGGCAATTGCCTCACGTTGAACTGGCGGCTCTGCTGTTGGAAATCGATGCCTTCACGGGCTTTGCTGGTGCTTTCACGCACGTCGCCGATGGACAAACCAAAGCGGCGGACCTGCCGCTGAGCATTTGCGCCGTTTTATTAGCGCAAGCCTGTAACATTGGCCCAAAGGCCGTGGCACGGCCAGAAGTGCCCGCCCTGACGCTACCGCGCTTGTCCTGGGTGCAACTACGTGCGGGTGGAAACGCTCACCGCCGCCAACGCCTGCTTGGTGGATGGACAAGCCCAGTTACCCCTGGCGCAGGCCTGGGGTGGCGGAGAAGTCGCCTCGGCCGATGGGATGCGCTTCGTAGTGCCCGTGCGCACCATTCACGCCGGCTGGAACCGCAAATACTACGGCTCGCAGCGCGGGGTGACCTACTACAACTTTACCGGCGACCAGTTCACCGGCTTTCACGGCCTCGTCATCCCCGGCACCCTGCGCGATTCCTTGTTCATCCTGGCCGGGCTGTTGGAACAGCAACCCAGCCTGGACCCGCGCGAAATCATAGCCGATACCCACGGCTACAGCGAGGTAGTCTTTGGCCTCTTCGCCCTGCTGGGCTACCGTTTCAGCCCCCGGCTGGCCGACCTAGCGGACCAACGCTTCTGGCGCATGAGCAAGGAAGACGACTACGGCCCGCTCACCGAGTTGAGCCGGCACGTCGTCAATTCCCGTCTCATTAGTGACCATTGGGACGATATGCTGCGGCTGGCCGGCTCGCTTAAGCTGGGCAAGGTCAAAGCCACGGCCGTGATGCGCACCTTGCAGCGGGCGGGCTCGCTCTCGTGCCTGGGCCGGGCGTTGGCCGAACTGGGCCGAGTGGAAAAGACGCTCTACCTGCTGGCCTACGTGCAGGCCGAGGCCTACCGTCGGCGCATTCTGGTGCAACTCAACCGCGGCGAGGGCCGCCACGCGCTGGCTCGCGCCGTCTTTCACGATTTGGCCTCCGAAATTTTGGCGCACTTGTACTAGCGATTAACTGATTGCATCACAAACGGTTATAGACAAATCTAATACGTTTGCTTTACTAGCCCCTTAACAATTATCAATTACCATTTAACAATCAGCACTCTACATCTATTTAAGACCGTCATGCTGAGCCTGCCGAAGCATCTCTACCGCGCCGCCTAGGGCCGTTGTTCGGTAAAGATGCTTCGGCAGGCTCAGCATAACGGTCCTTGATTACGACCACAAGGCCCTATGCCTCCTCCGTGCCCGGCACCAATGGCAGCTTGTGCACGGTGGCGGGCAGGTTTTTGCCGCGCACCTGCACAAAGATAGCGGTGCCCGGCGCGGCCAGCTCCGCCCGCACGTAGCCTAGGCCGATGCCCCGGCTTAACGTGGGTGACTGGCCGCCGCTCGTGACTTCGCCGATGGGCGCGCCGGCGCCGTCTACCAGCGGGTAGTGGGCGCGAGGCAGGCCGCCGGGGCCGTCCATCACGAAGCCCACTAGCTTGCGCGCCACGCCGGCCTGCTTTTGCTGCTTAAGGTTGTCGCTGTTGGTGAAGGGCTTGGTGAACTTGGTAATCCAGCCTAGGCCCGCTTCGAGGGGCGAAGTTTGGTCGGTGATGTCGTTGCCGTAGAGGCAGTAGCCCATTTCGAGGCGCAGCGTATCGCGCGCGCCCAGGCCGATGGGCCGGATGCCGTAGGGCTGGCCGGCGGCCATCACCTGCTGCCACACGGTGGTGGCGTGGGCGTTGGGCACGTACAGCTCGAAGCCGCCCGCGCCGGTGTAGCCGGTGGCCGAAATAATGACATCCGCGACGCCCGCCAGTGTGCCCTGCACAAAGCTGTAGTACGGAATATCGGCCAGCGGCACGGCGGTGAGGCCCTGCAGCGTCGCGGCGGCCCTAGGGCCCTGCACGGCAAAAAGGCTGAGCTGGTCCGACACGTTTTCCAGCGCGGCGCCCTCAGTGTTGTGGGCCTGCAGCCACTGCCAGTCCTTGTCGATGTTGGAGGCGTTCACTACCAGAAAGTAGTCTTCCTCGCCCAGCATGTATACTAGCAGGTCGTCCACGATGCCGCCTTCGTTGTTGGGCAGGCACGAGTACTGCGCCTTGCCAGGCTGCAGCTTGCTGGCGTCGTTGCTAGTGGTGCGTTGAATAAGGCCGAGGGCCTGGGGCCCACGCACCCGAAATTCGCCCATGTGCGACACGTCGAAAATGCCCACGCCCCGGCGCACGGCGTGGTGCTCCTCCAGGTCGGAAGAGTAGCGCACGGGCATGGCGTAGCCGGCAAAAGGCACTATCTTGGCACCAAGCTGCTGGTGGGTATCGTGCAGGGCAACGGTTTTGAGCGGGGTCGAGTCCATCTAAAAACAAGGGGCTAGGGGTAGAAGGGCGCACAAAGCTACGGGTGCCCTGGCCCCGGCCGCCCGGCTTGCGTATACAGCGCCGTATGAACTCTGACGAGATAAAACAGGATTTTGAATCGGCGCTAGTAAAGCACTTGGCTTTTAAGGCCCGGCTACGCTCCTTTTTATATGGCAACAACAGCGCCGAGGGGCCCCTGCGCGACCCTGCGCAGTGCGTGCTGGGCCAGTGGATAGCCGAGCGCCGCCGCGGAGCCTACCGTCGGGTACCCGAAATGGATGCCCTCGACGAGCAGCACCGCCACATTCACCAGCAGGCCAACCAGCTGATGGACTTGTTTCGGGCCGGGCAGCCCGATAAGGCCAAGGCCGGCTTTGCCGACGTGCAGCACACCGCCGACGTTATCATGCAGCTGCTACAAACCATTGAAGCCAGTGCGCGTACTGCCACCGTTGATAGCTAGCTACTTAACAGCGCTTCGGCGCTTTTTTTATGAAAATTAAACTCGCTACCAAGCTGTTTGCGGGGTTTCTGTTGCTGCTGGGCTTGTTTGCGGCCGTAGTGCTCGTAAACTACCGCTTGGCCGAGCAGGTGCTGCGCAACTCGCAGCGCGTAGAAGCTAGCCAGCATGTGTCGGCCGATGGCACCGCGTTGCTGCGCAGCATCATTGACATGGAAACGGGCTTTCGGGGCTACTTACTGCTGGGAAACGAGCAGTCGCTTCAACCTTACTACGAAGGGGAGCGCGACTTAATGCACCGCTTTCAGACGCTACGCAGGGAGCTAGGGTTGGGGCTAGGGCAGCAGCAGCGCCTCGATAGCACCGAGCATTTATTTGAACAGTGGACGGCTTATACGCACTTGCTTATTGCCGAAAAGCGCGCTGCCCGCCTGCGTACGCCCGCGCAGCTTGGCTTGCAGGGCCTGCCACACGCCCACCTGGAAGAAGCCCTGACCGGCAAACAGATTATGGATGCCATTCGGGTGCGCATGGCAGGCTTCGACCAAAATGAAAACGCGGCGCGGCAGCTACAACGCCAGCGCCTGGCCGGCAGCCTCGACCGCGCCCAAAAACTTTCGGGCTTCATCACTGGGGCGGCGCTGGTATTTGGGCTGCTGTGGGCGCTCTACATTGTGCAGCTGCTGTCGCGCCGCCTGCGCAGCATGATACGGCTGGCCCGCCGCCTGGCCGAGGGCGACTACCAAACCCAGATTGTGGATGCCGAGCACGACGAGGTAACCGAACTCACGATGGCCCTCAACACGATGGCCCACACCATTGGCGAAAATATTGGCCAGCTAGAGCGCCGCAACCAGGAGCTGGACCAGTTTGCCTACGTGGTATCGCACGACCTGAAGGCCCCGCTGCGCGGCATCGAAAGTGCCTCGCGCTGGATTGAGGAGGACATGGGCCAGGAGGGCCTGCCGCCCCACATTCGCGAGTTTCTGGCGTTGATGCGCCAGCGGGTGCACCGCATGGAAAACCTGATTACGGGCATCCTGTCGCTAGCGCGGGTGGGCAAGGTAGTGGAGGCCACCGAGCCGGTATTTGTGCGCCAGTTGCTGCGCGAAATAGCCGATACGATTGGCTTGCCCGCCGGCATGAACCTGGAGCTCCCCTTCTTTTTACCCACCTTCGAGGCCAACCGCACCCAGCTGCACCAGGTATTCAGCAACTTGATTTCCAACGCTGTAAAATATCACGACCGCCCCGACAGCGGCACCATTCGCATTGGCTGCGACGACTTGAGTGAGCAGTTCTACCGCTTTTCGGTGCAGGATGATGGGCCGGGCATCGCGCCCGAGTACCACGAGCGCATCTTCATCATTTTTCAGACCCTAGTGGAGCGCGACGCCATGGAAAGCACCGGCGTGGGCCTGGCCATCGTGAAGAAGATAGTGGAGCGCCAGGGCGGCCGCATCTGGGTCGAGTCGGCCGAAGGGCAGGGGGCTACGTTCATTTTTACCTGGCCCAAGAAGCCGGTAGCTGCCCTGGCGGGTGCGGCCGCCGTGCCGGCCGCTCAGCTAGTGGCCGCCCACCCGGCCTAGGGCCCCGGATAAGCACATCTTTTCGACAGCGCTTGCGTTAAGCTTGCGTGAAGGCGCCCGGTGGTGGCGCTCCTTTTATTTGCCTTTTCCATGTCTCTTGACTCTTCCCCGTCCATCCTATTGGTTGAAGATGACCAGATGGATGTGATGAACGTGCAGCGCGAGTTGCGCAAGCAAAACATCACCGTGCCCCTCACCCACGCCCGCAATGGCCGCGAAGCCCTCAACCTGCTACGCGGCGAAAACGACACGGCGAAAATCAACCGCCCCAGTTTGGTGATGCTCGACCTGAATATGCCGCGCCTCAACGGCCTAGAGCTACTGAAGATTTTGCGGGCCGACCCCGAGTTTAGTGACCTCAACGTGTTCATCATGACCACTTCCGACCTCGACCTTGACCGTTCGGGAGCCCGGCAATTGGGCGTAAGTGGCTATATTATCAAGCCCCTTACCTTCGACTCGTTTGGGGAGGAGGGCGGCGGCGGCGTCGATAGCTTCAGCTTGTTTCTAGATTTGCTGAAGCTCAAAAACCAGTAGTGCGGCCGCTCAGAGGCGCTTGTGAAGCCGTCGTAAGCATTATCAGCCACCACCAAGCGGTTGCCGCTGAGCTCGCTAAGCAAGTAGATGTAGGGCTGCACCAAGTGTAGGGTCAGGGCCTAGGCGGTTTGGACGGTATAAATGCTTTTCGCCATACCCAGCGAGTGGGTGCCATATTACGGGGGCTGCGCCACTCTCCGCCAAGTCACCGCCAGTTGGAAGGTATTATCGGCCCGGAATAGCCAGCGCTTGGTAGTGCCCGTTGAGGCGGGGGCTTCCGTTTGGTTACCCGTGAAGCCGCCTTGGCTAGCCACCCAGTTCCACTCGCCCACTGGGCCTTCGGACGGCGACACCGAGATTTTTTGGCAGGCGGTGGCGGCTAGGGCCGCCCAGTAGCAGCGAGTAGTGGGCGGTTCATATTGGCAAGGAAGTTGGTTGCGGGTTTGACCGGGACACGGCAGTTGCATGCGCGGCGCACTGTTCTTTGCGGCGGGCCTTTACAGCAACCGGAACCCTAGGCGGTGGTGCGGCGTGGGGCCGTGCGCGCGGATAGCGGCCCGGTGCGCGGCGGTGGGGTAGCCCGCGTTTTGTTGCCAGCCGTAGGCTGGGAACTCCTGGGCCAATTCACGCATGCGCTCATCACGAAAGGTTTTGGCCAGGATGGAGGCCGCCGCAATGTGGCGGAAGCGGCCATCGCCGCCCACCATGCAGGTATGCGCAATAGTGGGATGGGACCGGAAGCAGTTGCCATCGACCAGCAGGTGGGTGGCGGGCACGGCCAGGGCCGCCACTGCCCGGTGCATAGCCAGGTAGCTGGCCTGCGCAATATTGAAAGTAGCAATTTCGTCGGGGCTAGCTTCGGCCACGGCCCAGGCTACCGCCTCGGCGCAAATAGCGGCGCGCAGCACCTCGCGGCGGCGGGCGCTCACCTGCTTCGAGTCGGTGAGGAAGGCCGAGTTGAAACCGGGCGGCAGGATAACGGCCGCCGCGAACACGGGCCCGGCCAGGCAGCCGCGCCCGGCCTCGTCGAGGCCTGCTTCGTGCGGGTGGCCCGTGTGGCTAGCTAGCAGGGGCAGCGGCGGCATGGGGCAGACTGAGCAAGTAGGGCTAGGGCAGGCATAGCGCAAAAGTCGGCCCTAGGGTGCGAAAATTAAACAAGGCAATCATGCTGAGCCAGTTTGTCAGTACGAGCCGGTGAAGCAATCGCCACCCGGACGCCAGCTGAGTATGACCGCCTTGTCTAATATCTAACTACCTTATTACCAGCACCTAGAAGCGCAGGGCCTGCAGGAAGAATACCTGCCGCTCGGGGCCCTGGCCGCTGCGCACGCGCTGGAAACCGCTGGCCACAAATTGGTTTTCGGCCCAGGGCATGAGCTCGGGCTGGCTGGTATCGAGCACTTTATCGGGGGTTTTGCCGTCGGTGCTGTACGTGAGCAGTGGTACCTGGCGGTCGTTGTCGCCGGCCTCGCTCTGGTTGATGCATTTGTAGTGCAGCTCATTTTCGGTGTTGAGGTAGGCCAGCACCACCCGGCCGTCGGCCAGCGTGAGGGGTTGCACGGCCTCCTCCAGCGCCGAGCGCACCACGTCGGGCGTCACTACGTAGGTATTGTCCCAGAGCAGGCCGCCGCGCTTGTCGAAGCCGCACACCAGCACATGCGAGGTGCGGAAGCCCAATAGCACCCGGCCGCCGCCGTAGTAGCCACCGGGCGTGCCAAAGCTGCGGGCGCCGCTGGCCAGGCCGGCCGCCATGGGCGTAAACATGCCGTTGCCGTAGTTGCTGGGGTAGGTATACTGCGGCGTGTATACCTCGGCCACCAGCGTGTAGCCGCCGCCCGGCTGGGGCAGCAGTTCGTGCAGCAGCAAGTGGTAGCGCCAGTGAATGGGCGCCGCTGCCCGGGCCTCGCGGCGGTCGGCGCGGTCGCGCAGGCGAGCTTCGTGGGCGGGGTTGAGGTAGTCGAAAAAGTGCCGCAGCCGCCGAAAATCGTAGAAGCGCAGCGCCGACTTGCTGGCCGTGGCGTTGGTGGGCTTGGTCAGGTCGGTGGCAAACAGGCCCTGGGCGTACTGCACGTCGCGCAGGGCGTAGGTGCCGGCCAGCAGGCGCGTGGTGGTGTCGGCCGGCGGGCTTAGCTGGGCCGTGAGCAGGCTGCGCTCACTCTCGGTTTGCACCGTTTCCGAGTTCAGCAGCTCGCCCTGCTCGGCCGAGAGGCGCTTCACCATCAGGCGCTGCTTGCGGCCGTTGCTTTGGCTAAGCACAAACTCGGCCCGGCGGCCGGGGCGGTCAGCCACGCTGGTTAGCTCGCTGTTGAGCGGCTCGTATACGGTGGGCAAAAACTGAAACTTGCCGTTAGCCACGTTGAGCAGCAGCACCGTCTGGTGCTGGTCGTCGCTGAGCGATACGTTGGCCAGCAGCCGGCCGTTCAGGGCTTTGAGGGCGCCCACCTGCCGGGTCAGCTTAGTGTCGAAGGCCTGCACCCGCACTAGGCCGCCGCGCACGTCGTAGGCCGCCGCCAGCAGCCGCCCCTTGCCGTCGAGGGCGCTAAAGAGGGCGTATACCACGCCGGGTTCGCTGCACATGCGGCGCAGCTCAAACTCGGCCGGAATCTCCACCGCCTGCTCGTCGCGCAGGCGCAGCTGCAAGCCGTAGCGCTGAAACGCGTAGCGCACCTGGCGCTGCCCCGGCGCCTGGTGCCGAATGAGCAGCACCACCGCCGTATCGGCGGGCAGGGCCTGCACCTGCACCTCGTCGAGGTCGGGGTCGAGCAGCAGCTCGGCCCGCGCCAGCTGCTGGGGCGCATCGGGCGGCGGAGGCGGCGCGGGGTGGCGCTGCGCGCGGGCGCCCAATGCGCCCATAATCAGTAAAATAGTAAGTAATTGTTTCATGGCAAGTGCTGGGCGGGCTGGCCCACGTGGCTGGGTGGGCTTCCTAACGAAGATACCCCTTTTTAGCTGCTTTTCTATTGAATATTTGGTGCCGGCTGGTGTCGGCTGCCCAGGGCACCTTGCGCGGCAGCCAGGCCCTAGGCCCGCCCCTGTACGCAACTGCTCAGGCTGCCCGCGGGCATAAGGCCCTAGGGCTTTCGGGCCCGGCCCCACCTACGGGCGAGCTTGCTGGCAACCAAAAAACTAAGGCCCTAGCCGCCAATAATTTTCACTCGGCGGGGCTGCCTAGGGCCAGCACCAAATCAAAGTCGGCCGGGTGCACGGGCGTTACTGACAGGCGCGACTGGCGCAGCAAACCCAGCTGGGCGAGCCGGAGCTCGGCCTTGAGGGCGGCCAGCAGCACGGGCTGGGGCAGGGGCGTGTGGGGGCGCAGGCGCACGGCCACCCAGGGGCTGCCCGCCTCGGCGGTGGCGTCGGGCGCGGCGGCGGCCACCACTTCGGCCACGCCCACCACGGCCTTTTCGCTCACGCTGTGGTAAAACAGGGCCAGGTCGCCGGGCTGCATGGCTTGCAAGTTGTTGCGAGCTTGGTAGTTGCGCACGCCCGTCCAGTCGGTTTCGACGTCGCGCACCAAGTCGGCCCACGAGTACGCCTCAGGTTCAGATTTGACCAGCCAGTAGTTCATAGCTGCAAAGGTGGTCCTAACGGTCTAGTTGGGCAGCGCTGGTCCGGGCGCCGTGAGCCTGGAGTAGCGCGGCAGCCAGAGCGGCCAAACCAGCTTGCCAAGGTTATTTTCAGTAGCAAGCCAGGTTTTTTTGTAAACTTTTAAGGAAGCTGGCCCTAGGTAGAAACGGCGCCCCTAAGGCGCTAGCAGCACATACTTTAACATTGACTAAAACCCAGAAAAAAGCGAGGCACCAACCGGCGCGCTTCGCAAATTAATCCAACATAACGAAATATTCACAAAGAATACGCTGACTAAAAGCAAGTTAACTTCGTACATGGGCGCATTGACCAGACCAGGGTGGCGGCAGCGGGTTTTTATTTGGCCTGTTTTTTGGCCGTCCTCTTTTGCCTTAAGCCTCCGCAACCAGTGAGTGAAGAAATAACTATTGTTAAAAACGAAGCAGGCATTGCCCGCACCAGCATGCGGCGCTTCGCAACAAACGTGGCGTCGTTGTTTGGCGTGCAGGTGGCCAATTTCCTGCTGCCGCTGCTTACCGTGCCTTACGTGGTGCGCATTATCGGCCCCGAAAAGCTGGGGCTGCTCAACTTCTCACAGGCCTACGTTACGTACTTCAGCCTGCTCATCAACTACGGCTTCGACATGGCGGCCGTGCGCGCCATTGCGGCCAACCGCAGCGACCAGGCCGCCACCAACCGCGTCGTGAGCCAAGTGCTGGCCGGCAAGGCCTTGCTCTGGGTGCTGTCTACTGTCATTTTTGCGGTGGTGTCGCTTTCCAATCCCGAGTTCAAGCAGCACCTACTGCTGCACGTGTGCACCTATTTGGTGTGCATTGGCACGGTGCTATCGCCCTTTTGGCTTTACCAAGCCATGGAGGACCTGGGGCGGGTAGCGCTGTTCAACCTGGCGGTGAAGCTCATCTTTTCGCTGTCGGTGCTGCTGCTCATCCGGCAGGCCAGCGACTACTTTTACCAAAACCTGGCCATCAGCGTCTCGCAGATTTTGGTGAGCGTAGGGGCCCTGTACGTGGCGCTGCGGCGCTTTCATATCAAGCTACACTGGCCCACGCGGGCCGAGCTGGCCAACCGGTTTCGGGAAGACCGTACGTTGTTTTTTTCGTCGGTCACGATTACCATTTACGCCAGCTCTAACATCTTCATCCTGGGGCTGATGAGCCTGCCGTACAACGTGGGCATTTACTCGGCCGGCACCCGGCTCGAAGGCATGGCCGAGTCGTTTGTCGGGCTGGCGCTCAACCAAGCGTTTTTTCCGGTGGTGGCGCAGGCCTTTGGGCAAAGCCGCGAAGAGGGGCTGCGCATGGTGCGCAACACGTTTTTCCCCCTAGTGGCGCTGCTAGCAATAGTGGCAGTGGGGCTGTGGGTGGTGGGGCCGTTTGCGCTCACGCTGCTTTACGGAGCCAAGTTTCAGGAGGCTGGCACTATTTTGCGCGTGGTGGCGGTGCTGCCACTGGTTATCGGGCTTAGCAATTTGCTAGGGTTGCACACCATGCTCAACTTGCGCATGGACCGGGCCTTTTTTTTAGTTACCGCTCTAGGCTCGGTAGTAGGGCTCGGGCTCAACTGGCTGCTCATCGGGCGCTTTGCTCACGTGGGGGCTGCCTACGCGCTAGTAGCTACCGAACTGCTCATTACGGGCACTATGTATGGCTATCTGCGCTGGAAAGGCATTGAAGTGGTCAGCCTCAGGCACTTGCGCGAAACCGTGGCCTTTACCAAAAACCGTTTACAAACACTCACCAATCGCTAATTATGGAAACTGTTGCCGCAGTATTGGTTACCTATAACCGCTTGGCCGACTTGCAGAAGTGCCTGGACACCCTGCGGGCCCAAACGCGCCCGCTGGATGCCATTTTCGTCATCAACAACGGGAGCACCGATGGCACTACAGAGTGGCTAGCCACCCAAACTGACTTGCGCTTAACTACCCAGCCCAATCTGGGTGGGGCAGGTGGCTTCGCCACGGGCATCCAAACGGCCTATGAGGCTGGCTACACCTGGCTTTGGTGCATGGACGACGACTGCCTGGCGGAGCCCAACGCGCTAGCCCAGTTGCTGGCTTCGCCTAACCTAGGGCCCTGCGTGAAAAATTCGATGTCGGTGAGCACCACTAACCACCAAGAATTGGCTTTTTTCATCGACCGCCCCAACCGCCATTACCGCTACGTGACGGACATGACGGATGTGGATTTAGTATACGGGGTGGCTTTTTTCTTTAATGGCACCCTAGTGCACTCAGGCGTGGTGAAAGCCATTGGCATTCCCGATAAGGTTCTCTTTATTTGGGGCGATGAGGTGGAATACATGACCCGCGCCCAGAAGATGGGTTTTCCGGTGGTGACGGTGCCAACCAGCGTATTCTACCACCCCGCCGCCTTCGACCGCGACGGTATTCCGTGGCCCGGTGCCTGGAAGCAGTACTACGCCGTGCGCAACCAGCGCCGGGTGCTACAAAACCAATTTGGCAATACGGTGGGGCGCTTCATCTTTGCCGCCTGGGCCGTCAAGGCTACCTTCAAGCAGGCCCTAGCTAAGCGCGCCAACCGCCTCTACAACACCCTGCTTTACGGCGAAGCTATGCTGGATGGACTCACCAATAACTTCCGCAAGCGGCCCGAGTCTATTCATACGCTCCGCTTCTATAAGTGGCGCAATCGCTAGGCACAGCGGCTATCTATATATACTAACGGGCCGGCCTGCGCAAGCAGACCGGCCCGTTGTAATTACTGGCGCTGAGTGAGTAGCCAGCTATTTCTGCACCACCTGCATGCTCACGCGCCGGTTTACTGCGCGGCCTTCTTCGGTGTCGTTGCTGGCAATATTATCTAGCTCGCCGTAGCCTACGGCAGTAAGGCGGCTGGCAGGCACCCCTAGCCCCGCCAGCGCGTCGAGGGCCGCTTGGGCGCGGTCCTTGCTCAGCCGCAGGTTGGAAAGGGGCTGGCCAGAATTATCGGTGTAGCCGCCAATCTTAATCTTAGCCTCTGGAAACCGCTTCAGAATGCTGGCCACGTTCGAGAGCTGCCACAGCGACTCGTTGGTGAGGACAGCCTTATTGCTATCGAAATAAATGCGGTCAAAACCAATCCAATCTTTAGTAGGGTCAGTGGGGTCGATGCCTTTGCTCGGGTCAACCAGAAACTGGTAGAGCTTGCTTTCCGTCGAGGTAGCCCCAATTACCTGCCGCAGACCATTTTTGAGCTTGAGCACCACCGGCACCGGCACCTTGGTAGCCGAAACCGTTCGCGAGGGCGATAAGCTAGCCACCGGAATGGCTGTGTACTGGCGGCCGCTGCTCCCTGGCGCGCCAGTGGCTGCGGTCGTCGTAGCATCGGCATCAGCCGAGCGCGTACCGATGATATATCCTAGCTCCGCTACGGCCACGACGCTAACGGCCATGAGCAGCCAGTTGGAGCGATTAGCAAACCACGATTGCTCGGCCCCAGCGCCCACGGCAGCCAGGGGGGCCGCGCCACCCGCCAGGGGAGTTAGCACGGGCTCGGCCTGGTGAGGCCGCAGCCACTGTGCCAGCTGCGGCGCGCTCCAGTTTCGCTCGACCACTAGCTTACCTAGAATGCCTAGGGCAGCGCCCGTCGCCACGTCGAACAGGGTAGCCACCGTAGCAGCCCGCACGCCAGCGGCTGTGGCGATGGTATGCGCCGTGCCGTGAAAGCGGTCAACCAGCACCTCCTTTACTAAGCCGGCACCCGGCTGGCTGCTGGCCGATACTGGCACGGCGACCGCCCCTTGGGCCAGGTGCCACACTTGGTCGCGGCCTTCAGGCTGGCTGGCTAACTCGGCTAGGCTAGTCATCACTAACTCACTTACGCGCGGCAGGGCCTGCTGCATGGCCGCCGGCTGCTCGTCGCTTAGCGCCTGGGAGGCGAGCAGGCCGCGCGCCTCGATGGTTTGTTGAATTTGGGCGGGTATTTCGGCGAGCGTCGTCATAGCTAAGAAGTGAAAGGAGTGGCGAAAAGGTGAGGGGATAACAGAAACTTGATTGACAGCTATTTACGTAACAACCTGACTGTGCAGATTGCCGACTTCAAATTTTACAAAAACCTGAAAAATATGTGCTTCTGGCAGAACACCCAAGCAGTAGGAGCACTGCAATTGCCTGCCTAGAATGCAATTAAGAAAATGTCGCTTTCAATTGCAGCGCCAGCCTTCTGGCTGGCCTGGCCCCTAGGGGCTACAATTGCTCTACTTTGCCTCCCTTATACACTACAAATGTGGCACTATCGGTTACCAGCGTGCCGGCTTTGTTTTTGGTGCGGTACACGTGGGCTAGCTCGGTGCCCAGCCGGGCCGAATCTCGCACTCCCGAAAAGTGGTTGGCAATTACCAGCAGCGAATCGTTGTACTTATTGGCCTTACCGTAGCGCGCCAGCACGACGGCCACTTCGGCCGGGGGGGCGTGGCGGGCCAGGGCCGCTTTATAGTTGGCCAGGGCTTGGTTGCGGGGCACCAGTGCATCGTCAAATACCTTCATGGCTACTACCCCTTTAATGGCCGCCTCGCGCGCTTTGGTATACGCCACGGGGCGCCCCCAGCCTAGGGACTGGTAGTCGGGAAAGGCGGCGGTGTGGGCTTGCACGTAGCCCGCTACGGCCTGCTGTTCGGGGGTGGCGGGGGCAGCCGCAACCGGCGCAGCGGCTGGCGCGGAGGTGGTAGTTGCCGGCGAGTTGCAGCCGGCAGCTAGTACTAGCAGCCCTAGGGGAAGATTTTTTTTCATCGGGTGGCAGAGAGGCGGAAAATAAAGGCAACTTACTGATTATTTCAGCATTAGCAGCCGGCCGGGCCACTAGCGCGTTGGCAGCAGCGGTTTTTGCACAGGCAGGTGCTGTACGCGAGCCGAGTGGCCGGGGTTAATGCTGTTCAGGTTATCCTACGCCATTTTAGCGGTAATTTTGGTGAACTTCCACCCCACCGCGCCCGTAGGAGGGCCCTACTTGCTAGCCATTATCCCGCCGCCACGGTGGCAAGTTGTCAGGCAGTTGGGTAGCCTACCTTAGGGGCTTCAGGCTGGCAGTTCACTACCTAAAGCGCTCTTACCAGCTAACTTAGTTTAGCGTAAGGCTGCTATCCACGCACTCTTTTTCACCACCTTTTTTAGCTTTCTGCTATGAGCTTACGTTTCCGCGCACCGTTACTACTGCTGTGCTTAGTACTGATTGGGTTGGGCAGCTGCGTGTCGCAGCGCAAGCTTTCGTACCTGCAGGACGGCAATTTTTCAGCGGCTAAACCCACGGAAATTCCTAATGCCCGGCCCCTGTACGTACTGCACAACGGCGACGTGCTCAATATTCGAGTACAGAGCGTGCAGCCCGTGCTGAGCGATATTTTTAACGTGCCGGGCCCCCAGACTGTTACGACCGGCGACCCGAGCGTACTGTACCTAACGGGCTATCCTCTCGATGATAGCGGTTCGATTACGCTGCCCACCGTGGGCAAAGTGACAGTGGTGGGCCTATCGCTCGACCAAGCTCAGACGCTGGTGCAGCAGAAGGTGAGCGCCTACGTGCGCGACGCCAATGTGCTAGTGAAACTGCTGAGCTTTAAAGTGACGGTACTGGGCGAGGTACGGCAGCCTGGCCGTTATTTTATTTATAACACCCAGGCCACACTGCTCGAAGGCCTAGGCCTGGCGGGCGACCTCAACGAATTTGGTAATCGCGAGAATGTGAAGCTGATTCGGCAAACCAATAAGGGCTCGGAAGTCGTAATTTTGAACTTAACCGACCCCCAGCTTCTGCAATCGCCCTATTATTACCTGCAGCCCAACGATGCCTTGTACGTAGAGCCGCTGAAAGCACGGGCGGCGCGGGGCAATGCTAATAATTTAGGAATAGTTTTTGCCGGTATCTCAGCAATCGTTTTACTGTTGAGCTATATTCGTTATCGATAACCAGGACTCCATCCAAGTCCTGACGCGCTCTCTTCCCCTTGATACTATGGAAACACGTTCGAATGCCTTCTCGGCAGAATTAGACTTGCACGAGATTTTCTTTAATTTCCGGCGGCGCTGGCGGGTATTTGCAGTCGCCTTGGTGGCGGCCCTGGCCCTAGGCTGGATGTACCTGCAGATAAAAGCTCCGGTGTATGATTTCCGGTCGACGCTGCTTATCGGCGACCAGTCGACCGGCTCGAAGCAGGCCCAGGAGTTACTACAACTGCTTGACAGTAAACCTAAAGGCCTAAAGCTAGAAGACGAAGTTGGCCTGCTCAGCTCGGCTGATATGCTGCGGCGCACTCTGGCGCAGCTGCCCTTCACGGTGAGCTACTACGTGGAGCCCGGCTCATGGCTCAACCTGGTGCGGCCCCTGCAAGTGCGGGAGCGCGCCACCGGCGATATGCCTTTCTGGATAGCGGCTGTGCCCGGCCGGCCTCAGCTTACGGGAGTGCCCATTTACGTAGAGCCGCTGCCCGGCAACAAGTTTCGGCTGCACGCCCAGGCCAAGCGCGGCGAGCTGCGCCAGCTGGCCACCGGCGACCTAGTGCGTGAGGTACAAGACGTGAGCTTCGACAAAACAATTGCGGCGGGCGACACCCTCCGCAGCAACCTGCTAACGGTGGTGGTGCGCCCCGAGCCGGACCAGCTAGGCGGTGACCAGGGCGCCCAGTTCTTCTTCAAGCTCAACGATTTAAATAGCCTGGTGGGTGAGTACCAAGGCAGCCTCAAGGTGAAGCCTACCGACCACGAGTCGCGCATTTTGGAGCTCAGCACGCGCGGCTCGGTGCCGGCCAAAGAAACCCAGTTTCTAAATACGCTGATGTCGACCTACGTGCAGGACGACCTCAACCAGAAAAACCAGGTGGGGGGCAAGACCGTCGCCTTTCTAGATAATGAGATTAACAAACTGGCTGCCAGCAAGAACTCCGCTTCGCGCAGTGTAACCCAGTTCCGGGCCTCGCGGGGGGTGGTAGATGCCGGCGCCCAGTCGGGCGTGAGCATTCAGCAGCAAAGCCAACTGAGCGCCAGCCGCGCCCAGCTAGCCACCAGCCGCCGCCAGTATCAGAGCCTGCTAAACTACCTGAAAGCGCACCGTGGGGCGGGGCAGCTATCGGCCATTAGCAGCGCTGGTATTGACGACCCCGCCACCACGGGGCTTATTCAGCAACTAGCTGACTTGAACAACCAGCGGGCTTCGCTTATCGTGAGCGCCAGCGAGATAAACCCGCTGGTAGTAGTGCTGGACGAGAAGATTAACGCTACCAAAGAATCGCTTATCCAAACCCTGACGGGGCTGGTTAGCTCGTCGTCGAACGCCCTGAGCGCCACCGACCAGCAGTTGGGCGCCGTGCGCGAGCAGCTGAGCCAGATGCCGGAAAACGACCGGCAGCTGAACAACCTCACGACCACCAGCTCCTTCAACGACAAGAACTACAACTTCTTGGTAGAGAAGCGTAACGAGGCAGCCATTGCGCTGGCTACCAACACCACTGATAAGAAAATAGTGGACCCGGCCAAGCAGCAGGGCCTAGGAGCTGCCGCGCCCAAACCGCTATTGGTAGGCTTGCTGGCCATACTAGCCGGGCTGCTGCTGCCGGCGGGCTTGGTGCTGATGCAAGACAAGGCGAACCGCCGGGTGCAAAGCAAGGAAGACCTGGCACGCCTCACCAAGATTCCGCTGCTAGGGGTGATTCCGCACGGCACCACGGCCGACAAGCAAACTATGCTGCACGACCCGCGCAGCCCTATTGCCGAAGCCTTCCGCGCGGTGCGGGTGAACATGCAGTACCTAGCCGCCGGCCTCGATAAGCGCATTATCGGGGTAACGTCGTCGGTGCCGGGTGAGGGAAAGAGCTTCTGCACCGTGAACCTGGCAGCTGAGCTGGCCCAGAGCGGCCGGCGTGTGATGGTACTGGAGTGCGACATGCGCCGCCCTACCCTGGCTGGCTACTTCGGCATTGATACCCGCGCGCCGCACGGCCTAAGCACCTACCTGGCCGGCGACAGCACCATGGAGGAAGCCCGCCACACCACCAGCATCGGGGGGCTCGACGTATTATGCTGCGGCCCGCTGCCCCAAAACCCCACCCGCCTGCTTGAAAGCCCACTGCTGGGTGAGTTGCTGACGCGGCTGCGCGAGGAGTATGACTACCTGCTGGTAGATATTCCGCCGCTGGGCTACGTGTCGGAGTTTCTGGTGCTGATTCAGCACTTGGACGCCAAGATTTACGTGGTGCGCCAGAACTACACCGACCGCACGCTGGTGAGCCAAATAAACGAGATGCACCGCGACCACAAAATGGAGCAGCTTTACATGGTCATCAACGACGTGCAGTTCGCCAATACTTACGAGTACCGCCACAAGGCCAACGCTTATAAGTACGGCGTGTAGCTGCTAGCCGGGCCCTAAAGGCCAGTAAAGCGCGCAAGCCCCGTTAGCTAATCATTACCTTTTTCTACGCGTTCCCTTTCTGCCATTGCCGCCCCAAGTTTGAACCTGATGGCCGTTACCACGCAAAGTCTTACCTCAACCGCCGTGCGTGGCATGCAGTGGACCACGGCCGCCATGGTGCTCACGGCGCTGATGCAGATTGGCTACACCGCCATCATGGCCCGGCTACTGCCGCCAACTGCTTTCGGGTTGGTGGCTATGACGGGGGTAGTACTGCGCTTCGGCAGCTACTTTGCCGAGATGGGCCTAGGTCACGCCCTGGTACAGCGCTTGAGCATTGAGCCGGAAGATGTGCGGGCCACTTTTACAGCCTCGCTGGCCCTAGGGCTGGCTGTGGCGGGCGCAGCCTGGCTGGGGGCGCCGCTAGCCGTTTTCTTTTTGAAAAATGAGGCCGTGCTGCCCTTAGTGCGGGTGCAGGCCCTAGGGTTCATTTTGGTGGGCCTGGGCACCACGGCCACCAGCCTGCTGCGCCGCGAAATGCACTTCGAGGCCATTGCTAAGGTGGAGGTGGCAGCCTACGTGCTGGGCTATGGCGGCGTGGGCGTGGTGCTGGCCTGGCAGGGCGCCGGGGTGTGGAGCCTGGTGGTAGCCAGCTTAGCGCAGCAGTTTTTTGTGGCCGTATTCAGCTATCTGGTGGCGCGCCACTCGCTACAATTCATCTTCGTGCGGGCACCCTACGCCCGGCTGCTCAGCTACGGCGGGCGCACGTCGCTGGTCGGCTTTCTGGAGTTCATCAACGGCAACCTCGACACGCTGCTGGTTGGGCGGCTGCTGGGCTCGGCGCTGCTGGGCATATACAACCGGGCGTACATGCTGCTGTATTTGCCCATGTATTTCCTGACTAACAGCTTGGCGCGGGTGGCCTTTCCGGCGTTCAGCAAAATTCAGGACGACCTGCCGCGGGTGCGGTCGCTGTACTTGGCGGGCAGCACCCTTATTGCCACGCTAGTGCTGCCGCTGTGCGCAGGCGTGGCCGTGGCCGCCCCCGAGCTGGTGGCCGTATTGCTGGGGCCGCGCTGGCAAGCCTCGGTGCCCATCTTGCGGGTGCTATGCGTGGCTATTCCGCTCAGCATGACCACCTTGCTGGCGGGTGTAGTAGCCGATGCCCGCGCCAACTTACACCAAAAGGTCGTGCTCAATCTGACCTTTATGGCCTTGCTCACGGGGCTTTTTTGGGGGCTGATGGGCTACCACCTGGTGGGCATTGCGGCAGCTATTGGTATTGGCGAGCTTGTGCGCACCTTCCTCTACATGCGCGTTACGCACCGCGACATTGCCATTCCGTATCGGCAGCTGCTAGCCATTTACTGGCCAGGGCTGCTTAATGCGGTAGCGGTGGGCCTAGGGCTGCTGGCAGTGGCCACGCTGCTGCGTCCCTGGCAGCTGCCCACCGTGCTCACGCTGCTGGCCTTGATGACCACCGGGGCGCTAGTACTAAGCCTGGTACTACTGCGCTGGCCCACAGCCGAGTTGCAGCCAATGCTGCGCCAAGCAGTAGGCCGCGCCCAAGGCCTAAGGCTGCCCGCCGGGGCCCGCCCACTACTAGCCCGCTACAGCAATTTTCTAGAAACCCGCGTGCATTTGCTTGCCAGCTTTGAGGCATTTGCTGAGCAAAGCGACGGGCTCTCTCCTAAGCTGGTAGCCGCGCCCACTGCGCACCGCTAGCGTGCCCAGCTTCAAATTACCTATAACACAATTATGTATGCCCGTTTGGGGGAGCCCTGCCTAGGGCAGCCAAGCAGCCCGCTTTATTATCGCCATGAATATTCTGTTGACCTCAATGCAAGTGCCGGGAGCTGCTTCGGGAGTGCGGGTGCACTACGAGCGGCTAGCGGCCTTGCTGCGGGCAGAGGGCCACTGTGTGACGATAGTGACGCTGGCCGATACTCCTCCCATGCCCAGCCGGATTATTGGCGTTTTGCGGCACGGGCTGCGGCTGTTGCCGGGGGAGCTGGGGCGGCGCCTGGGCATCGAGCTTAGCGAAGCAGCCAAAATTTATTTCGCCATCGACTCACGCCAGCCTTACGACATCGTAAATGCCCAGGACATCAGCAGCGGCTGGGCCGCCCGCCTAGCCTTGCGCAACCGGGTGCCGGTGGTGGTAACGGGCCACTTCAATGCCAACCCCGCCGAAGAAGTAATTCGGCAGCAGAACTTAACGGGCCTAGCGGCACTTTTTGTGCGGCGCTGGTACGGCACTCTATTTCGCCGCACGCAGTACTTTTTAGGAGTATCGCAGTCGGTGCTACGCAATAGTGCGTCGCTACTACCCGCTACCACTGCGCGCCGGCTAGTATATAATGGCCTTGACTTTGAGGGCTTTGCGCAGCGAGAAACTAGTCTAGGGCTGCGCCAACGCTTTCCAGGTCGGCATATCATCCTGAATATTGGCCACTTGGAAACCCGTAAAAACCAGCGCTATTTACTGGAAGCCGCCAAAGCTTTACTGGTTTACCGCCAAGATTTTGTGGTGGGCCTAGTGGGCCGGGGGCCCGATGAAGCTAGCCTACGCGCCCAGCTAGCAGCCGACGGCCTGGCCAAACACGTGGTACTGCTGGGCTACCACACCGATGTGGCGCCCCTACTCCTCGAAGCCGACCTTTATGTTCATACGGCCCTCAGCGAGTCGTTTGGCTTGGTGCTCATTGAGGCCATTGCCGCTGGGGTGCCGGCCCTGGCCTTCGCGCTAGATGGCACTCAGGAAGTGCTGGCTGCCACCCCCGACGCCCTGTTCGACCCTACCACCCCACCCACCGAGCTGGCACTTCGCCTGCACGCCCTGCTGAGCGATGCAGCTGGCCGGCGTCAGCTGCACACCCGGCAGTACGCGTTCGCCACTACTCATTTTTCGGCCACCAAGCTGGTGGCTAATACGCTCGACTTCTTTGAGCAGGCCCGGCAAGGCGCTGCTCAGGCTGCCTAGCAGTTAGGTTAGTCCCGGCCACCCTTAACCGCTCAGCTTCATGAAAATCCGTTTGAACTTCCTGCTCATTATGCCGCTGCTGGCCGTGCTGGCCACCAACGCGGCCTTTTGGGAATTTATTTACGGCCCCCAGATTGACCAGGAGCCTGAGGGCGTCAAGCTTTATACTTACGGGCTATTTGCGGGTTTCACGGCGTGCCTGTTGCTCTACGGGCGCAGCATGGAGCCGCTTATCCGCAACTGGATGTGGGTGGTACTGGCTGTTATCGGTGGGCTGATGCTGGAGTCGTACGCCAACCAGGGCTCGTGGCTGGCGTACCCGCACGTATTCAGTAAGCTCTTTATGCTGCTCATCGTGCTGGGCCTTTATGCCTTTTACCGGCGCTTCGGGCTGCCCTCGTTGGGACAAGTGATAGGCGTGTTGGTGCTGGTGCTCATTGCCAACCTGCTAATTTTTCACCGCGACTCGCTCAGCCTCTCGGCCTTTGCCGAAAACGAGCGGGGCTTCGCCTCGTCGTCAGCCTATCTGTTCTTGCCAGTGGTGCTGTACTGCCTCAACCGCTACCTGGCCAAGGGCGGCCTGCTGCTGCTGCTGGGCTTTTTTATGAGCTTGGTATTCATCCTGTTTTTGCAGCACCGCTCGGTGTGGATTGCCACGGTCATTGCCGTGCCCATCGACTTGCTGCTGCTACGCCGGTCGGCCAACGTCCGGTTTTCCTTCAATAAGGTGCTGCTGCTGGTGGCCTTACCAGCCGGACTAGGCTCGCTGGGCGTAGGGGCCATCGTGCTGAACAACCCCGAGGTGATAACGCGCATGCAAACCAACATGGAGGACATGGCCAACGCCGACAAGCAGGGCACCGGCAGCTGGCGCCTCAAGCAGCTCGAGTCGTACCTGCCGCTGGTGTACGAGCGGCCCATTGCCGGCTGGCGGCTCGAGGGCTTCGAGGTGCCCATGCAGTTTTACGACCCTAGTAACAACCAGCCGATGTGGGCCGACCGCACCGGCCACCACTTCCACAACTTTTACCTCGACCGGGCCTTCTACTTCGGCATTCTGGGCATTTTGCTGGTGCTGCTGGTGCCCATTATTCGGGTAGCGCAGCGGCTGTTGCAGCGCGGCCCGCTGCGGCCCGACACGGCCCTGCTCATAGCCAACTTCCTGGCCCTGCTGGTATTTTCGACTTCCTACGACTGGTCAACCTACCACTTCGCCTTCTTAGGGCTCATGCTGGCCGCCATTGCCGAGCCCGAGCCGACTCTAGAGGAGGCTGCCCCCATTGAGGAAGCCGACGTTGCCCCCGCCCCGCGCCCGCTGGTGCTGCCGCACACCTACGCGCCGGCTTAGCCTTAGCCGCCCTTATACCCCTTAGGCCTCCCTCCTCCTGTTTGCTATGAAAATACTGTGGCTCGCCCCCTACCCGCACCCGCTGACGCCAGCGGCCCACCCCGTGCCTTGGGTAGGCACCTTGGCCAACCTACTAAAGCAGGTGCCGGGCATAGAGCTAACGGTGCTGAACTGGACGCACTTAATTGCTACGCAAGTCGATGAGTTTGACCGCGACGGTATGCACTTCATTTACTTGAAGACGCCCAAGGTGCGCACCGACATTCTCACGCTTTACCAGTGGCGCATTGCTATCGTGCGCAAGTACCTGCGGGCCCACGCCCACAAATATGACCTGCTACACCTGCACGGCTCCGAGCTGCAGTTGCCGGCCATGACGGCGGGCTTGCGCGTGCCCAAAATTCTGTCGGTGCAGGGTATCGTGTCCGATTACGCACGAGTGGTGCCGGGCCGGTTCTCGATGCTGAAATTCTTGTGGACGCTAGCGGGCTACTACGAGAAGCGCTACCTACCTACTATTCACAACTTCATTTGCCGCACCACCTGGGACAAAGCCCTGACGGCTAAACTGAGCCCCGGCTGCACCATTTTTCACAACTGGGAAACCATTCGGCCCGACTTTTTTACGGCCGCCGAGCAGCCGGCGCCGCTGCCGCGCGGCCAGGCCCTGTTTGTGGGCGGCAACCAAGTAGTGAAGGGCTTTCGCGAGCTGCTTATTGGCTTCAACGAAATTGCCCAGCACACTAGCCTGAAGCTGGTGATAGTGGGCCGCCTGCAACCGGCCGACATTACGGCCGTGGCCGAGAAGCACCAGTTGCGTCACGTGGGGCCTGATAATGTAGAGTGCCGACCCTTTCAGGACGGTGCGGGCCTAGCCAAGCTCTACCGCGAGTCGTTTTGCCTGCTGCACCCATCCTACATCGACAATAGCCCCAACAGCGTGTGCGAGGCGCAACTTATGGGCCTACCGGTGGTAGCCTCGGAAGTGGGCGGCGTGGGCTCGCTCATTACCGAGGGCGAAACTGGCCTGCTTTGCCCGCTCGACCCTAGGGCACTGGCCCAGCAAACCATTCGCCTCTACCGCGACCCTGCCCTGCACCAGCGCATTGCCCAGCAGGGACGGGCGCTGGCCTTAGTGCGCCACAATCCCGATACTATCCTGCAGCGTACGTTGGCCGCCTACCGCGCCATCCAGGCGCCGCCTGCTGGCCAGCGCCAAGCTGCGGCCGCGCCAGTACTAGTGGTCGAATAGCTCCACTATTCGTAAGCAAATTAGAAACCCCAATTAGGTATCCTTTATATTGGTTATTAGTTATCAGAGTCCTCGCTCTTCCCAAAGCCAACTTGCTATGTTGACAACTGCTGCCCCCTCGCCTACGCGCCCTACCGCAGCGGCTCCGGCACCCGGCGCCCTTACTACGCCGGTGCTGCTGCTCATTTTTAGCCGCCCCGACACTACGCGGCGTGTGTTTGACACCATTCGGCAGGCCCGGCCCACCCGGCTGTACGTGGCCGCCGACGGCCCCCGCCCCGGCCACCCTACCGATGCCGTGCGCTGCGCCCAAACCCGCGCCGTGGTCGAGGAAGTAGATTGGCCCTGCGAGGTGTTTACGCTGTTTCAGGAAGATAACCTGAACTGCGGCCTAGGGCCCGTAACGGCCATGAACTGGTTTTTTGCGCACGAAACCGAAGGCATTATTCTGGAAGATGACTGCGTACCGTCGCCTAGCTTCTTCCGGTTTTGCGCCGAGCTGCTGGCCCGCTACCGCCACGACTCGCGCGTGATGCACATCGGGGGCAACAACTTTGGCTCGGAGGCGCGGCGGCCCCTGGCTCCCGGCGAGCCCTCATACCATTTCTCGACGCAGCGCAACAGTTGGGGCTGGGCCACCTGGCGCCGCGCCTGGCAGCTCTACGACTACCACCTCACCGACTTTAAGCGCGTAGTAGCCGCCGGCGAACTGAACGGCACGTTTACCGGGCCCCTCGAAAAGCGCTACCGCCTGGGCAAGATGGTGGGCGTACTGGCCCTGCCCCAGCCGCCCGACGTGTGGGACTACCAGTGGGAGTACACTATTGCCCGGCACCAGGGCCTCTACATTGTGCCCGCCGTAAACTTGGTGGGTAACATTGGCTTTGGCCACGACTCGACCCACACCCACGACAGCGGCGACAACCAGGGCGCCGTGCCGGCCGGTACTATGGCCTTTCCGCTGCGCCACCCGGCGCGGGTAGTTCAGGACCGCCGCCGCGACAGCCGCCGCTTCAACGAGTTTCTGCTGAGCCGCGTGAAGGCCATCGTGCGGCGCGTGCTGGCCGGCCAGAAGCCGGTAGCCGCCGGCCTGCAAAGCCCCCAAAACCCCAAGTCGCGCCAGCCGCAGGCGGCCACGCAGCCCAACTAGCACTTTGCAGTTATGAGACTTTTGCTATCGGCCTACGCCTGCGACCCCTACCGCGGCAGCGAAGAGGGTTCGGGCTTCAACTGGCTGTGGCAGGCTGCCGCTCTGGGCCACGAGGTGTGGTGCCTCACCACCCCGCGCGGCCGCGCCAACCTGACCCAGCTGCTGGCTGAGCGCGCCGCCGACCCTACTGCGGCCCGCATTCACCTGGTGTATATCGACGTGCCCAGGCCCGTTGACTACGCCTACCGCTGGCAGCCGGGCGTATACCTGCACTACCTGGTGTGGCAGTACCAGGCTTGGCGCGTGGCCCGGCAGCTCGATGCGCAGGTCAAGTTTGAGGTGGTGCACCACGTCACCTACAACAGCCTGCAAATGGCCTCGTGGCTGTGGCGCCTGGGCAAGCCGCTGCTACTAGGCCCCTTGGGCGGCGGCATGACGGCCCCCACTGCCCTGCGCCGCTATCTACCCGACTGGTTTAAAACTGAAACCGTGCGCAACGCCATTAGCGGCCTGCTTACCACCTTCGACCCCAACGTGCGCCAGTCGCTGCAACACGCTACGCTGGTATTCGCAGCCAATAGCGACACGGCCAACTTGGCCCGCCGCCTCGGGGCCCGCCGCGTCGAGCTGGCCATGAGCGCGGCGCTGGCGGCCGATTATTTTCCGGCCGCCTACACGCCCCGCCCGGCGTTGGCGGGCCGCGAGCTGCGCATTTTGTGGCTGGCCCGGTTGTACCCGCGCAAGGGCCTGGCGCTGGTGCTAGAGGCCCTAGGGCAGGTAGACGAGCGGGTGGCGTTCCATCTCGACATCATGGGCGACGGGCCGGTGGGGCCACTGGTGCCCGGCTGGATAGCCGCCGCCGGCCTCACCGACCGCGTAACCTGGCACGGCAGCGTGCCCTACGAGGCCACCCGCGCCGCCTACCTCGGCCACGACCTGTTTATGCTGTGCAGCCTGCGCGATACCTACGCCAACCAGTATCTCGAATCTATGGCCCTAGGGCTGCCCATCCTGACGCTCGACCACCACGGCGCCACCGACTTTGTGCCGGCCAATGCTAGTATTAAAGTGTCCGTGCAGTCGGCCGAAGCCACCGCGGCCGCCCTGGCCCGCGCCGTCGAGCACCTCTACGACCACCCGCAGGAGCTGGAGCGCATGGGGCGGGCAGGCTTTGCCTACGCCCGCCAGTTTGACGTAGCCCAGTTGGTGGCCGGCCTCTACCGGCAGGCGGCGGCTACCACGCCCGCCCTAGCTGGCCTGGCCTCCCAGCCGGCCCCTGCTCCTACTACCTAATTTGCTTTTGCGCGGGCTGCTGCCCGCTGCCGCTTGCCCGATGCTTTACATAATCATCCCCGTTTTTAACCGCTGGCAATACACCCGCGCCTGCCTAGAGTCGCTGCGGGCGCAAACCACCCAGGCGTTTCGCACGGTGGTGGTGGACGATGGCTCGACCGACGAAACGGCGGCTACCCTGGCCCGCGACTACCCCGCGGTGGAAGTGGTAACCGGCAGCGGCAGCCTGTTTTGGACGGCTGGCGTGAACAGGGGTATTGAGCGGGCGCTGGCCCTAGGGGCCACTCAGCTGATGACGCTTAACAACGACGTGGTAACTGCGCCCGACTTCGTGGCCCAGATGCTGGCCGCCGCCGCCGAGCACCCTACCGCCGTGCTGGGCGCGCTGGAATTCGACGCCAACACCGGCGAGGCCATTTACGGGGGCGAACGCCTGGATTTTCGCACCAACACCCGCCACGACTTGCTGGATGAGGTGCCGGCCAATGAGCGTAGCGCGGGGCTGCACCCGGTGACGTACCTGCCGGGGCGCGGGTTGCTCATTCCGAAAGTTGTAATCGACAAAATTGGGCTGTTTGACGAAAAGCGACTGCCCCACTACCTGGCCGATTTCGACTATACCAGCGTGGCGCGCCGGGCCGGCTTTGCGGTGTATTGCAACTACGCCGCGCACCTAAGCACCTACCCCGAGGAAAGCGGCCAAACCCTGACGCGCAAAAAGCGCAGCGTGAAAGGCTACTTTCAGCACCTGTTCGGCATCCGGGGCGGTGGCAACATGGTCAATTTTACCCACTTCGCGCTCAAAAACTGCCCCTGGCCCTATCTGCCCTACTTCCTACTTAATGGCTACGCGCGCCGCCTGGTGGGGTACTTCCTGCACTAAATGACCACTTTTTTTCGCTATTTGGCTGGTAGCTGCTGGCTGCTGGGCCTGGGCAGTAGCCCAGGGCTATTGGCCTGCGCCAGCCACCACGCCACCGGCGATGCCACGCTGGTTATCACCCACGGCGGCACCTATTCGGGCACCTACGCCAGCGCCGAATCGGGGGTAGCCTGCATTCGGGTGGCTACCCGCGAGCCGGTGGTGCTGGATAACTGCCAGCTGCGTGGCCCCGGCAACCTGATTGAGGCCGGCGAGGGCGCCGACCTAACCGTGCGCAACTGCCGCGGCCAGGGCCTGCCACCCACCCGCGACAAGCAGGCGCCCGGCCACTTTCTGGATGCCTACAAGGCCCAGCGCCTCACTATCGAGCACAACCAGTTCAGCCAGACCAGCGGCATGGTGGTCAACCGCTGGACGCCCACCGCGGGCCCAGCCCAGCCTGGCGCCCCGGCTCCTACCCTCACGGTGCGCTACAACGTGGCTACCAACATTGATGGGCGCTGGCGCGAGGGCACTACCAGCGGTGGCGAAGGCTTCACGCGTGCCAGCTTCTTGCAGCTCAATACCGTGCAGCACCTGGCGGGCGTAGAAATCGCGTTCAACCAAGTGCTTAACGCACCAGACAAGAGCCGCGTCGAAGATAATTTTAACTTTTTTAATTCGAGCGGCACGGCGGCCAGCCCCCTGCACGTGCATGACAACTTCGTGCGCGGCGGCTACCCTATTCCGGCCATTGCCAAGGACAGCTTCACGGGCTCGGGCCTGACGACCGACGGCGACGCCACCACGCCCGAAACCACCACGGCCTACCTCGAAGCCGACCACAATCAGTTTGTGGGCATTGGCAATGCGGGCATGAACATTGCCGGCGGCCACGACATCTACTATCATAACAACCGCCTTGTCAGCAGCGGCTTGCTGCCCGATGGGCAGCGGTTTTTCGCTGGTTTCACGGGCCTAGGGGTGGCCAACTATTATAAGCAGAAGCCCAACTTATTTTTTAATCACCGGGTGGAGCGCAACACCGTGGGCTACGTGCGCTGGGGCGGCCACGAGCCCACCGACGACCGCCAAGACCTGGCTCCCGATGCCTGCGCGCCCTGCGCTGCCACTACCATTCACCTGCCCGGCCCCATTACCCTGGCTACCGAAAACCAGGAGTGGCTAAGCTGGCTGGCCAAGGTGCGCCAGCACCAGGTGGTGCTGGGCCCCGTAACCCGGCCTGGCCGCTCGGCCCGGCCCTAGGCCTGCTTGAGGTGCTCGGCTAGTAGCAAGGCGTGCGCCACTAGCGTGAGGGTGGGGTTGGCGTGACCGCCGGTAGGGAAGATAGATGAGCCAGCCACGTATAAATTATTCACGCCGTGCACTTTAGCGTGCTCATCCACTACGCCTACCCTAGGGTCGGTGGCCATGCGGGTGGTGCCGATGTGGTGCGCCGTCGAGTTGTAGGCGGCTACCCGCCGGCCCAGGTACTGACGCAGCTGCGTTTCGTCGTAAGTGATTTCGCCCAGGTTGTTGGCCCGAAACTGCTTTACAAACAGGCGGTGCGCCTCGACTACCGAATTGACATCGGCATCGATGAACGCGAGGCGCACTTCGGCGCGGGGCATGCCAAAAGCGTCTTTTTCGGTGGGCGATAGGCCCACGCGGCTTTCGCGGTTGGGCGCTTGCTCGGCCTGGAAGTAGAGGCCCCAGTAGGCGTTGCGCTGCGAGGGCAGCAGAAACGGCAGGCGGCGCTTGGCCATGCGCTTGAAGCCTAGGCGAATGAGGTCGGGAATTTCCAGCAGGCCATTTTTCAGGATGTTAACGAAGTGCTCGCGAGCGGCGGGCAGCACCTGCTTGGCGTGCTGAATCATCTGGTTTACCGACCGCTGCCCCACAATGGACAGCACTGCCTTGGCCACGAAGCGCGTCGAAAACAGCACATCGCGGTGCCCGTTGTCGGTGTTGGCGTGGTAGAGGAAGAAGATGGTATTGAACAACTTATGAGCGGCTTGCGCGGGCTCGGAAAACCACCAGCGGCGGCGGCAGTACACGCCATTAGCATCGCGCTCGAAGCCGCCCCATAGCTGGCTTTTATCATGCAGCTTCACGTCGGTGTAAGTGCCGCTCAGGTGCACCATGTAGTAACGCCCCACGTTGTCGTGCTGGTTGCCGAGGCCCGCCGGGTAGCGCTCGCTGGTAGAAGTGAGCAGCAGCCGGGCATTCTCAATGCCGCCCGTGGCCAGCACAAACCGCCGGGCCCGCACTTGCAGCCGAAAGCCCCGCACGTCCACATCAACGTGGCTGACTTCGTCGGCCCCTAGGGCCGGTTGCAGGGCAATGGCATGGGCATCGAACAGCACCCGAATGTTGGGGCTAGCTTCGAGGGCGGCGCGGTATTCCTTGCCGAAGTGTACGGGCGGGCTCCAGCGCTCAAGCGGATACGACACCAACTCGGCCGAGTCGAGCCCGGTTACAATCTCGGTGGGATTACCTGCGAACGCCTGGCGCGCATCAAACTCAAAATCACCAATCTGGCACAGCTCGGCGGCGCGCTGGTAATAGGGAAGCAGCTCGTCGTAGGTGAAGGGCCAGCCGCTATCGGGCACCCAGTCGCGGCGCTTAAAATCGAGCGGCTCGAACGGGATGCAGCGCCCGCCCCAGGCCGCAGAAGTGCCGCCAAACTGGCGGCGGCGGTTTTCTTCCAGCGGCTCGTGCGAGCCGGCCGGCCACACGCTGCCGCGGTACAAATCCTGGCTGGCCACGCTTTCCGTCCAGCCGCCGCCGGCCAGCATCAGCACATCCAGGCCGGTATTGTTTAGGCTCAGCGCCAAGGAGATGGCGGCCGGCCCGCTGCCGATGAGGCAAATATCGGCCGTCAGGTTTTTATCGAGCTGAGCGAAGTTATCGGTAATAATCATGCAAGCAATTGGGTGAGCGCCGGCAGGGCTGCGGGCAGGCTGGGCACGTAGCGCAGGGCGTCAATATTATGAGTAAGGTGACCCAGGTTGCCGGTGCCAAACAGCACTGTATCGGCCTGATGCTCGGTCAGCACAGCCCCGATGAGTAGCTGCGCCAGCGAGAGCCCCGCCAGCCCCGGCAGTTGGTGAATGGCAGTGACCTGCTGCGCAAATTTGGGGGCTAGCGCGCGGTAATCGCGCAGCACTTGGTTGCCGATGAGCGGCACGCCGTGGGTGCGGCACAGCGCCGCAATGGGGCTAGGAGTGCGCCAGGCGGCCGGCGCCTGCACCAGTTGCACCTGGCCGCTGGCCAGGCCGGCCTCCACCACCCGGTAATCGTCGGTCGATACGCCGGTGTAGCGGGCCAGGCCGCGCTGCCTGATTTGCGCCAGCCCTTCCCAGCAGTTAGAGTTGGCTACCTGGTCCCAGCTGGGCTCGTGCAGCAGCAGCGCATCGGCGGTTTCAACGCCCAGGCGCCGGTTGCTTTTCTGCACGCTATCGAGCAGGTAAGCAGCCGAGAAGTTGGGCCGAGCGCCGGCGCGCTGCTTCACCTTTTTAGCCAGCTGGTTGAGGGGCGAAAGCCAGCCGGGCGCATGCACCCTAGGCAGGCCCGCCTTGGTAACCACGAAAAAAGGCAGCCTGGTTGCTTTCAAGCACTTGCTAATGAGCCTTTCCGCATCGCCCGAACCGTAAAAATCAGAGGTATCGAGCAGGTTCACACCCTGGGCGGCCGATGCTTGCAGCAACTGGCTGAACGCTGCGGCCGACAGCCGGCTCCCTAGGGAGGCCACGCGGCTCGTACCCATTCCTACTCGTGATAGTTCTTGCAGAGAGAGCATACGCTACTGTTACTGGCCCGCGCTACTGGCGCCGTGGGGTTTGCACGGGTGGGCGGCCCTAGGGTCAGCCTAACGTAAGGCCTGGGCAGGGGGTTAGGCCTAGGCGCAGCAGGCAGGCCTAGGCAGGCAGCAGCCGGCGGCGGGGCCGCAGCCAGCGCTTGGGGTGAAAATCAGTGCGGAAAAGGGCACATTGCCGCGCCACGTTGCGGTTGCCCCACAGCAAAAAGCGGTTGAGCAGCAGCATATCTACCCCGTGCTGGGCAAAGGGCAGGTAGTTTTTGCCGGCTTCTACGGTGGTGCCTAGCTCTAGGCCGGCCGTAGCTGCGGCCGCCCGCACCTGCGCCGATACGTCGCCGTTGGGGTAAGCTACGGCGCGGGGCGTTTCGCCGGTAAGGTGGGCTAGGTAGTGCTGGCAGGCTACTAGCTCCTGGCCCGCATCGGCGGAGGCGTAGTAGGTAAGCACCGCGTGGTGCGCCGTGTGGTTGCCCAGCACTACCTCGGGCTCAGCGGCAAAGGCGGCCAGCTCGGCGGGCGTGAAAGGCCGGTCGAGGTCGCCCACTGGCTGCAGGGCGGCCGGCCCGAAGTGCACCCGCAGGTAAGTAGCAATGTCAGTATGGTGCAGGCGCCGCAGCAAGGCATACTCAGCGGCTTGTGCAGCGGGCACTAGGGGCAATGCCCGTCGCCCACGGTACACCACATCCCACCAGAAGGCGTGCCCGCTTAGCACATGGTTAGAGGAAATAAAGAAGGTGGCCGGCACGCCGTAGCGCCGTAGCACAGGCAGCGCCAATTGGTTGTTGTAATAGCCGTCGTCGAAGGTGATGAGCGCATACCGGCCGGTGGGGTCTAGGCCCCGTAGCACATCGGCAGGCGTAACAAAAACATAACCGTGCGCTAGAAAATTGGCTACGAACTGCGCGAATATATCGACAGTAATATGCTGCTGGGGGTCTACTTCGTGGCGCGCTATGGCGGCTTCATCCTCAAACAAGACGTGGAACATAAAGGCCAATAGCGCTGGGCGCTCGGGCACTACCGCCAAGCTGGTTAGGGATACTTGCTCGCTGAAGAGATTAAAGGCCCCTTTTAAGGTGAAACTCATGCTGTGAAATAAAGCAGGATAAAACCAGGATTTTATTTAATCCTTTCTGAGCAGGCTAAATTACTGGTTTTGGTGGCACCCGGTGCTTGCTGACTAGAACCACAGGTTTTGCCCTTTCAAACAAGCGCTGCCGCTTAAGCAGCTACTTACTGATTATTAACCGCCTGACTCGTTAAAGTGCTGCTTATTATTACCATTCAATTTGGCTTTTATCAGTATATCTCGTTTTTATAGTACATAATAGCTTCACAATTTATTTTCATACTAATTACTCATTCAATGACTTACGAAATAACTACAGCCCTTATATTTGCTAAGGCTTACTTTAGACATTATAATATTTTTAATCAACTCGCAAGCTCACACTTCGATTTATGATAGGAAACACGTATGTTTTGGGTTGGCTGCTCCGGGCACGCACTTCATTCGTAGCTCGGCAATTGTTACCCGTAGCTGCTTGCTTAACACCAGTTTTTGCGCAGGCTCAGGCAGTAACTTACTCGGCCCCGCTCGTGATTACGAAAGGTGGTACGTATACGGGTAATTACCAGAGCTTATCGTCTAACGTGCCGTGCATTCTGGTTAATACCAACCAGCCGGTTGTTCTCGACGGTTGTAACCTCTCGGGCGCTGGCCACCTGATTCAGTCTGGCTCGGGAGCCAACCTCACGGTGCGCAACTGCACCGGGGTGGCCCTCACTCCTTCGGCCGATAATACCCCGCCCGGTCACTTCCTCGATACCTATCAATCGCAGAATCTGGTAGTGGAGCACAATACGCTCAACGGCACGACGGGCATTATTGTAAATCGCTGGCAGAATACGGGAACGGGTGGCACGCTAACGGTGCGCTATAACGTGGCCAACAACATTGACGGGCGCTGGCGCAACGGTACCAGCAATGGCGGCGAAGGCTTTACGCGTTCCAGCTTCTTGCAGCTCAACACGGTGCAAAGCCTAGCAGGGTCGGATATTGCGTTCAACCAAGTGCTTAATACCCCCGACCAGAGCCGCGTCGAGGACAATATCAACTTCTACAACTCCAGCGGCACGGCCAATAGCCCCCTACACGTGCACGACAACTTCGTGCGTGGCGGCTATCCCATTCCAGCTACCGCAACGGGCTTCACGGGTTCGGGCCTAACGACCGATGGCGACGCCAATACCAGCGCAACTGCTTCGGCCTACCTTGAAGCCGACCACAACCAATTTGTGAGCGTGGGCAACGCGGCCATGAACATTGCCGCCGGCCACGACATTTATTACCACGACAACCGCCTCGTTAGCAGCGGCTTGCTGCCCAATGGGCAGCGCTTTTTGTCCAGTTTCACGGGCATTGGGGTATTTAATTACTACCAGCAGCTGGCAAGCGTATTCTTCAACCAGCGAGTGGAGAATAATACCATCGGCTACGTGCGCTGGGGGGGTAATGACCCGTATCCTGACCGCCAGGACCTGGCTCCCAATGCCTGCGCGCCCTGCGCCGCCACTACCATTCACCTACCCAACCCCATTACCCTGGACACCGAAAACCAGGAGTGGCTGAGCTGGCTGGCCAAGGTGCAACAAAACAACGTGACCCTAGGGCCCCTAAATGCTGTTAGCTCCCCCATGCCTGCTCCAACTCCGACGGCGGGCACGGTTACCAACCCAGGCTTTGAGGCCGATGGCAAGGGTACCATCTCGCCAACTGGCTGGCAAAAGAACGTGATTACCGGCATTGGCAACCCTAGCTACACCGAAAATTACGCGGGGGCGCATAGCGGCACCTATCACGGCACCCACTACAGCGTGCTACCCTACGAGGTATATACCTACCAGGTAGTTACGGGCCTTCCTAATGGCACCTACCGCCTCCAGGCCTGGGTGCGGGGCGGCGGCGGGCAAGCCATTGCCCAGATGCAAGCCAAAAACTACGGCGGCGCTCAGCTTGGTACCACCATTGGGGCCACCAACGGTAGCAGCTGGGCGCAGGTGAGTGTTAGCAACATCGTGGTTAGCAACGGGCAGTGCGAAATTGGCTTCTACTCGAAAGCCACCAGCGGCCAGTGGATTTACTTCGACGACGTGACGCTGGTAGCCGCTGTCAACACCGCGCCTACCGTATCGCTCGCGGCGGCGACCAGCCTGACGCTAGGCCAAAGCACCACTCTAAGCGCCACTGCGGCCGACGCCGATGGCAGCGTTGCTAAGGTAGAATTCTTCAATGGCACCACCAAACTCGGCGAAGACACTTCCACGCCCTACGTGCTGAACTGGACGCCCGCTGCGGCTGGTACTTACTCGCTCACGGCCGTAGCCACCGACGATGCCGGCGTTACCACCGCTTCGGGCGCGGCTACCATCACGGTTACTGCGCCGGCCTCGGCGCCCACCTCGGCACCGGTTGCTACCGGCAGCAACTTGGTTGTAAATCCAAGCTTTGAGGCTGACGGCCGGGCGATGGATACGCCCACTGGCTGGCAAAAAATAGTGGCTTCCGGCACCGATAACCACGCTAGCTACAGCGAGGCTTACGGCGCTGCCCACAGCGGCAGCTTCCACGGAACCAACTGGAATCCCGCAAGCTATGAGGTATATACCTACCAGGTTATCAACAATATACCCGCTGGCACCTACCGGCTGCGCGCTTGGGTGCGGGGCGGCGGTGGCCAGGCAACGGCTATTATGCTGGCCAAAAACTACGGCGGTGGCCAGCTCAGCACCACCATTGGGGCCAGCACTAACTCGGACTGGCAGCAAATCGAGATTAGCAACATCAACGTAACCAGCGGCTCGGCCGAGATTGGCTTCTACTCGAAAGCGTCCAGCAACCAATGGATTTATTTTGACGACGTGGAGCTGGTGGCGCTGCCTACTGTCGCCACTAATACTAGTACCAATACGGTGCTGAATGCCAGCTTCGACGACGACCAAGCGGCCGTGCAAAGCCCGCGCCAGTGGGCCACCCAAACCGGTGGCTTGACCGGAGCTTGGGTTAGCTACACCGAAACCCACGGCGGCGCGCACACTGGCACGTACCACGGCACCCACTATGCCTTGCTGCCCTACGAGGTGTATACCTCCCAGGTGGTGCAAAACTTGCCTAAGGGCACATACAACCTAAAAGCTTGGGTACGAGGTGGCATCCGCGGTAAAGCGCAGCTGCAGGCCAGCAACTATGGCGGCCCAGCGCTAGCCGCCGATATTGCCAGCTCGGATGATTGGACGCAGGTAAGCATTCTGGGCATTACGGTCAATAATGGCCGGTGCGAGATTGGCTTCTACTCTAATGGACCTGGCGGGCAGTGGCTGTACTTCGACGATGTAGAGCTGACACGCCAGAGCGATGATGCGCTGGCCAGCAACCTACTCATGAGCAGCAGCGATAACTCGGCCACCGGGGGCCTAGGGCTGTACCCAAATCCGGCCGACAGCCAGACCTCGATTACGGGCACTTTCGCTCAGGAAGACAATGTCACCATTACCGTGATTGACTACCAGGGCACCCAGCTAGCGCAGTTTCAGCGCACGGCCGTAGCTGGCAGCAACCAGTTTACGCTCGATACTAGCGGCCTGCCCAGCGGCTCCTACACACTACGTGTGGCTAGCAGCAGCCAGCCAGTGCAGGTACTGCACTTGGCAGTTTTGCACTAGGCTTGCGTTGTTGCGCACTAAGAAGCCCTGGCCTAAGCCAGGGCTTTTTGCGTTAGTAGCTCACCTTTGCTAGGCGCTTGCGGGGCCGTAGGGTTTGCTGAGCTAATAGGTACAGAAACCGTGTATTGGTGATGAGGTAGCGCCGCCACAAGCGGCGAGGCTCTAGCCATAGCCGGTAGGCCCACTCCAGCCACAAGCGCCGGGCCCACATCGGCAGGCGCTGCTCTAGGCCGGCATACACCAAAAAGGCCTGCCCTACGCCTAGCATACAGGCTTGCACCTGCCCACGGTGGGCCGCCATCCACCTTTCCTGGCGCGGGCACCCTAGGGCCACAAACAATAGGTCGGGGTCGGCGGCGGCAATGGCGGCCGTGTGCGCTGCTTCCTCGATAGCAGTGAGGGGCCGGAAGGGCGGCGCGCAGGTGCCGACAATGCGTAGGGTAGGCAGTTCGCGTTGCGCTCGCTCCACAATGGCTTGCAGCACTGCTTCGGTGGTGCCGTAAAAATAAACCGATTGGCCGCGGCGAGCTGCTTCGGCCATCAAAGCGGGCACCAAGTCCATGCCAGCCACGCGGCCTTGGGAATGGCCGCCGCGCCAGCCAGCTACACTAGCTACCGGGCCGCCGTCGGGCGTTACCAAGTCGGCCTCAGCCAAGATGTGTCGAAAGCTGGGGTCGTGCTGCGCCTCAACCAGCATATGCACATTGGCGCAGCACACGTAAGCTGAGCGGCGAGCGGCCCCTAGGCGCAAAATAGTATCTACGAATTCCTCGAAAGGTCCCGTCGTAATAAAGGTGTCAAGTACCTGCTGCTTTGATAGCATAGAGCCAGGTTGGAAAGGTTAGCGGTGTAAATGCAAAATTAGGCCCGCCACTACCACCCTAGGGCAGCAATGGCGGGCAAAAGGGTCTTACGCGTTTGGGTTAGTAGGCGTTTTTCTCGCCCATCACCATGTTTTTAACAGTTTTGGCGATGATGCGCACGTCGAGTAATAGCGACCAATTCTCTACGTATTCTAAGTCGTACTCTACGCGCTTTTCCATGGCGCCTTCAACACGGGTTTCGCCGCGGTAGCCATTTACCTGGGCATAGCCCGTAATGCCGGGTGTAACGGCGTGGCGCTGCGGGTAGGTATGGATTTGCTTAGAATACTCTTCCAACTGCGAAAGCATGTTGGGCCTAGGGCCTACCACCGACATATGCCCTAGCCATACGTTAAAGAACTGGGGCAATTCATCGAGACTGGAAGCGCGCAAAAACCGACCAACGCGCGTGATGCGGGCATCGCCTTTGGTAGCCTGTAGCTCGGTGCCACCCGTGTCGGTGCGCATAGTACGCAGTTTGTAGCACGGAAACAATTTGTTGCGCTTACCAGGCCGCATTTGCTTGAAGAATACGGGGCCCGGCGAATCTAGCTTGATAATCAGCGCAAGGATAGGCATTATCACGGGGAAGATGCCCACGATAACCAACCCGGAGAAAATCAAATCGAATACCCGCTTAGCAATTTGGTTGGGTCGGAAAGTGAGCGGATGGCGCCGTACCGTGAGAATAGGCCCGTAGGCGTGGTAGTGAATGTTGACGTGCTTTTGCAAAGTGCCTTCAAAATCGGGCACGATGCGAAAGGCAATAAAATGCTCATCCGCGAAGCTAGCAAGCTGCTGCATGTACTCGCCCTGGTTGAGGGGTAGTGCGCAGTATATTTCGTCTACCTGCTGCCCTTCGCAGTAGCCTTCCAACTCATTGAGGCGACCTAGGTACAGGTGTTTTACTTCGGCTGGCACGGGCTCATCGCTGAAGAATCCTAGGCAATTATTGCCTATCGAGTCGTGCACCTGCAAAAAGCGGTACAAGTCTACCCCACTGCGGCCAGCTCCTAGCACCACGTACTGGCTTTGCGGCCGGGCCCAGCGATACCGAAAAGTGCGCCGGACAAAGGCAATGCCTAACCGAGATATTATTACGCTCGCCCCTGCTACCACATACAGCAAGGCCACGTAGCGCAGCGGCAAGGGCCGCACGCGCAGCAATTCAATGCCTGCCGTAAGCACTACCGAGTGTAATACTAGGGTACGTACCAATGCCCAGGTTTTCTCAATGTAGGTGCTTAAGCGGTCGGCAATGGTAGCACTGGCGAATTGGCCGGCTACAATCCACCAAAGCAGTGCAAAGACGGCGAAGAACATAGCGTCCTCGCTACCGAATTGCCAGTCGCCCCGTTGGTAGCGGCATACCGAGCGAAAAGCCCCAAAGATTAGCAGCACATCCACAATTAGTAGGATGAGCTGATTGAAATAGATGCGACGTTTATAAAGTACCATGGTGGTTTGTTTATCGACTAATCCATTCAAGGATAAGGTAGACGTAGCCGAAGTTTGTTTTCATGCTTTAAAGATACGAAATGCTCATACGGCACAGATTCATTCCTTGGTGTTAAATTTAGAAATAATTTGATTATTATAATTATAAGCTGGCAATAGGAGCTTTATCCTGCGAATAGTACCATTGCAATAGTTGAGCTTATAAAATACTTCAGAATTTATTGACTTTATCGAGCAAAAGCAATGCCAGAAAACGTTAGCTTACTTAACTAAGGCATTGAAACACAAGTAAAAACCTCTATTAAGTTCGTCCAAATCCATCATCATCTCACTGTCGGCAAAGCAGTTGCAGAACGCCCTGATGATAGTCCAGCAGTTCTAGGGTATAGTCGGGCTCGGCAGGCTCGGCTTCAGGCAAATGGATGCGCAGACGACCGCGACTTACCTCGACCCAAGTGCCTTCCTGCGCTTGCAAGCCTCCGCCGGGTGCCAAGTCATAGCGCGTGAAGCGGCCCGCGGGCCCTAGCCAAAAGCCCGGCCGCCCGGCCGGCAAGTAGCGAAGGTGGTACGTGTTGCGGCGGTAAGTAAGGGTATCGGCGTGGCTGATTTCGGGCAGCAGCAGCCAAGTGCCGTGCAAGGCCGCGAGATGGCCCGTAGGCACTTCGACGGCTATTTTATCGCTGGTAGTGGCCGGCTGGCAGGCGGCCGCTACTACTAAACAGGCAACGTAAGCTAAGCGCATAACCAGTATTGTACGTAAAGCAGCGCCCGATGCTTGCCCGCTGGCCGTACTTTTGGCAGGCCGTCAAGCGTAGCCTAGTGCCCCGCGGCACACACGGCCGCCAGCTTGGCAGCGCATTGCCACGCATTACCTGACTAACTGGAAAAGTGGACAATCGCGCCCTGATAAAAGCCTTTCGCCTAACGGCCCAACTGCTGGAGTTGCACGACGAAAACCCGTTCAAGATTCGTGCTTACGAGGGCACGGCCACGGCCTTGGAACAGTTGGAGTTTCCGGTGGCTGAGGTGGAGCGCTCCGGTTTGCCCGACCGCACCGGCCTAAGCAAGACCCAAGCCGCTAAAGTGGCCGAGCTGCTCGATACCGGCACCTTCGACGAGCTGCAACGCCTGCTCGATACTACGCCGCCCGGCGTAGTAGAGCTGCTAAGCATCAAGGGTATCGGCCCCAAGAAAGTGCGGGTTCTGTGGCGCGAGGCGGGCATTGAGAGTCCCGAGCAGCTGCGCGAAGCAGCCGAAGCAGGCCGCGTGGCGCAGCTTAAGGGTTTCGGGACTAAAACTCAGGACGCCATTCTGGCGGCGCTGGAGTTTACCGACCAGAGCGCGGGCAAGCTGCTGTTTTCGCAGGCCGAACAGCTGGCCCTCGACCTGGGCGCCCGCCTAGGGCAGCTGCCGAGCGTAACCGAAGTATCGGCCGTGGGCGAGGTGCGCCGCGCTCTGGAAATAGTAGAAACAATAGCCCTGCTGGTAGCCGCCCCCGACCCTAGCCCCGTGCACGCACTGCTCAATGCGGCGCCCGGCCTGCACGCCGACCCGCGCCGCTCGGGCCCCTGGGCCTGGCGCGGGACTACGGCCGAAGGCGGCGTGGCCGTGGTGGTGCGCATCGTACCCATTGCGGAGTTTGTAAACCAGCTGGCCAGCGAAACCGGCAGCGCCGCCCACCTCGACGCGCCCCTGCCCCACCCTAGCCCTGGCAAGCCCAGCACCCTGCGCCAGTGGCTCAAGCGCGAGCGCTTTGCCAGTGAGACCGCGCTCTACGAAGCGGCAGGCCTGCAGTATGTGGTGCCCGAACTGCGCGAGAACCTGGGCGAGCTGGAGCTGGCCGCCGAGCATAAAATACCGGCGCTGCTGGAAGACCGCGACTTGCGCGGCTCACTGCACAACCACAGCACCTACTCCGACGGCAGCCACTCGCTACGGCAGATGGCCACCTTCTTGCGCGATGCGGGCTACGAATACCTGGGCATTTGCGACCACTCGCAGGCGGCGCACTACGCCAATGGCCTAGGGCCCGAGCGCGTGCACCAGCAACAGCGCGAAATCGACAAACTAAACCAGGAGCTAGCCCCTTTTCGCATCTTCAAGGGCATTGAGGCCGACATTCTGGGCGATGGCAGCCTGGACTACGATGCGGAACTGCGCGAAACATTTGATTTTGTGGTGGCCAGCATCCACTCCAACTTGAAGATGGACGAGCAGCGCGCCACCGAGCGCCTGCTGGCCGCCATTGCCAACCCGCACTGCACCATGCTGGGCCACCCCACGGGCCGCCTGCTGCTGCGCCGCGCCGGCTATCCCATCGATTTCAAAGCCGTGATTGACGCCTGCGCGCAGCACCAGGTCATCATCGAGATTAATGCTAACCCCTGGCGGCTCGACCTCGACTGGCGCTGGGTGCGCTATGCCCTAGGCCAGGGCGTGCAGCTCAGCGTCAACCCCGATGCCCACCACACCAACGGCTACGCCGACATGCGCTACGGTGTGCTGGCTGGCCGTAAAGGCATGCTAACCAAGGACATGACGTTTAATACAAAATCGGTAGACGAGGCTGCCGCGTATTTCGCGGCGCGAAAAACGAAGATGCGCACACAGTTATAAAAAGACGGTCCTGCTCAACTGGCGTCCTCATTTGATGAAAATCCTCGTCCTCCGCTTTTCCTCCATCGGCGATATCGTACTGACGACGCCAGTGGTACGGCAGTTAAAAACGCAGGTGCCGGGCGCCGTCATTCACTTCGCCACCAAGCCGGCCTACGCCGCGCTATTCGAGGCCAGCCCCTATGTGGATAAGCTGCATTTGCTGCGTGGCAGCTTAGGAAAGCTTGTGCAGGAGCTACGAGCCGAGCGGTTCGACCTCATCGTCGATTTGCACAATAACCTGCGCACCCAACTCATTCGGCTGCAACTGCCGGGCGTGCCGAGCCGGGCATTCGACAAGCTTAATTGGCAAAAGTACCTGCTGGTACGCTTCAAAATCAACCGCTTGCCCCCGGTGCACATCGTAGACCGCTACCGAGCCGCCGCCGCCGTCCTAGGGATAGTAGACGATGGCCGGGGCTTGGATTATTTCATTCCGCCTGGCCAGCAGGTAAACGTGCTGGCTACCCTGCCCGCCAGCTTCCGGCCGGGGCACTACGTGGCCGTGGCCATTGGCGCGCAGCACGCTACCAAGCGCTTGCCCGTGGAGAAACTTATTGAGCTGGTAGGCCGCCTGGCCCCGCGCCCGGTAGTGCTGCTAGGGGGCCCCGAGGACGAAACCACTGGCCACGTGGTTGAGCTGGCGGCTACCTCGCCTATTTTTAATGGCTGCGGGCAGTTTTCGCTGCATCAGTCGGCCTCGCTGCTGCGGCAGGCGCAGTTCGTCGTCAGCCACGACACGGGGCTGATGCACATTGCGGCGGCATTTAAGAAGCAGATTTTCAGCGTGTGGGGCAACACGGTGCCGCAGTTCGGCATGTACCCCTATCGCACACCTTTCGAGGTGCTTGAGGTAGCGGGCCTAGGGTGCCGGCCGTGCTCCAAGATTGGCTTCGCGCAGTGCCCCCTAGGGCATTTTAAGTGCATGCTAGAGCAAGACTTGAACCGGCAGTGGCCCAGCGCCTAGCTGGCAGCCTACCACTTTACCTCGCTCGCTCCGGCGGCCTTTTCTCCTTCGGACTTAATCAGGCGAAACTCCACGCGGCGGTTTACGCGGGCATCGGCTTCGGTTAGCTCGTCTTTGAGGGGCTTGCTGGCGCCGTAGCCGAAGCTATCGATGCGGTTGGGGCCGAGCTTGCCCTTGCGCTCGATGTAGTGCCGAATTTCGGCGGCGCGGTCTTGCGAGAGCTTCTCGTTTACCTCGGGGTCGCCGCGCCCGTCGGTGTAGCCCGCGATGCTGAGGCGGAAGCTTGGGTGGTCGACCAGAAACAGGCTGATGCGGTCGAGCGTGGGGTGCATCGAGGCTAAGATGCCCGCCTTGCCGTTCTCAAACTCGATGTTGCGGAAGATAAGCGGCAGCTTATAGTCGATGCTGTTGGTGAGCAGCGTCATCACCGTGTCGCCCTTCAGGGCAAATTGCTTTTCCACCGAAAAAAAGTCGGGGCTCTGAATGAGCATAGCGTAGCGCGAGCCGTCGATGAGGTTGAAATCAAACGAGCCATCGGGCCGCAAGTACTTGCTGGCCACCTCAATACCATTACCGAGGTCGATGATGCTGATAATACCTTTCAGCGGCTTGGCGCTCACCGAATCGAGCAGCGTGCCGCTCACCTGGGTGGTGGCCAGCGGCTGGGCCTCCATGGGCAGCGGAAAGGAGAACAGGTCAAGATTTTGGATGTCCTTTTCCTCAGAGCGGGCGTAGTAGAGGTTCTTACTTTGGCTGTCGATGGTGAAGTAATATTCTGACCCTTTGCCATTTACCAGCGGCCCAATATTGCGCGGTTCCTGCCAGCGGCCCTGCACGCGGTAGGTTTTGTAGATGTCAAAGTCGCCGAAATTGAGCAGCTGCCCGCGCGAACTAAAATATAGCACCTGGTACTTGGGGTGGAAGTAGGGGCTGACTTCGCTCTCGCGGGTGTTCACCACCGGCCCCATATTTAGCGCCCGGCCCCACTGGCCGTTTTTGCCCTTCACCGTATAGTAAATGTCGCTCAACCCAAAGCCCCCTAGGCGGTCGCTGGCAAAATAAAGCGTGTCCTCGCGGGGCGAGAGCGCGGGCTGCGAGTCCCAGCCCGTGGAGTTTACTAGGGGGCCTAGGCTTTTGGGCGTGCTCCACTTGCCATCCTGGCCCAGCGTGGCCGTAAACAGGTCGCAGTTGCCGTGGCAGGTGGGGCACTCGCAGCGGGCGAAGAAAATGGTGCGCCCATCGTGCGAGAAGCAGGCCGAGCCTTCGTTGTAGGATGAATTAATGGGCTTGGGCAACGGCTCGGCATCGGCCCAAAAGTTGGCCCCCTCGCGGTGCGAGGTATACAAATCTTCGTCTACCACCCGCTTAAGGGTGCTGCCCCGCTGCTTGCGCTTAGAAGTAAACAGCAGCACCGAGTCGCCGGCCCCCAAGGCAGGGCCGTAGTCGGCCGCGTCGGAGTTGATGCCGGCCCCCATGTTGGTATAAATACCCTTGGGCGGGTGGAACGTGTTGATACTCTTGCGGTACTCCACAATATCGTAGTACACCTTGAGCGGCACATAGAGGTCGGTGGTTTTTTGCTCTAGCGAGTCGTAGTAGAGCTGCACCCGCGTCACGTCGGTGCGGTGGTGCTTGAGGGCCAGCCGGAAATACGCCTTGGCCCGCTCGGCCTGAGTGCTGTCGCGCTGCCAGAGCTGCCCCAGGTGCCAGAGCAAGTCGGTGTTGCGGTAAAAATTGTCGATGCCGAAGTGGTGCACGTAGTCTGCCAGCAGGGTGCGGGCCTCGGCGTAGCGGTGCCGCCGCTCGGCCCGCTGAATGGCCTTGAGCGCCTTCTTATCTTCGTAAAATACTAGCTTATTGATATTTGGAAAATCGGGCGTGCCATCGGCGCGCACGCGCAACTGACGCTTGGCCGTGGTGCGCAGCGCCTGCTGGCGGTAGGGCGGGCGGGCCGGGCGGCGCGTCGTATCGGCCGGCGCGGCTTTGGGCTGGGCACTAACCCTAGGGCTAGGCTGGGTTGGAGCTAGCGGCCGGGCGCTCGTGGTTTTGCGGCCGGGCTTAGCGGCGCCCGCGCTGGGCTGCGGGCGCGGGGCGAGCTGGGCCCAGGCCTCAGCAAGCCACCCGAGCTGCAACACCCAAAAAATCAGACAATAAGATAAAATTTTTACCATTATACTCACTAGCTATAGCGTAATTCAGCTGCAAGTTCTAACGAAAGCGCTACTATTATCAAATTGCTCGCCCGCGGAGCTTACTGAAGTGGCGTTTGGGGCCACTATGTCGGTTTTTTTGAGGCCAGCCAGCCGCGTTTTGGCGCTAGCCGGCGGCGCAGCCTGGCCGCGCTGCCGGGGCCGGCGGGCGGCTCGCAGCCCCATCCTTCTTAGCGGGCGAAGGGCTAGAGCGGGGCGGCAACCCTAGGGGCAGCGAAGTTCTTTGCTTGGCACGGGGCTTGTGCTTTACTCCACTCACCTCGGCCCTACCTTCGCCGGGTGCTGGTGGGCTGCCACTCTGGCAGCCCACGCCGCGCTATGCGGCCGGTTTATTCTTGCTTTGCTCATGCCCTTTGATATGTCCCGCCCCGGCCGCTCGGCAGCGGGCGGTCCCGACTCGCCTTCCGAAGCCATTGCCATCATGGCGGCTGACCCCGACCATTTATTGCCCGCCGCCGATGCTCCCACTACCCTAGCCCTGCTGCCGGTGCGCAACACCGTACTTTTTCCGGGCGTGGTGCTGCCCGTGACGGTGACGCGCAAAAAAAGCGTGAAGCTGGTGCGCAAGCTCGCCGCCAAGCCCGAGAAACTGGTGGGCGTAGTAGCTCAGCGCCAAGCCGATGTAGATGAGCCCGGCGTGACCGACCTTTACCCGGTAGGTACGCTAGCACGTATTCTCAAGCTCATCGACCAGCCCGACGACACCGTTACCATCATCATCCAGGGCCAGCTGCGCTTCCAGGTGGGCGAGGAAGTAAGCTTTGCCCCGCAGCTCACGGCGCAGGTTACGTATTTCGACGAGAAGTCCCTAGACCCCAGCCTTGATGGCGAGATGGTGCTGCTGCAAAGCCTGCGCGAAGCCGCCGGCAAGGTGCTGGAACTGACGCCCGAGATACCCTTGGAGGCCCGCACCATGCTGGAGGGCATCCAGTCGCCGGCCTTTCTGACGCACTTTTTGAGCAGCAACGTGCAGCTTGAAGTGCCCGCCAAGCAGGCGCTGCTGGAGCTGGCCGAGCCCGAAGCCCAGGCGCGCCAACTGCTCGAAGCCTTGCTGCGCCAGATTGAGCTGCTCGAAATCAAGAACGACATCCGCACTAAGGTGCACACCGGCATCGACGCTGAGCAGCGCGAGTACTTTTTGCGCAAGCAGCTCAAAACCCTGCAGGATGAGCTGGGCCAGGGCGAAGGCAGCCCCGAGGGCGACGTAGCCGCGCTGCGGGAACGCGCGGCGGGCAAAAAGTGGCCCGAGGCCGTAGCCAAGCACTTCGATAAGGAGTTGACCAAGCTAGGCCGCCTCAACCAAATGGCGCCCGACTACCCCGTCACGCTCAACTACGTGGAGTTTTTGCTGGACTTGCCCTGGGGCGGCACCACCAAGGACAAGTTCAACCTCAAGACTACCAAAAAGATACTTGACGCCGACCACTTCGGGCTAGAAAAGGTGAAGGAGCGCATCCTGGAATACCTGGCGGTGCTGAAGCTGAAGCAGGACCTAAAGGCGCCGATTTTGTGCCTCTACGGCCCGCCCGGCGTGGGCAAAACCAGCCTGGGCCGCAGCATTGCGCAGGCCCTCGGGCGCAAGTACGTGCGCCTGAGCCTGGGCGGCGTGCGCGACGAGGCCGAGATTCGGGGGCATCGCAAAACTTACGTGGGCGCCATGCCCGGCCGCATTATCTCGCAGATTAAGAAGGCTGGCGTGGACAACCCGGTGATTGTGCTCGACGAGATTGATAAGGTGAGCAGCGACTTCCGCGGCGACCCGAGCTCGGCACTGCTGGAAGTGCTCGACCCCGAGCAAAACTCTACGTTCACCGATAATTACCTAGAGGTGGAATACGACCTAAGCAAGGTGCTGTTCATCGCTACGGCCAACTCGCTCGATACCATTCAGCCCGCGCTGCGCGACCGCATGGAAATCATCGACCTAATCGGCTACACCCAGGAGGAAAAGGTGCAGATTGCCAAAAAGCACCTCTGGCCCAAGCAGTTGCGCGAGCATGGCCTAGGCGAAGCCGAGGTGAAAATAACCGACCCGGCCCTGCACCGGGTGGCCGATGACTACACCCGCGAAAGTGGTGTGCGCAGCCTAGAGCGCCAGTTGGCGGCCCTCACCCGTAACCTGGCCCGCCGCAAGGCCGGCAAGGAGGCGCTGCCCGCGCAGATTGACCCGGCCGAGGTGCAGAAAATTCTGGGCTCCCCGCGCTTCGACCGCGACAAGGACCAGGACCACGACACGGCCGGCGTGGTAACGGGCCTGGCTTGGACGAGCGTGGGCGGCGATATTTTATTCGTGGAAAGCCTTTTGAGCCGCGGCCGGGGCAAGCTCACGCTTAGTGGGCAGCTCGGCGATGTGATGAAGGAATCGGCCATTACGGCCCTCTCCTACCTGCGCTCCAGGGCCGATGAGCTGGGCATCGACTACCGCTTGTTTGAGCAGTACGACTTGCACATTCACTTCCCCGAAGGCGGCATTCCGAAGGATGGGCCAAGCGCCGGCATTGCCATTTTTACCAGCATCGCCTCGGCCTACACCCAGCGCCAGGTGCGGCCGAAGATGGCCATGACCGGCGAAATTACCCTGCGCGGCCGGGTGCTGCCGGTGGGCGGCATCAAGGAGAAACTGCTGGCCGCGCGCCGGGCGGGCATCGACACGATTATTCTCTCGCCTAAAAACCGCAAGGACGTGGACGAGATTCCGGCCGATTACCTCAAGGGCGTGCGCATCCACTACGCCGAGCGGGTTGATGACGTGCTGGCCGTGGCGCTGCTGCCCGAATTGGTAGCGCGCCCCCAAAAGCTGCCGGTGCGCGACGAGGCGCCCGTGTCCCTAGGGCCCAGCGTGGAGGTGCAGTAGCGCGCGCACTAAGGAAAAAGCCCGTCACGCTGCGCTTGCCGAAGCATCTCTACTAAGCCGAATTGTTCGGTAGAGATGCTTCGGCAAGCGCAGCGTGACGGGCTTTTTTATTATTTCTGCATTGCTGCTTGCTCATTATTTCGCCGCCCGTGCTCGTTACCTTCGAACGATGAAGCACCTCTCCGCTTTTTTAGTGCTGCTGCCCTTGGCCGCTCAGGCGCAGCTGGGCGGCCGGCGCGCCTTTCCATTTCTGGAACTGCCGCCTTCGGCGCAGGTAGCAGCCCTAGGGGGCATGACGGCCTCGGCCCGTAGCAGCGACCCCACGCAGTTTTTGGCTAGCCCAGCCCTGCTCAACGCCGACATGGACCACGGCGTGGGCGTGAGCTACGTGGGCTACGTCACCGACATCCGGCAGAGCACGGCCGCCTACGTTTTTAACACCGAGAAGCGGGGGCGCTTCGGCCTAGGGCTTACTTACCTCAACTACGGCAGCTTCGACAGCTACGACGCGGCGGGCAATTCGCTGGGCACGTTTTCGGTGAGTGAATATGCGCTGGCGGCGGCCGATTCATATACGAAGGGCCGGTTTACCTTCGGCCTCACGGCCAAGCTGGCGGCTTCGGGCCTGGCCGGCAACCGGGCCCTAGGGCTGGCCGCCGACGCGGGCGTGCTCTGGAAACCCCATGAGGAGCAAGATTTTACGGTGGGGCTGGTGGTGCGCAACGCGGGCTACATGCTGGTGCCCTACACGGCCGCCGCCCGCGAGCCGCTGCCGCTCGACGTGCAGCTGGGCACCACCGTCAAGCCCGAGCATATGCCGCTGCGCTTCACTTTCACGGCTCACAACCTGCAGCAGTGGAACATCCAATACCTTGACCCCAACTCGACCACCACTAATGCGGCGGGCGACACGCTGCGGGCGCAAAAGAACTTTGCCGACAACCTGGCCCGGCACCTGGCGGTGGGCGCCGAGCTGCTGCTGGGCAAGGGCCTCAGCCTGCGGGCGGGCTACAACCACCTACAAGCCCGCGAGCTGCGCCTAGCCAACGTGGGCGGTGGGGCGGGCTTCAGCTTCGGGGCCAAGGTGCGCATTGCGCAGTTTCAGCTCGACTACACCTACGCCACGCTGCAGGCAGCGGGCAGCAGCAATTATTTTACCCTGAGCCACAATTTTGGCGCCGTCGCGCCGCGCAACGACTAACGCTCGCGTTCGGAAAGAACGTCAGCCTGCCTAGGCCCCGGCGGTTTGGCAGGGTCGTTGGGGAATAGTGCACTAACGGTAGCCTGGCAACCTCTAGGGCACCAGCCTGACGTTCTTGCTGCTTTCGCTTCCTCTCTATTTTACCCGAATGCTCGACGAAACCTTTTTGACCCCGGCCCAAATCGTGGCCGAGCTAGATAAATACATCATTGGCCAGCGCGAAGCCAAGCGCCACGTGGCCATTGCCCTGCGCAACCGCTGGCGGCGGCTGCACGCCCCGGCCGATATGCAAAAGGAGATTGTGCCCAACAACATTCTCATGATTGGGGCCACCGGCGTGGGCAAAACCGAGATTGCGCGCCGCTTGGCGCTGCTGGCTGATGCGCCTTTTGTGAAGGTAGAAGCCAGCAAGTTTACGGAGGTGGGCTACGTGGGGCGCGACGTGGAAAGTATGGTGCGCGACCTAGCCGAGCAGGCCGTGAGTCGCCTGCGCCAGCGCCGCCAGGAGGCCGTGCGCGTCCAGGCTGCTCAGGCAGTGGAGGACATCATCCTCGACGCGCTGATTCCGCCCGTGAAGCAGCCCGGCAAGGATGGTGGCAGCCGCAGCGGCCTAGGGTTCAATGCGAGCATTAGCGGCGAGAGCATTGCCGCCGATGCCGTGCCGAGCTCCGACCAAGAACTGAACGAACGCACCCGCGAGCGCTTCCGCCAGAAGATTCGCAATGGCGAGCTCGACGACCGCCACATCGAAATCAGCGTGGCGCAGGGCGGACCCAGCGTGGGCATAATGGGGGCGCCGGGCATGATGGACGAGGCCACCATGTCGGGCCTGCAGGACATGCTAGGGTCGATGCTGCCCAAAAAGCAGAAGAAGCGCAAGGTGACCGTAGCCGAGGCCCGCCGGGTGCTGCTCGACGAGGAAGCCGCCAAGCTAGTGGATATGGACGAGCTAAAGGAAGAGGCCGTGCGCCAAGCCGAAAACTCGGGCATCATCTTTATCGACGAAATTGATAAGGTGGCTACCAGCAGCGGCAGTGGCAAGGGCGGCGGCCCCGACGTGAGCCGCCAGGGCGTGCAGCGCGATTTGCTACCCATCGTGGAGGGCTCGGCCGTAAATACCAAGTACGGCATCGTCAATACCGACCACATCCTGTTTATTGCCGCTGGCGCCTTTCACGTCAGCAAGCCCAGCGACCTCATACCCGAATTGCAGGGCCGCTTCCCCATCCGGGTTGAGCTGCAAAGCCTGACCAAGGATGACTTCTACCGCATTCTGAAAGACCCTAAAAACGCCCTCACCAAGCAGTACCAGGCCCTATTAGCCGCCGAGGACGTGCACCTGGAGTTTGAGGACGAGGCCCTGCTAAAGCTGGCTGACATTGCCGCCGAGGTGAACGCGGAAGTCGAAAACATCGGCGCCCGCCGCCTGCACACCGTCATGAGCCGCTTGCTCAACGAGCTGCTCTTCGACGTGCCCGACCAGCTGCCCGCCGGCACGCAGCTCACCATCACGCCCGCGCTGGTGGAAGAGCGCCTCCGCGACATGGTGAAGAACCGCGACCTGAACCAGTACATTTTGTGAGGCGGCCCTAGGGTACAGCGCTTGCAGCGGGACACTAAAAAACCCTCGGCCGAGTTGGCCGAGGGTTTTTTAGTACTTAATGGGCCAGGCAGTTAGAAGCCGGGGTTCTGCGTCAATATGCCGGGCGCGAGGTTGATGTCGCGGAGGGGCAACGGAAACAAGTTGCGGAAAGCCTGATCCCACGCATTGGGAGCCGTGGTAGAGCCAGTACCCAGCGTCGATTGCACGGTATTGGTGCGGCGCAGGTCAATCCAGTAGTGGCCTTCGTAGGCCAGTTCCAAGCGGCGCTGAAGCAGGATATCCGTGGTTAGCGCAGCAGCAGTAGTAGCGGTAGAGTTGGCCAGGCCCGCCCGCTTGCGAATGATGTTGAGATTAGTGGTAGCCGTAATCAAGTCGCCGGTTTGGGCCGCTGCCTCCGCAATAGTGAGCACCACTTCGGCGTAGCGCACTATGTTGAAGTAATCGTCGCGCGTGGCCGTGTGCGTGTATTTCAGCGTGGTGCCAGCCGTAGCGGTGCTGTTGTTGATGGGCAGGCGCAGGTCGCCGGCCGGATGGGCGGCAATCAGACCGGGGCTAGGGTCAAACTCATTGCGCCCGCCGGGCGACGGGAACCAGTAAAAGGCATACAGGTTCTGGTCGGTGGCTGAGAAATAAAGCTGCCAGATGGCGTCGGGCGTAGTCGTAGAAGCGAGCGCCAAACTCGCCGAAGCTGGCACTTGCTGAGCATACTTCAGCGCATCGGCATAGTTCCGCATCCGCAGCTCGAAGCGAGCCCGTAAAGCCTGGGCGGCGTTTTTGGTGGCCCGAGTGCCAGCGCCAGCGGCTAGGTTAGCGATGGCAAAATCGAGGTCGGCACGAATAGCAGTGGCCACATCAGTCTCGGAGGAGCGGGCTAGCGGTTTCGTCTGGTCGCCGATGGCCGTGGTAGGCGTCAGGCGCAGGGGTACCCCCGCCCCATTAGGGTAGCCGTAGCCGGCGTTGGTGCCGCCCCACAGCGAGAGTAGATTCATGTAGCACAAGGCCCGAATGGTGCGGGCTTCGGCCTGGGTAGTCAGCTTCGGAAAAGCGGTATCCGTGATATTATCGCTTTGTTGCAGCAAATAATTGCAGCGGTTGATAGTATCATAGATACTCTGCCAAAGGGTCGCTACCTCCCCGTTATCGGCCGAAATTTGGTTTTGCGACACCAAGCCGTAGGTGGTATTGTAGGTACCTACCTCAATGATGTTGTTTGACACCATATCGATGTCCGATGGAAATGAGGCACCGTAGTAATTAGTGTTTTGCAAGCCATCATAGCACCCGAGCAGGCCAGCAGCAGCATCTTCTTTCGTGCTGTAGCCCTTATCGGAGCTGATGTTGGTGGTAGGCTCCACGTTCAGGGCCTTATCGCAGGCTCCTGCTCCAAGCCCTAGGCTCAGCAACAGGGCCGAGCGTGTGGCAAACTGGCGTAAACTATGTAGGTTCATCGAAATAATTGATTAAGAATATTAGAAGCCAAGCGTTACGCCCCCCGTGAGGGTACGCGACTGCGGGTAGGTGAAGAAGTCGGTACCCAAGGCCGTGTTGTAGGTGGTGGTAGAAGCCCCCCCACCCTGGCCGTAGGTATTCACTTCCGGGTCTAGGCCCTTGTATTTCGTGAACGTTACCAGGTTTTGAGCCTGCACATACACCCGCAGCGTGCGCGCATGCAGGCGGCTGATAACCGAGGCAGGCAGCGCGTAGCCCAGCGTAATGGTCTTGAAGCGGCCGTAAGAACCGTCTTCTAAGAAGCGAGTCGAGGTGCGGTTGTTATTGTTGGGGTCACCGTACACTGCCCGCGGAATATCCGTATTCGTATTGGTTGGGGTCCAGCGGTTTAGCACCGTCACATCGGCGCTGTACGAGGTGCTCATCCCTTCGGTGTAGGAACGCGAAGTGTTGTAAATCTGGTTGCCGATGTTGTACTGAAAGAGCACGTTCAGGTCGAAGCCCTTGTAGCGGAAGGTATTGGTGATGCCCCCGTAGTACTTAGGCTGCGCGCTGCCGATAATTTGCTGGTCGGCGGCGGTGATAACCCCATCCCCGTCGAGGTCGCGGAACATGATGTCGCCGGGCCGGGTGGCCGTACTTTGGTAGGTAGCCGTGGCTACCCCCGTCTTGGTGCGCAACGCGCTGTTTAGCGCATTAATCTCGTCCTGCGACTGGAAAATGTGGTCGACCACGTAGCCATAGAAGGCTCCTAGGGGCTGCCCGGCCTGCAAGCGGCTCGCAAACCCTTGGGGCAAACCCGTGGGGCTAGGGTTGGCAATATCCAGCACCTTATTACGGTTGAAGCTGATATTGAAGTTCGTAGACCAGTTGAAGCCACCGCCTTCGTTCTGAATATTGACGGTAGTTAAGGCCAGTTCGAGGCCTTTATTTTCGAGGCTACCCACGTTGGCGCTGTAGCTGGTAAAGCCGGTATCGTAGGTCAGGCTCTGCTGCAATAGTAAGTCAGTAGTGTGGCGGTAGTACAAATCGCCCGACACATAGAGGCGGTTTTGCAAAAAGGCCAAGTCTAAACCTAAATCGGTAGCGCTGGTGCGCTCCCACCGCAGGTCAGGGTTGGCTAACTGCGACAGAATCAGGCCACCCTGGTCAAGGTAGTTGTAGCCTACCCCAATCAGACCGCGCGCACCAAAGTTAGCCGGCGGCTGGTTGCCGGTTTGCCCATAGCTACCCCGCAGTTTCAGTTCCGTCACGACCGTTTGGTCCTTCATAAAGCTCTCGTCGATGATGCGCCAGCCGGCCGAGAAAGCCGGGAAGTAGCCTACCCGGTTGTTTTCGCCAAAGCGCGAAGAATTATCGCGGCGCACCGAAGCCGATAGTAAGTAGCGGCCTTTGAAGGCATAGTCAGCTTTGGCCAGCAGGCCGAAGAGGGTGTTGGAAGTAGAGGACGAGGTAGTAGTCACCTTCGTAGCACCGGCGGCCAGCTCGTGGATGGCATTGCTGGGGAAACCACTTACGGTAGCGAAATTGTCGCTTTCGGCATCGCGCTGGTATTCGGCCACGAATAACGCGTTCAAGCTGTGGTCAGTGCCAAAGGTTTTTACGTAATTCAGCGAGCTGATATGGTTGAAGTTCGCATCTTGCAGCGTGCCTTGCGAAGCCTGCCCATTTACCGAAGCGCCAGCGTTAGTCAGGGTCGAATAAAAACGGTCGTCGCGGGCGTAGGTAAAGTCTAGGCCGAAGGTGGCGCGATAACGCAGGTTCTTAATCAACTCAAACTCCGTGTACTGGCTACCAATCAGGCGGTTACTCGCACTCTTTATGTACGGCTCAGTAGCAGCTACATAAGGATTCTCAAGCGAGCCGTTCTTATAATAGGTACCATCGGTATTATAGAGCGGCAGGTCGGTGCCATAAAGGCGGGCCGTAGTGAGCACCCCATAGATGCTGTTGTCGTTGTTGATGCGGTTGTTCACGCTGCGGTTGATGCCAATCGAAGCGCCCATCCGAATCTTCTCCGACAACTTGTTATCCAGAGTGAAGCGTACGCTGCCCCGGTTGTAGCCCGAGCCCAACACCGTACCCAGCTGGTCGAAGTAGTTGACGGCCAAGCGGTAGCGGCTAGCATCACTGCCACCCGAAAACGTAACACCGTAGTTGCTGATTTGCGCATTGCGCAGTACCAGGTCGCTCCAGTTAGTAGTTGGAGCGGTGCTAGGGTTCTGAAACTGGCTAAGGGGCCGGATGGCGCCGTTATTGACGTAAGCGTAGTTGACGGCAGTAGGTGTAGTACCGTTGTATGCAGTAGTAGCCGTACGCGTGCCCGTCGTGGCACGGAAGGTGTAGGCCGTAGCCTCAGCCAGACTATTGTAGCGCACTGGAACCGTAACATTAGTCCCTGGAACTGCGGGATTAGCCAATGAAGTGCTGCCTACCGTTACACTACCGTCAGCATTCACCACATAGGCACCAGCTACTTCATCTAAAAATAACTGCGTCTGCTGCGGACCATTCAGCACCTGCGGGCGCTTCCAAGCCGATTGCACTCCGGTGTAGTAGTCTAAGTCCACGTTAGCCTTGCCAGACTTGCCGCGCTTGGTAGTAATAAGCACTACCCCGTTGGAGGCACGCGAACCGTAGATAGCCGCTGAAGCAGCATCTTTCAGTACCTCAATGGTAGCGATATCATTCGGGTTTAAGTCATTCAGGCCATTGGTGCCTTGGTTGCCCGTACCCAGTTGCGACGTACTAGTGGTATTAATGGGCAGGCCATCTACCACGTACAAAGGCTCGTTGCTGGCCGAGATAGAGGCTGCTCCGCGCACCCGCACCGCAATGCCCGCGCCCGGCGTACCCGAGTTTTGGAACACCTGCACCCCGGCAGCGCGGCCCTGCAAGGCTTGGTCTACGCCAATTACGGGTTGGTCCTTGTACTGCGCCGAATTTACGGTAGCGATAGAGCTGGTCAAATCGCGCCGCGATTCTACTTGCCCGTAGCCAGTCACCACTACTTCTGACAGCTGTTTATTATCGGCGGCCAGCACAGCGTCCACCGTGCTGCGGTTGCCGATGGCAATTTCCTGCGTAATCATCCCTATCGAGCTAAACACTAGGGTGCCGCCTGCGTCAGGAACAGTTAGGCTATAACGTCCGTCAGCATTGGTTGACATGCCAGTGGTAGTGCCTTTCAACAATACTGTTACGCCTGGCAGCCCTTCGCCTGCAGTTTGGTCAATTACTCGTCCTGAAACGGTGCGCGTTTGAGCTAGCACCGCTTGGAAGAGAGTAAACATGAGCACCAAACTCATGAGTAAGTTTTTCTTCATAAGAGTGAAGGAAAAATAAAATTATTGAAGAGTGAAGCTGCTAAAATATGCTTCATTTAGTGCATTAGCCAAACCAGCAGCCTTATTGCTAGCAATATTTTACCAAATAATATTAAAAAAGGCCAACCACTTGCGCTATTAATCATCATATTATGAGTATATTACTTAAAATTTAGCATTTCCCAATAGTTTATTATTACTAAAGATTATAATTATAGCTGGGTTCGCAGACCTTACTGCTATGTCCTTGCCCAAACAATAACTACTTTTCTATATAGCGCATCGCCCTTGGCCCGCACTAACACGTCGTTGTTTACCTGGATTTTCTAAATTACCTCTTCCGTAAGCGAGCCCACGTTGCTAGTAATGCCAGCAGCCCCGATGAGGAAGTATGAGTACACCGAGCGGTTACCGGAATACGTGTCAACCCCAGCGCGCGCCAGCACGCTCAGCCAGGGCATAAGCTGGCAACTGGGCTCCAGGCTACCCAAAAGATGGTTCACCCACAGCTGGTTGAGCACGTTGGCTATTACCTAGGAAGGGCATCTATCGTAGCCTGGGTTGTTAGTAGTACTCAGCTTGGTGCGCTACGACGATTGCTGGCCCGTAGTCACGAAGCCGTTGGCATCGGTGTAGTCACCTTGGTAGTAGCCGCTGTTGTAGTCGGGCGAGGTACGCAGGCCCCCTAGGAGTACCCCGTCGGTGTTGGCGCCCTATTATACCCGGTTCGAGTTGGTCGGCATGGTCAGCGAGTAGTCGCCCTCGCTAATAAGAGGACGTGCCGATGGTTGGGCGGCCCTTATACAACAACAGTAATGCCTAGTAAACCTTGGTTGGTATTACGGTCAGTTACCTTACCCATAATGACTCCATGCTGCGCCCAAGCCGGCCGCCTAGGCTAACAGGCAACAGCCCAAATTAAAGTAGATATTTTCTTATAGTCTGACTTAACCTAGTAAATGAGTTAAAAAGCCTTTTAAGCTAAGGGGTAGCAAGTATAATGAGAACAACCACAACATTTCACCTATTTATTCGATGCATATGTCACTGACTGTCTGAAAGTAACATCCATAATGCGCATCACCAAACCATTGCTTTGGCATGCATCCATAGGGGGCTCAAAAATTGATGAACTGAAAGTATTTTTTATTCCGTACCTGCTGCCTTTTAGAGCAGATACTACCTATATATAGCTCGCAAACTGCGTCCGCTGTTTTTGGCTATAACCTGTTGTTGTACTTATCGGAAGGCAGCAGCTTGCACTGCATTTTTTAAGGTTTGCTTAATTTCCAGATTAGCTTACCACGACTATATGGAAGGCTCGAAGGTGAATATTATCTTTCCGCAGGACTTTGCACAGGCTGCTTTCATTTCGTAATAATGTCATAACTTGGCACCGAATCACGCTTATTCTATAGTAGCATGGCTCTTTTCTCCACTTCAATCTTTTTAGTATGAAGCATTTTTCTCTATTGTTGGTCTTTCTACTCTTTTGCCTAGGGTTTCAGGCAGCAGCGCAAGACCGAACTGTTTCTGGGCGAGTGACAGACCGCGCTAATGGCCAGGGTTTGCCGGGCGTTACGGTACTCGCAAAAGGCACTACTATCGGTGCTTCTACTAACGTGGATGGCGCGTTTTCGCTGAGCGTTCCGGCTACGGCTACTACCATAACTTTCAGCTTTGTAGGTTACACCACCGTCGAGCAGCCCGTGCGGGCCGGCGCCATTAACGTAGCGCTAGTTACCGATGCCAAGCAGCTAGGCGAAGTAGTAGTAACGGGTGCCTTAGGTGTGCAGCGCCAAGCCCAGGAAGTAGGGTACGCGACAGCTACCCTTGACACAAAAGAGCTAACCCAGGCCCGCGTGACCAATGTTACTAATGGCTTGACCGGCAAGGTGTCGGGCCTGCAGGTGCAAACCATCGGCGCAGGCGTCAGCCCGCAAGTGCGCATCACCCTGCGCGGCACGCGCTCGCTCACTGGCAACAACGAAGCGCTCGTGGTAATCGACGGGGTTATCTCGACGAGTGACGCGCTAACGGCGCTCAACCCCGACGACGTGGCCGACATCTCGGTGCTGAAAGGTGCCAATGCCGCGGCTCTCTATGGCTCGCAGGCCTCCAACGGTGCGCTGATTATCACCACCAAGAAGGGCAGCAACACGCCGCAGGTTACGCTTTCGCAAACTTCGCAGTTTGAGTCAGTTTCGTTCCTGCCCCAGTTCCAGACGCAGTTTGGCCCCGGTGCCAACTCCTGGAACCAGACGCGCCCCACGTATGCTCCAGGTGGAGCTGGTGCCATCGACGTCAACGAAGATTACCAGTATAACAACTTCGAGAACCAGCAATTTGGCCCTCGCTACGACGGCGTGCTGCGCGCCGTGGGCGAACAGCTGGCCAACGGCGACGTGCAGATGCTGACCTACAATGCCCGCCCCGACGAAAAGCGAAAATTCTGGAACACTGGCTACCAGGCTCAAAATGGCATTTCGTTCGCGGGGGGCGATGAGAAAACCAAGTTTTACGCTTCCTACCAGAACGTGCACAACAATGGGATAGTACCCAAGGACAAGTACGACCGCAACACCTTCCGCTTTAATGCCTCGCGGGAGCTGGGCCGCCTGACGGCTGGCTTCAACGTATCGTACTCGCAGCAAATGGTGGATGCTACTTCCAACCTGACGGCTGCCCAGTCGGTGTACTGGAACTGGTTCAACACCTCCGCGCTGGTGCCCCTCACGTCTTACAAAGACTGGCGCAACGATGAGTTTTCTAACCCGAACGGTTACTACAACGCCTTTTACTTCAATCCTTACTGGATTCTTGACAACAACCGTACGACGGACCGCCGCAACACGCTGCTCGGCAATATTGACTTATCGTACCGTTTGCGCGACTGGCTGCGGGTGCAGTACCGCCTGGGTACCACCAATACCGACCAGAACAGCCTGAACATCCAAGACAAGTTTACCCCCACTGCCTACACGCTCACGACCAACAAGCAATCGGGCTCCCAAACGTCGGGCTACGTGCAGGACATCAGCAGCACCCAGAATCGCATCAACTCGGACTTGTTCATCAGCATGGATAAGACCTTTAGTAACTTCAACGTGAAGGCAATTCTGGGCAATAACATTCAACAGTTTACTTCGCGCTACAACTTCGTAGCCTCGACGGCCCTAGCCACTCCCGGCCTATTTAACTTGGCGAACCGGGTAGGCCAGCTGTCGGGCTCCGATGGCCGGGCAACCACCCGTCAGGCTTCGTTCTACGCTGACTTAACCCTAGGCTTCAAGGACTTCTTCTACCTGCACGGTTCGGGCCGCAACGACAATATATCGACGCTAGACGCCGGCAACCGTAGCTTCTTCTACCCCGGTGTTGATGCTTCGCTAGTCTTCAGCAACCTGATACCGGCCCTGCACGATGCCTCGTTTATTGACTACGGCAAGCTGCGCGGTGGCATTACCAAAGTAAGCCAGATTAACCTGGGTGGCGCCGGCACCACGGCCTTCAACAGCACCACGGGCGTGTACCAAACCAACGGAGCTTACGCGCTAGCCTCCACCTACGCGCTGGGTGCTGGCTTCCCCTTCGGCTCACAGGCCTCGTTTACGGCCAACAACGGCCTAGTAGTACCCGGCCTACTGCCCGAGACTACGGTTTCTACTGAGGCGGGTATCGAGCTTAGCTTCCTGAAGCGCCGAATCGCGGGTGCCGTGACGTACTACGCGCAGAAGAGCACCAACCAGACGGTTAACACTAGCATTCCGACGTCTACTGGCTACAGCGGCCTACTGCTTAACGCCGGTGAGGTGCGCAACAATGGTATTGAAGCTGACCTGACCATCGTGCCGGTTCGCTTGGCCAATGGCTTCACCATCACGCTCGGCGGCAACTTCAACTACAACAACAACGAAGTTGTCTCGCTGCCTGGCGGCCTGACCCAACTGGCCCTCTCGACGGGCGGCAATGCCCAGTTGTATGCCATTCCCGGCATGGCTTACCCCGTCCTGCGGGGTTCGTACTACCAGCGCACCGATGACGGCCGCGTCAAAATGGCCTCGACCCGCAACGCGTACGATGCTACCGACCAGACGACCTACTACTACCCCCTCAAGGCGGGTGACCTGAAAACGTTTGGCAACACCCAGCCCAAGTACAAGTACGGCTTCAACGCCGCCTTTTCCTATAAGGGCCTAACGCTCTCGGGCCAGGGTGAACTGCGCACTGGCTACGTGGTGTACAACGCAATCGGAGAAGACCTTGACTTCACGGGCAGCGGGGCGCGCAGCGCGATGTACGGCCGGCAGAACTTTATTTACCCGAATTCGGCTATTTCGACTGATGGCGGCACGACCTACGTGCCTAACACGACGGGAGTAACGCCAGGTGGTGCTGAGTTTTGGGCCCAGAATTCGACATGGAACCGCACGGTAGCTGAGAACTACGTTACTTCCGGAACTTTCTTCAAGATTCGGGAAGTTTCGCTAAGCTACGCTTTGCCGGCTGCTATCCTGGCTAAAACCGGGGTAATAAAGGGCCTGTCGCTGAATGTGTACGGCCGCAACGTTTTCACCTGGGTGCCGAAAGAGAATATCTACACCGACCCCGAGTTTAGCTTCTCAAACTCCAACGCCATCGGCATCAACAACAACTTGCAGACGCCGCCTACCAAGTTTTACGGTGCTAGCCTCAACGCAACCTTCTAATCTGCATTTATGAAAATTTATTTTAAAGTTTTTGCTACGGGAGCGCTGACAATTGCGGCCAGCAGTTGCTCAACGTTCCTCGACGTCAACAGCAACCCAAACAGCGCCCTTAGCGTGACGCCGGATGCCCAGCTAGGCTCGGCCCTGACTGTTACGGCGGCCAACTATACGGGTAATACCCCCAGCTACAACAGCTACGCAAGCTGGGCCGCCGGCTACTGGGGCAAAACGGGGGTAGTGAGCGGCTACGGCGAAGAACTCACCTACAACTATTCGTCTTCGTACTACGCCGGCTTATGGGATAACACCTACGACAACCTGGAGGATTACGCCCAAATTCAAACGAACGGCACTGCCAGCGGGTATCCTTACCACGCGGCCATTGCCCGGATTATGAAAGTCTACAACTATCTACTTCTGGTAGACGAGTACGGGGACATCCCTTACTCGCAGGCTTTGCAGGGCATTAATTCGGTGTCGCCGGCTTACGATAAAGCCCAAGACATCTACAAGGATTTAATTGTGCAGTTGACCGGGGCAATTGCCGACATCAAAGCAACTGATGCGACAGCTACCGCAACCTTCACGCCGCGCCCAGTAGGGGCCGAAGATGTAGTATTCAGCGGCAGCATGATGCGGTGGCGGCAGTTTGCCAACTCGCTGAAGCTGCGCATCCTACTACGCGAGTCGCAGACCGGTGATGCTACTTTGAACACGTATATTACCCAGCAGATGACCGCGCTGCAAGCCAGCGTGGCCGACAATAGCGGCACCTTCATCACCGCCGACGTAGTGGCGCAGCCCGGCTACGCGCAGAATACTGGTCAGCAAAACCCGCTCTATACCCGCTACGCCTACACGGCGGCCGGCGCGGGCGCTACGGAGCGGAGCTACCAGATTCCGACGCAGTTCATCCTTAACCAGTATACCAACAACAGCGACCCTAGGGTTTCCCAGTTGTATACAATGGGGCAGCGCCTCGTAAACGGAACCGCAACTGCCCAGTATGTAGGGGCCCGGCCAGGCGAAAGCAACTCGCCCAGCTTCAACGCGCCTACGGAGTCTTTGCCTACTTCTTCGCGTTTCTTAGGCGGCAACTCTACCACGGCTAGCGGGGGCATCCTCAAAGGCCTGAACGCCCCTACCGCGCTGATGCTGCTGTCGGAGCACCTTTTCTCGAAGGCAGAAGCCGAAACCCGGGGCCTGCTGCCAGGTGGCGAAGCTGCTGCTAAACAGGATTACAACGACGGCATCAAAGCCTCATTCGTTTATTTCTACCGGGCGGCTGCTACGACCAACGCGACGATTAACGCGTCAACCCTAGCGTCGTCGACTACGTCCGGGGCAGCTGGCATCTCGCAGTACAACACGTTCGCTGCTACCACGAATGCCGGTGGTGCTAACGCTACCAACTCGATGGTAAACTACGATGTGGCCACTACCAATGGCGCGCTCGGCAAGCAAGCCATCATTCTTTACCAAAAGTACTTGGCGATGAACTCCATCGCCAGTATCGAAGCCTGGGATGACTATCGCCGCGCGGCCCAGCCCAACTTGTCGCAGGTAGCTTCTACGCAGTCACAGTCGCCCCGCGCCGACAAGCTGCCGACGCGCCTGCTGTACCCGCTGAGCGAAGTGAGCACAAACGCCTCGCACGTGCCATCCGGTATTACGCAGTACACCAAGATTTTCTGGGACGTAGTAGACTAGTCTGTCTGCTATTTGTATATTTTGTAGTAAATAAAAAAGGGCTTCCCAATCGGGCAGCCCTTTTTTGTTGCTGGTTAGTTCGCGGGCAGGCAACCGGGCCTTTGCCATCGCGTAGCCCCTAGGAGCTAGTTCTGCATCAAGTAGCCTTTGATATACTCATCCAAGTCGCCATCGAGCACGTTCTGCACATCGGTGCGCTCGATGCCGGTGCGCAGGTCCTTGATGAGCTTGTAGGGGTGCAGCACGTAGTTGCGAATTTGCGAGCCGAAGTCGATGCGCTTTTTAGTAGCTTCTACCTTGTCGCGCTCCACGTTGCGCTTGTCCAGCTCCTGCTGGTAGAGGCGCGAGCGCAGCATCCGCAGGGCGTGCTCCTTGTTCATAAGCTGCGAGCGCTCAATCTGTACGGCGATGATGATTCCGCTAGGCGCGTGGGTAAGGCGCACGGCCGTTTCTACTTTATTCACGTTCTGGCCGCCCGCGCCGCCGGCCCGGAAGGTATCCCAGCTGATGTCAGCCGGGTTGATATCGATGGTAATCGTGTCATCGACCACCGGATAGGCAAAAACGGAAGCGAACGAGGTGTGCCGCCGCCCGCTGCTGTCGAAGGGCGACATGCGCACCAGCCGATGCACGCCAATCTCGCTCTTGAGGTAGCCGTAGGCAAAAGGCCCGTCAATTTCTAGCGAAGCCGACTTGATGCCCGCGCCCTCGCCCGGCTGGTAGCTGAGCTGGCGCACGGTAAAGCCCTTGCCCTCGCCCCACATGATGTACATGCGCATCAGCATCTCGGCCCAGTCCTGGCTTTCGGTGCCACCCGCACCGGGGTTTATTTCTACCACGGCAGGCAACTGGTCTTCCTCATCCGAAAGCATCCGCTTGAATTCGAGCGCCTCCACCTTGGCCTGGGTGGCGGCGTAATCAGCCTGGATGTCGACCTCGCTGGCTTCGCCTTCCTTGTAAAAATCGTAAAGCACCTCCGTATCAGCTACGGCAGCCTGCACGGCCTCGTAGTCGTCGGTCCAGGTCTTAATGCCCTTGATTTCCTTGAGCTTCGCCTCGGCGGCTTTTGAATCGTCCCAAAAATCGGGAGCGAGGGTTTCAGCCTCGGCGGTGGTTACTTGCGCTTTGCGGATATCGTAGTCAAAGGTACCTCCTCAGGGCCTCAGCGCGGCCCTTCAAGTCCCGTATCTGGTCTTGGGTCATCTGTAAGTGAAAAAAGGAGAAGTAGTAAGAACCCCAGTGGTTCTTGCCACAGAACAAAGGTCGAACAAAAAAGGCCAGCCGGAGATTCCGGCCAGCCTTTCCAGCGCTGGCAGCCCTAGGCGGTGCGCAAAGCCAGCTGTGCTTAGCTACCCAACTACGGGCACCATCCAGTGGTGCGGGTCGGGGGCCTGGCCGGTGCGGATGGCCTCCAGGGCTGCCCCTACGCGACGCGAAAACGCATCAGCTGGTACTTCGGGCAGGGTATAATCCTGCCCCTCGTGGCCGATTACGGCAATTGGCGCGATGGTGGCGGCCGTGCCTACGCCAAAAGCCTCTTGTAGCTTGCCTTGGCCTAGGGCCGCCACAATTTCGCGGCTCGATACGCGGCGCTCCTCGGTGGGCACGCCCCAGGCGCGGGCCAGCTCCAGCACCGAGCGGCGCGTGATGCCATCGAGAATGGACGTGGACAATTCAGGTGTAACCAGCACGCCATCCAGCACAAACATTACATTCATGGCACCCGATTCCTCCACGTACTGGTGCTCCGAAGCATCAGTCCACAGCAACTGGTGATAGCCTTCGCGCTGGGCCAGGGCACTGGGCAGCATGGCGGCGCCGTAGTTGCCAGCGTTCTTGGCATAGCCGGCCCCGCCTGCGGCGGCGCGCACGTACTTTTGCTCGAAGCGCACCCGCAGCGGCTGGCCAAAAAAGGCCGAGACCGGGCAAGTAATGATGCCGAAATGGTAGGTGGCCGACGGGCGCACCCCTAGGAAGCCGTCGGTGGCAAACATGTAGGGGCGCAGGTAGAGCGAGCTGCCGGCGCGGCTGGGCACCCAATTGGCATCCTGCTTCACTAGCTCGCGCATGCCCTGCACAAAAATATCTTCCGGAATAGTGGGCATGGCCATGCGCTCGGCCGAGTGATTGAAGCGCTGCCAGTTGGCCTGGGGCCGGAAGATGGCCACGCTGCCATCGGCCTGCCGATACGCCTTTTGGCCCTCAAAAATGGCCTGCCCGTAGTGCAGCGCCGAAGTAGCCGGGCTGATGCTGAGCGGGCCGTAGGGCCGAATGCGGGGCGCCTGCCACTCGCCATCGGCGTATTCGGCCGTGAGCATGTGGTCGGCGAAAAGCTTGCCGAATTCCAGGCGGTCCGGGTCCATCTCGCCAATGCGCGAGGTGGTAACCGGCTCAATGTCGATGGCAAAAGTATCGAGCATAGCAATCAAAAAAGATGAGAAAGCGTGGGTGGGATTGAGGCCGCAAGGTAAGGCGGCTAGCCCAAGCCGGGCCGGCTAAGCCCTTATACTAGCCCTTTACGGCCTGGCTACCCCTAGGGCTAGCCGGGCCCACCGCTTCACACCCTAGGCTTCCAGGTTACTTCGGGCACGCCCAAGTCGTGGGCCATCTGGCGGCTCAGCACGAATAGGTAGTCGGACAGCCGGTTTAGGTACATCACCACCAAGTCCTCAACCGGCGCCTCCTCGCGTAGCTGCACGGCCAGGCGCTCGGCGCGGCGGCACACGCAGCGCGCCACGTGCGCAAACGACACGGCGGGGTGGCCGCCGGGCAGCACAAACTCGCGCAGCGGCGTCAGGGTGCCGTCCATGCGGTCCATCTCGGCTTCCAGCAGGGCCACGTCGGCGGGGTGCAGGTCGGGCAGGCGCTGGCGAGACTCCTTGCCGGGGTCGGTAGCCAGGTGCGAGCCGATGGTGAAAAGCCGGTCCTGAATTTCCTTGAGCAAGTCGCGCCGCGGAGCGTTCACGTCCTGGTCGCGTAGCAGACCTATGTATGAATTCAGCTCGTCTACGGTGCCGTAGCAGTCGATGCGCAAACTCGATTTGGGCACCCGCACCCCGCCAATAAGGGAAGTCAGGCCCTGGTCGCCAGTCTTGGTATATATCTTCATCGCAGATTTAACGGATTTAACGGATTTCGCAGATACGCTCGCCTACGGCTCGCTGGCTACCCTAGCGCTAGGTCTGGGTATCTACTCAGCGCTTATACGCGAACGCGGTTGTGGCCGCTCGCTTAGGCTGGCCATAATAAGGTGGCGGGCCCTAGGGCCTGGCCCAGCTGCTAGGCCGGCTTAGTGGCCGGCTTCGGCAGCAGCCAGGGGCTTGCTAACGGTCTGGTTTACTTCGTCGGTTTCGACCAGGCCGTCGCGCAGGCGCACCACGCGGTGGGCGTAGTGGGCAATGTCCTCCTCGTGGGTTACCATAATAATGGTATTGCCCTTGGCATAAAGCGCTTCAAACAAGCCCATTATCTCATAACTTGTTTTCGAGTCGAGGGCGCCGGTGGGCTCGTCGGCCAGCAGCACGCTGGGCACGTTGACGAGCGCGCGGGCAATGGCCACGCGCTGGCGCTGGCCGCCGCTCAGCTCGTTGGGGCGGTGGCCGGCGCGGTCGGCCAGGCCCACCGAGCGCAGGGCTTCGAGGGCTTTTTCGGTGCGCTCGCGCTTGTTCAGGCCGGCGTAAATGAGCGGCAACGCCACGTTTTCGAGGGCCGTGGCGCGTGGTAGCAGGTTGAAGGTTTGGAAAACGAAGCCAATTTCCTTGTTGCGCACCTCGGCCAGCTGGTTGTCGCTCATGCGGCTCACGTCCTGCCCGTTGAGCACGTAGCGCCCACTGCTGGGCGTGTCGAGGCAGCCCACGATGTTCATCAGCGTGCTTTTGCCCGAGCCCGACGGGCCCATAAACGCTACGTACTCGCCGCGCTTGATGTCGATGCTCACTGAGCGCAGGGCGTGGATGTGCTCGGTGCCCATCACGTACTCCTTGGCAATGTCCTGGGTTTGAATGACGAACGGCGTGGCGGAAGCAACCATGGGAAAAGCAATTTTGCGGGAAGATACTGCGGCGCGGCAGGCCGGCGCCTACTGGTTCGGCCACGCGGGGCGCAGCATTACAGCTGGCTGCCGCCGGCCGGCCGCAACCACCCCTAGGGGCCGGGCTTAGTGCCCAGCGGGCAGCGCCGGGCCGGGCGTTTCAAACTCGGCGGCCGCGGCCGCGTGCGCCCGGCGGCGGGCCTCAAACTGCACCACCAAGTTAGCGTAGGCGGCCGGGTCGAGGCGCGGGCGTAGCTGCGCGAGGGCCGCCTGGCCCAGGTCGGCCACGCCAGCGCTGGCGGCGGCCAGGGCAAAGGCCGGCAGCAAGGCCGGGTCGTCGGGGTTTTCGGTCAGGCCCTGCTGCAGCACCTCGTAGGCATTGCCGGGCTGCTGCTGAGCGCTAAAAAACCGGCCGGCCGCCAGCACTACCGCCGGGTTGAAGGGCGCCTGGGCCACGGCCCGGCGGTAGCGGCGGGCGGCGCTTTCGGGGCGGCCGGCGGCCTCGGCGGCCTGGGCCTGGGCTAGGGCGGCCGCGCCCGCCAGCGGCCGGCCCGGCAAGCTAGTGGGCAGCGGGCCGGCCGCCAGCGCGGCCACCAGGCGCCGGCCGGCCGGGCGCTGGGCAGTGTCGGCCCCCAGGGCCAGGCGGCGCGCCGCGGCGCGGGCCGAATCGGGCCGGCCAGCCAGCGCCAGGGCCCAGGCCTGGGCCGGGCGGGCGTCGGTGGCCCCTAGGGCGGCGGCCTGGCCCAGCTGGGTAGCGGCAGTGGTGTACTGCTGCTGCTGCAACTGCCACAGCCCCAGCGTATACTGGTAGTAGGCCGCCGACTGGCTGGTGCCCGCCGCCAGGGGGCCTAGGGCCTGCCGGGCGGCCAGCTCCTGGCCTGTAGCGTGCAGCAGCAGGCTTCGCAGGTACAGCAGTTGCTCGTAGTAGGCCTCGTTGGCGGGGCGGGCGGCCAGGGCGGCCAGGCGCGGCAGCAGGTGGGTGGCCGCCGGGCCAGGCGCGCGGGCCGCCAGCAGCGCGGCGTGGTAAAGCTGGGCAAACTCGGCGTCGTCGAGGTCGGCGTAGGCGGGCACGGCCGGCGGGGGCGCAGCCTGGCGGGCTAGCAGCGGCAGCAGGCTTTCGTTGGCGGCCAGGGCCGCCTCGGCGGGGGCAGGGCCAAGCTTGGCGGCCAGCTGCCGGGCGGCCGAATACAAGCCCTGGCTTAGCAAGAAGCCCAGCTGGTTGGCTTGGCCGGTGGGGCTGCCGGGGGCCAGGCGCGCGGCCTGGTCGAGGTAGGTAGCTACCGAGTCGGTGAGGGCCGAGCGGGTGAAGAGTTGGGCCAGGTCGGCGGTGAGGGCAAAGCTGCGCGGCTGCTCGCGGCGGGCCTGGCGCAGCACGGCCAGGGCATCGAGAAAGTCGCCGGGGCCGGTAAGCAGGGCCGCCAGGCGCAAGCTCACCTTCTCGTCGGGCTGGCGCAGCAGGGCGCGGCGCAGGGCATTTTGCTCGTTTTGCAGCTGGCTGCGAAAGCGGTAGAGCGCCGCCCGGCCTAGCTGCGCCGGGCGGTTGAAGCGGTCGAGTACGTCGCCGCTTTCGGCGTAGTAGCGCTCGGCCAGCAGGGCCAGGGGCAGGTCGTCGGGGCGGGTTTCGCTTTGCTGGCGGGTGGCGTCGCCCAGCAGGTTGTACTGCCCAGCCTGCACCTGCGCCAGCCAGGGCCAGCCGGCCTGCACCCCATATACCGCCAGCACCCCCAGCCCCAATATATACACGGCATAAAACGGAAAGCGGCGCGGCTCGAACGCCACCCGGTACACCCGCAGCCGCTGCCGGATAAGCGGCCCAAAATTGAGCAGCGAGTACAGCAAAAAAGCCGCGCCCAGTAGCCCTAGGGCCAAGGCGCTGAAGGCGCGGGCTGCGTCAAGCAGCGGCGCGTTTGCCGTGTAGAAGGCGTAGCCCAGCGCGGCGGCAGCGGCAGCCGTGAGCATACCCAGCAGCACGCGGGCCGCCGGGTAAGGCACCCACCCGGCGTAGCTGGGCGCCCGCAGCCGCAGCCCCAACGCGCTCGTAAGCACGGCTGGCAGCAACAGCACCAGCGGGTCGAGGTGCAGGCCGTAGCCCAGGGCCAGACTGCCCTGGTACCAATAGAGCCCCAGCGCCCCGAGGTAGAGCGCGCTGGCCAGCAGGTACGGAAACAGCCCGAACCGGCTTTCGGGCTGCTCGGCCTGGGTGTTGAACCAGAGCAGCGCCCGCACGTTTTCGATTCCTACCCACAGGGCCAGCAGCGCCACCAGCACCGCCCCGGCCGGCAGGGCAAACGCGGCCAGCTGCAGGGCTGTATCGGCGGGTGAAAGCGGAGTTTTTGCGTAAACCAGCCCGCTCAACGCGCCAACCAACAGCGTGAGCAGCAGCGCCCGCAGTGGCAGGCGCACCCGCTCGCCCAGCAGGTGCAGGCCACCGGCCGCCCCGCCCAGCACCCCTAGGCTTAGCCACAGAAAATAGGGCCGGCTGCCGCCAAACAGTCCCAGGCCGTCCACGTTTAGCGACGAGAGCAGGAAGATAACCGGCGCCGTGCCGGCCACAAAGGCCGGCCGCCGCAGCCCGCTCACCACCGCCAGCCAGCCGGCTAGCGCCCCGGCCAGCACCAGCAGCCAGAGCGTAGCCGCCAGGGGGTGGGTGTAGGGCCCGCCCACGTCGTGCGTCAGCGTCACGGCGTAGCCGTTGAGGGGCAGCGGCAGCCAGGCCGGGCCGGCCGCCACCGAGTCGAGCACCACCGGCACCGGCGCCAGGTGCGGCACCAGGCGCACCGGCAGCGTGGCCGCCTCGCCCGCAAAGTAGGCGTAAGTGGCGCCCCCTAGGGCCAGCAAGGCCAGCAACAACGGCAGGCGCGGGCGTAGCAAAGATTGAGAAAACGTAGGCACGTTGGCAGGGGCAGACCTAGGGGCGGGTAGTGGCAAAAGGATGGCAAACGAACGTCATGCTCGTCCCAACTTTTTAGGCCTTATGCAGAGCCATCTGTCATCGCGAGCAGCGCGAAGCAATCGCACCAGAACGATTCAGACGCGGATTGTTCTGGTGCGATTGCCGCGTCCTCGCTTGATACGCGACATGCTCGCCATGACAGATGGCTTTGCATAAGGCCTATTTCTATAAAAGCCCAACTTGCTTTAGTCCAGCACCTTGGGCACGCGGAAATAGTCCGAGTCGTGGCGCGGGGCGTTGCGCAGGGCTTCCTGGCGGCTCACGGTATTGTGGGCTTCGTCGGGGCGCAGCACGTTAATTTCGTGCGAGAGGTGCACCAATGGAGCCACGCCGTCGGTGTTCACCTTTTCGAGCTGGGCCACCCAGTCCAGAATGCCGTTGAGGTCGGCCAGCATCTGCTGCTCGCGGGCGGGGTCAAATTCGAGGCGGGCCAGGTGGGCCAGGCCGCGGAGGGTTTCGGTGTTCATAAGTTGGTTGATAAGTGGATAAATAAGGCCCTAGGGCACTTTTAGCGACGCAGCCTCTACCCTTGCGCGGCTGGTTCGGGTAGCACGCCGCGCCAGGTGCGGCCCACCGGAATGCCCCGGCCTTCGGGCACAAAGTCGTCGGCGATTTCGGCCATCACCCGCGCCTTGAGGGCTGGGATGTCGGCCTCGGTCAGGCCCGTGGTTTCGATGGGCGCGTGAAACACGGTGCGCAAGCGGGCGTGGCGCACGCGCAGGCCCGCTACCGAGGGCATAAACTGGTGGGTCAGCGGCAAGCTCACCGCGATGATGGGCACGCCGGTGGCAATGGCCAGCTGAAAAGCGCCGTCCATGAATGGCTGCAGCTCCTCGCCCGGCTTGGGGCCGATGGTACCCTCGGGAAACAGGATGAGCGGCCGGCCCTCGCGCAGACTCTGGCGGGCCAGGGCGGTGGCGCGGCCCCGGCCCACGGCGCTCTTGCGGTTGATGGGGATGTAGACGGTGCCGAAGATGGGCCCCCACAGCGGAAACTTCACCAGCGAATCCTTACCCATGATGTTGGCGAAGCCCGGAATATTGCGAAACAGCAGCAGGATATCCACAAACGAGGTGTGGTTGGCCAGGTAGATGCAGGCCTGTTCCTGCAGGGGCGGGCCTTCGTTGATGACTTCTACCGGCACGCCCCAGGTGGCGGTGGAGAACCAGGCCCAGCCGCGGTTGATGCCGTGCAGGTAGCGCCACCAAGCGGGCTTGCGCACCAGCACCAGCTGCAGCGGGTAGGTAGCAAAAAACGGCAGCACGAAGCAGAACGTGGCCCAAGTGGTGTACAGCCGCTGGCCAATATAGCGAAAGAAATCACGCATATAGTGCAAAAATAGCGGCTGGGATGTTTGGGGCTGCCACTTGCGCTCGCCCTTCGGCACTGGCCGCGCCCTAGGGCCGGCCTACCCGCGCCCGGCCAGCACCCGCTCGGCCTTGAGCAGGCCGGCTACGCTGATGGCGTCGGTAATGGTATCGTCGAGGGCCAGGGCTACGGCTTGGGTTAGGGGCAGCTTCCAGAGGCGCAGGTCCTCGGTTTCTTCGGGCTCCCAGGCGGCCTGGGTCAGGTCTTCGGCCAGAAACACGAAGCCTTCCTCGTCGGTAACGGAGTTGGAGGTGTGCAGGCGGGCAATGCGCGTCCAGCGGGCGGCGAGCAGGCCGGTTTCTTCGCGCAGCTCGCGCCGGGCCGATTCCAGCGGGTCCAGCTCCACGGGGCCGCCGCCCATGGGTATTTCCCAGCAGTACTCGTTCAGCGTATAGCGATACTGGCCCACCAGCCAGGTATTGCCCTCGGCATCGACGGGCACAATGCCGATGGCCTTGTTGCGCATCGACACCACGCCGTAGATGCCAGCGCCGCCCTTGGGGTTAATCACCTGGTCTTCGCGCACCCGAATCCAGGGATTTTGGTATTTGGGCTCCGAACTCGTTGTTTGCCAAGGGTTATGCTGGGGGTCGAAATCGGTGGGCGGGGTCGTTGGGGTCATACGGGCAGGCCTAGGGGTGTTTTTTGCCAAAAGTAACCCGAGGGCCCGCTGCGGCCGCCCCCAACCCCGGCCCGCGGCCCGCGTACTACCGGGGCCGGGCCGCCCTTCACTTCCCCGCGGCCGGGTTGTTTTTATGGCTGACCACAAGAAAAAGGATTCCCCGCCGACGCCCGACAACCACACCGATTCGCTGCTCAACCTCAAGTTTGCCGAGGCCGAAGCCGACCTCGCGACCCACACCGGCGGCCTAGGCCCCACCAGCAACGAATACGTGAGCGACGACGAGAACCAGGAAATAACCGCCGGCGAAGGCCCAGTAGACCGCCAGGGCCAGCGCCGCGGCGAAACCGACCCTACCGACGAGGGCTCGACGGCCGGTTCCCACAGCTAGCAAGGCACTAAAAAATAACAGAACGTCATGCTGAGCCTGCCGAAGCATCTCTCCCGAACCGCCTAGGATGACGTTCGGGAGAGATGCTTCGACGAGCTCAGCATGACGCTTCTTTTTGCTTCTTCGTTTTTCTACTCCTTTATGCACCACCTTTGTTCTTTCACCTCAGCTAAACTTTTGGCCCCTTGGCAGCTGCGGCTGCTGGCGCTGCTACTGGCCCTAGGGCTGCTGGGCGGCTGCCGGGCCAGCGGGCCCAGCAGCCCGGCCCGCACCGTAGACGGCTTTTTTGCTAAGTACCGCGACCAGCCGGGTTTTCGCACCACCGAGTGGTCGGCCGACATCTTGCAGCGCCTGGCCCTGGTGCGGGCAGCCAAGCTGCTAGGCGGTGGCGACCTTACCAACGCCATCACCAGCATTCGCACGGCGCGGGTGCTGAGCTTCGTGCCCACCAGCGGCGGCGCCCGCGACTTGGTGCGCGAGGGCCTGGGCAGCGAGATAAGCGGCCTGCTGGCCGCCGAGCGCTACACCTCGCTGGCTTCGGCCAGCGGCACGGGCGCCTACAACTACGTGGTAAAAGCCAGCGGCGACAACGTGAGCGAGCTGGTGGCCACCGGCGGCGTGCCCGACGCGGTGGGCTCGTTCGTGCTGGTAGAAGTAAAGGGCAGCTTCACCCGCGCCCAGGCCGAGGCCCTGGCCCGCGTACTACCCGAAGCCGTGCGCCAAACCACCGGCCGTTAGGGCCACTGGCTTGGCCTAGGCCACCCGGCAGCCCAGCATCTAAGCCTCATACTTTTAGCATGTTACCTGTTAGCAACTAGCTAGCCCAGCAGCCACCGTAGGCCAGCCAGTGGCGCCGAGGGCAGGTAAAGCACGGCGCCCAGGACATGATAGGAAGGCAAAAGCAGCGTGCTCGCTGCTAATGCTAGGGCTAATCCCCGGCGCTGCGCTACCGTGGTTGCGCGGCCCAGCAGGTGTACGCTGCTAAAAAGCAGCGGGCCGCCGTAGGCCAGGCTCCGGGTGATGTCGGTAACGAGCACGCAGCCCAGAAAAATAGGGGCGGCGCACAGCCCGGCCAGCAGCAGCAGGCCGTAGGCTTGGCGCCGCGCCAGCACGATGGCGGCCCCTATGGGCAGCAGCAAATGGGCCTTGAAAGCCGATAAGTACCCTAGCGGCAGCCACTCGGCCCCCAGGTTTATGCGCAGCGCATCAAGCCCCACCAAGCCGGTATAGGTGGGCAAGTGGTAGTGCCAGGCCAGGTAAAGCCGCAGCCCGGCATACACTCCCCAGGCCGCGTATACGGCCCCGGCACGCTGCGTGAGCAGGTAGCGCCAGGCAGCTGGGTTTTGCCAGCCGTAGGCCGCCACGCCATACCACAGCACCAGCAGCGGGGAGGCCAGCAGCATTCGCTCATCCACAAAGCCACCTACTACTACCAGCCCAACTATCACCCACCCGCGCCGGGCCAGCAGGGCGGCTACCAGCAAGGCATAGCAGTAGGCGTCGAAGCAGCCGCGCAGCTCACTGCTGAAGGCGTAGCCGAAGTACGTGCCACTGAGGCCTAGGGCCAGCAACGCTCCCGCTACGCGGTCGGCGAGCAGGCGGGCCAGCGCAGCGGCTAGCCACCAGTACATAAGCACCCCTAGGGCCACTTGCAGCAGCAGCAAGTGGCCTACCCCTAAGTGGAGGACCCGGGCCAGCAGCGGCAGCGTTAGCCGAAAAACCATTTTTGCCCCGTGCGTAACCGCAATAGTGGAGTAGGCCTGCCAGGGGTTGGCTATCTGCTGCCGCACAACGCTAAAATTCATTTCTACCTCGGTGCCGGCTACCAGCTGCCGATAGGTGTGGCGCACCGGCGGCAGCTGGCCTAGGGCTGCCGCTGCCACGCAGGCCACTATTACCCACAGGCGCCAGTAGCGATTGGCTAGGCCGTGCTGCAGCCAAGCATACAAAGCGGTAAGCGACACGTTAGCTGGCAAGAACTCAAGATTAAATGTCGAACCTGATGCCCTGGGCCAGGGGCAGCTCGGTGCCGTAGTTGATGGTGTTGGTTTGGCGGCGCATGTACACCTTCCAGGCGTCGGAGCCCGATTCGCGGCCGCCGCCGGTTTCCTTCTCGCCCCCGAAAGCGCCGCCGATTTCGGCGCCGCTGGTACCGATGTTCACATTGGCAATGCCGCAGTCGGAGCCTGCGGCCCCTAGGAAAGCCTCGGACTCGCGCAGGCTACCCGTGAAGATGGCCGACGACAGCCCCTGGCGCACCCCATTTTGCAGGGCAATGGCGGCGCTTACTTCGCCCTCATACTTAATGAGGTAGAGGATGGGCGCGAAGGTTTCGTGCTGCACCGTGGGGTAGTGGTTTTCGGCCTGCACCAGGGCGGGCAGCACGTAGTGGCCGCCGTGCAGCTCGGCGCTGCGCAGCACCTGGCCGCCGGCCAGCAGCGTGCCGCCTTCCTGCTGCACCTGCGCCAGGGCGTCGGTGAAGAGGCGCACCGCGTCGGCGTCGATGAGTGGGCCCACCAGGGTGCCGGCTTGCAGCGGGTGGCCCACGGGCAGCTTGGCATAGGCCGCCTGCAGGCGCTGGCTTACCTCGTCGAAGAGGCTGGCGTGGATGATGAGCCGGCGCGTGGTGGTGCAGCGCTGCCCCGCCGTGCCCACCGCCCCAAATACCACCGCCCGAATGGCCAGCTCTAAGTCGGCCTGCGGGGTGAGGATGATGGCATTGTTGCCGCCCAGCTCGAGCAGGGCGCGGCCCAGGCGCTGGCCCACCGCCGCGCCCACCGCCCGGCCCATGCGGGTGCTGCCCGTGGCCGATACCAGCGGCACGCGCTCGTCCTTGGCCAGCGCTTCGCCCAGCTCGGGGCCGCCCAGCAGCAGGTTGAAGATGCCCTCGGGCAAGTCGTTGTCCTCCAATACTTTTTGCAGGATGTGCTGCACGGCCACGGCGGCCAGGGGCGTTTTTTCGGAAGGCTTCCACACGCACACATCGCCGCACACGGCGGCCAGCAGGGCGTTCCAGCTCCACACCGCCACCGGGAAGTTGAAGGCCGAGATGATGCCCACCGTCCCTAGGGGGTGGTATTGCTCGTACATGCGGTGGGCGGGCCGCTCCGAGTGCATGGTGCAGCCGTGCAGCTGCCGGCTCAAACCCACCGCAAAGTCGCAGATGTCAATCATCTCCTGCACCTCGCCCAGGCCTTCCTGCAAAATCTTGCCCATTTCGTAGCTCACCAGCTTGCCCAGGGCTTCCTTGTGGCGGCGCAGCTCGTGGCCCACCTGGCGCACGATGTCGCCCCGGCGCGGGGCCGGCACCAGCCGCCAGCTGGCAAAAGCAGCTTGGGCGGCTTGCAGCACGGTTTCGTAGTCGGCCGGGGTGGCCTGGGCCACGGTGGCAATCAGCTGCCCATCGGCGGGCGAGTGCACGGGGCGCGGCGCCTGGCCCGCGCCGCCCCACTGCCGGCCGGTGCAGTAGGCGGGCACCTCGGCGCCAATGCCCAGCTGGTGCAGTACATCCTGCATGCCGTGGGGGTCCTGGTGCGGGTGGCGCACGGTCACGTCGGGGCGGGTGGCTTCTTCGAGGGCTTGCTTCATAAGGGTGGGGCTAGAAAAGCGGGCGAACCGGCCGCCAAAGGTAGCGCCCCTCCTAGGGCTGCTGGGCCAGCCAGGCCAGGGCTACGCCGGCGTGGTTGAAGTACTGGTAATGGGCGCCCTCGGCCGCGCCCTGCGTAGCAGCACCTCGTAGCTGGCTGCGGCCGCTGGGGCAGCCCCAACGGCCGCAGCCAATGCCCACTAAGTAGCTGTTAGCCAAGCCTATAACCGAAGACGAATGCCTCGGCGGGTAGCATCCCAGGGCCCTAGGGCGGCGGCTACTGCCCAGTGGTGGCCCGGCGCAGTTCGTCTTCGGCGCCGGCGGCGCGGCGGCGCGCGGCAGCCACCTTGCTGTTGCCAAAGCGGTAGGTAAGGGCCAGCGTAGCCACGCGCGTATCCAGCCGCGAGTAGTAGCTCTCGCTAAAGGTGGCGTAGGTCGAGGTGACGCGGTAGGGCTGGGTGTACAGCACGTCCGTCACGTTGAAGCGCAGGGTGCCCTGCTTGTGCCAGAGGCTTTTTTGCACGCCCACCGATAGCTGACCCCGGTCGCCAATATTCTGATAATTATATACTTGGCGCGACTCGTAGGTGCCGCTCACGTCGGCGCTCCAGCCCTTAGGCAGCACAAAGCTATTGTTGGCCGTCAGCTCGGCCCCGAAGCCGCCCCGGTCGAGGGGGGTGCTGGCCACCGTGCCGGTGTAGCGGTTGTAGTAGCCCAGCACGTTGGCGTAGAGGCTCCACCACTTGCGTAGCGCTAGGGGCGCCGTCAGCGTCAGAGTGTAGAAGTCGCGGGTACTCAGGTTGAAGGGCTGGTTCACCACTTGGTAATTGCCATCGGGGGCGGGCTGCGCCAAGCTTACAATGGGCTGGCTGGAGCGGGCGTAGGCTAGGGCCGTGGTGAAGGTATTTTTGTAGCGGTGCGTTAGCTCCACGCTAGTGGTAGTTTCGGCCACCAGGTAAGGGTTACCCGCGGTGTAGGAGGTAGCGTCGAGGTAAGCCCGCAGCGGGTTGAGCTGCTGATAGTTGGGGCGCTCCACGCGCCGCGCCACGGCCAGCGCCAGCGCGTGGTTTTTACTAAGGTTACGCGCTAGCAGCAAGTTTGGAAACAGCTGCAGGTAGCGCTGCTCGCGCAGCAGCTGGGGGCCTTGCTCGGCGCGCAGGTTAGTTTGCTCGGCCCGCAGCCCCGCTTCTAGGTGGATGCCGGCCAGCACCCCGCTCAAGTTGGCGTAAATGGCATTCACATTCTCGCGGTAGTAGAACGGCTTCGAGATGGCCGTATCCAATGCGCTGACGCCCTTTACTACAGTAGCAAACGTGACGTTGTTGTCCGACGTTATCAGCGTGGCCTTGGCGCCGGCCGCCAGGCGCAGGCGGTGAGGCAAGGGCTGCACGTAGTCCACCTTCGCGGCCCGAATGAGGAGCGCGTTGCCTTGGTCGCCGTGCAGCAGGCTGGCCGCCTGGCTGGGCGCGTCGAAATACGTGGTGAGGTCGTTGAGGCGGGCGGTATGGTAGCGGGCCACGTCGGCGTCGGCGCTCAGGCTGCGGGCGTTGGCCGAGTCAGCAAAGCTGTGCTTAAGGTTCAGGTTGGCCGTGAGGCTCGGGCGGTGCGTAGCCAGGTCGTTGGCCGAGCTAAAGTGCTCGGTGTAGGGGCTGGGCCCGCCGTAGAGCAGCTGCGTTTGGTTGTCGGTGTAGGCCCGCACGTCACTCACCAGCCCCCCTACCGAAGCGCCCAGCAGCGTGCGCTTGCTCAGGTTTAGGTCGAGGCCCACCTTGGCCGTGTGCGAGCGCAGGTGCACTACTTGGTCGGTGGTGAGCAAGGAGCTGGCGGCCGGCCGCCGCGCCAGCTCGGCAAACGTGCGGGCAAAGTCAATGTCGGTATACTGCTGCCGCTCGGCGTAGGCGTAGTTGCCGTAGAGGTTATAGTTTTTGCCCCGGTGGTTGAAACTGAGCCCGCCCACAAATTTGCCGTAGCGGCCCTGCCCGTAGCTGGCGTTGGCGCTGCCGTTGGTGCCCAGGCGCTGGTCTTTTTTAAGATTAATAACGATGACGCCCGCCCCGCCCTGGGCGTCGTACTGGGCCGGCGGGTTGGTTAGCAGCTCCAGGCTCTGGATTTGCTCGGCGGGCAGGGCGCGCAGGTAGTCGGCCAGGTCGGCCCCGGCCAGGGGGGTGCGGCGCCCGTCAATGACCACCTGCAGGCCCGCGCGGCCACGCAGGCTAAGGCTGCCGCCCGAGCCCAGCGTCACGCCTGGCGCGCGGCCTAGCACGTCGAGCGCCGTGGCCCCGGCCGAGAGTGGGTTGTCGGCCACGTTCACTAGCGTGCCGCGTAGCTGGTGCTCAAACAGGGGCTTGCGGCCCGTCACGGTTACCTCCGCCAGCTGGGTGCTGGCGCTGGTTGGCAGGGCAATAGGGCCTAGGCGCAGCTCGGAGCCGGCCAGCGCCAGCGGGGCGCTCCAGTAGCGGGCGTAGCCCGCCTGCGCCACCGAGAGGCGGTAGCGACCGGCGGCCGGTGCCGCCAGCAAAAATTCTCCTCTGGCATCGCTAAACTCCGTCTTCACCACCACCGAGTCGGCGGCCCGATGCAGCGTGACGGTGGCCAGCTCCACGGGCGCGCCGTGCTCGTCGGCCACGGTGCCGCGCACGGTATAGGTGCCCTGGGCCAGCGTGGCCAGGGGTAGCAGCAGCCCGGCTAGTAGCGGCCAGCCCCCGCCGCGTTTGCAAATAATTCTAAGCCTAACTCGAAGTAACGCAATGAAGGACATGCATTATAGGACGAAAATTTAAAAGGAATCATAGTCAGTAATTCTTGGATAACTAGCTAAGAAAAGCGGTGGGCCGGAGCAGTAGCCGGCCTAGTGCGAGCGAAGTAGAAGGACTAAACAACTGAATAGTTGTTACTAAGAGCTTGGTAACATAGCCCTAAATATGGGGTAATAACTGCGTATTCTCCAAACTTGGGGCCTAGGGGCTGCCCTTCGGGCAAGCGCCCGCCGGGCCCGACCTTTGCCCGGCTATGCCCCTGCGTTTTCTTGACCTGCCCGCCCGGCTGGGCGCCACCCTGCTGCAAGTCCCCGCCGACCCCGCCGCCCTGGTGCAGTCGCTGCTGCTCGATAGCCGCCGGGTGGGCCTGCCCGAGGGGGCGCTGTTTTTTGCGTTGCGCGGCCCCCGCCACGACGGCCACCACCACCTAGCGGCGCTGTATGCCAAGGGCGTACGGCAGTTTGTGGTCAGCCACCCGCCGGCCAGCCTAGGGCCGTTTGCGGGCGCGGGCTTCGTGCTGGTGCCCGATGCGCTGGCGGCCTTGCAAGCGCTGGCCACCCAGCACCGGGCGCAGTTTGCGGGCCCGGTGTGGGGCATCACCGGCTCCAACGGCAAAACCATCGTGAAGGAGTGGCTGGCCCAGCTGCTGGCCCCCAGCGAAAGCATCTGCCGCTCGCCGCGCTCCTATAACTCGCAGGTGGGCGTGCCGCTGAGCGTGTGGGAGCTGAGTGCGGCGCGCCATACGCTGGGCATTTTCGAGGCCGGCATCTCGGAGCGGGGCGAGATGGCGCGGCTGGCGGCCATCATCCAGCCCACCTTTGGCATCTTCACCACCCTAGGGCCCGCCCACAACGCTGGCTTCGCCTCCGAGGCCGAAAAGCTCGGCGAGAAGCTGCGCCTGTTCGAAGGGGCCGGCTTCGAGCGGCTCGTGTATTGCGCCGACCAGCCCCTGGTGGCCGCCGCCGTGCAGGCCCGCACCCTGCCCGCCCTGCCCTGGACGCGCCACGACGCGCCGGCCGCCGCGCTGCGCTTCCGCCTCAAGGCCACCAGCGCGGGCAGCACCGTGGTGCGGGTGCGCTTGGGGGCGGCCGCGGCCAGCATTGCGCCGGTGCTCGATTTTGACCAGCCGGCCCTGCGCGCCGCCACCCGCTTCACCCTGCCCTTTGCCGACGAGCCGGCCCTAGAGAATGCGCTGCACTGCCTGGCCGTGCTGCTGCTGCGCCAGCTCGACCCCGCCACCGCCCTGGCCTCGGCCGACATCCAGCGCCGCCTGCTGGCACTGCGCCCGGTGGCCATGCGCCTCGAAATGAAGGCCGGCCGCCACGGCTGCTACCTGCTCGACGATACCTACAACAACGACCTAGCGGGCCTGGCCCTCGCCCTGGATGCCCTAGGGCGCCAGGCCCGCCCCGGCGGCCGCACCGTTATTCTGAGCGACTTGCTCGAATCGGGCCTGGCCGCGCCCGCTCTCTACGCCCGCGTAGCGGCCCTGCTGCGCGCCCACGGCGTAGCGCGGGTCATTGGCGTGGGAAAAGAAATCTCTAGGGAGTTAAAGGTTAAAAGTGAAGAGTTAAAAGCTACTGCGCCAGGCAAAGCTGAACTTGCGCACGAACAACTTTTAACTTTTAACTCTCCCCTTTTAACTCACTCCTACCCTAGCACCGAGGCGCTGCTGGCCGATTTGCGCCCGGCCGATTTTCAGAACGAGACCATTTTGGTGAAGGGCGCGCGGCGCTTCGGCTTCGAGCGGGTGGTGGCGGCCCTGCAGCAGGCGCAGCACGGCACGGTGCTGGAAGTCAACCTGGATGCGCTGACCCACAACCTGCAGCACTACCGCCGCCAGCTGCGCCCCGGCACCAAGCTTATGGTGATGGTCAAGGCCTTTGCCTACGGCAGCGGCTCGTACGAAGTAGCCAGCCTGCTCGAGTTTCAGCGGGCCGACTACCTGGCCGTGGCCTACGCCGACGAGGGCCAGCAGCTGCGCGACAACGGCATCAGCCTGCCCATTATGGTGCTCAATCCGGGGCCCGACTCGTTTGGCCAGCTGCGGCGCTACCGCCTGGAGCCCGAAATCTACTCGCTCGACCGCCTGCGCGACTACCTGCAAGCTGCCCGCGAAGCCGCCCAGGATGTCCTGGCCCCCCTGCCGCCCCTGCACCTCAAGCTCGATACCGGCATGCGCCGCCTGGGCTTTGCCGAAGACGAGCTGCCGGGGCTGCTGGCGCTGCTGGCGGCGCACCGGGCCCAATTGCCGGTGGCGGGCATAATGACCCACCTGGCCGCCGCCGACGACCCCGCCCACGACGAGTTTACGCGCCAGCAGCTGGCCGCTTTCGGGCGCATGGCCGCCGCCATTGAGCAGGCCCTAGGGCGGCCGGTGCTCAAGCACGCCCTCAACTCGGCCGGCATCCGGCGCTTTCCCGAGGCGCAGTTCGACATGGTGCGCCTGGGCGTGGGCCTCTACGGCGTGGCGGCCGGGGGCGTCGAGGGCGAGGACAGCCTGCAACCCGTCAGCACGCTCAAAACGACCATTTCGCAAATCAAGGAGCTGCCGGCGGGCACCACCGTGGGCTACGGCCGGCGGGGCGCGGCCACTGCCCACCCGCGCCGCCTGGCTACGCTGGCCATCGGCTACGCCGACGGCTACGACCGGCGCTTTTCGAGCGGGGCGGGCCTGGTGCTGCTGCATGGGCAGCGCGCGCCGGTGGTGGGCTCGGTGTGCATGGATATGGTGATGGTGGACGTGACCGATATTGCGCAGGCGCGGCCCGGCGACGTGGCCATCGTATTCGGCGACGGCCTGGATATCAGCGAGCTAGCCCAGCGCATCGGCACCATTCCCTACGAGCTGCTCACCAACGTGAGCGAGCGCGTGAAGCGCGTATTTGTGAGCGAATAACCACGGGCGGAGCGGCGGTAATACATTCGCAAGCTGAAGGCTGCCCGGCTCATGGCCGGGTGGCTTTCGCCCGCTTTCTACCTACCCCCATGACTATTACCTCACAAGGCGCTTCCTGGCGCTGGCTGCTGCTACTGCTGCTGGCGCTGCCCAGCCTCGGCTGGGGCCAGGCCATCCCGCGCGCCGCGCCGCTCGACGGCATCTGGAAAGGCTCGCTGCCCGTGCCGGGCGGCCAGCTAGAGGTGCAGTTTCGCTTCGTGAAGCTAACCAGCGGCGAGTACTTCGCCACCCTCGATGTGCCCCAACAAAAAGTGCGCAGCTTGGCCGTGACGGTAGAAACCCGCGCCGACACGGTGGTGCTGACTGCGCCCGAAGCCAACAGCCGCTACGTGGGCCACCTGGTGGCCGGCGGCAGCCAGCTGCGCGGCGTGTGGCAGCAGCCGGGCCTACGGGCGCCCGTGCAGCTGGTGCGCACCGAAACGGCTGCCGCCAAGCCCCGCCTTACGCCGCCCTACCGCGAAGAGGAAGTGCTGTTTGCCAATACCAAGGAAAATATTAAGCTGGGCGGCACCCTCACCATTCCGGCCGGGCCGGGGCCGTTTTCGGCCGTAGTGCTGCTCAGCGATGCCGGGCCGCAGGACCGCAACGGTACTACCGACGGTTTTGCCCCCCTAGGGGCGCTGGGCGACTACCTTACGCGGCGCGGCGTGGCGGTGCTGCGCTTCGACGACCGCGGCGTGGGCCGCAGCACCGGCGCCCCCCAGTCGACCACGGCGGACTTGGTCAATGATGCGCAAGCCGCGCTCAGTTTGCTGCGCACCCGGCCCGAAATCGACCACGGCCACCTCGGCCTCATTGGCCACGGTGAGGGCGGCAATGTGGCACTGCTGGCCGCTGCCCAGCCCCAGCCGCCGGCCTTCGTAGTAGGCCTTGCGCCCTACGGCCTCACCGGCGCCGACGTGGTGCTGCAGCAGCAGGAAGCCGCCCTGAAGGCCAGCAAGACTCCTAGCAGCCAGTTCAGCGCTATTGTCAAGCGCCAGCAGTCTATCTTCGAGGTGATTCGCCATACGCTGGTGGGCACGCAGGCCCAGCCCATTGTGGCCAACATGCTGAAGCAAAATAACCCCGCCCTGAGCGACGCCCAGGCCCAGGCCAGTGCCGCCGAAATGGTGTCGGCCCGCTACCGCTATTACCTGGGCTTTGACCCCAGCGAGACCCTAGGCGGCGTGGCCTGCCCGGTGCTGCTGCTCTACGGCTCCGCCGACGCCCTCCTAAACCCAGACAACAACTCGGCAGCCCTGGCCAAGGGCCTAAAAAACAACCCCGCCGTGACCGTGCGCAAGCTGCCCGGCGTCAACCACCTCTTCCAGCCCGACCCCACCCAGTGGCCCATTGTGAGCGGCGAGGCCCACGCTAATTTCTCGCCCGCCGCCGAAGAGGCCATTCGCGCCTGGGTGGTCGAGCAAACCGCCAAGAAGTAGGGCGGGCAGTAGCTCGGACTTTGCAGTCCGAGCGCGAGCAAAGCGAGCAGCACGCTTCTAGAGAATAAACAGCGAATAAAAAGGGCGGTCATGCTGACTGCCCTTTTTATTCGCTGTTTATTCGTTGTCCACGCGCCGCGGCGCTTACCAAGCTTACCCGCTTAGACTACCCCTAGGGCCACTGGCAGCCGCCAAAAAAGCCAGCCCGGCGAGGGACTGGCTTTCGATAAAGAGCGGAAGGCTGAACCTATACTCTATTTATACTCATCTACTTCGGCGCGCATCATGGCGTTGAAGCGCGAGCCGTTGTTGGCCAGCGTCACCAGGTTCCAGCCGCGGCCGAGGGCGTAGCTCCAGGTGCGGCTGTCCTTAAACTCGAAGGTGGGGCGCAAAATCTGGCCGTAGGGCGTGTATTCGGCCATGAAATTGGTGGTGTAGAATTTGTCGCCGCTCACAATCCACTCCATTGCTACGTAGAAGCCTTCTTCGGGCGCAATGAGGTTATAGGGCGACAAATCGACCGTGAACCACTCGCCGCCCCGCGCCGCCGACACAATGACGCTCTCCGTCAGCATGTCCGAGTTGGGGGCGTTGTAGTTGCCATCGGCCTTGTAGATACGCACCCGAAAGGGCTCGCGCGGGAAGCCGTTCTCACCGATATAGAACGATACCGTACGGATGGCCCCGAGCTTCTTGCTTTTCTCATTTTTGCACAGAAAGGCGTACTGGCTACCCGGCGTACCCTGAATCATGCCCGCGCCGGGCGAGTTGGCGCGCGCGCCGAGCAGCGTAGGCTTAATCTTGCTGGCTTCAATCTTGACGGTGCTCAGCTCGATGGGCTGCTTGAGCAGCTTGATAATGACTTCCTCCATATTGCTGCCGCGCTTCACGAACAGAGCCGTGCGCCGGTAGCCTAGGGCCATCACGATAATCGAATCCTCGGTTACCCGCGTGGGCATAGCCAGCTGGAAGTAGCCGTACTCGTTGCTGAGGGCCCCGGTTTGCTCGTCGCGCAGATTAATGGAGGCGAAAGGAATAGGGTCCTGCGTTTTCTCGTCTACCAAACGCCCCGTAATGCGGCCTTCTTGCTGCGCCTGGCTTATAAATGGCACCCAGCAAAAAAGAAATAAAATAATTAGTAATCGCTTTTGCATTTGTACTTAACTAAGGGTTAATGATAGTAGCTGACTACAGATTTACAGAATACCTAAAGGATGTTGCACCGAAATCGACCGAAATTTACTACAAATTCGTGAGTATCCAACTATATCGGTCGGCCGCTAAATCAGCTAAAAATAAAATTGTCGTTTTACAGCGCTAGCATTTAGAATAACAAGAACTTAGGAGCGGTATGTAAGTTGAGCTAATTCATCTTGCGAGGATAATTTCCTTCACCATTCTGACGCTTCTAGCGCAATTTTTATTTTGCGGCCTGGTTCGCGGTTAGCCTGCCTTTGCGGCCGAATGCAGCGACAAGACATTTATACTATTTTATTGCACTTTTCTTATAAACCATTGCCGCCTACTTCGGCCGAGCCGCTACCGTAAGAAGGCACCCGCTACTCACCAAAGCTTGCTTTAAAAAGACGCGCTGCCCTAAGCTTGGGGTAGCGCGTCTTCCGTCGGTAACTAGGCCTAGGGTCTACTTAATCATGTCTACTTCGGCCCTAATCATGGCGTTGTAGCGCTGGCCGTCGCCGTTGGCCAGCGTCATCAGGTTCCAGCCCTTGCCAATGCTGTAGTTCCAAGTGCGGCTTTCCTTAAACTCGAAGGTAGGACGCATAATTTGGCCGTAGGGCGTGTAATTATCGTCCATGAAGTTGGTGTTGAAGAACTTATCGCCGCTCACAATCCACTCCATCGCCACAAAGAAGCCTTCTTCGGGGGCCTGCACGTTGTAGGGTGCCAGGTCGACGGTGTACCACTGACCGCCGGCGGGGGCCGATACCACCACGTTCTCGGTCAGGATGTCGGTGTTGGGGGCGCTGTAGTTGCCGTCGGGCTTGTAGATGCGCACTCGGAAAGGCTCGCGCGGGAAGCCGTTTTCGCCGATGTAGAACGACACCGTGCGGATGTTGCCCAGGCGTTTGTTCTTTTCATTCTTCACAAAAAAGGCGCACTGGCTGCCAGGCTGGCCTTGCAGCAGGCCCTCGCCGGGGCGGCTGGCGTTGGCGCCCAGGGCCAGGTTTTTCAGCTTGCCGCCCTTCACAACCACGTTTTGCAGGGCCACGGCCCGGCGCGGCAGCTCAATTACTAGGTTGCCTTGGTCTTTGCCGCGGTGCACCACCATGGCCAGGTGCTCGTAGCCGAGGGCCATCACTACTAGCGAATCGGTTTCATTTTTGAGCGGCGCCGGCAGCTGGAACACGCCAAACTCGTTGCTCAGCGCGCCGGTTTGCTCTTCGCGCAGGCTGATGGAGGTAAAAGGCAACGGCTCCTTGGAAGTTTTGTCGATGACCTTGCCGCTGAGCATGGCGCCGGCCGGCTTAGCCGTTTGGGCCAGGGCGCTGGAGATCGAGACCAATAAGAATAATGCAAAATAAAATAGGTGTTTTAACATTAGAAGTAAGATTATAGCGTAACTAATGCAAAAATAGGCGGCTACTTGAAAAGTCCCGCATTTTATACTTTAAAAATACGCCAGGCCCCTAGGGCCGAGCTTGGCGCACCCAGCCTGGTGGCCCGCCGGGGCTGGCGCGGACGCAGGTCAGGCTCTATAAAAAGACCCGCTGGGCGGCGCTGAAACCATTGCGGCCGGCGAGCTGTATCTTTGTTTACATTTCGTCTAAATAGCTCTTTCGCCGTGGCTCTCTTTCGTCGTTCTTCCGCCGCCGCGCCGGCTTCGCCCGCGGCCCGCACCGCCAACGACCTGCAGCCCGGCGAAGCGGCTACCGTGTGCTGCCTCAACGACCCCGACATGGCCCTCAAGCTGCTCGATATGGGCTGCATTCCGGGCACGCGGGTGAAGCTGGTGGGCCGCGCGCCCCTCGGCGACCCGCTCATGCTGACGCTCGGCGACGAGGGCTACACGCTGAGTTTGCGCGTGAGCGAGGCCCGCACCATTCAACTTAAAGCCTGAGGAGTACTTATGCCGGTTGCCGTTTTCGATAGCCGCCCGGTAACGGGCGTCCCCGTGCCCGGCCCCGAGCGCCCGCCCAAGCTCGCCCTCATCGGCAACCCCAACTCGGGCAAAACCTCACTTTTCAACCAGCTGACGGGCCTCAACCAGAAGGTGGGCAATTTTCCGGGCGTGACGGTGGACCGCAAGACGGGCATCGCACCCCTAGGGGGCGCGCGCCGCGCCGAGGTTATCGACCTGCCCGGCACCTACTCGCTCTACCCCAAAAGCCTGGATGAGCGCGTTATTGCCGACCTGCTCTACGACCCCGCGGCCGCCGACTACCCCGACTTTGTGGTGGTGACCGTGGACGCCAGCAACCTGCGCCGCGGCCTGCTGCTGTTTACCCAGCTCGCCGACCTAGGGCTGCCCGCCGTGCTGGGCCTCAATATGACTGACGTGGCCGCCGAGCGCGGCATTGGCATCGACGTGGCGGCGCTGGAGCGCGAGCTGCAAGTGCCGGTGGTGCCGCTGAATGCGCGCAAGGGCACGGGGCTGGCGGCGCTGCGCATCGTGCTGGCCGACCGCCTGGCGGTGGCGCCCACGCGCCGCTTCTGGGAGATTCCGGCTGGCCTGCGGCCGCTGGTGCAGCAGGTGCGCGCCCGCTTCGGGCTGCACAACGACTACCTGGCGCTGCACTATGCCCACCAGTTTCGGCAGCTGCACTTCCTCAGCGAAGCCGACCGCGCCGACCTGGCCCGCCTCACCGAGCAGGCAGGTTTCGACTCGACCAGCCGGCAGGCCGAAGAAACCGTGGCCCGCTACGCCCGCCTCAATGAAGTGCTGCTGGACGTGGTGACCGTGACGCGCACCGAGCAGCGCGAGCCGGCCTCCAACAAGATTGATAAGGTACTGACACACCGCGTGTTTGGCTACCTCATTTTCCTGGCCATTCTGTTCCTGCTGTTCCAGGCCATCTTTGCTTGGGCGCAGTACCCCATGGACTGGATTGACCAGGGCATTTCGGCGCTGAGCAGGGCCATTCAGGCGCACTTTAGCGGGCCGCTGGTGCGCCTGCTCACCGAGGGCGTCATCGCGGGCCTAGGGGGCGTACTCATCTTCATCCCTCAAATTGCGCTGCTCTTCGCCTTTCTGGCGGTGCTGGAAGAGTCGGGCTACATGGCCCGCGTTACCTTCCTCATGGACAAGCTGATGCGGCCGTTTGGGCTGAGCGGCAAAAGCGTGGTGCCGCTCATTTCGGGGCTGGCCTGTGCGGTGCCGGCCATTATGGGCGCGCGCACCATTGAGAGCTGGAAGGACCGGATGCTGACCATTTTCGTGACGCCGCTCATGTCGTGCTCGGCGCGCATTCCGGTCTACACGGTGCTGGTGGCGCTGGTGGTACCCGATGCCAGCTGGTTGGGCCTGTTCAACATGCGCGGGCTGGTGCTGATGGGCCTCTACCTGCTGGGCACGGCATCGGCCCTGCTTTCGGCCTGGGCGCTGAAAGTAGTGCTCAAGGCCCGCGAACGCAGCTATTTCATCATGGAGTTTCCGGTGTACCGCTGGCCGCGCTGGAAAAACGTGGGCCTTACCATCATCGAGAAAGTAAAGGCCTTTATTTTCCAGGCTGGCAAGGTCATTATTGCCATCTCGGTGCTGCTATGGGTGCTGGCCAGCTACGGCCCCGGCCAGCGGCAGGCCCAGGCCCAAGCCGCCGTGCAGCGCCAGGCCGCCGCCCAGCACTGGCCCGCCCCCGAAACCGAGCGCCGCGTGGCCTCGGCCCGCCTCGAAACCTCCTACGCCGGCACCTTCGGCCACGTCATTGAGCCCGTTATCCGGCCCCTAGGGTTCGACTGGAAAATCGGTATTGCGCTGCTCACTTCCTTTGCGGCCCGCGAGGTATTTGTGGGCACCATGAGCACCATCTACAGCGTGGGCCAGGATGCCGACCTGGGCACCGTGCAGCAAAAGCTGGCCCACGAGCGCGACGCGCGGGGCCAGCCCTTCTTCACGCCCCGACGGGCGCTGTCGCTGCTCGTGTTCTACGTGTTTGCTATGCAGTGCATGAGCACGCTGGCCACCACCTACCGCGAAACCAAAAGCTGGCGCTGGCCCCTCGGGCAGCTCGTGTACATGACTGGCCTAGCCTACCTGGCTTCGCTGCTGGTGTGGCACCTGTAATCAATTAGCAATGAGCAATTATCAATGGTCTAGAGCCTTGGTGTTGCTACTTGGCGCCATTGATTATTGCTCATTGTTAATTGATAATTGAAAAAATGACTGCCTACGAAACCCTGCTCCGCCTCGCTTACCGCAGCCCCGCCGACCAAAGCCGTTACCTCACGCCCCAGGCCCTAGGGGCCTACGCCGCGTTTGAGCAAGCCAGCGCGACCGAGCAGTCGTTTCGGTTCGAAGTGTGGCGGCTGGGCATTGCGGGCAGTTTGCTGCATTTGCTGGCCGAGCTGGGCGACTTTGAGCTGGCCCGCCGCGCTGCCGAGGTGCTGCACCGCGCCTTGAGCACCGCCCGCTCGCCCCAGGATATTGACGAGCAGATTGGCCGCGAAGCCAAGCTCTTCGACCAGCTCTACACCAACCTCTACGTGAACGACGACGGCGAAGACCTGCTCGACCTCTTCGCCCGCACCCTCGACGCCGACGCACCGGCCCAGCTCGAAACCGTGCAGGCCGAAGCCATCGACGTAGCCCGCGAGCTGGACTTTGAGGCTGACGATAACGAGGACGACGAGGCCTAGGGTAGCCCGCCACCAAAAAGGCCCGCAGCGAGTGCTGCGGGCCTTTTTTGTTTTGCGGGGCCTAGGACTTAGTACCCGGCGTTCTGCACCAAGTTAGGGTTGGCGTTGATTTCGCGCAGCGGAATGGGGAATATCAGGCGCGTAGAATTCCACGGGATAACCGTTCCCGTATTGGGGTCAGCGGTCGATTGCATCGTGCGCTTAAGGTCACCGAGGGCAAAGCCTTCAAAAGCCAGCTCTAGGTGGCGCTCTTTGAGGATGGCAGCCAGCGTGAGGGTGCTCAGCGGAGGCAGCAGGGCTCGGTCGCGGATGAGGTTGATATCGGCCAGCGGGGAGGCCCCCACGCTGGTACCGGCCCGGAAGTTGGCCTCGGCCCGGGTTAGGTACATCTCGTCGAAGCGAATCAGCTTGATGTTGCCGTAGAGCACATCGTACTTGTTGGTGTAGTAGAGGCTATACGTCGCGTCATACTCATACACGTTTTTGCGGTCGTCGCCGCTCTCAAACGAGTTGATGAACTGGGGCTGAATATCAACGTCGTTGCGGCTGTACTGCGAGTAAAACGTGTTGAGCTGGTTGACGCCGCTCTGCGACGACACCTGAACGGCGAAAATATCTTCTGACGAATTAGCCAACAAGTCGCTGTTCGACAGAAAATTATCACCATAGCTCGCGTTCAGCTGGTAGCGGCTTGAGGCAATAACGCGCGTGGCGGCAGTGGCCGCGGCGGCGTAATTGCCCTGCTGCAAATAAATGCGCGCTAGCAGCGCGGCGGCGGCGTAGCGGGTAGCGAAGAAGCCGTTGGTGGTAGGTAACTCGGCTTCAGCGGTAGTCAAATCCTGAATAATCTGGGTGTATACCTGCGCCACCGTGCTGCGGGCTACGTTGTTATCCGGCGTAATGGTAAGGGTCGGAGTGAGCACCAGCGGCACCCCTGGGTTGGCTTTTGGGTCACCGTCGTTCCAGGCGCGGGCGTAGAGGCGCACCAAGTCAAAATACACCAGCGAGCGAATGAACTTGGCTTCGCCGTCGGCCGTGGCCTGCTGCGTAGCGGTGATAAGCTTGCTGGTGTTGGCCAGCACGTTGTTGGTGCGGTTAATCACGGCATAGGCGCTCAGCCAGGTATTGGCCACTGTACCGTTGGTAACCAGCAGCGTTTTGCGCTGGGCCTGGGCTGGGTCGCCATAGGTGCCTACAAAAGCCTCGTCGCCATTATCGGCCAGCAGGTCCGACATAAACTGAATGTAGCCCCCATAGAGGTAGGCGCTTTGCAGGCCGTTGTAGCAGCCTACTAGGGTAGATTGCACGTCGCTGGGCGTGTTCAGGGCGCTAGTGCCGTCAATCTGCGTAACGGGCTCTACGTTGAGCCGACTATTACACCCTAGGACGCCGCCCGTTAATACCGTCGCCGTGAGCAGGCGAATAACTGTCTTTTTCATATCGAGTTAGGAGCTAAAGAAGAAAATCAGCAACCGGCCTAGAAGCCCACGTTGATGCCCACGGTGTAGGTGCGCGCCTGCGGAGCGGTGTAGAAGGTAACGCCCTGGTTGATGTTGCCCTGGGTTTGCGTTACCCCGCCGCCGGTAAGGTAGTCGGTGCTCACCTCGGGGTCCCAGCCATTGTACTTGGTGAAGGTCAGCAGGTTGTAGCCCTGCACGAAAATGCGGGCCGATTGCAGAAAGCCGCGCTTGACGAGGGCGCTGGGCAGGTTGTAGCCCAGCACCACCGAGCGCAGGCGGCCGTAGTCGCCGTTGCTCACGAAGCGCGACGAAGCCCCAATGCCGTTGCCACCCAGATAAGTAGCCTTGGGCACGTTGGTAATATCGCCGGGCTTCTGCCAGCGGTTGAGTTGGTCGCGGGTCTGGTTGTCGGGGCCGTTGTTAAAACCCGTCGAGTAGTATTGGGCGCCCGCATCATAAATCTGGTTGCCAAACACGCCTACTAGGGTCACGGCTAGGTCGAGGCCTTTGTAGGTAAATGTGTTGGTGATACCGCCCGTCCAAGTAGGATTAGGGTTGCCAATCGGCACGTAGGCCGCCAAGTTGATGTCGGCGGTGGTGCCCCGGTTGAGAGTGCCGTCGGCATTACTCGTATTCAAGTAATAGAGGGCGTTGCCGTTGGCAGGGTCCACGCCGGCATACTCCGGCCCGATGAACTCACCCAGCGGCTGGCCAACCTGCGCCCGGTTCAAGTTGCTGCCCAAGATGGCGGGGCCGGCCAAGTCCTGAATGAGGTTACGGTTGATGGCTGCGTTCGCACTGGTGGTCCAAGTAAAGTCGCCCACCAGGTTGCGAGTCGTCAGCGTCAGCTCGATGCCTTGGTTGCGCAGGCTACCCACGTTGGCCGCCAGCTGCGAAAAGCCCGACGTGCCCGGCACTGGTTGGTTGAGCAGTAGGCCGGTGGTATTTTTGCGGTACACGTCCACCTCACCCGTGATGCGGTTATTTAAGAAGCCAAATTCCAGGCCCGCATCGTACTGCACCGTCGATTCCCACCCTAGGTTGTCGTTGCCAAGCTGCACCGGCGCCTGGCCCGGCACCCCCACATAGCCAGCATTGCCAAACAGGTAGCGCGAGGGAAAGTTGGAGAAGTTCTGGTTGCCGGTCTTACCCAAGCTAGCCCGAATTTTCAGCAAACTCAGCGTGGGGTTGTTCTTCAAAAAGTCTTCCTCCGAAATCAGCCAGCCCGCCGAAGCGGCCGGAAACACGCCGTAGCGCCGGTTCACGCCGAAGCGCGACGAGCCATCGATGCGGCCGCTGACGCCTAGCAGGTATTTGCCCGCAAATGCGTAGGAACCCCGCAAAAAGTACGACACGAGCGCGTAGCTAGTGCGGTACGATGTGCCCGCCGTGATGGCGGCCGCCCCACTGATGGTGCGGTAGGCATCGGAGGGAAACTGCGTGCCGGTTACGCTATTGCCCGCCTGCTGGGCGCTCTCATAACTAGTGCCGAGCGTGAAATCCAGGGTGTGCACATCGGCCAGGGTGGTCTTGTAGGTGAAGTAGTTATTCACTACCACCTTAGAGTTAATTACCGACGCGTTGAAACCATAATTGTTGGTTGGGCCGGTATTGCGGTAGGTGAGGCTGCCCTCGTACTCGTCTTCGATTTGGCTGATAAGGTCGGTGCCCAGCTCCGAGCGGAACGACAAGCCCTTAAAGAGCTGCAACTCGGCGTACACGTTGCCCAGCAGGCGGTAGGTATCGGTGGTGTAGGTGCCGCCCTGAATACTCAGCAGCGGGTTGTAGTAGAAGGGAAACGTGGTATTGGGCAGGCCCGTACCCAGGTCGAGCGAGCCGCTAAGCAGGCCCGTGCGCGGGTCGATGAGCGGCGTGATGGGGGCTAGGGCCACAATCTGCATGGGCGTGCTGAAAGCGTCGTCGTCGGGCACGCGGTAGTTGCGCGAGCGGGTGGCGGCCAAGTTCACCCCAAACTTCAGGTGGTCGGTGGCCTGGTGGTCCACGTTGAAGCGCCCCGACATGCGTAGGTAGCGGTTGCTGACCAGAATGCCCTTCTGGTCGCTGTACTGGCCCGAGAAGTAAAAGCGCGTTTTGTCGGTGCCACCCGCGGCGCTCAGGTCATACTGCTGAAACGCGCCCTTCTGGAAAACCTGGTCCTGCCAGTTGGTATCGTAGGTAAGCGGGTCGGTAGCCCCGCCGGCGTAGTTGCGCAGGCGAGTAGCAATACTAGCTGGCGTTGACCTAGCACCACCGCCATTAATGAGAGCTTCCGTCAGGAGCGTTACATATTCCTGGCTGTTCAAAAACTCGCGCCGGTGGGTGGGCTCGCTGTAGCCGCCCTGCACCCCTAGGGTAAAGCGAGTGCCGCCCGCTTTGCCGCGCTTGGTGGTGATGAGCACCACCCCATTGGTAGCCCGCGAGCCATAGATGGCCGTGGCGGCGGCATCTTTCAGCACCGTCAGGCTTTCAATATCGTTGGGGTTGATGTCGGCCGTTGAGTTGGTGCCGGCAGTCGTCGACGACAAGTTATCACTAAGAATCGGGACGCCATCGACCACATACAGCGGCTGGGTGCCCCCGCTGATGCTGGATACCCCACGCACCCGAATGCGCATGCCCTGGGCCAGCTTGCCGCTGCTGTTCTCGATGAATACCCCCGCCGCTTTGCCCTGTATAGACTGCTCGAACGACTGCACGGGCTGGTTGCCCACATCCTTGCTCGTAAGCTGGTCTACCGAGCCCGTGAGGTCGGCCTTGGTTTGGGTGCCGTAGCCTACTACCACGGCCTCGGCCAGGTCGGTGGTGCTCTGGGCCAAGCGCACGTCGAAGTTGCGGGTGCTGCCCACCGGCACGGTGCGCGCGGTGTAGCCTACCGAGCTGAATACCAGCGTAGCAGCTGGCTGCACCGCCAGGGTGAAGTTGCCGTTGGCGTTAGTGGTGGCGCCGTTGGTGGTGCCGCGCTCCACTACCGTCACGCCCGGAATAGGGTTGCCGTCGGTGTCCGACACGCGGCCCGATATGGCCTGCTGCGTTTGGGCCCAGGCCGGAGCCGCTAGTAGCACCGCTACCGCACACATGGCCACCCTAGATTGTGTAAAAACTGAGTTTTGCATAAGCGAAACTTTAAGGGGTGAATAGGTTAAAAAGCAGGGTAGGTAGAGGCTAAATTCAGGATATTTTTGTAGAATACCCTTATTATGAAAGGGCAATTTAGGGCTTGCCAGCTTAATTCGTCTTCTTAGCATCAAAATTTTAACCCCTTTTTTAAGGATGATACTGCCTTTTAGGTAGCTAGTGCCTCGCTAGCCAGAGCTGCGCCGCCGGCCCTACCTTTACCACCGCGCATGAAGCCCCATATTCACTACCTCACCACGCAGGCCCAGGTGGCCGAGCTGGCCAGCCAGTTGGTTTCCCTACCCCGCATTGGCATCGACCTAGAATTTGACGACAACCGCTACCGCTACGGCCGGCACTTGGCGCTCATTCAGATATTCGATGGCGAGCAAGTGTATCTGATTGACCCACTGCCGCTGGAGCCCGAGATGGCCGCCGGGCTGGAGCCCCTCTTTGCCGTGTTGCGTGACCCTAGCGTGGCCAAAGTTTTTCATTCCTGCAAGTCGGATATCCTGCTGCTCGACGAGCTGTTCGGCGTGCACTGCCGCACCATCGTTGATACCAGCGTGCAGTTTACGCTGCTCGCTCTGGAGGACAATAATATCTCCCTAGGTCGCCTCATTGCCAGCGAGCTAGGCTTCGAGGTAGATAAAGGCGAGCAGAAATCGAACTGGCTGAAGCGCCCTCTCACCGAGGCTCAGAAGGAATACGCCGCCAACGACGTGCTGTATCTGTTTGAGCTGACCGACCGCCTGGCCGACCGCCTGCAGCAGCAAGGCCGCGCCCAGTGGGCCCACGAAGAAAACCAGGCCCTAGAGAGCGTACGCTACGGCCGCGACGAGCAGCGCCCCCACCAGCGCCTGGCCAGCAAGTACCGCGTGGGCCCGCAGGAGCTGCCGTTGTTTCGGGAGTTGTTCTTGCTGCGCGACCGCGTGGCTCGGCAGCTCGACCGCCCCAGCTACATGGTGCTCAGCAACGACCGCCTGGCCGAGCTAGCTCGCCAACCCATTGCCAGCCACGGCGCTCTGCGCAGCGCTGGCGGCCTGCACCCCGAGCTGAAGCGCGCGCCCTATGCCGACGAGCTAGTAGCCCTGGCCACCGCCGAGCTGCGCCCCGACGGCCCCCTGCCCGCCGACCAGCGCCGGCCGGGCGGCTTCCGGCGGCGCCTCAGCGGCCCGCTCGCCAGCCGCGCCGACGCCCGCGAAAACCTGCTCACCAATCTCAAAACCCACCTAGCCACCGACGAAAGCCCCGTGCTGGCCAATACCGTGCTCAGCAACCGCCTCATTACGGAGGTAGTGGAGCAGGGCGCTGAGGTGGCCCTGCGCCCCTGGCAGCGCCAGCTACTAGAGGCGGTGGCCCAGCGCCACGGCCTGGCCCTAGCCCTCCTCGACGGCCCGCTGGAGGCCTAGGAGCTGCCCAGCCTGCCAACCAAATGAAGCCCTCCGGCCGCCGCTAGTATTACGGCAGCCGGAGGGCCTTTTGCTGCGCGCTAGGCAAGAAAAACAGCGCTTGCCGCCAGCGGCCCAAGTAGCTTGAACTACAAAGCCGGGGCTACCACTGAGCACCAGCTTGTAAGGCCTTTCGATGGCCGAGGTAGCCTAGGGCAGTACCCGGCGGCAACGCCTCCACATTTGTGGAAGGGCGCTACTGAAATGATTCAACAAGCTCATAATGACGGGCTAAAGCTTTTGCCAACCCCGGCAAATAAGCCTTTCTTATTCATTCACCCTACACGTAGTTTGATGCAACTTCCCTGTCCATCCACCCTTGTGCTTTACTACCATGCCCCACGGTTTGCTGCGCGCGCTGCTCTTTGCTTTGCTGCTGCCGCTGGCCGGGCGTGGGCAGGCCCGGCCGGCCAGCCCAGCTGCCGCCCATGATAGCATGGCGGCCATTAAGCGGCTGTTTCGGCAGCGGCGGCTGGGCAGCGAGCTAGGCTGGGCCGTCGGCTGCGGCACCGTTACCCCCGCCACCAGCACCACTGCCACCGAAGCCAGCCAGCTGCTGCTGCCGCCCGGCGCGGTAGCGGGCCTGGGCACCAACTGCTCGCTAGTATCGTTTTTTGGCTCGCTGCGCTTTAGCCACCGGCGCGAGCAGCAAGTGCTGCGCTGCCTGGCCCGGCACCAGCCCCTGCCCGGCTACGTGCAACGCGCCCTAAGCCCGGTGCTGGCCAGCAACTAAGCTGTATACTTGCTGGCTAGCGAAGGAGCCGCCGGGCCGGCCGCTCCTTTTTTACGCCCCTTCCGCCATGCTTTCGCTCGTGTGCCGCTGCTGGCTGGCGCTGTTTAGCTGCCTGCCGCCCCTAGGGTCGGTCCTGGCCCAAACCCCTACCCTAGCCGCGGCCCCAACGCCCCTCACCGACGCCGTGCTGCGCGGGCAGGTGCTCGACGCCGACACCCGCCAGCCGGTACCCAATGCGCAGGTCGGCATTGCCCACAACCGCCTGGGCACCAGCACCAACCTCGACGGGCGCTTCGCCCTGCGGGTGCCGGCCGCCTACCAAGGCACCGACCTGGAAGTGGCGCTGCTGGGCTACCAGCGCTACCGCCAGGCGCTGCCGCCGCTCCCGGGGCCCGAGCTGGTAATCAAGCTGAAAATCAGCCCGGCTAATTTGGGCACTGTTACCGTCACGGCTTCGGCTACGGGCATTATTCAAGAGGCGGTGCGGCGCATTCCGCGCAATTTTCCCACGCACCCCACCCAACTTACGGGCTTCTACCGCGAGTCGGACGAGGAGGCGGCCGGCGGGCGCTACGACTACCTGGCCGAGGGCCTACTGCAGGTGTACAAGCCGGGCTACCAGCACCCCGGCCAGGCCGGCTACGTGCGGGTGCTGCAGGCCCGCCGCGTAGAGCTGCGCCGCCGCGCCACCACCGTGGCCGACCTGGCCCGCGTAAACTGGATGGCCGGCGGCCTGGTGCCGCACCGCTTCGACTTCGTGCGCGAGCGGGCCGAGTTTATCAACGAGCGTCACTTCAAGGAGTACCAGTATGGTTTCGACTCCCAAACCACGTTTGAGGGGCGGCCGGTGTACGTCATCACCTTTGGGCCGCGGCTGGGCCGCGCGCAAGCCAGCTTTGCGGGCCGGCTGTATATCGACGTGCAGCGCTACGCCTTTTTGGGGGCCGAGTGGCACCGCACGCCGGCTGGCATCGCGCGCGAGCACCTGCTGTCGTTCGAGGCCAGCGAGCGGGCCTACCGCACCTACTACCAGCAGTTTGCGGGGCGCTTTTACTTGAAAAGCGTGTGGTACAACACCCTGGGGCGCCCCCTGGCCGGGCAAGTGCGCCACCACTTGGCCGAGTACCTCACCACGGCCATCGACACGGGGCGCGTGGCCCCGCCGCCCTACCCCGAGCGCAGCCAGTACACCGATGTTTTTCTGCGCAACCCGGTGCCCTACGACTCGGCCTTTTGGCGCGGCACCACCACCCTGCTGCCGGCCGCGCCCCTGCGCCGCGCCCTGCTTGACCAGGCCCGCGAGCAAGCCGCCGAGCGCCTGCTGCGCACTCCGGCCGCGCCCCTGCCCACCGCGCCGGCCCTAGGCCCCGCCGCGGCCGATACGACCGCGGCCGATACGACCACCGCCGTGCGGGTTCGCCCCGTCCCCACGGCGCGCCCGCCCAAGGTGCGCCTAGGCTTCAACTACAGCGCGGGGCTGCTAACGGCAAGCGGCACGGGGGCCAACTTGCAGGCGGTGGTGGCGCCGGCGGGCTACGCGTTTCGGGCGGTGGCGAGCGGCTCGGTGGCGGTGCCGCTGGTGGTGCCCTTCGTAGAAACCGGCTACCAGCTATACCTGCCGGCGGGGCTGGGCGCCTACACCCGGTTTCGCACGCTGCTGGGGCAACTGCGAGGCGGCGGCTGGGAGGCTGGCCTAGGGTGGGAGCACAACCTAAACCCCCGCGGCCGGCCGGTGCGCTTGCGCCTGTGGGCGGGCTACCTCAGCCAGCCCCTGGTGCGCGAGCTGGGCACCTTTGACAACCCCGACGGCGGCCTGCGCCTGGCGGGTACCAACCTGGGCTACGACCGTCTCACTATCTCACTGCAAACCAGTACCGAGGCGTTGCGCCCCAGCGCCGGCCTAGGGCTGGAGCTGAGCCGCCGCTGGGAGCTGCGGGCCGATGCCAGCTACCTGCTGCCCCTGCGCACCCGCGCCGAGCTGCTGGTGCAGGAGGCCGGCTTTTGGCACGACAATGCCGCGGCCCTGCCGCGGCCCGCCGCCGAGGTGCAGGCCCGCGTAAACGGCCAGCCCACCACCGCGCTGCCCTGGCAGCCGGGCCGCCTGCTGTTGAGCACCGGCTTTGGCTACCGGCTTTGGTAAGGCGGCGGCGCCCGACCTTTGGGCTTTGCCCGCCTCATGCTGCCGCTGCCTAATACCCCCTCGCCGCCCCTTGCGCCGCGCCGCCGCTGGTGGCAGCGGGTGGCGGGCCTCACGCTGGGGCTGCTGGGCCTGGGGGCGGGCGCGGCCTGGCACCTGCTGCTGCGCCCCAACGTGCCGCCCGCCGTGGAGGGGCCGGCTTACCTCTTCATTCGGCCGGGGGTGGGCCTAGGGGCGGTGCTCGACTCGCTGAGCCAGCCGGGCTACCTGGCGCGGCCGGGCACGTTTGCCCAGGTGGCGCGCTGGCGCGGCCTAGGGTCGCGGCAACACCCGGTGCACCCCGGCCGCTACTCGCTGCCGCCCGGCGCCAGCAACCTGGCCCTGGTGCGCCTGCTCGAAAGCGGCCGGCAGGACACTATCGCGTTCACGTTGCGGCCCTTCCAGTACCTGCCGCAGCTGCCGCGCCAGGCCGGCCGCCAGCTCTGGCTCGACACGCTGGCGCTGCACCAGTTGCTGGCCAATAACTCTTTATTGCTCAAGCGCTATGGCCTCGACACGGCCACGGTGCGCACGCTCTTTATTCCGGGCTCGCTGCACCTGTTTTGGCCCACGCCGGCCCTAGGATTTTTGGATTCGGTGGCGGCCCGGCACCGCCGCTTCTGGACCGCCCGGCGCCAAGCCGAGGCCGACTCGCTGCACCTGAGCCCGGTGCAGGTGGCGGTGCTGGCCAGCATCGTGCAACGCGAAACCGCCCAGCCCACCGATAAGCCCCTCATTGCGGGCGTGTACCTCAACCGCCTGCGCCTAGGCCAGCCCCTGCAGGCCGACCCCACCCTGCTGTGGCCCCTGCACAGCCTGGGCACCCGCAAGCGCGTGCTGAACGTGGATAAGAAAGTGGATTCGCCCTACAACACCTACCGCCACAAGGGCCTGCCGCCCGGCCCCATTACCACGCCCTTCCCCCAGAGCCTCGATGCCGTGCTGCGCCCCGCTCACCACGCCTACGTATTCTTCTGCGCCCGCCCCGACGGTAGCGGCTTCTCCGATTTCAGCGAGACTTTTGCCCAGCACAAGGCCTTCGCCCGCCGCTTCCAGCATCACCTGGACAGCTTAAAAATCAGACGCTAGGTAGCGAACGATAGCCAACTGGAACTATTCGCTGTTGCCGCCTACCGTTTGTCATTGCGAACGTAGCGCGGTAATCGCACCAGCATGATACCCCAGGCAAATTGTGTTGGTGCGATTGCTGCGCTACGCTCGCAATGACAAGTAATAAGCAAGAACTACTTGCTCATCATTTATTGATAACAGCTCATTACCAACCGCTCATTAAAACTATGCGCCTTGTTATCCAGCGCGTTCGCGAAGCTTCCGTCACCGTTGAGGGCAGCCTTACCGGCCAGATTGGCCCTGGGCTACTGGTGCTGGCCGGCTGCGCCCCCACCGACGACGAGGCGGCCCTCGCCTGGCTAGCCCGCAAGCTGGTGGCGCTGCGCATCTTCGCCGATGCGGATAGCCAAATGAACCAAAGCGTGCGCGACGTAGGCGGGCAAGTGCTGGTAGTGAGCCAGTTTACGCTGCTGGCCGATGCCCGCAAGGGCAACCGCCCCAGCTACGCGGGCGCCGCGCCGCCAGCCGTGGCCGAGCCGCTGTATCGGCGCTTCGTGCAGCTGGTGGCGCAGGAGCTGGGCCAGCCCGTGCCCACCGGCATCTTCGGGGCCGATATGCAGGTGCGCCTGCTGGGCGATGGCCCCGTCACCATCGTGCTCGATTCGCCGGCCGCTGCCTAAAGCGTGGGCCCTAGGCCCCGGGCCGGTACTCACCCGCGCGCACCCGAGCCGGGCGGCAGACCCTAGGGCACCTGGCCCGCCAAAAGGCTGGGCTAACCAGCGGCCGTCCCCGACCTTTGCCCCATGACGTTTCATAAATACCAGGGCACCGGCAACGACTTCATCATCTTCGACGACCGCGCCCGGCAGTTTGACGAGACCAACCAGGCCCACATCGCGGCGCTGTGCCACCGCCGCTTCGGCATCGGGGCCGACGGGCTGATGCTGCTGCGCGCGCGCGCCGGCTACGATTTTGAGATGGTATACTTCAACGCCGACGGGGCCCCTAGCAGCATGTGCGGCAACGGTGGGCGCTGCCTGGTAGCGTTTGCCAAACACTTGAATATCATTGAAAATACCGCTTACTTTCTGGCCGTGGATGGCCCTCACGAAGCTCGCGTGGAGCCCGACGGCGCCGTGCGCCTGCGCATGATGGACGTGGCCGCGCCCCAGCCCGCCGGGGTGGGCGACGGCGACGTGTTTGTGCATACTGGCTCGCCGCACCATGTGCATTTTCTCGACCCGCACGAGTCGCTGCCCCTGGCCGAGTTCAACGTGTTTGCGGCTGGCCACGACATTCGTTTCGACCAAGCCTACGACCCCACCGGCACCAACGTCAACTTCGTGGAAGTGCCCGCCGACCCCGCCCTCCCCTGGCCAGTGCGTACCTACGAGCGCGGCGTGGAAGACGAAACTTACTCCTGCGGCACGGGCGTGACGGCCGTGGCGCTAGCCGCCAGCCAGCGCGGCGCTACCTCGCCGGTGCGCCTAAGCACCCCCGGTGGCCTGCTCGAAGTAGCGTTCGAGCAGCAAGCCGATGGCAGCTTTACTAACGTGTGGCTGAGCGGGCCAGCCGTGCGGGTATTCGGCGGGACCGCAGCTTAAACGGATAACGCCGATACGCCTGCTAACGCAGACTGGCTACGCATCATACTCGTTTGGTATCTAATAGTTTAGCAACGTTTCCGCCAGGCAATAATATTTACCAAGGTAGCCAATACGACTGGCTGACGTGCTTAACTGCGTAGCTAGCTTGCCGCCAGCAAGCGCATCCGCGTAATCCGTTTAATCTGCATGCAACTGCGCGCCCTCGAACCCGACGACTTAGAATTTTTATTTCAGCTCGAAAACGACCCCGACCTCTGGGCACATTCCGACGTGCTGCCGGGCCCCGTGTCGCGCCACGCCCTGCGCGAGTACCTACGCCACGCCGCCGCCAGTCTGGCCGAAGCCGGGCAGTTGCGCCTCATTATCAGCGATGAAGCTAGCCAGCCGGCCGGCACCCTCGACCTCTACGACTACTCGGCTCGGCACCAGCGGGCGGGCGTGGGCATTGCGGTGCTGCCCGGCGCCCGCCGCCGGGGCCTAGCAGCAGCAGCCCTACAGGCGCTGTTACCCTATGCCCGCCAGCACCTGCAGCTGCACCAATTATACTGTACCGTAGCGTCTAGTAATGAGGCTAGTATCAAACTATTCACTAAAATAGGATTTTTCCAAGTCGGCATGCGGCGCGACTGGCTACGCGCGCCTAGCCCCCTTGGCTGGGAAAACGCGGTTGAGCTGCAACTAATCCTCTAAAACAGGGTTCGTGAGAGTGCTGGCCACGGGGTACTATACCAAGGTGCATCCTTTTCGATGGGGTTCACGTATATGCAGCGATTGCTACGCACTGGATGAGTTTTCCCAGTGGCGATAGTATTAGTTAGCCTTTTCTTGTCTTCTTCATGCCGCTTTCTACTACGGCGGAGGCACCTGCGCGTGCAGCCGCCACCGCCCCGGCTGCGGGCCAGGTCGCCTCGAGTCAACTGCCTTATTCTCTGCCCGATTTGGTTTGCTTTGCGCACCTGCATTGGGATTTTGTGTGGCAGCGCCCGCAGCACTTGATGACGCGCTTTGCCCAGCACGGCCGGGTTTTTTACGTAGAAGACGCCTTTTACCACGCCGACGACCTCGTTGAGCCGCATATTGAAGTAAAAAAACGCCAAAACGGCGTGCAGGTGCTGGTAGTGCATTTGCCTCAGCGCTTGCACGGCCAAGAGGCCGCCGACCGAACGGAGTACGAAGTGCTCAGCCGCTTTTTTGCAGCTAATAAGCTGACAAACTACGCTTTCTGGTACTATACTCCCATGGCGCTAAACAAATCGCGCCAGTTCCGGCCCGCTCTCACGGTGTACGACTGCATGGACGAGCTAGCCCAATTCAAGTTTGCGCCGCCCGAGCTGCGCCAGCGCGAGCAGGAGTTGTTTCAGAAAGCTGACCTCGTGTTTACGGGTGGCCAGCGCATCTACGAATCGAAGCGCGAACAGCATCCCGATGCGCACTCTTTCCCGAGTAGCATTGACAAAGCCCATTTTGGGCAGGCGCGCCAGGCGCAGCTAGCCGAGCCCGCCGACCAGGCCAGCATTGCGCACCCGCGCATCGGCTTTTTTGGCGTGGTAGACGAGCGCCTCGACATCAACCTGCTGTGCCAGCTGGCTACTAACCATCCGCAATGGCAGTTCGTTATAATTGGGCCAGTGGTGAAGATTGACTTCGCCACATTGCCCCAGAATGAGAATATCCACTACCTAGGAGGTAAAGATTACCAGGAACTACCTGCCTACCTGCATGGTTGGGATGTGGCTACGCTGCTGTTTGCCCGCAACGAGAGCACCGAATTTATTTCGCCCACCAAGACGCCCGAATACCTAGCCGCCGGCCGGCCGGTGGTCAGTACCAGCATTCGCGATGTAGTACGCCCGTACGGCGAGCTAAACCTGGTGCAGATTGCCGACGACCCTAGGGCCTTTGGCCAGGCCATAACCCGCGCCTTGAAGCAGGGCCAGGACGCCGACTGGCGCACCCGCACTGATGCCTACTTGGCCACCATTTCGTGGGACCTGACGTGGCAAAATATGGTGAACCTAATGCAGAATAGATTGGACATTAAACAGTTCAGCCAAGTTGCTAAAACGGTTTCCGCGTAGTATTTTCAGAACAAATTTCAGAACTTCCTAAAACTTAGCCATTTTCTAATTTCTTCCTAGTCCTTTCTTATGTTCGACTACCTCATTGTGGGAGCCGGTTTTGCCGGTAGTGTTTTGGCCGAGCGCCTAGCGACCCGTAGCAACAAAAAAGTGCTCATTATCGACAAGCGCAACCACATTGGGGGGAATGCTTATGACCACTACAATGATGCGGGCATCATGGTACACAAGTATGGTCCGCACATCTTTCACACCAATTCGAAGGACGTATTCGACTACCTCGGCAACTTCACCGAGTGGCGCCCCTATGAGCACCGCGTGCTCGCTTCGGTAGATGGCCAGATGGTGCCTATGCCCATCAACCTTGATACCATTAATAAGCTCTATGGTTTGAATTTGACTAGCTTCCAGGTAGAGGAGTTCTTCCAGTCGGTGGCCGAGGACGTACCGGTTATCAAAACCAGCGAAGACGTAGTAGTGAGTAAAGTGGGCCGCGAACTCTACAACAAGTTTTTCAAGAACTACACCAACAAGCAGTGGGGCCTAGACCCCTCGCAGCTTGATAAGAGCGTGACGAGCCGGGTGCCTACTCGCACCAACCGCGACGACCGCTACTTCACTGATACCTACCAGGCCATGCCGCTGCACGGCTACACCCGGATGTTTGAGAACATGCTCAACCACCCGAATATCAAGGTGATGCTGAACACCGACTACCACGAGGTGATTAAATTCATTCCCTTTAAGGAAATGATTTTCACTGGCCCGGTAGACGAGTACTTCGACTTTAAGTTTGGCAAGCTGCCCTACCGCTCGCTTGAGTTTAAGCACGACACGCTGAGCGAGGAGAAGCACCTGGCCGCGCCGGTGGTCAATTTTCCCAACGAGCACGCCTACACGCGCATCACCGAGTTTAAGGCGCTCACTGGTCAGCAGCACCCCAAAACGGCCATCGTGTACGAGTACCCGCAAGCCGAGGGCGACCCCTACTACCCCATTCCGATGCCAGAGAACGCCGAACTGTACAACAAGTACAAGCAGGCGGCTGATGAAGCCACGGGCGTGCACTTTGTGGGCCGCTTGGCTACCTACAAGTACTACAACATGGACCAGGTAGTAGCCCAGGCCCTGACGCTGTACAAGAAGCTGACTGATAAGGAGGAAGCTGTCAAGCCCGCCCGCCCAGCTATCGCCGGCTCGTCGTCGCTGGTCGAGAAAATCGTGAACCGCGAGTTGGCCAAAGAGTAATCGTTGCTGCCGCATCTGCGTAAGAAAATGCCCCGCCCCCGGCGGGGCATTTTTGCTTTCTATTCGTTTCCTTTTCCACTCCGCCCCATGGATTCTTTTAAAATCAACGTGCCTGAGCCGGTGCTCACAGATTTGCAGTATCGCCTAGCCCACACCCGCTGGCCCGACGAGCTGGATGATGCCAGCTGGACCTACGGCACCAACCGCGAGTACCTGCAGCAGTTGGCCGCCTACTGGCAGCACGGCTACGACTGGCGCGCCCAGGAAGCCAAGCTGAACCAGCTGCCGCAGTTCAAGGCCGAGGTGGCGGGTCTAGGGGTGCATTTCGTGCACATTGAGGGCAAAGGGCCCAACCCGCTGCCGCTGCTGCTAACGCACGGCTGGCCCGATTCCTTCTTCCGGATGACGAAGATTATCCCGCTGCTCACCGACCCGGCGGCGCACGGCGGCCGCGCCGAAGATGCCTTTACGGTGATAGTGCCTGACCTGCCCGGCTATGGTTTCTCCGACCGGCCTACCCAGCCTGGCTACGATGCCGCCCGCATGGCCGACGTGTTGAATGAGCTGATGACCAAGACCCTAGGGTACAAAAAGTACGTGGCGCACGGCGGCGACTGGGGCAGCAGCATCACCGAGCAACTGGCTCTGCGCCACGCCAGTTCGCTGCTGGCCATCCACCTCACCGACGTGCCCAGCACCCACGCCAAAACGGCCGATAAGCTGCCCAACCTCTCGGCTACCGAGCAAGCCTGGGTAGTGAAGAATAAGGCCTGGCAGGAAAAAGAAGCCGGCTACCAGAAGATACAGGGCACCAAGCCCGAAACGCTGGCTTATGGCCTCAACGATTCGCCAGTAGGCTTGCTGGGCTGGGTTATCGAAAAATTTCACGCCTGGAGCGACAACGACGGCAACATCGAGAACACCTTCACCAAGGACGACCTGCTCACCAACATCATGATTTATTGGGCGACGCAAACCATCGGCTCGTCTATTCGGCTCTACTACGAGGTGATGCACAATCCGGCCCTAGGCGCCCCTACCCACGTGCAGGTACCCACCGGCTTCGCCATTTTCCCGCAGGATATTACGCCCGCTCCGCGCGAGTTTGCCGAGCGTTTCTTCAACGTGCAGCGCTGGCAGCAGATGCCCCGCGGCGGCCACTTCGCCGCTCTCGAAGCACCCGGCCTGCTGGTAGCCGACTTGCGGGAGTTTTTCCACCAGTTTCGGGCCGCTCGTTAATCCTGGCTGGCAGTAGCGCACCTTATGGTTTGCAAGGTCCTCGCATCTAGCTTTTTGCCTAATGAAACGCTTGCTTTTTGGCCTGCTACTGGGCCTGGGGATATTGGCGGGTACTACCCAGCGGGCCCAGGCCTAGCGCGGGTACTACCGGCCGCGCGGGTACCCTAGGCCCTCCTACCAACCGCGCTATTACCACGCCGCGCCCTATCGAACCTACGGTGGGCGCTCCTACTACCGACCGCAGCCCCACTACTACCGGCCACCCTACTACCGCCTGCCGGGGCCGGTAGTTATCATCCGACCCTAACCATGGGGCTGGCAAAACCCTAGGGCTGCCCACCTGCCAAATTTGCCGCTTCTCAAAACCCCGCACTCTTTTTGAGCTAGCGGGGTTTTATAGTTTACGGCCGCGCGTCCGCTTTACCGAGCGGGCCGTAAATTTGCCCGAAACGTGCTGCTTTATTTTAGTTAATAATTCCCCAGATGTTAGATTTCCTTGGTAAAACCGTCGCCAAGCTGTTTGGCTCCAAAGCTGAGAAGGACCTCAAAGACGTAGTGCCTTACGTGGCCCTCATCAACGCTGAATATGCCAAACTGGCCGGCTTAACCGACGACCAGCTCCGCCAGCGCACCCAGGAAGTCCGCCAGCAGATTGACCAGCAGCTAAGCGGCCTCGACGGTCAGATTGCTGACCTGCAGGGCCAGATTGACTCGCAACCTAACCTGGAGGTAACGCACAAAGAGCAAATATTTGAGCAAATTGACGTGCTCGAAAAGCAGCGCAATAAGGACCTCGAAGCGGCCCTGCTAGCGGTGCTACCCCAGGCGTTTGCCATTGTTAAGGAAACCGCGCGCCGCTTCGCCCAAAATGGCCAGTTGGTAGTTACGACCACCGACCTGGACCGCGACTACGCCGCCTCGCACGCCAACGTAACGTTCCAAGGCGACCAAGCTATTTGGAGTAATAAGTGGCTGGCGGCCGGCGCCGAAATTACCTGGGACATGGTGCACTACGACGTGCAGCTGATTGGGGGCGTGGTGCTGCACCAGGGTAAGATTGCCGAAATGGCCACCGGCGAAGGCAAGACGCTGGTTTCAACCCTACCGGCCTTCCTCAATGCCCTAGGGGGCCGCGGCGTGCATTTGGTAACGGTGAACGACTACCTGGCCAAGCGCGACTCGGAGTGGAACGCGCCGCTGTTTGAGTTCCACGGCCTCACGGTGGACTGCATCGATAAGCACCAGCCCAATACCGACGCCCGCCGCAACGCCTACCTGGCCGACATCACCTACGGCACCAACAACGAGTTTGGCTTCGACTACCTGCGCGACAACATGGCCCGCGACCCGCGCGAATTGGTGCAGCGCAAGCATCACTACGCGATGGTGGATGAAGTGGACTCGGTGCTGATTGACGATGCGCGCACGCCGCTCATCATTTCGGGCCCGGTGCCCAAAGGCGACGTGCACGAGTTTTTGCAACTCAAGCCCCGCATTCAGCGGCTGGTGGATGAGCAGAAGCGGCTGGTGCAGAGCTACCTGGTGCAGGCCCGCAAGCAGATTGCCGACGGCAAGACCGGCGCCACTGAAAACGGCAAGGACGGTGATGGCGGCCTAGCCCTGTTCCGCGCCTACCGGGGCCTGCCCAAGAGCAAGCCGCTCATCAAGTTCCTGAGCGAGGCTGGGATGCGCGTGATTTTGCAGCAAACCGAAAACCACTACCTGGCCGATAACTCGCGCCAGATGCCGGACGCTGACAAGCCGCTGTTTTTCACCATTGACGAGAAGAACAACCAGATTGAACTGACCGAAAAAGGCATCGACCTGATTACGGCCCAGGGTGAGGACCCGCACCTGTTCATCATGCCCGACATCGGGGTCGAGATTGCCAACATCGAGAAGGCCGAGGCCCTCACGGCCGAAGAAAAGCTGCACCAAAAGGAAACCCTGCTGCAAGATTACCAAGACAAGAGCGAGCGGGTGCACACCGTGAACCAGCTACTGAAAGCCTACACTCTGTTTGAGCGCGACGACCAGTACATCCTCAGCGAGGATGGCAAGGTAAAAATCGTGGATGAGCAGACCGGCCGCGTGATGGAAGGCCGCCGCTACTCCGATGGCCTGCACCAAGCCATTGAGGCTAAGGAAGGTATGCGCATTGAGGATGCCACCCAGACCTACGCCACGGTGACGTTGCAGAACTACTTCCGCATGTACCACAAGCTGGCCGGCATGACGGGTACGGCCGAAACGGAAGCGGGCGAGCTCTGGGAAATCTATAAGCTCGACGTAGTAGTGATTCCGACCAACCGTGTGATTTCGCGCTCCGACCAGCACGACAAGGTATACCGCACGGTGCGCGAGAAGTACAACGCCGTAGCCGAGGAAATCCAGGCCCTCGTAACGGCTGGCCGACCGGTATTGGTGGGTACTACTTCGGTAGAAATCAGCGAGTTGATGAGCCGCATGCTGAAGCTGCGCGGCATCAAGCACCAGGTGCTGAACGCCAAGCAAAACCAGCGCGAGGCCGAGATTGTGGCCGGCGCTGGCTACCCCGGCACCGTAACCATCGCCACCAACATGGCCGGCCGCGGCACCGACATCAAGCTGCGCGAGACGTCGCGCGAGTCGGGGGGCCTAGCGATTATCGGCACCGAGCGCCACGAAAGCCGCCGCGTCGACCGCCAGTTGCGGGGCCGCGCCGGCCGCCAGGGCGACCCGGGCTCGTCGCAGTTCTTCGTGAGCCTGGAGGACAACCTGATGCGCCTGTTTGGCTCGGAGCGCATTGCCAAGCTCATGGACAAGATGGGCATGGAAGAGGGCGAAGTAATTCAGCACTCGATGATTACCTCCTCGATTGAGCGCGCCCAGAAGAAGGTGGAGGAAAACAACTTCGGTATTCGTAAGCGCCTGCTGGAGTACGACGACGTGATGAACGCCCAGCGCGAGGTGGTGTACCGCCGCCGCCGCAACGCCCTCTTCGGCGAGCGCCTGGAGTTGGATATCCTGAACCTAGTATATGACGTGAGCGAGGACATTGCGGCCGGCCACAAAACCACCAACGACTACGCCAGCTTCAAGCTGGCCGTGGTGAAAGACTTTGGCTACGACACCCATCTCAGCCAGCCGGAGTTTTCGACCCTGCCCGCCCCGGCGCTCACGCAAAAGCTCTACGACGAGGCCGTGGGCTACTACGACAGCAAGAACGAGCACATTGGCAGCAACGCCCTGCCAATGATAGATGACTTGCTGCGCCAAAACACGCACTACGAAAATATCGCCATCCCCTTCACCGACGGCCGCAAGCACACCCAGGTGATTGCCAACCTGCACCGCGCCCAGGCTACCAACGGCCTCGACATCGTGCGCCAGATGGAGAAGGGCGCCGTGCTGAGCACCATCGACGAGGCCTGGACCCAGCACCTGCGCCAGATGGACGACCTGAAGCAAGTGGTGCAAAACGCCGTGTACGAGCAGAAAGACCCGCTGCTGGTGTACAAATTTGAGGCCTTCGAGCTGTTTAAGCGCATGCTGGGCAAGGTGAACCACGAAACCGCCAACTTCCTCTTTTACGCCGATGTGCCCGTGGCCGCCGAGGCTGGCTTCGCCGAGCCCGAGCTGTACTTCGACAACGAGGAGCTGCCCCTGCCCACCCCGCAGCCCAAGCTGAAAGTGGAGAAGGCTGTATCGGATACCTCCCTAGGGGCCGGCCCCGAAGACCTTGAGCAAGCCGCCGAGCTGGGCCTCAACCCCCAGGTGCTAAAGCAGGAGCCGGTGCGCAGCCAGCGAGTAGCCAATCGCAACGATAAGGTGACCGTGCAATACATGGACGGTACCATGAAGCGCGACGTGAAGTACAAGACCGTAGAGCAAGACCTGGCCGAGCAGCGCTGCGTGCTGGTGGAGGAGGCCTAGGGCTCTTTGACTTCAATAAAAGAAAAGGACTGAGCGGTAGCGTTCAGTCCTTTTTTATGCTGCTTATTTCTTAGATTTAAGCACAATATGCAACGCTAGCTGAACGAGAACGGTCATGGCCGAGCAACTTACTTCTTATGCCTAGATGAAAAATAACCTACTTTATATGTGGCTGTTAGTGCTGGCACTCTTCACCAGTTTCTCGGCGGCAGCGCAAGCCCCGACTTGGCAAACGGCCATTGCCATTATCAACAGCAACAGCGATTACTCGACGGTGCAAGCCCTAGGGGCTGACGGCAGTGGCAACGTGTACTTGGCAGGGAATTTCAGAGGAACTATCACGCTGGGAGCAAGCAGCCTGACTAATGCTGGCTACTCATTGAGTACCTTCTTGGCAAAATGGAGCACCACCACCAACTCTTTCTTGTGGGCACAGCGCGTGACTGCCACTGGCACTGTTATATCATTATCCCAAAGTGGTCATAGCCTGTACCTGGCTTCTAGCGGCACCGTTACCAAGCTCACGGATACGGGTAGTGGGAGCAGCATCGTTTGGACCCAGCCAGTAACTGGCTTGAGGGCGCTGGCGGTAAGTGGAACGTCTCTGTACGTAGCGGGCACTTTCGGCGGGCCTATCACCCTAGGCTCTTTCGCGCTTACCAATTCCTTGCTCAATACGGGTGTTCCACCTTTTGGCTCCAACGACCTGTACGTAGCCAAGCTTGTAGATGTTGGCGCTAACGCTACGTTTACGTGGGTGCAGCAGGCAACTGGCCAGCTTGCTCGCTACGAAACGCCCCTACAGCTGGCCGTAAATGGCAGTAATCTCTACTTGGCTGGTAGCATAGCTGACGCCACTACTTTTGGTAGTAGCAGCGTAACCTTAGGTAGCGGCTCTCTTGGCAGCAACCTAGGTTCGCAGGCTTTTGTGGCGAAGCTGCTTGATGCTGGGGCCAGCGGCAGCTTCACCTGGGCGCAGGCGGCGGCCGGCGATGGCGGGGCCATACCGCTAAGCCTGTTGGCCCATGGCGCCGACTTATATCTGTCGGGCATCTATTTCGGGTCTACTGCTACGTTTGGCAGCACCGCGCTAGTAAATGCTGGCACTGGCAGTTACCGCGACGGCGACGCCTTCGTGGCTAAGCTTACAGATGGAGGCGGCGGCTTCGCTAATGACTGGGCCTTGCGGGCCGGCGGCACCGGGCGCGACAGTGCCAGCACGCTACTGCTAGTTGGAAACACCATCTATGTAGGTGGCAAGTTCAGCAGCTACTCGGCCAACTTTGGTACCACTACCCTCATCAATGACAACCAGTCTCTCAACTATCATCGCCCCAACCTTTTTGTGGCCCAAATCATAGAGACAGCTACCGGGGCGGCTTTCGCGGGGGCCCTGTCGGCGCATGGTATAGGCACTGCGGGCTATAACGCCGCAACGGCACTGGCCTTGGCTGGCTCCACAATATACGTAGCGGGCTTTATTGGTACGTCAACTACTTTCGGCAGCGCTAACCTAGTTAGCCCGTCCAGCTTATACACAGGCTACCTGGCCTCCCTGGCTACGACAGCTCTGCCCACCCGCAGCCCGACCCTGCAAGCTGCCCTAGGCCTTTACCCCAACCCAGCCCACGGCGCGGCCACTGTGCGCGTGCCGGCCGGAACGGGCCCGGCCACCCTTACGCTGCTCGATGCCCTAGGGCGCGTAGTGCGCGTAACCGCCGCCCCAGCTGGCGCCGACTACCTGCTTGGTCTGACCGGAGTTGCACCTGGTATTTATACCCTGCGCGTGCAAGTAGGCGATGCCCTCGCTACGCACAAGCTGGCGGTAGAGTAGCCATCCGCGGTGGCCGTACCTTTGCGCCATGCCTGCGCCCGCCGATACCCTCGCCGCTACCCTCGACCACACCTTATTGCGCCTCGACTGCACCGAGGCCCAGATAGTGCAGTTGTGCCAGGAGGCGCGCGCCCATGGCTTTGCCAGCGCCTGCGTACCGCCGTGTTACGTGCCGGTAGCTGCCCGCGAGCTGAGCGGCTCGGGCGTAGCCGTATGCACGGTTATTGGGTTTCCGCTGGGCTACAATAGCCCTAGGGTAAAGTTTCGCGAGGCCGAGATTGCCCTGGCCGAAGGCGCTACCGAACTGGATGTGGTGTTAAATATTTCGGCCCTGAAGTCAGGCAGCCTCGACGCGGTACGGGCTGAGATAGAGGATATTGTCGACTTGGCCGAGGTAAACGATGCCCTACTCAAAGTCATTATCGAAACCGCCTTGCTTACGGAGGCGGAGATGGAAACGGCCGCCCGACTCTGCGCCGAGGCGGGCGCGCAGTTCGTGAAAACCAGCACCGGTTTTGCCAGCCGCGGCGCCTCGGTGGCCGACGTAGAGCTGCTGCGCCGGGTGCTGCCCGGCCACGTGCGCATCAAGGCCAGCGGCGGCATTCGCACGCGGGCGCAGGCGCTGGCGCTGCTGGCCGCTGGGGCCGACCGCCTGGGTACTTCCAATAGCCTGGCCATTATTGAAACCGATGAACCGACGCCTTCCTATTAAAGCTGCCCCGCTGCTGGGCCTGGTAGGGCTACTCGCTTGCGCCACCACCAAGCCCGCCGCCCAAACCGCGCCCGCCGATACCACGCGCCCGGCGCCGGCCGTCATCACGCCCGGCACGCCCACCGAAGACCTAGCCAAGTACCGGCCGGTGTTTGGGGCGCTTGGTGCTGGGCTGGCACCTACCCCAGCGGCTGGCTCCAAGGCTACCCTGGCCCCTAGGGTATCCGCGCCGCCCAAGGCCCCGGCCCCCGCACCCACCAACCAAGTGAACGCTCAGGTGGAGCAGCGCCTGCGCGACCAAGCCTTCACCAACGAGAAGGTGAAGTACACCAGCGGCTACCGCGTGCGCGTGTACCTGGGCCTGGAGCGCGACCAAGTGATGAGCATTCGGCGCCAAATTATTGCGCGCTACCCCGACGAAACCGACTATATCACCTTCAAGCAGCCGGTGTACCGGCTCTACATCGGCGATTATACCAGCAAGCTCGACGCGGCGCGCGGCCTGGTGCGCCTGCGCCAGTTTGCGTCCAAAGCCGAGCTAGAGCCCATGCAAGTGCTAGTAAACAAGCAGCCGTAAATCATTCCCTTAGAACGTCAGGCTGCGCGCCGCGCCGCATCTTGCCTGCGTTAGTTCGCTTCGCTGTTCAATTATGCTCTGCCGACCCGCCAGCACGATGCGGTGCGGCGCGCAGCCTGATATTCTTCCAATGCTAGAGACCCTTAAAGCTGCTGCCAGCGCGCTAGCTCCCGAACTGTCGGCCATTCGGCGGCACCTGCACGCCCACCCCGAACTATCTTATAAAGAGCATGCCACGGCCGCATTCGTAGCTGGCAAGCTGCGCGAGTTAGGTTTGGCGCCCGTCACGCTGGCCGATACTGGCGTGGTAGCCCTCATCGAGGGGCAGCCAGGCGGGCCGGTAGTGGCCCTGCGCGCCGACATGGACGCGCTGCCCATCACGGAGCTGAACGAGGTGCCGTATAAATCGACCACCCCCGGCGTGATGCACGCCTGCGGGCACGACGTGCACACTACCTGCCTGCTGGGCGCCGCCCGCCTGCTGGCCGAGCACCGACACGCGTTTCGGGGCACCGTGAAGCTGATTTTTCAGCCCGGCGAGGAGCTACTGCCCGGCGGCGCCTCGCTAATGATAAAGGAAGGCGTGCTGGAAAACCCCGCCCCGGCCGAAATCTTGGGCCAGCACGTGTTTCCTAGGCTGCCGGCCGGGCAAATTGGCTTGCGGCCGGGCCGCTACATGGCCAGCACCGACGAGCTGTACTTGCGCATCAAGGGCCAGGGCGGCCACGGCGCCATGCCCGAGCTCAACCTCGACCCGGTGGTGGTGGCCGCGCACGTCATCGTGGCGGCCCAACAGATTGTGAGCCGCCGTGCCAACCCCAAAATGCCCTCAGTACTGAGCTTCGGCAAGGTGATTGCCCAGGGCGCCACCAACATTATTCCCGACGAGGTGTATATTGAGGGCACTTTCCGCACTCTCGATGAGCAGTGGCGCACCGAGGCCCACCAGCATCTGCGGCAGCTATGCGAGGGCCTGGCCACCAGCATGGGCGCGGTGTGCGAGCTAGAAATCCGCCGCGGCTACCCTTGCCTCGACAATAACCCCGCCGTGACGGCCCGCGTGCGCGCCGCCGCCGAGCAGTACCTAGGGCCCGAAAACGTAATAGAACTAGACCAGTGGCTAGCGGCCGAAGACTTCGCCTACTATTCGCAGGTGGCGCCGGCCTGTTTTTACCGCCTGGGCACCCGCGCGCCCGACGGCCGCTTCGCCTCGTCGGTGCACACGCCCACCTTCGATATTGATGAGGCCGCGCTGCCCGTTGGCGCGGGCCTCATGGCCTGGCTCACGCTGCAGGAGCTGGCCGCGGCGCAGTAAACGGCAACATGCAAGCTACAAAGAACGTCCTGCTCAGCTGGCGGATGCCAACTGAGCAGGACGTTCTTTGTAGCTGTTCATAACACCTTATTCTACTTACTATAGTGTTTAAGCAACTACTTATTTTATCCGTGGGCAGCCTGCTCCTGGGCCAAACAGCAGCCCGCGCCCAAACTGCGCCTGCCTACGACCTGGGCGCCACCCATCGCTACGTGCAAGCCACCCAACTGTGGCCGCAGGCGCAGGGTGAGTTTGGGCTGGCCAATGGCGACTACCTGCTACTGGGCTTGCGCGGGCAGCGAGTGCTTGACAACCAGCTAACTAGCGGCCGCAGCCTAGGCTTTGATGCGCGGCAGGCCTTAGGGGGCTACGAGCACTTTGGCCAGCTTAACCCACACTGGAGCTACGGCGCTACGGCGCGGCTGGTGGGCGTGGGCAGCGGGCAGCCGGTGGCGTTCGTGCCCGAGGTGCTGGGGCGGCACCGCGCACCCATTTTTGGCGGCATTACCCTAGGGCAGCGGCTGGGCGTGGAGCGCACGTTTTCGAGCGGCTCGACCCAGGCGCTGGAAAGCGGGCCGGACGGGCAGTTTTGGGGGCGGCTGCGGGTCGATGCCGAGCGGTTCTTTTACGTGGGCGGCAGCCGCGAAACCGGCGTGGTCCTGCGCCCGCGTCTGAGCTACGAGGCCGCCACCCACCTGCGCCTGCAAAAAGCCACCAACGACCCCGACGAGCGCACCATTCAGTACACCGCGCTGCGGGGCGAAGTAGGCGTGCGCCTAGGGGCGGCAGTGGATATAACGCCTTGGTTTGCCTACCAAACGCGCTACCTCGAAACCCTGCCGCAATATGACGTAAAGGGGAATCCTACGGCTGGCGGCAAGCTCAATGCCGTATATCCCACCCTCGGCCTTGACCTACGCTTTACGCTGCTACCCGGGGGAGCAGGGTCCGACCGGCAGCAGCTACCGACGCAGCATTAAACCCAGTAGCGCCAAAGTGTCAGTAATCTATTAGCTGCATAATACCTCATGAGAGCAGTAGGACGCACTTTATCGGTTCAAAATCCTCGCGACGCCAAGGAACTATATCTCAATATCGGACTTTTTGCCTTATTGCTTGACTCGGCACGAAATTTATAGAATAGGAAATGTCGCCGCTACTTACCCAGCGGCTATTCAATCCCAACGCTTTCTATAATTATGGCAACCGTATTGTATAATTCTCGCCCCGCCGTGCGCCCCGCCCGGGCTTTCAACTCGCTGCTGAACGAGTTGCTGCGCGACAGCCAGCCGGCGCTAGTCCAGCCGTCTGCTTCGTTTGTGCCAGCTGCTGATATCTTCGAAACGGCCGCCGGCTACGAGCTGCACCTGGCTTTGCCGGGCGTGGCCAAAGATGCCGTGAGTATCGACTTCCAGGACGGCCAACTGGTGGTGAGTGGCAGCCGCCCGGCTCCGGCCACCGAGGGCGAAGCCGCGCCCAAGCTGCGCCGCGTCGAAACCCGTTTTGGCGAGTTTAGCCGCTCGTTTCGCTTGCCCGAAACGGTGAACGTGAAAGGCATCAGTGCCGAAATGGCCGATGGCTTACTGCGCGTGCTGGTGCCCTTCGATACCGAAAAGGTAACCAAGCAGCACATCGAGGTGCGTTAAAATAAAACTTGAAAAGCACCCGCTAGGGTGCTTTTTTGGTACTAGAATTGCCTTATTAACTGCGTAGACGCAACGCGCGGGCACGAATCGTTCTCTTGGTAGCGTTGCGGGAGCAGCAGGCCCTAGGCGACAAAATTACCCGGCCGGTCGAAAAAGTGCTAGCACTTTTCGGCGGCCTGTTGTTACTTCGCTTTTACTTCCTATTTTCTATTTTTCTTCTCACCCCAATGCAAGCAAAACACATGATGCTCGGGCTGCTGACTTCTGCCGTACTAGGCGGGGGCGTGGCCGTAGGGGGGTATAAGCTGCTGGAAACTGAGCCGGGCGCCCTAGCCCAGACTTCGGTAGCGTCGGACCCCCAGGTTCGGTACACTTCGGCCATGCGCAGCAGCTCGTATGCCGCGCCCGAAGGCCTCAACTTTGTGGCCGCCGCGGCCGCCGTGACGCCCGCCGTGGTGCACGTAATGACGGAATATAAGGCCGAACCGCAGACCTCGGCCCAAAGCCGCGCGATGCAAATGGACCCCTTCCTGCGCCAGTTTTTTGGTGACCAGATACCACAGATGCGCCGCCACGGAAGTGAGGGCGACGACGAGGAAAACGAGGGCGGTGGCCAGGGCTCGGGCTCGGGCGTAATTATTGCCGCCAATGGCTACATCGTGACCAATAACCATGTGATTGACAAGGCGTCGAAGATTACAGTGGTGATGGACGACAAGCGCAAGTTTGACGCCGAACTGGTGGGCGCCGACCCCAATACCGACCTGGCCGTGCTGAAAGTGAAGGCCGATAACCTGCCTTTCGTGAAGTACGGCAACTCCGACGAAACTAAGGTGGGTCAGTGGGTGCTAGCCGTGGGCAATCCCTTCAACCTGAACTCGACCGTGACGGCGGGCATCATCTCGGCGAAGGGCCGCAACATCGGCATCCTGGCTGCCCACAACCACGATAATATGGGCATCGAGTCGTACATCCAGACCGACGCCGTGGTGAATCCCGGCAACTCGGGCGGCGCGCTGGTGAACACCAACGGCGACCTGATTGGCATTAACTCGGCCATCTCGTCGCACACCGGCTCGTTCGAGGGCTACGCTTTTGCCGTGCCTAGCTCCATCGTGAGCAAGGTGGTAGACGACCTGCTGAAATACAAAGTAGTGCAGCGCGCCCTGCTGGGTGTGCATATTCAGGAAGTAGATGCCCGCCTGGCTTCGGAAAAGAAGCTGCCCACGCTGAACGGCGTGTACGTGCAGGGCTTGAACGCCAACAGCTCGGCCGCTGCGGCTGGCTTAAAAATGGGCGACATCATCACCGACCTTAACAGCGTATCCGTGAACACGGCCGCCCAATTGCAGGAGCAGGTGGCCCGTTATCGCCCCGGCGACAAGATTAAGGTGGGTTACCTGCGCGGCAACGACAAGCAGGTAGCTACCGCCACGCTCTTCAATGCTGCTAACACGACGGCCGTGGTGAAGGAAATGCCCGCCGACGCGGTGGTGAAGTACGAGGGTGCCAAAATCAGCCCTGTAGCCAGCCGCCTGCAAAACCAGCTCGGTATTCAGGGCGGCGCCCAAATTACGGGCATTGACAACAGCAACTTCCGCGCAACGGGCATGGGTGACGGCTTCATCATCACGCGCATCGACAAAAACTCGGTGCGCAAGCCCGCCGACGTGCAAGCTTACCTCGACCAAGCCAAGGACGGCTCGGGCGCCCTGGTTGAGGGCGTGTACCCCGATGGCCGCAAGGCGTACTACCCCATCGGCCGCGAGTAAGGCCCTAGGGAGCAATCAACAGAAAGCCCCCGCCAGTGATTGGCGGGGGCTTTCTGTTGATTGCTCCCTAGGGCCTTACTCCACTACGAGCCGCTGGGTGGGCAGCGGCTGGTCGCCCCCGGCTAGGCGCAGCGCGTACACGCCGGGCGCCAGGCCAGCCAGGCTGAGGGTGACCGCGCGGCTGCCAGCAGGCAACGCCGTGGCCGGGCCCACCTGCTCGCCTAGGGCGTTGAACAAGGCCAGGGTGAGGGGGTGGGCGGTGGGCACGGGCAACGCCAGCACGGCGCTCTGGCGGGCCGGATTGGGGTAGACAGTGCCGCCGACTAGCGGTACTGCCGGGGCCGCCGCCAGCGCCGTCGGGCTCAGCACCGAGGCTAGCACACCTTTCGACGTGTTGTTACCGTTGGGGAGGTAGTAGCGGCCGAAATTGGCTGGACCGTAGGCGGTGGCAGCTACGTAGACCGCACCACTGGCGCCCAGGGTCAGCGCATTGCCCAAGTCGTCGTACTCGCTGCCGGCGGGCTTGGCCCAGGCAAACGCGCCGCTGGCCCCATTGTCCGTCAGCTTGGCTAGAAAAATATCCTTGTAGCCAAACCGGGGCAGCGTGGTAGTTCCAAAAACCGGGTAGTCGCTCGGGCTGGTATCAGCGTAGTTGAAGTAGGTGCCCGCAATAAAAATATCGGAGCCGCGCAGGGCTAGGCCGCCGAGTTGCTCGTCGTAGCGCCCACCCGCCTGCTGCGCCCACTGGAAGCGGCCGCTGGTGTCGGCATCCAGTAGCTTGGCCACGAACAAATCGGGGTAGCTGCTGGGGCCTAGGGCCGTGCTCACGAGGCGCGTGCCCCCCACCAGGTAGGAGCCGGTGAAGGTGCCGCCCACCACCACACTGGGGCCGTCCACGGCCAGGGCCGTCGGGTTCAGACCCGGACTGAAGGTGGCCCAGTCGAGCTGCATAGCCGGGCCGGTATCGGTGAGGCGGAGCACGAACGTACCTGCCCCCGGCAGGCTGGTGGCCCCCAGCGCCACGCCGCCGCTCGCCTGGCCGGTGAGATAGAGGTGGGCGCCGGCGGCGGCCAGGGCCGTGGTGGTGGTGAACTGGCTTCCGCCGGGCCCGGTTCCGAGCAGCTGCACCTGCGCGCAACTGCCCGCGGCGCCCGCGTCGGCGAGCCGGGCTACATAGGCGGCCGGGTAGGGTAGGCCCGTCACCGTCAGCGCGCCCACGTGCGTAGGGCCTGCGCTGGTGCCCGTGAGGTACACCCCTGTTGGCGTAGTGGCCAGGCCGCTTACCAGAGAGCCGTAGCTGCCGCGATACTGCTCACCACTGATGGGCAGCGCCCATTGGAAGGCGCCGCTAGGGCCGGCGTCGGTGAGCTTGGCCACGAAGCTCAGGTAGGGGCCCGCCGCGGGCGAGGCCATTGGCAGCGCGCCAAACGTCAGCTGCGAATCGCTGGCGTTTCCCGCCAGGTAAACGCTGGTACCGCTGACGGCCAAGCCGCTCAGCCGGCATAGCCCGGTGCTCTGGCCCGCCACGCCCCATATGAACTGCCGGGTGGTGGCGCTCCACTTGGCCACGAAGAAGTCGTTATTATGGGTGGCCGTTAGCACGTCGCCCCCTAGGGTAACGCGCCCGGAGAACAGGCCAGCCAAGTACACGTCGCCGTTGGGCGCGGTGGCCAGCAAGCTAGGGTCGAAGAAAGTGCCGCTGGCCTGCAGCGCCGCCACGGGCTCGTTCCAGGCAGGCACCTGCGCCCGGGCCACTGGCCCCAGCAGTAAGGCCGCCGCCAAGCTATAATAGCAGCAAAACAAGTAAAAATAGCGCATCAATAAGAAGGAAGAGGAGCGGGTAAGAAATCCAGTCAAAGTAAGCGGCCGCCCACGCAACCTCCACCATTTTCGCCGCAAAATCATTCATGGTAAGCAGCTTTCAGCCGGGTGGCGGGGTACCGGCGGATGGGCCGGAGCCGGTTGGCGCCGGCGGGCCGCGCGGCGCCCTTCCCCACCCCAGCGCTACCTTCGGGCTCGCATTCTTAGTAGCTACCAGCCGCCCGATGGCCGTTTCTTCCGTTTCCAATTCGCCCGCGCCGCTGTGGCAGCGGGTGGGGCCGCACGTGCTGGCCGTGTTGTTTTTTGTGGTGCTGGCCATGGCCTACTTCGCGCCCATCGTGTTTGACCACCAAACGCTGGCCCAGCACGACATTGCCCAGTTTCAGGGCGGCGCGCACGAGGTGCAGGAGTGGGCCAAGACCCACTACGGGCACGAGCCACTTTGGACCAACTCCATGTTCTCGGGCATGCCTACGTACCTGATTTCGGTGCACTTTCCGGGCGACTTGTTTTTGTACGTGCAGAAGGCCGTGACGCTGGGGCTGCCGGGCGTGGTGAGCAACCTGTTTGTGGCGCTGCTCTGCGGCTACGTGCTGCTGGTGGCCCTAGGGGTGCGGCCGCTGGTGGCGGTGGCCGGGGCGGTGGCGCTGGGCTTTTCGAGCTATAACCTGGCCATTCTGGCCGCCGGGCACAATACCAAGTCGTGGGCCTTGGCCTACGCGCCGCTAGTGCTGGGCGGGCTGATGCTGACCTTGCGCCGCAACCGCTGGCTGGGCGCGGCCCTTTTCACCCTAGGCCTCACGCTGAACGTAAGGGCTAACCACCCGCAAATCACTTATTACTTGGGCTTGCTGGTGGTCATTTATGGCCTTGTGGAGCTGGTGGCAGCCGTGCGCACCAGCCGGCTGGCCGGCTATTTTGGGCGCGTGGCGCTGCTGGCCGTGGGCGCGGTGCTGGCCATCGGCGTAAGCTTCGGCCGCCTCTACACCACTTACGAATACAGCAAGTTCAGCAACCGTGCACCCTCCGAGCTCAAGGCCTTACCGCCCGCGCCCGGCCAGCCCGCCGCGCCCAGCGCCCGGCAGCAAGACCGCGACTACGCCTTTGCCTACAGCTACGGCGTTGGCGAGAGCATGACGCTGCTGGTGCCCAATTTCTACGGCGGCAGCAGCGCCATGCCCCTAGGGCCTACCTCCAATATGGCCCGCGAGCTGAACAGCTTGGGCGCGGGCACCGAGATGCTCGACGCGCTGCCCACCTACTGGGGCGACCAAAGCTACGTGGCGGGCCCAGTGTACGTGGGCGTGGTCGTGTGCTTCTTGTTTGTGCTGGGCTTGTTTGTGGTGGATAAGCGCACGCGTTATTGGCTGCTGGCGGGCACACTGGTGTCGCTGGTGCTGGCCTGGGGCAAGAACTTTGAGACGATTAACAACCTGATTTTCGACTACCTGCCGGGTTACCGCAGCTTCCGGGCCGTGAGCATGGGCCTGGTAATGGCGCAGCTGGCCATGCCGCTGCTAGCGGCCCTGGCCCTGGCGCGCATCTTGCGGCCGCGCGAAGTGCCGGTTCCACTGAATAGTGCGGCGCCCGTCGGCACGCCCACGCACCCGGCCCTGGCCAAAGCAGCGCGAGCCGCCGCGGGCGCACCGGCTGAGGTAGTGGGCTCGCCCGAAAACCAGCACCGCACCCGGCAGTTGCTCTTCGCCGGCGCGCTGGTGGCGGGCTTTCTGCTGCTGGCCTGGTTGGTGAGCTTCAGCTTTGATTTTAGCGGGCCGCAAGATGCCCAACTGACGCAAGCCGGCTACCCGCCGCAGCTGCTGAGCGCCCTGCGCGCCGACCGCGCCGACCTACTGCGCAACGACGTATGGCGCGGGCTGCTGCTAGTGGGCCTCACCCTAGGGGCGCTGTACGCCTACCTGAAGGGCAAGCTCGACGCCCGCGTGGCGGCCATCGGCGTGGTGGCGCTCACGCTGTTCGACCTCTGGACGGTAGACAAGCGCTACCTTGGGGCGCGCAACTTTCAAACCGAAACCATTGCCGAGAGCTTCCAGCCCTCGCCCGCCGACCAGCAAATTTTGCAGGATAAGGACCTGAGCTACCGCGTGCTCAACCTGGGCAATCCCTTCAACGAAGCCAACACCTCGTACTTCCACAAGAGCATCGGGGGCTACCACGGGGCCAAGCTGCGCCGCTACCAGGACCTGATTGAGCGCCAGATTGCCAACAACAATACCGGCGTGCTCAATATGCTGAACGCGCGCTACGTGATAGTGCCGCCCCAAAAGCAGGGCGAGGTGGCGCAGGTGCAGCGCAACCCCGGCGCCAACGGCAACGCCTGGTTTGTGCGCGAGCTGCGCGCCGTGCAAAGCCCCGATCAGGAAATGGCCGCCCTCAACAACCTCGACACCCGCCGCGTAGCGGTGGTCGATGCCAGCAAGTTTTCGCAGATAAAACCCGGCACCTACCCCGATTCGTCGGCCACTATCGCCCTCACCAACTACGCGCCCGACGCGCTGACCTACAAATACTCGGCCACCCAGCCGGGCACAGTGGTTTTCTCCGAGATTTACTACGCCGACGGCTGGCAGGCCACCCTCGATGGCCAGCCAGTGCCGCACTTCCGGGTCGATTTTGTGCTGCGGGCTTTACAAGTGCCGGCCGGCGCCCACGAAATCAAGTTCGAGTTTAAGCCCAAGGAATATGCTATCGGCAACACGGTGTCGCTGGCCGCCAGCATCGGCGTGCTGCTGGCCGTGGTGGCCGCCGGGGCGTATGGCTTTCGGCAGAAGGAGGAAGCGGAGGCATAATATTATTGAGCAAAACAGTACGTTACGCTGAGCTTGCCGCAGCATCTTTACTGAACTATACGGTTAAGTAAAGATGCTGCGGCAAGCTCAGCGTAACGTGCTTCTTTTAGTATGTCTGCTCTAACGCCGCTTCTGCAGCCCCTGCCCCACCCCGCCGCCGAGCGGCGCGGCGTGCGCCTGCTACTCTGGCGCGACGACCTGCTGCACCCTGAGCTGCCCGGCAACAAGGCTCGCAAACTGAAATACAACCTGCTGCAAGCTCAGGCGGAAGGACATACGCGCCTGCTCACCTTCGGCGGGGCGTACTCCAACCACCTGGCGGCGGTAGCGGCCGCCGGTCAGCTCTACGGCTTCGAGACCCTAGGGCTGGTGCGCGGCGAAGAGCACTTGCCCCTCAATGCCACCCTGGCGGGCTGCCGCGCCAATGGCATGGCCCTGCACTACCTCGACCGGGCCACCTACCGCCGCCAGGCCGAGGTAGATTTTCTGCAAGCCGTGCAGGCGCAGTACGGCCCCACCTACCTGCTGCCCGAAGGCGGCACCAATGCGCTGGCCTTGCGCGGCGTGGCCGAGCTGATACCCGAGCTGCGCCAGCATACCGAGTTCGACGCCGTAGCGGTGGCGGCCGGCACCGGCGGCACCCTGGCTGGCCTAGCGCTGGGCCTGGCCGAAGCCACTTATCCCGCCCGGGCCCTAGGGGTAGCCGCGCTTAAAGGGGCTGGCTTTCTGCGCGCCGATATTGATGCCCTCACGCAAGTCGCGGCCGGCCGAGTGCTCGCCAACTACGAGCTGCACCTGGGCTACCACGGTGGCGGCTACGCCAAACTACCGGCCGGCTTGCGCGCTTTTATCGCTGGTTTTCAGCAGCAGTACGGCGTGCTGCTCGACCCTATCTACACCAGCAAGCTGCTGGCAGGCGTGCTCGACTTGATTACCCTAGGGCACTTTGCGCCCGGCAGCACCGTGGTGGCGGTGCACACCGGCGGCCTGCAAGCCTGGGTGGGCTTTGGCGGCCCGCCCGCCCCCTAGGCCCCGGCGGGCCGGCGACTGCGCCGCGCCAGCCAGTCGCCCACTGCCAGCGCCGCCAGCGCAAACACAAAAGGCAGCACCGGCGCCAAAAAGCGCACGTCGTAGTCGTCGACGGTGAGCATAACCACGGCAGCTTGCAGCAGCGGCACGGCGGCTAGAAACACGCGGGCCGGCAGCCACACCCCGCCCAGGCGCGTGCCGCGCACGGCCAGCCAGTAGCAGGGCCACAGCACCACCACACTCATGAGCTTGTGCCCCAGGGAGTAATAGGGCTTGATGCTGCTGAAAAATACCAGCAGTTTGCCCAGCATTAGGCGCAGTAAAAAAACTGGGTTATGAGCTGCAAAGTAGCCGATGCGTAGCACTTGGCCCGTGCCGGGCGGCGGCATAGCCAGCGGCTGGCGGGGGTGCAGTGCCCAGGCCGTAGAGCCAAACATGAGCTCGCCCCGCGCGTAGGTCTCAACGATGTAGTAGGTGATGAGGAAATGGTTGAGCGCCAGCAGCAGCAGCGGCAGCAGCAAAACGCCCGCCGCCACCAGCCCCCAAAACAGCCGGTGCCGGGTTTCATACAGCGCCGCCAGGCTCGCCATGACCGCTGCCCCCGCTACCACGAAGCCATTGGGCCGCACCAGGGCAACCAGTAGCAGCAGCGCTAGTAGCTGGCCCCCGCGCCGCCACCCGCCCAGTTGCAGGCGTACTAGCGCCCACCCCGCCAGCACCGACAGGCTGCTAAACAGCGACTCAGTGAGCAGATAACAGTTAAACTGCTGAATATCGGGCCACAGCATAAACAGGCCGGTGGCCAGCGCGGCCGGCGCCCGGCGGCCCTGAGCCAACTGGCGCACGGCCTGGTAGAGCGCCGCCGCCGCCAGCGCCGACAAGGCCAGTTGCCCCCCTACGATGCCCCAGCGCCCTAGGCCCAGCGCCAGCCATAAGGCCTGAAACCACGGATAAAGCAGGTAGCGCTGATTGTGCTCGTACTGAAAGTTGGCCTCGCCGTTGTTGGCAAACGTGGCGGCGGATACGCCGGCCTCGGGCTGGTAGTGGCCGTGGTGCGCCACCAGGTTGGCGGCGTAGTCGAGGTAGCGGGCGCTATCGTTGGCGAAGTGCGGGCCGTGAAACCTCAGCAGGAAGGCTGCCTGCACCAGCACCCACAGGCCCGCTAGCAGCCAGCGGTGGTAGCGCCAGAGCCAGCGCGCCACGGGTAATTGCCACGGGTAGGTCATTGGGGCCCAAAGCTACGCCAACTCCAGCGGGCGGTTTGGGGTAGCTTTGGGCCAACTGGGCCGCTTAGCTCCGCGTGCCCGCCCCTTCCACTGCATGATTTCCCGCCTGTTTCGCCGCTTACTGCCCTTGTTGCTGCTAGTGGCCCTAGGCGTGTTTCTGTGGCAAAAGATTGGCCCCACGCTAGCCAGTATCAACCTGCTGGGCATCCGCGAGCCGCAAGTGACCGTGACGCACAACACGGTGCTGACCCAGGTGGAGGCGCTGGGCAAGCTAGAGCTGGTACGCTACCGCTTTAAAGATGTGGTGGAATACAAGAAATCGTCGAAATACCCCTTCCTGCCCGATGCCAAGGCCGCCCTCATCGTGGGGGGCGAGGCCGTGGGCTGCCTAGACATGCGCAAGATTCGCCCGCAGGACGTCACGTTCGAGGGCGATTCGGTGGTGCGCATCACGCTGCCCGCCCCTGAGCTGTGCAGCTTCCAGGTCGACCACAACCAAAGCCGCGTATTTAGCACCGAAAACACGTTTTTTCAGGATGCGCAGGTGGTGGACGAGGCCTACCGCTACGCCGAAGCGCAGGTGCGCCGCTCGGCCCTGCAAGCGGGCATCTTGGCCGAAACCCAGCGCAATGCGCAGCAAATTCTGGTACCCATGCTGCGCACGCTCACCGGGCGCCGCGTTATTGTGGGGCCGGCACTGCAGGTGCCAGCGGTGGGCTCAAAAATGTAGATTTTATTAATTGCGAAAAAGCTAGGCGGTTATGCTGAACTCCGCCAAGCATCTCTCCTGCGCTACTAAATCCACATGGTAGGATTACTTGCGCGGTAGAGATGCTTGGCGGAGCTCAGCATGACCGCCTGGCCTTTTGCTTGCCGGCCAGCCCTAGGCGGCGCGGAAGCCCGTAGCCTGCCGAACGCTGCGCTCGTTGCCGGTGGCAGGGTCAGCGTAGCTATGGTCGCTTACTTCTACCGACAGGTGCTTACCTACCAACTGCTTGGTGTCCAGGTCTTTGCCTTCTTCGGGCTTGATGCCTACGGCCGCATATAGCGACAGGATGATGGGGTGGCCGGCCGGCGAGTTGTAAAAGCGCTGGTCGACATAGCCGTCCTCGCTTTCCATGTGAGCGGCGAAGTAGGGCACGTTCTGGTGCTCGCTCACGCCCTCATCAATGCGGCTAATGGTAACGACGTGGCGGCCATCGGGCAGAAAGCCTTTGGCTTCGCCTTTTTCAACGGATATTTTCATGATGCAGACTATTGAATTACTAAATCCAATAGTGCTAACGGCATTGGACACTGCAAGGTTGCACCCGCACGCTCCGAAATTATTTCTTTGCCCTTGGCCTGCCAGCAGTTCCTAGGACCTGGCTACTGCGCTAGTTCTTTCAGCGCGTCTTGAATTAGGTCCGACTCGTAGCCTTTCTGCACGAGGTAGGCCGTTAGCTTCATTTTGCGTTTTTGGGGGTGGGTTTCTTTTTCGCGGGCGTCGCGCTGGCCCAGTAGCTGCTGCATTTTCTGGTAGTATTCATCGCCATCCAGCTCCTTGAGGCCGCTTTTGATACAATACTCGCTTAGGCCCTTGGCCTTCATCTCCAGCCGGATGCGGCGGCGGCCCCAGCCGTTGGTGCGGTGCTTGCCGCGGGCGTAGGCCTGGGCGTAGCGCTCCTCATCGAGCAGCTTCTCGCGGCTCAAACGGATGATAATTTCGCCGGCCTCATCTTCATCGAGGCCGTAGCTGCGCAGTTTATCGGCCACTTCCTTTTGGGTGCGCTCCTGGTAGGCGCAGTAAGCAGCAATCTTGGGCAGGGCTTCGCCCGGTGTATAGGTTTTAGGCGCTTTGTCGGGATTTTGGAACATGGGCGGGCTAGGCAATGGGCAACGAAGTTCGGGTACCCGGCGTTGACCAGAACACGCTTTGGTTCGCATTCGTTGAAAAAATCCTCCCTCGCCCCGGTATTCTACATGCTGGCGGCCACGCTGCTGTTCGCGCTCGTCAACATCGGCATCAAGAAACTACCCGACTTGCCAGCAGTCGAGATTATTCTGTTTCGCTCAGTTATTTCCCTGGCCCTTACCCTAGGGCAGCTGCGCGGGCTGGGGGTGTCGCCCTGGGGCCACCGGGCCCAGCTGCCCGACTTGCTGCTGCGCGGGCTGGCGGGCGCGGTGGCACTAGTGCTGGGCTTTCTCACCATTAAGCAGTTGCCGCTCGCGCCGGCCGTCACGCTGCAGTATTTGGGGCCCGTTTTCACGGCCGTGGCGGGCATCTGGCTGCTGGGCCAGCCGGTGCGACCCTGGCAGTGGGTGTTTTTTGGCATCTCGCTGGGCGGGGTGGCCGTGGCGCAGGGCTTTAGCGGTCTGGGCGGGGCGGGGGTAGCCCTAGGGCTAGGCGCGGCCGCTACCTCGGGCCTAAGCTACGTGTTCAACAGCCGCATCGGCACCAAAGAGCATCCGCTGGTGGTTATCTTTTACTTTCAAGCCGTTACGCTGCCCATTGCGGCCGTATGGACTCTGTTCAGCTGGCATGCGCCGCAGGGAGCCGACTGGCTGTGGCTGGCGGCCGTAGGCGTGTTCACGCAGGCGGCGCTCTGGTGCGTTACCAAAAGCTACCAGCACGGAAAGCAAGCGGCCGGCATCGCTTCCCTCGATTACCTAGGGCTTGTGTACGCGGCGGCGTTTGGGTACTGGTTTTTCAACGAAAAAATCAAGCTGGCCACCTACGCCGGCATAGCCGTTATGCTGCTGGGCGTGGCGCTCAACGCTTGGTATAGCGCCCAGCATACCCCTAAAAAACCTGCGCAGTAAACGCTTGTGGCAGGTAGCTTTACCCTCATCTTTGCATCGGTAACTATTCGCCTTTCCGCGCCGCGTAAGGTACCTACTAATCTTATGCTTCTTGCTCAGCTAGGCCTAGACGCTAGCTAGGTCATTAATTTAATCTGGTGGCAGCAGCCCAACGGTTGATTAATTAGATTAATCCAAGTAGCTTAGCGGCAATTTCCTGTAGATTAGCTGAATTTTTAGCTGCTCACTCATCTAAGCTATTATAGTGTGCGTGCGGCTTTAAACAAAATTGACTCGCTAAGTCTGTGTTGTCAAGTGCTTACGTAGCTTTACGCTGGAAATCTATCTTATTACCCATTCTTTTTTTTCATGTCTCAAAACCTACCTTCTGTCCACCTGCGACCTATCGACGCCTCGTCTTCGCGGCGTTCTTTTCTTCGTTATTCTGGCGCCAGCGTTGTAGTTGGCAGTTTATGGCTGGCTAGCTGCAAAAAAGACGATACAACGACTCCCGCGCCTACTTTTGCCAGCTTTAGCCCGGCTAACGCCGTGGGGGGCACTACCATTACTATCACGGGCTCGGGCTTTACGGGGGCTACGTCGTTGACACTAGGTATCGCACCCAATGCCCAGCCTGTCTCGTTTCTAGTTGTAAATGATACTACTATCACGTTCGTGGTACCCGGAGGAGGTGCTGCCACCGGGCCCATTACCATTGTAACGCCCGGGGGCACCGTCACCACCAGCCCCTTTAACATATCGCCCACGGCGCCCACTATCAGCAGTATTACGCCTACCAGCGCGCTACCAGGCGCTCAGGTTACGATTATGGGCACCTTCCTAGCCAACGTCACTGGCGTAAGTGTTAGGGCGGCTGGCACCACGATGGGTACCGGCACGGCGGCTACCATCGTGGGCACGCCTACGGCTACCAGCCTCACCTTTACCATCCCTACTAGCACTGCGGCCGGCGCCGCTACCATATTCATCACTAACCCTTTCGGGACGAATGTTAACCCGGCCACGGTCGTGCTCACGGTGCTCCCCAGCACGGTGAGCGTGGGCAGCGGCGACGCGGGCGTACTCAACTACGCCTACGCGCTGGAGCAGCTCGAAGCCGCTTTTTACACGCAGGTGCGTGCGGGGGCTTATTACACTGGCATCGCCACCGCCACCGAAAAAGCAATTCTCGACGACCTCTATTACCACGAGGTTATCCACCGCGACTTCTTCAAGGCCGCCATTACGGCCGCCGGCGCCACGCCACTCAAAGACCTGACGGTGGACTTCTCGAGCATCAACTTCGGCACCCGTGCTTCGGTGCTCGGGGCTGCCAAGGCGTTTGAAGACCTAGGGGTAGCTGCCTACAACGGGGCTGGCCAGTACATTACCACCCCCGCCTACCTACTCATTGCAGGTAAAATAGTGTCGGTAGAAGCCCGCCACGCCGCTCTCATTCGCGACTTGCTGACGGAATCCACCTTCGTGGGCAACGATATTATTACCCTCACGAGCGCCAGCACCAGCAGCGTAGCCACCAATAATGCCCCAGCTAACACTAGCTTGGAACGCTCCATGTCGCCAACCGAGGTAGTAGCCGTCGCCAACACCTACCTGGCCATCGGCTCGAAAATCGCCAACCCTGGTACCTTCTAAGTCGCCAATCTTTACTTTTTTACTGCTAGCACTATGAATTTTTTAAACATACTGTCGGACATCGAACAAGTTGACCCCGAGGTGTACGACCGCCTCGACTCGCGCCGCAGCGTATTCAAACACCTGGGCGGCGTGGGCCAGAAGCTGACTGCCGCCGCTCTGCCCCTATTTGTGGGCGCCGTGTTCAATAAAGCCTACGGCCAAACCCCGGCCGGCGTGGCCGTGGCCGATGTGCTGAACTTCGCCCTCAAGCTGGAGTACCTGGAGTCGTATTTCTACCAGCAGCGCACGACCCTCGTTGGCATGAGCAGCATCAACTTGAGCGCGCTGGCTACCATCGCCACCGACGAGGCCAACCACGTGGCGTTTTTGCGCACGACCATCACCGGCGCGGGCGCTACTCCTATTACCGACCCCACGGCCGCCCAGTTTGACTACTCAGGCGGGCGCGGCACCCAAAATGGTCCGTTTGCCGACTGGCGCACCAACTCCGCCACGTACCTGGCCTTGGCTCAGGCCTTCGAAGACACCGGGGTGCGGGCCTACAAAGGGGCTGCCCCGCTCATGTCGGTAATGGCTAACAAAACCGTGCTGACGGCGGCGCTCAACATCCACTCGGTAGAGGCGCGCCACGCCTCGCACATCCGAGAAATGCGGCGGGCTGGTGTTGGCAGCAGCACACCCTCGCAGGGCGCGGCCGCTTCGCCCTACGATGCCCAGCCCAAGAGCTGGATTTCGGGCACCGACAACGGCGGCCCGGCCGCTACTTATACTGCCCCCGTGTACGGCGCCGGCAATGCTACCGGCCTGGCCAGCGGCGTTTCGTTTCCGGCCGAAGACAACATTAGTCAGGGCGGCATCACCCTATCGAGCACCACGCTGCCCAATACCAGCGGCTTTCCTAGCTCGGCCTACTCCGAAGCTTTCGACGAAGGCTTGGACGTAACCACGGTTTCGGCTATTGCCCGCGGCTTCACCATTGCTACCAGCACCCTGTTTTAACGCCGCAAACACGTTAGCTACCTACTAAAAAGGGCCGCTCGGTGAGCGGCTCTTTTTGGTGCTGGCCACCCGGCAAGTAGCAGCCAACGCTTACGGGCATGGCGGGCACTGCTAACTTGCTGGCTAATTGCGTTGCCTAGGGCTATATGGGTGTTTTTAGAACGATAAGCTTGCTGGCCGCGCTGCTGCTGACTATCGGCGCGGCGCGAGCGGGTATTATCAAGGGGCGCATCAGCGGGGCCAGCGGCGAGGGCCTGCCCTTTGCCAACGTGGCCGTGCGCGGCACCGCCACTAGCACCGGCTCCAACGACCAGGGCCAATACCAGCTGCGGCTGGGGGCGGGCACGGTGCAGCTGGTGTTTCAGTATGTAGGCTACCGGCCGCTCACCGAAACCGTGCGCGTGCCGGCCGGCGACTCGACCTTGGTGCTCAACGTGGCCCTAGCCCCCGAGGCGTATTCGCTCAACGAGGTGACGGTGCGCGGCTCGGACCGCGACCCAGCCTACGCCATTATTCAGCACGCGCAGCAGTGGCGGGCCTACCACCAGCGCGAGGTGGCGGCCTTCCGGGCCCGCATCTACATCAAGAGCCTGGGCCGCCTGCTCGAAACGCCGGGCAAAATCCTGGGTCTCATCAAGGTGGGGCCCGACCTTAAGCCAGGCATTTTTTACCTGTCGGAAAGCCTCTCGGACATCTCCTTCACCCAGCCCGACATCATCAAGGAGCGCATGATTTCTTCGCGGGTGAGTGGCGACTCGCGGGGCTTCAGCTTCAACCGGGCCAGCGCGGGCCGGGGCCTCAGTTTCTACAGCAACCTCGTGAAATCGGGCTTTTCGGAGCGCGGTTTTGTGTCGCCCATCGCTGGCAACTCGTTTCTGTTTTACCAGTATGAGCTGGTGGGCAGCAGCACCCAAAACGGCGAGCTGATTCACAAGATTCGGGTGACGCCGCGCCGGCCCACCGACCCGGCCTTTTCGGGCTTCATCTACGTGGTCGATGGCTCGTGGCGGCTGCACTCCATCGACCTCAAGCTCACCAAAGCCGCTCAGCTCAACTACGTAGATGAGCTGCACATCGAGCAGCTGTTTGCGCCCGCGCCGGGCGCGCCGCACGTGTGGGTCATTCAGTCGCAGCGCCTTACGCTGAACGGTAGCGGCCTAGGGTTTAAGGGCGTGGGTTACATTACAGCCGTGTTTTCGGGCTACAATAACGTGGTACCCACCTACCCAGCCCCGCCCGCCGCGCTGGCAGCCACGCCTGCTACTCCCGCCGCGCCGGCCGACGTAGCGCCCGTGACCACCAAGGAGCTGACCCGCCAGATAAAGCGCGCCCGACCCGACCTGAGCGGCCTGAACAAGCAGGTGCGCCGCCAGCTAAAAGCCACCCGCCGCGACTCGGTGCGCCAAGACCCCCTAGCCCAGCTCAAGCGCGGCGAGGTGCAACTGATTGATAAAGATGCCAACGAGCGCGACAGCAGCTACTGGGCCCAGGTGCGCCCGGTGCCCCTCACGGCCGAGGAGCGCACCGACTACCACCGCAAGGACAGTAGCGAAGTAATTCGCAACTCGCGGCCCTACCAAGACTCGCTCGACCGGAAGCGCAACGAGTTTACGCCCACCAAGCTGCTGCTCACCGGCTACACCCACCTCAACACGTTTGCCAAACGCAGCCTCACGGTGCAGCCGATATTTAATGAGCTGCAATACAACACGGTAGAGGGCTACGTGCTGAACGCCCAGGCCACCTACACCCAGCGCACCACCACCCGCCGCTTCCTAACCCTGGAGCCCACCCTGCGCTACGGCTTCCAGAACCGGCAGCTGCAACCCAGCCTGAGCGTGAACTGGCAGCTCGACCCCGTGAAGCTGCGGCAAGTGGGCCTGGTGGCGGGGCGCACCATCGAAAACTTCGACCGCAACTCGCAGCTCACGCCCTTCATCAACTCGGCGTACTCGCTGCTGGCCAACCGCAACTACGCCAAGCTTTACCGCCGCGAGGGCGCCGAGCTAAGCTACTTCTGGGAGCCCGTCAACGGCCTCACGGTGCGGGCGGCGGCCAGCTACTTTAGGCGCACCGAGCTATTTAATGCCAGCGACTACCTCTGGCACGATGTGCCGGGCCGCGCCTTCACGCCCAACCTGCCTATGGCCGCCGAGGCACCTCCCCAGGGCCTGGGCTTCGGCCAAAGCGACGCGGCTACCCTAGGCCTCAGCCTCACCTACCGGCCCGGCCAGCGCTACCTCACGCGGCCCGACGGCAAGTTTAATCTGGGGTCGCGCTGGCCCATTTTCAATGTGCAGGGCCGCCTAGGGGTGCCGCACGTGCTGGGGGCCGACGTGCGCTACCTGCTGCTGCAAGGTTCGGTGCGCCACTCGCAGCAGTTGGGCCTGCTGGGCACCAGCATGGGGCAGCTCATCGTGGGTGGCTTCGTGGGCAAACAGGAGGGGCTAACCTTTGCCGATTACCACCACTTCTCGGGCAACCGCACGCTACTAGCCGCCGACTTCAACCAGTTTCAGCTGCTCGACTACTACCAATACAGCACCCGCGACCGTTACGTGGAGGGGCACTACAACCACCACTTCAACGGTTTTATCTTTAATAAGGTACCGCTGCTGCGCCGCCTCAAGTGGCAGGAGGTTTTCACGCTTAATTACCTCTACACACCCGCCGCCAGCCACTACCTGGAGCTGGGCGCGGGCATTGAGCACATTTTCGGCCTGGGTCGCATCGACTTCTTCACCAGCTTGCAAAGCGGCTCGAACGCGGGCGCCGCCACCGGGTTGCGGCTGGGGCTGGGGTTCTAAATAGGCGCTACGTCTGCCGTCATGGGTTTTGGGTTAGCAAAAGAGCACACTAACCTCTATTCTTTTCTATGAAAGCTATTCTGTTTCGGCTGGTGAATGGCACGGTGTATTCTGAGCGTCGGCAGGCGCTTAACCAAGCCGGCTGGCTGCCTTCGGCATTGCCAGGCGCGCCCGCTACTTCACCTCCTCAAAATCTATATACTCCCCGCCCTTAAACTCGCCCTTGTGGCTCTGCTGAGCCTGGGGCGGCACGTAATCAACGCGCACTTGGCCGGGCTGGGTAGGGGGCGGGCCGGCCGGGCGCTGCTGTTGCTGATAGCCGCCAAAACCACCCCTAGGGTCGTAGCCGGGCGGAAAGCCGCTAGTTCGCTGGGTTTTGTGTACCTGCTGCCGCACGAAGCTGCCGAGCACCGCGCGCAGCACCTGCGGCAACACATACCGTACAAGGAGGAAAAACAGCAGCAGCGACAGCGTGAAGCCCATGAACATCTGGAATAGAGTGGCAAATTACGGCGGTGCCCGGCGGAAGTTGGGCGCCTTGGCTCTGGTAGTAGGTGGGGGCAGTTGGCCCGGCCAGGCCACTAGCCCGCACCTGGCGGCCCCGCCCGATTTTGCGGGCTTCTACCGGGCGGGGCCGGCCCACCTAGCCCCCGTGCTGCGCCGCGAGGGCGACAGCCTCCGCATTTTCTTAAACCGCGCCGCCCCCGCGCTGGGTTCCGCCGCGCCGCAGCTACGCCTCAGCGCCTGGCCTAGCTACGAAGCCGCCCAGCCGCTGTGGGAGGAAGCGCGCCCGCTACGCCCCTACCCCAGCAGCGACCCGGCCGCGCCGGTGCAGGTGCTCACGGCGGCCGTGGCCGCCAGCCGCTTGGCGGCTGGGCAAGTGCTGCAAGTCAGCCTGGAGCTGCCCAGCCCCACTGCAGCGGCTAGCTCAGTAGCCGGCGCCGCTAGCCCCACTTCAGCCGCGCAATACCCTGCCACAACGGCCTGGCTATCCCTCTCAGCCGAGCAGCTGGCGCGGCCGTTTGTCCTGCTCGACTCGACGGGGCTAGTGCTCGACCGGCCCTACGTGCGGGCCGGGGCGGGCGTGGCGGTGGCCACGTTTGGCCTCAGCCAGTTGGTGCGCTGGCGGCGCTACCCGGCCGGCGCCCCCGCCCTGCCGCCCTTCGCCGACCCGCGCACCCAGCCCGCGCCGCCGCGCACGCTGGCCGTGCTCGACTCGGGGGCGGCGCCGGTGGTGGCGGGCACCCTGCTGCGCTTTGCCCAGCCTGGCTTAGTGGCGTTTAAGGTGGGAGGCCTAGGGGGCGAGCCGGCGCGCACCGTGCCGCTGCTCGTGGCGCGCGCCGACTTTCCGGGCCAGACTACAGCTAATGAGTTGATTGAAAACCTCTTATACATAACTACCGCTACCGAGCGGCGCGAGCTAGCCACCTCGCCCGACCCCAAGCGGGCCGTAGACCGCTTCTGGCTGCGGGCGGCAGGCAGCGACCAGGAACACGCCCGCCGCCTTATTCGGAGCTACTATGGCCGCATCACGGCGGCCAACGAGCTGTTTAGCGGCCACAAGGCGGGCTGGCGCACCGACCGCGGCTTGCTGTACGTAGTGCTAGGCCCGCCGCAGCGCGTGAGCCGGCCGGCTGGCGAGGAGCATTGGTACTACGACCACGCCGGGCACCTGGGCGAGGCCGTCACCTTCACCTTCCGCGCCCGCCCCACTACCTTAGCCCCCGACAACTACGAACTGGTGCGCCGCCCCGAGTATCAACCGCTCTGGAATGCCGCCGTAGACCAATGGAGAAACCCCCTCAGCGTCCGTTAGCTAGCGACGATTTCAACGACGACTACGTGCCGCGCCGCTTCCGCGAGGGCGAAACGCCGCGCGGCAACCCGGCCAGCCGCGGCGAAGCTGCCCGCGAGGCTGGCCGCCCGCGCAACGAGCGCCCCAGCCGCGAAGGCAGCGCGGGCGGCCAGCGCAGCCGGCCGTTCTACGACGAGCAGGGCCGCCAAATAACGCCCCGCCGGCTTGCCGACGACCGTGGCCGCGCTCCCTTTCAGCAGCATAACACCCGCCCGGCCGCCGACCGCAGCATCGACCTGCTCTTTGGCCTGCGCCCCATTTTGGAGGCTTTGCACGCGGGCCGCACCCTAGACAAGATTTTTTTGCTGCGCGGCACCAAAAACTCCCTCACCCAGGACATCTCGGAGCTGGCCCGCGCGGCGGGCGTGCCGGTGTCATTGGTGCCGATGGAAAAGCTGGAGGGCCTGACGCGCAAAAACCACCAGGGTGCGGTGGCCTTTGTGTCGCCCATCGACTACGCGCCGCTCGACTCGCTGCTGGCCGGCTTGTTTGAGGCCGGCAAGGTGCCGTTTCTATTGCTGCTCGACCGCGTGACGGACGTGCGCAACTTCGGCGCCATTGCCCGCACGGCCGAGTGCCTGGGGGTGCAGGCGCTGGTGGTGCCCGCCCGCGGCGCCGCCCAAATCAACGGCGACGCGGTGAAAACCTCGGCCGGCGCCCTCAATATCCTACCCGTGTGCCGCGAGCCCGACCTGCGCCAAACCATTGACTTTCTGAAAAATAGCGGCCTCACCATCGTAGCCTGCACCGAAAAGTCTGACCTCGACCTCACCCAAGTGGCTGCCGCTACCCTCGGCGGCCCGGTGGCCGTGGTGATGGGCTCGGAGGAGGACGGCATCGACCCCAGCCTGCTCCGCCTCTGCGACCAGCGCCTGCGCATTCCCATGACCGGCCAGATTCAGAGCCTGAATGTAGGCGTGGCCGCCGGCATTATGCTCTTCGAGGTGGCCCGCCACCGGGGCCAGGAGGCTTAACTGCCTTGGCCCTAGGCCCTACGCCACTAAAAAGGCCTGCCACGGTAAGTGCGGCAGGCCTTTTTAGTGGCGTAGGGCCTAGGGCTTAGTTGTAGCCCGTGCCTTTCTTGGACTTCACGTCGGCCACGAAGTCTTTTACGCGCTGCTCCTCGCTGCGCTGGCAAATGAGCAGCACGTTGTCGTGCTCGGCCACGATGTAGCCGTCGAGGCCCTGCACCACCACTAGGCGCTCGTGGGGGGTTTTCACGATGCAGTCGCGGGTGTCGTAGAGCATCACGTCGCCGTCCGTCACGTTGCCTTGTTCGTCCTGGGTGCCTACCTGGTGCAGCGAGTTCCAGGTGCCGAGGTCGCTCCAGCCAATGTCGGCGGGCAGCACGTACACGTTATCGGCCTTTTCCATCACCCCAAAGTCGATGCTAATGTTGCGGCAGCGCGCGTACGCCTCGTCGATGAACGCGGCCTCAGCGGGCGTGCCCAGTTGCTCGATGCCTTCGTCAAACACCTCGGCAATGTCGTTGAGGTAGTGGTGAAAAGCGTCAATCACCACGTCGGCCCGCCAAATGAACAAGCCCGCGTTCCAGAGGAAGTCGCCGCTTTCCACAAACATCTTGGCTAGCTCCAGATTGGGCTTCTCGGTAAAGGTTTTTACCTTGAACAAATCCGTAGCGGGCAGGCGATTGGCCGCGTCGTCGAGGTACTGAATGTAGCCGTAGCCGGTGTCGGGGCGCGAGGGCGGAATGCCCAGCGTGAGCAGGGCCGGGTGCTGGCGCGCCGCGGCGATGGCCTCCCGAATAAGGCGCCGAAACTCTTCTTCGCGCAGCACGGCGTGGTCGGCGGGGCTCACGACGATGACGGCCTCGGGGTCGCGCTTGCGAATGCAGTAGCTGGCGTAGGCAATGCAAGGCGCGGTGTTGCGCCCAATGGGCTCGCCCAGAATTTGGGCGGTGGGCAGCTCAGGCAGGTGCTGCTGCACCAGCCCCACGTAGTCGCGGTTGGTAACGATGTAGACGTTCTCAATTGGGCAAATAGCGCGAAAGCGGTCAACGGTCAGTTGCAGCATCGAGCGCCCCACGCCCAGTACATCGTGAAATTGCTTGGGGTGCTGGGTGCGGCTAAAGGGCCAGAAGCGGCTGCCAATGCCGCCGGCCATTACCACTAGGTAAGTTTGGTTCATAGCGTGAAGAAAAACGGAAGATTATGTTACGAAGATAAAACTGTTCTGCTTACTCAGCAGGGTTTGCAGTTAAACAAGCAGCGCCAAAGCTACTTGCGCCGGGCGGGCCCGCCGCAGCGCCTCGCGGTAGCGGCCGCGCCGCAGCCAGCGCCGCAGCTGCCACACCTCATAGAAGCTGCGCAGCCCCGCGCCCAGGCTCACTTTGCTGCCCGGCGCATTGTTCCAGCGCACGGGCTGCTCTAGCAGCCGCAGGCCCGCCAGGTGCGCCAGCAGCAGCAGCTCTACGTCGAAGCCGAAGCGGTTGAGCCGCGCGCCTTCGGCCAGCGGGCGCACGGCCGCCAGCCGGTAGGCCTTGAAGCCGCACTGCGTATCGCCGTAGGGCAGGCCCGTGAGCAGGCGCGTTACCAGGTTAAAGAAGCGTCCGCCCTGCTCGCGCAGCCACGGCTGGTGCACGCCCACCACGCGCCGGTCGATGGCCCGCGAGCCAAATACCACGTCCTGCGCGCCAGCCACGAGCGGGCCCAGCAGTTGGGGCAGCTCCGCAATGGGAGTTGAGAGGTCAGCATCCGAAAAAACGGCGAACTCGCCTTGCGCGGCCAGCAACCCCTGGCGCACGGCGTAGCCCTTGCCCCGATTGGGCTGGTAGCCCAGCACCCGCGTGCTGACGTGCGCATGCGGATGCGCGTCGAAGTACTGCTGCGCGACGCGCACCGTAGCGTCAGCCGAGCCATCGTCCACCAGCAGCACTTCGCTGCGGTAGGGCTGCGCGCCGAGGTGGGCCAGCACCTGGCTCAGCGTGCTGCCAAGCCGCGCCGCTTCGTTGTAGGTGGGGATGATAAGGGAAACTAGCAAAAACGTAGCTGGTTAAAGCGGGCGCACGCCGCGGGCGCCGGAGTAAGGGGCTGGCGGCAGCTACTGCTACCGCGCAAGCCTACAAAAATAACGGGCGCGCCGGGGTGCGGCCGCACGCGCCGGCTGGCCGCCAGGCAGCCCTAGGGCCTGGCGCGCCCACAACGGCCTGGCGGTAGTAACTATGCGCCCTTATTTAAACCACTAGTTAGTTTGCCGGCCCCTTCCCTCGCCCAAACCCTGCTACCCGAGCGCTATCGGCGGGTTAGCCTGCTACTTTTTTTTGCTAGCCTACTGGCCCTGGGCTTAGGGGTGCTGCGCGATTTTAGTATGCCCGGCGATGAGGAAATTCAGCGCATGACGGGCGAAGTGTCGCTGCTCTACGTTTTTCAGAAGCTGCCCCCAGGCCTGCAGCAGCGGCTGCTGCCGCCACACGCCGCCGCTCTGCTGGCCCAGAAAGGAACGAGTGTCCAGCTGCGTAATTGGCGCGACCGCGACTATGGCGTGGCCTTTGAGCTGCCCGCCGAGGCGCTGGAGCACTTACTACGCCTACGCGACCTGCGCAGCATTTTCTTGCTGCGGCATTTGCTCAATTTCCTGGTGTGCTACGGCGGCTTCCTGGCCTTTTATACCCTAGTGGCGCGGCGCTTTAGTAGCTGGCGCATCGGGCTGCTGGGCACGCTGCTGCTGGTGCTGAGCCCGCGCCTGTCTGCCGATAATTTCTACAACAGCAAGGACGCCGTCTTTCTGGCTTTCTTCACTGCGGCGGTGGCCACGGTCGTGCCCTTCATCGAGCGGCCTACCGGGCGCCGGGCGTTGGCCTGCGCCGCGGCTTGCGCCCTGGCCATCGACGTGCGCCTGATGGGCGTGCTAGTGCCGGCCGCTACGCTGGCCTTGGTGGGCTGGCGGGCCCTAGGGGGGCAGTACCGGGGGCAAACGCGCCTGCCCCTGCTGCTGGGTGCCTACCTGGTGGGGCTGGCGGGGCTAGTGGTACTGGGCTGGCCCTTTTTGTGGGAGGCGCCCCTAGGCAACTTTATAATTGCCTGGCGCAATATGAGCCATTTTCGCACGGTGGGCGAGCTGCTTTACCAAGGCCACCTGGTGCGGGCCGACCAGCTACCCTGGCACTACGCCCTAGTTTGGATTAGCCTGACCGTGCCGCTGGTCTACCTACTCTTTTTTGGGGTGGGGGCCCTAGGCATTGCCGGCACGCTGGTGCGCTTCCGAGTGCTCCACGCCCGCGCCGCGGCCTGGCAGGACTTGCTATTTTTGGGGCTGGCCCTGGCGCCGCTGGCGGCAGTTATTACCCTGCACTCGGTGCTGTATAATGGCTGGCGGCAGCTGTATTTTCTGTACCCCATGCTACTGCTAGTGGCCTTGCGCGGCCTGGTGGCGGCCTGGCGCTGGCAGCCCGCGCCGGCCCTGGGGCGGCGCTACTGGCAGCCCGCGCTGGCGCTCGGGGTGGCCGCGTCGCTAGCGGTGGTGGCGGGGCGCATGGTGCGGCTGCACCCGCTCGAAAACCTCTACTTCAACGCCCTGGCCCCCCCGCCCTTCGACGACCACTACGAAACCGACTACTGGAGCATGGGCATGCGCAGCGGGCTGGAATGGGTGCTGGCGCACGACAGCCGCTCGCAAATCAAGGTAGCTTCGCCCGAACTCTACCCCGTGGAGCTGGGCTGGCAGTTGCTGCCCGCGGCCGAGCACCAGCGCCTGGTGTTGGTCAATGACTCTGCGCAGGCCGACTACTTTCTGCATAGCCGCGCGTACGCGCACTTCTTTTCCATCCCCTACACCCACCCGCTGCACGAGTTGTGGGCTGATAATGTGCACGTGCTGGACGTGTTTAAGCTGCACCCAGCTGCTGGCTCGCGGGCTACACTAGCCCTTCCCGCAGCAGGTCGTGCAGGTGAATGAAGCCTGCGAACTGCCCGCTTTCCAGCACCACCAGCTGGGTGATGTTGCGGGCCTGCATGCGGGCCAGTGCCTCGGCCGCAAACTCGCTGATGTCGATGGTGGCCGGCTGCGGGGTCATGATTTCCTGAGCCGTCAGGGTTTCCAGCTCAGCCAGGTGGGCGCGGCCCAGCATGCGGCGCAGGTCGCCGTCGGTGATGATGCCGGCCAGCTCGCCCGCCGGGGTTAGCACAGCGGTGGCCCCTAGGCGCTTGCCCGATATCTCGAGCAGCACTTCGCGCAGCGGCGCGCTAGGGCCTACTTGGGGGCGTTGGTTTTGGCGGCTCAGGTCGCCCACAGTCAGGTAGAGGCGCTTGCCGAGGGTGCCGCCGGGGTGCAGGCGGGCAAAGTCCTGGCTGGAAAACTGGCGGCTTTCGAGCAGGCATACGGCTAGGGCATCCCCTAGGGCTAGGGCGGCGGTGGTGCTGGTGGTGGGGGCCAGGTCGTGGGGGCAGGCCTCGCGCCGCACGGGCGTGTGCAGCACGTAGTCGGCCTGCCGGGCCAGGTACGAGTCGGCGTTGGCCACCAGCGCGGCCAGCGGCACGCCCCGGCGGCGCAGCAGCGGCACCAGCACCTTTATCTCGGGCGTGTCGCCGCTCTTGCTGATGGCAAGCACGAAATCCTGGGCCTGAATCATGCCCAAATCGCCGTGGATGGCGTCGGCGGCGTGCATAAATAGGGCGGGTGTGCCGGTGCTATTGAGGGTAGCCACTAGCTTGGCCGCAATGTGGGCGCTCTTGCCCACGCCCGTGACCACCACCCGACCCGGCAGGGCCAGCAGCGCCGCCACGCAGCGGCCAAAGTCGGGGGTGGCGGCTACGGCCTGGGCTACGTCGCGCAGCGCATCGGCTTCGGTCAGCAGTACTTGGCGGGCCACGGCCAGCACATCGAGGGTGGGGGCAGCAGGAGGAAAAGGCACACCCAAAAGTACGAGGGTGGCGGGGTAGGTGGGCCTAGGGCCACCATTCGCCGCTAGCCCAGGGCCATCGTTCGCAGCGGCCAGCCCTTGGCTGGGCCAGTAGCGCACGCAGCCCGGAACTTTTCTAAAATGTTACGTGTAATTGGCCGTTTTCGTGAAAAAAGGGCAATTTGTGCCTAACTTCGTTCAAGTTGCTTCCTCTCCTTTTTCGCCTTTTTAAGCTAGTTTATGTCGCTGACTGCCGTTGCAGAGCCGCTCACCATTCAGGCGGAGTTAAAAACCAAACTCAAGGAAGTATTTGGTTTTGGTCAGTTCAGGGGCACCCAAGAGGCTGTTATTCAGAATATTATTTCGGGGAATAATACCTTCGTGATAATGCCTACGGGAGCGGGCAAAAGCCTGTGCTACCAACTGCCGGCGCTGGTGCTGCCAGGCACGGCCATCGTGATTTCGCCCCTCATTGCGCTGATGAAAAACCAGGTGGACCAAATGGCCGCCTTTGGCATCAACGCGCAGGTATACAACTCAACGCTCACCAAAACTGAGCAGAACCGGGTGCGCAAGGACGTGATTGCCGGGGAAGTACGCCTGCTGTACGTGGCACCGGAAAGCCTGACCAAGGAGGATACCATCGCTTTTTTGCAGAAAGCCACTATCTCGTTCGTGGCCATCGACGAGGCGCACTGCATTTCGGAATGGGGCCACGATTTTCGGCCCGAGTACCGCAAGATTCGTGGCATCATCGACAACCTGGGGGGCCGCATTCCGCTCATCGCCCTCACGGCTACGGCCACGCCCAAGGTGCAGCTCGACATTCAGAAAAACCTGCACATGGATGACGCGAGCGTGTTTAAAACCAGCTTCAACCGCACCAACCTCTACTACGAGGTGCGGGCCAAGCGCAACACCAAGAAGCAGCTCATTCAGTACGTGCAGCAGCACAAGGGCAAGGCGGGCATCATTTATTGCCTCAGCCGCAAGAAGGTGGAGGAAGTGGCCGAGCTGCTGCGCGTGAATGACGTGCGCGCCCTGCCCTACCACGCCGGCCTGGACCCGCAAACGCGGATGCACAACCAGGACGCGTTTTTGAGTGAAGACTGCGACGTGATTGTGGCTACCATCGCCTTTGGCATGGGCATCGACAAGCCCGACGTGCGCTTCGTCATTCACTTCGACGCGCCCAAGAGCATTGAGGGCTACTACCAGGAAACCGGCCGCGGCGGCCGCGATGGCATGGAGGGTAACTGCCTGATGTTCTACAGCTACGATGACATTCTGAAGCTCGAAAAATTCAGTAAGGACAAGCCGGTGATGGAGCGCGACAACGCCCGCCAGCTGCTGCTGGAAATGACGAACTACTCGGAAAGTGCCGTGTGCCGCCGCCGCCAGCTGCTGCACTACTTCGGTGAGCACCTGGATACGGACTGCGGCTTTTGCGACAACTGCCGCCACCCCAAGGAGCGCTACGACGGCACCGAGCACGTGGGCCTGGCCCTGCGCGCGGTGGTGCAAACGGAGGCCCGCTTCGGGCTCGAGCACGTGGCGCAGGTGCTCCTAGGCCTCTCGAACCCCCACATCGAGAGCTATGGCCACACCGGGCTGCCGGTGTATGGGCAGGGCAAGGCGCTGAGCGGTGACATGCAGCACTGGCAATCGGTGCTGCGCCAGTGCCTGCTGCTGGGCATGCTAGAGAAGGACATCGACTCGATTGGGATGGTGCACATCACGGAAAAGGGCATCGACTTTATTGAGAATCCTAGCCCCCTCACCCTCACCAAAGACCACGACTTCGAGGCCGAGCGGCTGGTAGAGGAAGACGAGGAGAAATCGCACCAGGCAGCGGGGCACGATGAGGCGTTGTTTGCCCAGCTCAAGGAGCTGCGCAGGCAGGTGGCCAAGCAAAAGAACCTGCCGCCCTACGTGCTCTTTCAGGACCCTAGCCTGAAGGAAATGGCCACCACCTACCCGCAGAGCCTCAACGAGCTAACGCACATTGCGGGCGTGGGCCAGGGCAAAGCCAGCAAGTTTGGGGCGCCCTTCGTGGCCGCCATCAAGAAGTACGTGGATGACCACGACATCGAAACGGCGGCCGACGTGGTGATTAAGTCGACGGTGAACCGCTCGAAGCAGAAAATCTACATCATTCAGCAGATTGACAAGAAGATGGACCTCACGGGCATTGCCCGCAGCCAGGGCATCTCGATGGCCGACCTGATGGAGGAGGTGGAGCACATCTGCTACGCGGGCACCCGCCTCAACCTCGACTACTACATCCAGGACGTGGTAGACGAGGATAAGCTGGCCGAGATTTACGACTACTTCATGACGGCCACCACCGACAACATTGCTACCGCGATGAGCGAGCTGGGCCCCGACGATTTCAGCGAGGAAGAAGTGCGGCTGGTGCGCGTCAAGTTCTTGAGCGAGGTGGCCAACTAGTGGCTACGGACTAGCGCTGCCCCTAGGCGGCAGACATTAAAAAAGGCGCTCCCTTCGGAGCGCCTTTTTTAATGTCTGTCAAATCTGCTCTATTCCGAGCTTAGCAGTACTCCTCGAACGCGCCTTGCAGGTTGTTGACGATGCGCATCAGGTCGGAGCCTTCGATGTGGTAGCGCTCAATCATGTGCACCAGTTCGCCGTCCTTAAACAGGCCGATGCAGGGCGAAGAGGGCGGGTAGGGCAGCAGGTGCTCGCGCATTTTGGCCACGGCATCGGTTTCCATGCCGGCAAACACGGTTACCAGCTTGCTGGGCTTTTTATCGGCGCTGGCCAGGGCCAGCTTGAGGGCCGGGCGGGCCTTGGCGGCCGCGCAGCCGCACACCGAGTTAACGGCTACCAGCACGGTGCCCTCAGTGTTGCCTAGGGCTTGGTCAACGGCCTCGGGGGTCATTAGCTGCTCGAAGCCGGCCTCCGTTAGGTCCTGGCGGATGGGGGCAACCATGTATTCGGGATAAACTGCCATAGCAATAAGGGAAATACTCACTAAAAACGGGGGAACGCCGTTACGTAAACGTAAAGCTACAAGCTAGTGACGCTGCTAGCTATAAGCTCGCCGCCCGCCAAAAAGTTTGCGTGGCGGCGCTGGCGCGGGTTTTGCGCGCTTGGGTGGCGATGGTAAGTCGACTGGCAGCGGCGGTTGGTCGATACTTCATGCGGGCTACCCGAAGCGGGAACTAGCTTGGTGAATAAGTTATTGACGAACTTCAGTCCTTGGGCAACTCGCCGGGCCCTAGGCGGCGCGCATTCCTTCCGCATTCCTCTTTCCCAGTTTATGCCAAATTTTTTCCGTTCTGTACTGCGGCGTGGGGCCGCGGCGGCCGCGCTGCTCGGGCTAGCCCACGCCACGCTGGCCCAAACCCTACCTGCCCGCCCGGCCAGCTACGGGCCGCAGCCGGCCTCTAGCCTGCTGCACGGGCGCCCGGCCGCCGAGGCTAGCCGCCAGGCTGCTATTGCCGCGCAGCCCACCCGGCGCAACTCGCGCATTGGCGGGCATTTGCAGCGGCTGTATAACCAGGCCGGCGGCGCGGGCGGCCGCCTAGGGGCAGTTGGGGCGCAAACGTTGCGCAGCGATTTTCCGGACTTAAAATTCGACAAAGCAGCCTCGTCCGTGGTGGTGCGCATTACGGCCGAGGACGTGAACGCGCTGCTGCCTAGCTTGGTAAGCCGTGGCTTTCAAGTAATTGCCGCCCGGCCCGACCTGCACCTGGTAGAAGGCCTGCTGCCGCTCAGCCAGTTGGTGCCCGGCAGCGCCGGCATTGAGGGGCTGGCCAGCCGCGGCCTCCTAGGGGTGCTGCCCTCGCTAAGGCCCCGCATGCGCGGCGGGCTGGTAACCAGCCAGGCCGACTACACCCTGGAAGCCGCCCGCACCCGCGCTACCAGGCCCCGCAGCCTCACCGGCGCTGGGGTGCGCATCGGGGTAATGAGTGACTCGTACAACGCGCTGAACGGGGCCGCGGCCGACGTGGCCTCGGGCGACTTGCCCGCCGCGGGGGTACAGGTGCTGCAAGACGTGGACCAGGAATACCAGTTCGGAACCGACGAGGGCCGAGCCATGTGCCAGCTCATCTACGACTTGGCGCCGGGCGCGCCCCTGGCGTTCAGTTCCGTCGATTTTGGCGAGTTGGATTTTGCCCAGCAGATACTTAACCTGGCTGACCCTAGCAAGGGCAACTGCTCGGTGCTGGTGGATGACATTGGCTACCTGGGCGAGCCCTTTTACCAGGATGGCGTCATTGCCCAGGCCATCAACCAGGTAGTAGCCAGCCGCAACGTGACGTACTACGCGGCGGCGGGCAACTACGGCAGCCAGAGCTACGAAAACAACGCCCCGCAATTTGGGCTGGCCACCATCGGTACCAAGGCCGCCTACCGCCTCAACTTCGACGTGTCGGGGGCTAGCACCGACGCCACGCAAACCATCACCCTGCCCGACGGCAAGGGCTTTGAGCCGGTGCTGGAGTGGTCGGACCCCTTTTATACCCGCAACGGCGTAAAAACGGACCTCGACATGTACCTGATTGCCGTGAAAAACGGCGTGGCCAGCGACACGGTGGCCCGCTCCGACGACAACAACGTGCAAAGCCAGGTGCCGGTGGAGTATTTGAGCTACACCAACAGCAGCGCCACCTCGGGCACTACCACCTTCAACCTGGTTATCGTGCGCCGTAATGGCACGGCCAATCCCGCGCGCCTCAAGTACGTGGATTCCAGCGACTACGGCCTAGGGCCCACCGAATGGCAAACCTATAGCTCCACCCTGTTGGGGCACCCCACGGCCGTGGGCGCGCAGGCCGTGGCCGCCGCCGGCTACTACAACCAGCGCGTGGCCGAAACCTACTCCGCGCTGGGCGGCGCCATTCCCATCTTGTTTAATGCCAACGGCACAGCCCTGGGCAGCGTGCAAACGCGCCAGAAGCCCGATATCACGTCCATCGACGGGGCCGATACGAGCTTCTTTCCGCAGTACAGCGGGGCGGACTTCGACCTGAATGGCTACCCCAATTTTTTTGGTACCTCGGCGGCCGCCCCGCACGCCGCGGCCGTGGCGGCGCTGCTGCGGCAGTCGGAGCCCAGCCTGACACCCGCGCAAGTGTACAGCCGCCTGGCCAGCACGGCCCGCCTGCTGGGCACCACTACTACCGACCCCTACACCGGGCCCGGGCTTATCGACGCCTACGCGGCCGTGTATGGGCCGGTGGTGGCCTCGGGCCCGGCGGTGCAAGATTTTGAAAAGGGCGCCCTGCCCATGAGCTGGACCGTAAGCAGCACCGTATCGGGCCGGGTGCGGGTGGTGTCGACCCTAGGGCCCGCTTCGGGCAACTACCACCTGCTACTGGATGCGCCGTTTACCGTGAGCAACGCGCGCAGCCTCAATGAGGTAACCTGGTACCTGACGGGCCTGGGTAGCAACGCGCAGCTCACCTTCCGCGAGCGCAAGCAGGCCGGCGAAACCGACGAGCTGATGCCCGCCCAGTTTACGGGCCGCAGCAACAGCGATGGCGTGGCCCTGAGCGTGGACGGCGGCACCACCTGGTACCGCGTGTATGACCTGACGGGCACCAACGCCACCACCACTTACCAAACCAAGACCGTTAACCTAACGCAATTCGCCAGCGCCAACGGCCTGACCCTAGGGGCCGACGTGCGCCTCAAGTTTCAGCAGTACAGCGGCACCGGCATCACGTCGGTGGCCCTGGCCAACCAGCGCGGCCGCCTCTTCGACGACATCGCCGTGACGGGCGCGAGCGCGGCGCCCATTCCGCTGTATACCGCCGGCCCGCCCGCTACCGGCTGCCCCGGTCTGCAGGTGCAGTTTGCCGATACTTCGGCCCTGCGGCCCACGGCCTGGAGCTGGACGTTTCCGGGCGGCACGCCGAGCACCTCCACGGCCCGCAATCCGCTCGTGACGTACAACACGCCCGGCCACTTCGGCGTGACGCTGAGCGTGAGCAACGCCGGCGGCACGGCCACGCGCGCCGATACGGGCGTGGTGTACATCTACGGCCGGGCGCCGCTGGCGGTGCTCAGTGCCAGCGCCGCCAGCGTGTGCCCCGGCAGCCAGGTCACGTTTACGAGCACGGCCAGCTACTGCCCCGGCACCTTCGCCTGGAGCTTTCCGGGGGGCTCGCCCAGCACGTCGGCAGTCCAAAACCCTAGCCCCGTTACCTACGCCACGGCGGGCACCTACCTGGCCACGCTTACGGTGAGCAACGGCTATGGCAGCACCACCGTCACCCAAAGCATTGAGGTGACGAAGGGCCGCAGCCTGCCCTTCTCCGAGAATTTCAACGCTTCGCTAAGCTTGCCGGCCGGCTGGACGGTGGTAAACCCCGACGGCAAATTTGCGTGGGCGGTGCGCGACACCACCATCGGGCGCGATGGCACGCGCAGCCGCGTACTGCGGGCGCCGTTCTCCTTCGACCCCAACACCGGCGAGCGCGATGCCGTGTACACGCCCGCCCTCGACCTCACGGGCGTCAGCGGCCCTAGCCTGCAGTTTGACCTGGCCTACACCACTGCCACCAGCGGGGGTATAACGTACTCCGACTCGCTCATTGTGCAGGTGGCTGATGCCTGCTCGGGCGCCGTGCTAGGCCGCGCCTACGCCAAGGGTGGCGCCACGCTGGCCACGGCCGCCACGCGGGCCACGCTGTTCGTGCCTAGGTCGGGGGCCGACTGGCGGCGCGAAACCGTGAACCTGAGCGCCTACGCGGGCCGCAGCGTAGTACTGCGCTTCGTGGGCTACAACGACTACGGCAACTCGCTGTACCTCGACAATGTGCTGGTGAGCGGCACGGTGCTGGCCACTACCAGCGCAGCCGCCGCCATGGGCCTGGAAACCTGGCCCGTGCCCGCCCCCGCCGGCTCGGCTCTGAACGTGCGCCTGCCCGCCTACAGCGGCACGGTCGAGCTGCGCCTGCTCGATGCCCTAGGCCGCGTGGTGTGGCACGAGCAGCTTAGCCAGAGCGGCGCTGCCTTAGAGCGCACCCTACCGCTACCGACTGCCACCGGGGCTTATACCCTGCTCTACCAGCCCGCCACCGGCACCAGCGCCGCTCGCAAGCTGCTGGTAGAATAGGCGCCGCCAGCGCCCCCTACCAGGTCACAGCCGGCGCGCTGGCACCCGCCGGGCGTGACCTGGCAGTAGACTTGCTGATGCGCCCGGTGCTCAACTTCAGCGTGCGGCCCACTACGGCCCGCGTAGGCCAAACGGCGGCATTCGACGCCCTCGATTAGGCCCTGAACAGCCAGCGCTAGCGCGTGAGCACGGTATGGAACTTGCGCGGTGGCTCGACGCAACAGGGCCGTCGCGTTAAGCACGTATTCCGCAAACCCGACTGCTTCCAGGCACGCGTGAGCCTACGCGGTTATGGCAGTGGCACCTGTATCAGCCAAGAGGGAATACTAGTGCTCTAATCAGGGCCCTAGGGCCTGCTCCGGCGCTATGCGCGCGTGCCGGCCCTAGTACCGTTGGCGCGGCACCAAGGCCCTAGGGCCTACTCCGGCGTTCCCTTACGTAGCGTCGAGAGGGTGAAGTCCCACAAATCCTCGTAGGGAATAATTTCGATTTGAGCTTCGGCCTCGCCTACCAACGGGGCTTCGCGCAGCTGGGCCAGCAGTTTTTGGCTGCTTTGTACCAACTCATTAGGGTCAAAATTGGCTTCGGGCAGTAGCAGCAGCAGTCGCAGAAAGGTACGGCTGCGCAGGGCGGCCTGGTCGCGCAGGTGGCGTTGCTGGTACTTACGCAGCCGCTCCAGGCGCGCGAGTACGGGCTCTAGCATGCGCTGCTGCAAATAGTGCAGCAACTGAAACACTAGAATAGCCACGTTATAGCCCCGCTTATCGCGGGTGTACTCGGGCACGGCAATGGCCGCAAACACTGCCAGTTGGCTACGGCGGTGGGTTGGCAGGCGGTCGGGCGGCTGCACCAGCTCGGTATAGGCTTCTAGCAGCTCCCAGCTGGCCAAGGCCGTCGGACGCTGCTTCTGGTACGACGGGTTTTTATGCGCTACCTGCAGCAGCCGCAGCGCCTTCTCATAATCGGCGGCATGCAAGGCCAGCAGCACAAAATGCTCGTAGAAATAGAACCAGTTACTCGATGTAGGATGAATATCATGCACATACTCTTCAGCTAGCTGCAGGCCCAGGGGTGCTTGTCGGGCTCGCAAATGCGCCAGCACACTCATGAAATTATTAAATCGTTTATCAAAGCGTTGGGTATTAAGCTTACCCTCTGCTAGCAATTGGTTAGCCTCATTAGTGTAATGGATTACTTCGTCATAACGCCCTATCATTTCGGCGTAGATTAACTGTAGGCGGTAAAGCGCAAAAAAAGTATTAAAAGTCTTAGCCTTGGCGTGTAGTTCTTTCAGACGAGCTAAATAAGAAGGTACCTGGGGCACTATTTCCTGGCGGCGGGCTATGGTATCCAGCATGGCCAAGCGCACGTCAAGAAGCAGTTGTTCGGCTTCGCGCTCCCACTCTAACAACTGGCGCAATTGGCGCAATTCTTTATCGGTCGCTTTGTATTGGTGGCTGTCGCCACGGTCGGCATAGAGCGTGCGTAGGCGCTGAGCAGATAGCTCAGCGTATGTTGTAAAGTCGTTTTCCAGAGCTAAACGCAAGCAACGCCGTAGCAAACGCTCACTGAGTTGATATTCGCCTTCTAGGAATAGAATGGTGGCCTTATGTAGTAAGTCGAGGCATTCTAATTCATGACGACGCGACACCAGCAAACGTGTATCTGTGTAGTCAAGAAAAAATAGGTGGTTTAATAGCTTATCCTGAACACGGGTCCGCAATTTGCGCATCGCCGTTTGGCTAGCCGCCGCACTGTTGCTATAGAGCGTTCTAGTCAGTTGCGCTACGGACATATCCGGCTTGGCTACAATTGCCTGCATAAGCCGCTCTTCCTTACCAGGCTGAGAAGCATCCAGGTCCAACAACGGTCGGTTAGTTGACCGGCGCAATGTCACAATTCGAGCCAAATTTGTAATTTCTTTCATCAAAAAAGCGGGTTTTCAAGCACTATGGGGCTATTTCAGCCCTCTACTTCGTCTATTGACGAGCTACTAGAAATAGGCTAATTGTCCTTTATACAGCTAACGTAAGCCACAATCTTTGCATCGTGGTGAAATGCGTGTATTCGCTCGTAGCCATGTCACAATTCGGCGGGATTTTGCAAGCAATTAGTTTTCAATTTGAAGACTAACTCAATTCTTATTTGTAACTAGCAGCTATAAAATAAGAAAAATGGAAATTTATCTTGTTTTATTCATTGTCTCGCCAATTTTAGGTTTGTCCTTTTAGGAGCGCGACAGTAGCGGGACTTTTGTATCACCTCTTCACTACATCACCTCTTGAACAACATGTTTACTCTAGCCGCCGCCGCTTTTTTTCAAGTAATTACTTGCTTTAGCCAAGTTAGCGTGGCCGTCATCGGCGGCAGCAGCGGCTGGGGCAGCGGTGACGTGGCCGTCATCGGCGGCAGCAGCGGCTGGGGCAGCGGTGACGTGGCCGTCATCGGCGGCAGCAGCGGCTGGGGCAGCGGTGACGTGGCCGTCATCG
>JBPBPH010000063.1:0-149163 GCA_050954355.1 Janthinobacterium lividum
AAGACCGCAAGACCATAAGACCGTCATGCTCATCTGGCGTCCGCCTGTCGAAGCATCTCTACCGAACGACCCCTAGGCAGCGTGGTAGAGATGCTTCGACAGGCGGACGCCAGATGAGCATGACGTTCTTATAATTTCACCCTTTTCGGCTCGCAGTCACCCTAGGCCTGGTCCCGTCGCCCCAGCTTGTGGCGGTGGTAGCCCTTGAGAGCCAGGGGAATCCAGCCCAGCAGCGGCACGAAATAGGCCAGCGTGAGCGGGTTGCGCCAGATATACTTCCAGAAGGTGCCGGGTTGGTCGAGCGGTAAGTGAAAACCGCGCTCGCCGCGCTTGAAGTACCGGCGCTCGAACTCGGCGAAAGCCACGGGCCAGGCAAAGGGCAGAAAGAACGGGAAGTAGCGGCGGTTTTCCTTCATGCGCTGCCACAGTTCGCGCCAGCGGTAGGGGCGCTGGCCGTGGGTGGCCACGGCAGCATTCAGCTCGGTTTGCATGCGCTGGCGCACCTGCTCGCTCAGGGCCTGGTAGTCGGCGCGGGTTAGCTCGGCAGCGGGCCTGGGGGTGAGGTCGCGCATCCGGATGCGGGTGCCCATCACGAAGGTAGGCTGGGCCGGCAGCGCCAGGTAAAAGGCCCAGGGCTGCACCAGCACCAGCAGCAGCAGCGGCGTGAGGGGCAGAAACGGAATGCCAATTTTCTTGAACAGCCGGTTTACCCAGCTAAAGCTGTAGGCAAACGGGTTGAAATACTCGGCATTGACGGTGTAGAAGGGCACGATGTCAGTATCGTGCTCCAGGCTCATGCGCACCATGCTGGTGGCCAGGCGCTGCAGCTCGTACTTGTGGTTGAAGCCCTTGCCAATGCCCGGCACCCCCTCCGGGTACACCATCAGGTTGTATTCCTGCTGGTGCATCATGGTTTCGAAGTTGAGCGTGGTAGCCTGCACGCTGCCCACCTTCAACCAGAAATCCGGGATGAGGTAGGGGTTCATAAGCGTGGTTTTTGACAGCACCGAGGCCGAGAGGGGCCGGGGCATGTCGCGCCGGGGCAGCACGCGCCATAAGTGGGCCAGCGCCACAATGGCATCCCAGGGGAAGGCCATGCCCGAGTGGTTGGACGCGAAGATGAGGGGCCGCGCGGGATGATTGCGCGCCGGAAATGCCTCGAAGCCCACCAGCCGCGACCGAAACCACACCCGGTCGAGCAGCTGCAAGACGTTAGCATCCAGCGCATCCGTAAAGTCGGGCCGAAAGTACTCGTCGTAAATGTGCTGGTTGGCCTGAATGGCGGGCGACGGCAACTCGGGCGCGAGGGTGAGCATGGCCTGGCAAAGGAACAACAAAAACGGCCGGCCTTAGGGGCCGGCCGTTCACCTTAGTACGGACGTGCTAAATAGCCTGGGGTAGTATCCATACCCTTAGCCGTTCATGGCCAGCAGGAACTCCTCGTTGTCCTTGGTGCCCTTCATGCGGTCTTTCAAGAACTCCATGGCTTCGGTGGCGCTCATGTCGGTCATGAACTTGCGCAGCACCCACACCCGGCTCAGCTCGTCGCGGCCCAGCAGCAGGTCTTCGCGGCGCGTGCCCGAGGCCGGAATGTCGATAGCTGGAAACACGCGCTTATTGGCCAGCTTGCGGTCGAGCTGCAATTCCATGTTGCCGGTGCCCTTAAATTCCTCGAAGATAACCTCGTCCATCTTCGAGCCGGTTTCAATCAGCGCCGTGGCAATAATCGTCAAAGAGCCCGGCCCTTCGATGTTGCGGGCGGCGCCGAAGAAGCGCTTGGGCTTTTGCAGCGCCCCGGCGTCGATACCGCCCGAAAGGATGCGCGAGCTGCTGGGCTGCACCGTGTTGTAGGCGCGGGCCAGGCGCGTAATGGAGTCGAGCAGAATCACCACGTCGTGGCCGCACTCTACCAGGCGCCGGGCCTTGTCGAGGGCCAGCTCGGCAATTTTGACGTGGCGGTCGGCCGTTTCGTCGAAGGTCGAGCTGAGCACCTCGGCTTTCACCGAGCGGGCCATGTCGGTTACTTCCTCGGGGCGCTCGTCAATCAGCAGGATAATGAGGTACACCTCGGGGTGGTTTTCGCTGATGGCGTTGGCTACTTCTTGCAGCAGAATGGTTTTACCGGTTTTGGGCTGGGCCACGATAAGGCCGCGCTGCCCCTTGCCGATGGGCGCAAACAGGTCAAGCACGCGGGTGCTTACCTGCGAGGGCTTGGTGCTGAGCTTGAGCTTTTCGTCGGCAAAGAGCGGGGTGAGGTGGGCGAAGGGCACGCGGTCGCGCACTTCCTCTACGGTGCGGCCGTTGATGCCGTCCACGTTCACCAAGGCGAAGTATTTCTCGTTTTCGCGGGGCGGGCGCATGGTGCAGCTCACCGTGTCGCCGGCCTTGAGGCCGAACTGACGCACCTGCTGCGGCGACACGTAGATGTCATCGGGCGAGGAAAGGTAGTTGTAGTAGGGCGAGCGCAAGAAGCCGTAGCCACCGTCAGGCATCAGTTCCATCGTGCCCGAGCCGGCCACGGTCAGGTCGAGCTCAGGGGCGCGCTGGGGGCGTTGCGGCTGGGGCTGGGTTTGCGACTGGCGCTGGCCGCCGTCGGGCTGGCCGCTGGCGGCGGGCTGGGTGGCAGCGGTTTGCTCGCCGCCCTGGCCCTCGGTGCGCTGGCGCTCTTCGCGGCGCTGCTGGCGCTGGGCTTCGCGCTGGGCGTAGCGCTCCTCGCGGCTGAGGCGGGGCTGGTCGGTGGCGCCGTAGCCGTTGGCCCGCTGGCCGTTTTCGGCGCCAACGTTGCCATTGGCAGCGGCGTTGCTACCGTTGGCGTTGCCATTATTGTTGCTAGCAAAGCGCGGCTGGCCGTTTTCGCCCGCAGCGGGGCTAGGGGCGCTGGGGTTATTGCTGCCGTTGTGGCGGGACTGGCTGTTGGTATCGGGCCGCTCGCTGCGGTTGTCGCGGTACTCGTTACGCGGCTGGTCGTTGCGGCGCTGGTTGTTGTCGCGGTTTTCGCGGGGCTCCCGGTAGTCGCGGGGGCTGCCTTCGCCGCGGTTATCGCGAAACTCATTCCGGGGCTGGTCGTGGCGGGGGCGCTCGGCCACCGCACTTTCCAGCGGCGCGTCGGCGGGCGGGGCTACCTCGGCCACCACTTCGGCCGCCGCGGGGGCCGGTTCGGCTGGCTGCTCGGCGGCGGTGCCCGGCTGGGGGTCGCGGCGCTGAATGGGGCGGCCGGCGCGGTCTACCCGCTCGCGGCGCTCGCGGCGCAGGGGGGCGCTGGCCGCGTCGGAGTAGGTTTCGGCAGTGGGGTTAGTTTCGGTGGGCGGGCTGGTGGCTTCTTCCTCGGCCACCGGCACGCTGCCTAGGGCCTGCTCGTCGGCTTCTACCACTTCGTAGCGGGTGGGCTGGGGCGTTTCGGCCGCCACTTCCGCAACCTCCGGTGCGGCTTCAGTGGCAGCGGGCTCGGGGGCAGCCGGCGCTACCGGGGTCGCTTCGGTCGCAGCGGCCGGGCGGGCGCCCCGGCCGGCGCGGGCGCTGGTTGGCGCTGGGCTCACCTCCGAAAAAGGCAGCTCGGCTTCGGGAGCGGCGGGCGCCGAGTTGCGGCGGGGGCGCCCGGCGGCCCGGCCGCTGGGAGCAGCGGCTTCGGCCGGGACGTCGGCAGCCGGCGGGCTGGCGCCGTCGGCAACTGGCTTTTTGCCGGGCAGTTGGTCGGCGGGCAGCAGGGCCTGCTGGTCCAGAATCTTATAAATCAGCTCTTGCTTGCTTAGGCGCTTAAAATTGCCAACTTGCAGCCGCTCGGCTATTTCCTTCAGGTCGGACAGTAAGCGTTCCTTCAGCTCGGTGAGGGTATACATAAATAGGGGTAGTAGAACTCAAAAAGGGGTAGCCCCGCCTAGGGCCACGCTCGCCCAGCCGGCCCCGGCAGGAGCCGCAAACCAACGGCACGAAGCGCTAAAGCGCCACACAACCAGCAAAGCGGCGGGCAACAGTCAAGAAGTGAGAAGTGTAGGCGTGGTGGCCGGCGGCTGCTCCAATCAGCAGATTGGTCGGGCCGGCCCCGTAGCGGGCTGGCCCGGTAGGCTTAGCCCCGCCAGCCCCGTGGGCTAGCTTGCTGCTGCAATATTAACGCATTACCCGCAATAATCAATTCCCGATGTTTGCTGAAAAATGCCGGGCCTGCCTGGGCAAGCCGCTGGCCATTTGGGCAGTACGGCAGCGGGCCGCGCGGGTTGCCCGGCGCCGGGGCCCTAGGGCCTGGGCAGCGCCCAAAGGGCGGCGTAGGCAGCGCAGTGCGCGCGGCTTCTACCTTTGCCGGCGTTATGCTGCAACTTTCCGTTCTTAAAGAGCAAACCGCGCGCGTGCTGGCCGGCCTGGCCAAGCGCCACTTCAAAACGGCCGAAGCCGATGTGCAGGCCGTGCTCGACCTCGACCAGCGCCGCCGCGCCCTGCAAACCGCCCACGACCAGGCCCAGGCCGAAGCCAACGAGCTGGCCCGCCAGATTGGAGGCCTGATGAAGAGCGGCCAACGCGCCGAGGCCGACACCCTCAAAACCCGCACCGCCGAGCTGAAAGCGGCCATCAAAGCCCACGCCGACGAGCTAACGGCCGTGGAGCAGCAGCAAAACGAGCTGCTCTACAAAATCCCGAATATTCCGCACGCGAGCGTGCCGGCCGGCCGCTCGGCCCAGGACAATGAGGTGGTGCGCGAGGGCGGCGCCAAGCCTACCCTAGGGCCCGGCGCGCAGCCCCATTGGGACCTGATAAAGCAGTACGACATCATCGATTTTGAGCTGGGCAACAAGATTACCGGCGCGGGCTTCCCAGTGTATAAGGGGCAGGGGGCGCGCTTACAGCGGGCGCTCATCAACTTTTTTCTCGACCAGGCGCTGGCGGCCGGCTACTACGAGGTGCAGCCGCCGGTGCTCGTAAACGAGGCCAGCGGCTACGGCACCGGCCAGCTGCCCGACAAGGAAGGCCAGATGTACCACGACGCGCAGGACAATCTGTATTTGATTCCGACGGCCGAGGTGCCCATTACCAACCTGTACCGCGACGAGATTATCGCTCTCGACAAGCTGCCGATAAAAAATACTGGCTACACGCCCTGCTTCCGGCGTGAGGCCGGCTCGTGGGGCGCCGACGTGCGCGGCCTCAACCGCCTGCACCAGTTCGACAAGGTGGAGATTGTGCAAATCACGCAGCCCGAAAACTCCTACGCGGCCCTGGAGCAGATGCAGGCCCATGTGGAGCAGCTGCTGCAATTGCTGGAGCTGCCCTACCGCATTTTGCGCCTCTGCGGCGGCGACATGGGCTTTACTTCGGCCCTGACCTACGACTTTGAGGTGTGGAGCGCCGCCCAAAGCCGCTGGCTGGAAGTGTCGTCGGTGTCCAACTTCGAAACCTTCCAGGCCAACCGCCTCAAGTGCCGCTACCGGGCCGAGGGCGGCAAAACCCAGCTGCTGCATACGCTCAACGGCTCGGCGCTGGCCCTGCCACGCATCGTGGCCGCGCTGCTCGAAAACAACCAATCGGCCGAAGGTATTCGCCTGCCGGCGGTGCTGCACTCGTACTGCGGTTTTGGGCTGATTACCAAGTAATTAATTATTCGCTTATTAATACGCCCGCTTTGGCCACTGCGCCAGAGCGGGCGTTTTGCGCGCGGCCTGCTACGCGGCGGTCCAGCTGGTTCGCGTGGCTGCACTATTCCATATGGTGTTGAGCTGCGGGCTAGGGCATCAAGCGCTTCTTCGCTACCACTTAAACGTTGATTTTTACAATAAATTAGTTAAGTAGGACTGTCTAAATAGACTTAGCTCCTATTTAATTTAAATTTTTACATTTTTCTAAAAATTCGTTTTCATCTCTCGGAAAGCGCGTTTAATTTTAAACTGTCCACTTATAAATCTTACCCTTATGCAAACGCTCCCCACTTTTTTCAGAACCTTGCTGGTATTGGCAATTGCGCTGGCTTTTCGACCGGCGCTGGCACAGCACGGCCTCACTGCCTCGCCTCTAACCGCCATGAGTCCGATGCCCACCCCGCACCCGCACCCCGCTACCAGGCTGAACGAGGTGCCAGTTCCCGAAACCGATGCGCGCTTTTACGACGACACCCACAAAGACCTAGGCCCCTCGCTGGTGTGGATGCAGGAAGCCAACGCCACGCAGCCCACTTACTGGAATTTATATACCGAGGCCCGCATTCACTTGAAAATGAGCGACTACCCGGCCGCTTTGGCTACTGCCGTGCGCGCCCGCACCCTGGCGCAAAACGCCTGCAACGATACCTATGCGCACCTGAGTGAGGAGGTAATTAAGCTAACCCTGCCGGCCCTACCCAGTCTGACCAATACCCCCTTGGGCAGCACCAAATAACGACTGGCCCTAGGCCCCTACTCGTCCCGAAGCCCGCCCCACCCGGCGGGCTTCGCTACTTTTAGGCCCGCAATAGCGGTTTTCTCCTTTTTTCGTTGCTTTATGAAGAACCTTGTGTCGCCATTTGCTGCCGTGGCGTTTGCCGCTACGCTGCTGGCTGCCCCCGCCGCCCACGCCCAGATTACCACGCCCCAGCCGAGCCCCAAGGCCACCGTTATGCAGCGCGTGGGCCTCACCGACGTCACCATTACCTACTCGCGGCCCAGTGCCAAGGGCCGGGCTATTTTTGGGGCCGACAACTCGGTGGTGCCCACGGCCAAGCGCTGGCGCACCGGCGCCAACGCCACCACCAGCATCAAGTTTTCGGACGAGGTGACGATTGAGGGCGTGAAGGTGCCGGCCGGCGAGTACGGCCTCTACACCGTGCCTAGGGCTGCGGAGTGGACGGTAGTGCTCAACAAGAGCCTCAAGCAGGGCGCCGACGTGGATGGCTTCAAGGACGACCAGGATGTGGCGCGCTTCACGGTGAAGCCCTACAAGCTGGCTACCAAGATTGAAACATTCACCATCAGCTTTGCCGACCTGACGCCCGCCACCGCCACGGTAGATTTACTGTGGGAAAACACCGGCGTTATGTTCAAGATAACCAGCGATGTAGACGGCAAGGTGCTGGCCCAGATTGACGAGAAGGTGGTAAAAAACGCCAATCCCAACCAGCAGGACCTATCTACGGCCGCCGTATATTACTACGACAACAACAAGGACCTGAAGCAGGCCCTGACCTGGATGCAGAAGGCCAACGCCACCCAGCCCAAGTTCTGGAACGTGAACACGGAAGCCAAAATCCGCCTGAAAATGAAGGATTACAAAGGCGCCATCGCGGCCGCCGAAAAGTCGAAGAAGCTGGCCCTGGAGTCGACCCCGCCCAACGGTGAGTACGTGAAGATGGACGAGGAGCTGATTGCCGAGGCGAAGAAAGGCGGTAAGTAGGCCCTAGGGCCGCTAGCCCCTAATAGAACGTCGTGCTGAGCGTAAACGAAGCATCTCTACCGCGTAACTAACTTCAAGCGTTAGGGTTACTGCCGTGGTAGAGATGCTTCGCTCACGCTCAGCACGACGTTCTCTTTTTACCCTTTCACTCCCCTGCTACGGCACACTGGCCGGCAGCACCTTCACCACCAGTTGCGAGGTGTGGTCGGGGGTGTGGTAAAGGCGGTGCGTCTGGGCTTTGAAGTCGTCGGCACTGGCCTCGTAGATATTGGGCACGTAGGTTTGGGGGTTGCGGTCGACGAGCGGAAACCAGGTACTTTGCACCTGCACTAGGAGGCGGTGGCCCTTTTTGAAGGTGTGCAGCACGTCTTGCACGGTGAAGGGCACGGCGGTTACCTCGCCCGCCACGAAGGGCTTGGGCTCGGAGAAGCTGTCGCGGAAGCGGCCACGCATGACTTCGGAGCGCACCATCTGCTGGTAGCCGCCTAGGTGCACGCCGGGCGCGGTGCGCGGGTTATCGGGCGTGTCGTCGGGGTATACGTCGATAATTTTCACGACCCAATCGGCGTCGGTGCCCGTGGTGGCCACTTGCAGTTTGGCCAGGATGGGGCCGGCCAGGGTCATATCCTCGGTCAGGGGCTCGGTTTGGTAGGTGAGCACATCGGGGCGCCGGCTGGCAAAGCGCTGGTCGTCGGTCATGTACTCACGCGTCATGCCCACGGCGGTAGCTTCGCTAAAGGGCACGGGGTGGGCCGGGTCGCTAAGAAACTGGTCGTAGTCGAAGTTGACGCCCGCCGCGTGCAGCTCGTTGGCGCCGCTGGTAGGCGCCCGGAAGTCGAGGCCGCCGCCCTGGTGGAAGTACAGCGTTTTTTCCTGCGCTGGCTTGGGTGGCCAGGCGTCGAAGGTGCGCCAGCGGTTGGTGCCGCCCTCAAACACCATCGCCTCGGGCAGGTCGGAGCCGGGCTTGGCCGCTTTGAGGTAGGATTTGAAGAAGGGCGCCTCCACGTTTTGCTGGTACCAGAGCGAGGGCGAGGGGCCGTAGGCCACGTTGCCCACCATTTCGCCGGTGCCGCGCGCCCAGCCGCCGTGCACCCAGGGGCCCATTACGAGGCGGTTGGGCAGGCCAGGGTTAAGTTTCTCGATGGTCTGGTAGGTGTTGAGGGCCCCAAACAAGTCCTCGGCGTCGTTGAAGCCGCCCACCGTGAGCACGGCGGCCTTGAGGTGATGCAGGTGGGGACGCAGGTTGCGGGCCTGCCAAAAGGCGTCGTAATTGGGGTGCTCCATCAGTTGGTTCCAAAACGCCACCTTGCCCTTGTAGTACTGCTCGTTGGCGTTCTGGAGGGGCCCTAGGCGCAGAAAAAAGTCGTAGCCATCGGGCGTGCCGTGCTTGATGCCGGGGTTGCCGGTGGGCGTGGGCTGGGGCCGCGCCTGCCCGAAGCTGTAAAGAAAATTGAAGGCGTGGGGCAGAAAAAATGCGCCGTTGTGGTGGAAATCGTCCCAAAACCAGTCGGCAATCGGCGCCTGGGGACTGCTGGCCTTCAGGGCCGGGTGGCGGCTAAGCAGGCCCGTGGAGGTGTAGAAACCGGGGTACGAGATGCCCCACTGCCCCACCCGGCCGTTGCTTTTGGGCCCGTGCTTAAGCAGCCAGTCGATGGTGTCGTAGGTATCGGTGCCCTCATCGGTGTCTTGCTTGCCGGCGTGCTTCTCCAGCTCAGGGCGCATGTCTACAAACTCGCCCTCCGACATATAGCGCCCCCTAACGTCTTGGTAAGCAAAGATGTAGCCTTCGCGCATCATCAGGCCGCTGGGGCCCAGGTTCAACTTGAACTTCTTGCCGTAGGGCCCCACCGAGTAGGGCGTGCGGTTGAGCAGGATGGGGTAGCGCACCTGACTGGCATCGTTGGGCGCGTACACGATGGTGTACAGCTTCACGCCGTCGCGCATCGGCACCTGGTACTCCGTCTTGGTATAGTGCTGCTGAATGTAAAGCGTGTCGGCCAGCACTTTAGCTAGCCCCTGGGCGTCGGTAACCGACTGGGTGGCGGGCGGCAGGGCCAGGGTTTGGGCGCGGGCGGCGCCTAGGGCCAGCGCGAGCAAAAAAGCAGCAGGGAAAAAGTGTTTCATGGGGCAATATACCCCTAGTAATTTCCCGCTGAGGGCGCAGAGCGCGGCCGCTTGCTTCTGCGTAAACACGGCGCCCTCTGCGGGCTAAAAAGCACCCTAGGGGCCCTAGCCCATTGCCGCATTCAGCGCCACAATGGCCGCCTTGTAGTCTTCGCGGCCGATGATAAACTGGATATTGACCTTGCGCAGCGCAAAGCCCGCGCTCTTGATGTTAACACCCACCCCGGCCAGCGCGCCGGCCGCCTTGGCCAGCAGGCCGGGCTGGTCGATGTTGGAGCCGATGAGGCAGACCATGGCGGCGTTTTCGACGGTTACTTTCTCGTATTTGGCCGTCAGGCTTTCGATGAGCGGCGGCTTCAAATCCTTCTGCCAGATGAGCAGCGAAATGCTGTTAGCGCTGGTAGCCTTGAAGATGTAGCTCACGTTGAAGTCGAAAAACGCCTGCATGAGGTGCAAATCGAAGCCGGCCGCGCCCACCATCAAGGGGTCGTAGATGTCGATTATCACCACTTTATCGGTGCCCGTTATCACCTCTACGTGCGTTGAGGGCGCCACGTAGTCGCGGGTGATGAGCGTGCCGGGGTGCTCGGGCTCGAAGGTATTTTTGATGCGCAGGTCGATGGCGTTGATTTCGAGCGGCTTGGAGGCTTTGGGGTGAATGGCCTCCATGCCCACGTCGGCCAGCTGGTCGGCCACGTCGTAATTGGTGAAGCCCACCGGCCGGCAGTGGTCGAGGCCCACCAGCTGGGGGTCGGCCGAGCAGAGGTGGTATTCCTTGTGGATAATGGCCTCCTGCGGCTGCACCGCCACAGCTATCTTGCTGAAGGTCACCTCCGAATAGCCACGGTCGAACTCGCGCATAATGCCCTCGGTGCCCTTGGTGTAGCCGGTGGCCACGCAGATGGTGCTAGCAAAATCGATGCTGGCAAACGCCTGCTTGATGCGCTCGTCGATGGTAAGGGCCCTAGGGTCGTCGAAGCCGCTCAGGTCAACTAGCGTGGCGTTTACGCCCCGGCTTTGCAAGATATTGACCGAGTTGAAGGCCGCGTGCGCCTCACCGATACTGGCCAGAATTTCGCGGGTGGCCTGCAAAATATTGTCGCGGTTGACGTAGCCTGAGGCTAACACGTTGGTGAGGCTGTCGAGGTAGGCGTGCGCCAGGCTAATGCGGCCTTCAATAAAAGCATCGGCGGCGGCCAGGTCGAGGCCCAGGGGGGCGTAGTCGCGGTTGAGGGCCTTGAGCTGGGCCAGCACCGCTTGCAGGGCCGCCGCAAACTCCTGGTGCTGCGTGATGTGGTGGTAGACGCCGGGGGCGCCGGTTTTCTTGTTTTCGAGCAGCCAGTTGGTGACGCCCGCGTAGGCCGATACCACAAAAATGCGGTTGTAGAGGGCTGCGCCCTCGCGATTATGGAAGATGATGTTCTGCAAAACATCGGCGAAGGCGGTCATGGAGGTGCCACCGATTTTTTCTACTGTGAGCATGTGGGTCGTCCGGCCCCGAAGCACCTTCCCCCGGTTCCTTTCCAAAAGAGAGGAGAGCCGAGGTAGCGCGAATGGGGACGGCAGGAAGTTTTAGCTAAAAGGAAAAAGGCAAGCCGCCCGTCCATTTTCAGGGCAAGCGGCTTGCAAATTAAAAGTGGTTGGCACAAAACGAGCGCCCGGCAGGGCTACTAGAGCGTCTCAGGCTACTCAAAGCTTAATGTACTGGCCACACGGTGGTGCGCCGTGGGTCGGGCAGAGCCGTTGCCTTGGTTACTTCCGACTCCACCAAATTGGCCAGCACGCGGTAGGCGCCCGGCACGCCCGCCGGCAGCTGCCGAAACAGCGCCAGCCCGGTGTAGATGTAGCGGCCCTTGCCGTAGGGTGCCACCAAAATGGCGCTTTGCTGGTCGGCCTCGCCGGGGTCGTGGCTGGCAATGACGGGCTGATAGTGCCCATCCCAGGCCGAGGGATAGTAGAGGCCCTGCTCCTGCACCCAGCCGGTGGCAAAGTCGGCGGGCGTGAGCTGATTAGGCGCCGTGAGCACCGGCACGCTGGGCTTCAGAAAAGTAACGGGCGTGTTCTCGACGGTGATGCGGTTGGCGGAGAGCGTGAGCGGGTAGGGGCCGATTTCGGGCAGTACGGTGCCCCGGTTCACCACGTACTGCACCAGTAGGGTGCCGCCAGCCTCGACGTAGCGCAGCAGCGCGGGCTGGCGGGCTTTGAGCTGCTCCACGGTGTTGTAGGCGCGCACGCCCAGCACCACGGCGTCGTAGCGGCCCAGGCGCTCGGGGGTGAGGTCGGTGTTGGGGTTAAGCAGGGTTACGGCGTAGCCGAGCTGGCGCAGGGCCTCGGGCACTTGGTCGCCGGCGCCCATCAGGTAGCCGATGGTGCTGGTGTGGCCCCGCGCCACGCGCAGGCGCACCAGCGGCGCGGTGGCCTCCGGAAACAGCGTTTGGGTAGGGATGTGCGGGTACGCGATGGTTTGGATGCCGCGGCTGTAGGGCTGCCCGCCCACGGTGGCCACGGCCCGCAGCGCGGCCTTGCCCTCGGCCGCCCCCCCTAGGGGCCGCAGCATAAAGGTGACGGTCTGCTCCTCGTCCTTGCTTTTGAAGCTGAACGGCACCGTGGCCGGCGTGGCCTGCCAGCCGGCGGGCACCTGCAAGGCCAGCGTGCCGCTCACGCCCGCCGCGCCCGCCCGCAACGTCACGGGCACGGGCTTGGGCTGCTGGTCGGCAAAGACGTAAGCCTGGGCGGCGGGGATATTCACCAGCACCGGCGGCACCACCACCAGCGGCTCGTACAGCTCGCCCAGCACCGGGTCGGTGTGCTTGTACTGGACGGGGACGCTCAAATAAATACTGGTGCCTTGCGCCACCACGGCAAACGTGACGCCGGGCGAAACCGGGTTTTCAGGTCGGCCAATCAAATGCTGGCGGTCGATGGTCAGCCATTGCTCAGACTTAGACTGCTTACAGGTAGCTACATCGGCCTGCGCCAAGGGCAACTCGGCCGGTACCGCATACATGCCCGTAGTGCCGGGCACGCGCAACCAATAGGGCTGCGAGGCAGGCACCCGACTACTCACCGGCAGCCGAAGCGTCACCTGTAGCGTTTGCCCAGCACTCAGCGACTTAGCTAGCACGGTGTCGCGCCCAAAACCTTCGGCCCATACCTGCTGCATAATTACCGGCTCACTACCTTGATTGACTGCCTCCGCAGTCACCGCAACTGGCTGCCCCGCGGCCGTGGTAGCCGCGGCCACAGTTGCTTCCAGGTGCAGCCCTAGGCAGCTTTGCAGCAGCTTGTCCGTCTCCAGCATTTTTTGCAAGTACCACGTATTCTCCTGGGCCTTATCTGTCAATTGGTTATGCACCTTCAGCAGCCCCGCCACGCTGGCGCTGGGGTTACTAGGGTCGTATTTCTTAATAATCTCCTCTACCATTTTTCCAACCACCGCGCCGCCGGGCACGCGGTTCCAGGTCTGGTCGATGCCTTCGAATAAATCCGTTTTGGCGGGCGTGCCCTTCACAAACTGGAAGTACTCTGGGGCCTCGCCGCGCTGGGCGGCCGCGCCGAAGCCCTGGCTGCGGTGCTGCGAGCGCGAGTGGGCCGCGATTTCGCCGTAGCTCTGGCCCAGCAGCGCGTTGTAGCCGCCCGCATCGAGCTGGAGGTAGCCGGCCATGCTTTCGCCGGGCTTCACGAAGTAGCTGCCGGTGTTCCAGTACAGGCGCTTGGGCTGCCACACCTGCACGTACTTCAGCTGCTCGGGGAAGCGCTTAGGGTCGCCGGCAGCATCGAAGGCCTCGGCGGCCACGATGGCGCTGGCCTGGTGGTGGCCGTGGCCAGCCCGAGGGTCGGGCGGGAAGCGGGTGATAAGCACGTCGGGCCGCTGCTGGCGAATAATCCACACCACATCGGAGAGCACCTGCTCGTGGTCCCACACGCTGAGCGCCTCCTGCGACGTTTTGCTGAAGCCGAAGTCGTTGGCGCGGGTAAAAAACTGGTGCGCCCCGTCGATGCGCCGCGCCGCCAGCAGCTCCTGGGTGCGGATAACGCCGAGCTGCTCGCGCAGCTCGGGGCCGATAAGGTCCTGGCCGCCGTCGCCCCTAGTGAGGCTGAGGTAGCTGGTTTCAAGGTGGCGCTCGTTGGCCAGGTAGGCCAGCAGGCGGGTGTTCTCGTCGTCGGGGTGGGCGGCGATGTACATCACCGAGCCCAGCACGTCGAGCTTCTGCAGCCCCAGCAAGATGTCGGCCGAGGAGTAAGTTTTGGGCGCCTGAGCCCTGACAATTAGCAAGGAGCAATTAACAAGTAGCAATGCCAAAAGCAGGCGGCAGGCGGCGCGAACGGAGCGAATCATGAAAAGCAAACCGGTTGGGGCCGGAAAGTTACCGGCTGGCGGCCCGCGCGGGCGCGGGCCGCCCCAGGGGCACCGCCAAGCTCCTACCCTAGGGCCGGGGGCGGCGCGCATCTAGCACCGCACCCGTCGCCTGGCTGAAGACAACTTGAAGAGTTGCCTAAACCGCGACGCTTAGCTGGCGCCCGCCCTAGGACCCTTGCCGCCGCAGGAGCCCGGCCCCAGGGGCGCCCGGCGCCGCGGCGGGGAACTTGGCGGCAGCCAGCGGTGCTATACTGCGGGCCGTCGGGCGCCCGGCGCCGCACCCCCAGGCCGCTGGCGCACCCGGCCGCCTGTGCCGGGCCTACCCTATCGTACCTTTGGCTATGCTGCCCGAAACCTTGGAAACCCCCACGGCCGCGCCGCCCGGTGCCGCCCGGCTCACTTTTTTGGCTGGCGTGGCCCGCGAGCTGCTGGCCACCTATGGCCCCGCCGAAGAACTGAGCGACCTGGTAGTGGTGGTGCCCACGCGCCGAGCGGTGGTGTACCTGAAAAATGAGCTGGCTCTGGCCACGCCCCTGGGCCAGGCGCTGTGGGCCCCGCGCATCGCGGCCATGGAGGACTACCTGGTGGAGCGCGCCCGGGTGCAGCTCGAAGAGCCCATTGCCCTGCAGCTGCTGCTGTTCGATATTTTTCGGGTCCTCGACCCTAGCCTGCAGTTCGACCACTTTGTGGGCTGGAGCGGGCTGCTGCTGCAAGATTTTTCGGCTCTCGACCAAAACCTGGCCGATACCAAGGCGGTGTTTGCCTACCTGGCCGAGGCCAAGGCCCTGGAGCGCTGGCAGCTGGAGCCGGGCCAGAAAACCACCGGGCTCGACCGCTACTTTGGCTTTTGGGGGCAGCTGCACCGGGTGTACCGGCAGTTTAAGCAGCGCCTCAAGCCCCAGCACCTCGCCTACCCCGGCCTGGCCTACCGCCGCGCCGTGCAGCACCTGCAGGCCGAGCTGGCTGACCCCAAGCAGCCGCTGCCGCCGCGCCACGTATTTGTGGGCCTAGGGCAGCTCAGCAAGTCGGAGGAGAAGTTCATCAACCTGCTGCGCAAGCACGAGCGGGCCGAGCTCTACCTCGACGCCGACCCCTTTTACCTGGCCGACGACTCGCCCAACCGCGCCGGGCAGGCCCTGCGCCGCTACTGGCACAAGTGGAACCTACCGCGCGACGGCTTTGCGCTGCCCGAGCACCTGCGCCAGGCGCCCCACCACGTGCGCCTGCTGGGCGTGGCCAACGCCAGCGCCCAGGGCAAGCTGGCTGGCCAGCTGCTGGCCGAGGCCCGCCGGCGCCACCCCATCGGCACGGTGGCCGTAGTGCTGCCCGACGAAACCCTGCTGCTGCCCGTGCTGCACGGCCTGCCCCCCCAGGAAATAGTGCCCGAGTTCAACGTGACGATGGGCCTGAGCTTCCAGAGCACGGCCTTGTTCAACCTCGTCGATTTGCTGTTTGAGGTGCACCTGACGGGCGTGCGCGCGGGCGAAGCGGGCCCCGACTACGGCGTGCCGCGCTACCACCACCAGGCCGTGAGCAAGCTGCTGGCCCACCCATTCTTGCGCCGCTACCAGCAGTGGCTTGATAAGCAGGCGGATGCCCCGCAGTATCACGGCCTGCTCGACAATATTTGCCGCACCATCGTGCAACGGCACATGGTGCTGCTGCCCGCACCCGACTTGCTGGCCCTAGGGCAGGGCCACCCGCTTATTGAAGCGCTGTTTAAGCCCTGGAACAACTGCGACGACATCATCCGGGGCTGCTACACCCTCATCGACCTGCTCAAGCAGGTGTACGAGCACGACCACTCGGCCATCGAGGCCGAGTACCTGTACTTGTTTTACACGCTGGTGCGGCAGCTCGATTCGGCCTTCGACTGCCGCGAGCAGCGCCTGAGCGTGCGCTCGTTCCGGCGCTTCCTCTACGAGCAGATGCGGCGCACTCGCCTGCCCTTCGCCGGCGAGCCGCTGGCTGAGGTGCAAATAATGGGCCTGCTCGAAACGCGGGCGCTGGATTTCGACCACGTCATCATTCTGAGCTGCAACGAGAACACGCTGCCCGCGCCCAAGCGCCAGCAGTCGCTGTTTCCCTACGACGTGCTCACGCAGTTTGGCCTGCCCACCTACGCCGACGCCGAGGCCGATACGGCCTACAACTTCTGGCGCCTGCTGCAGCGCGCCGCCCGCATCGATTTGGTGCACGTGCTGCCCGGCGCCGAGGGTGTCAAATCGGGCGAGCGCAGCCGCTTCCTACGCCAACTGGTGGACGACCTGGCGCCCCAAAACTCCGCGCTGGTGGTGGAAGACCTGCTAGCGGAGGTGCCCGCCGACGCGCCCGGCCCTGGCCTCCCAGGGGCCAACCTAGGCTTGCGCGACGGCGCGCCGCAGGAAGTAGGCGGCTTGCCTTTCGCAGCGCCGGGGGCCCTAGGCGCCGCGCCGGTGGGCGACCTTACCCTGCCAAAAGACGACGTGATGCTGGCCGCCCTGCGCGGGGTGCTGGAGCGCGGCCTCTCGCCCTCGGCCCTCAACGAATACCTGGCTTGCTCGCTGAAATTCTACTTCTCGCGCCTGGCCCGCTTCCAGGAAAACGAGGAGGTGGAGGAAACCCTAGGGACCGATGGCTTCGGCACGGTGGTGCACGATGCGCTGGAGCACCTGCTGAAGCCCTTTGAAAACAGCGGCCAGCCCCTCACCGCCGCCGACCTGCCGGCGCTGCTGGCGCAGGTGCCCGCCGAAGTGCGCCGCCAGCTGCGCCAGGAGGAAGCCGAGCGCCAAGCCCGCCCCGACGACGGCCTCAACTACGTGCTGGGGCAGGTGGCGGTGCGCATCATCCGCAAGTATTTCGAGAGCCTGCCCAGCCAGCAGCAGCTGCTGCCGCTGCACATCGACGCCCAGGAAACCGACCTGGTAGCCACCGTCTTCGTGGACTTGCCGGGCGAAACCGAGCCGCTGGCCCTGCGCCTGCGCGGCCGCGCCGACCGCATCGACGCGCTGCCCGACGGCCGCCGCCGGGTGGTGGACTATAAAACGGGCCTCGTGCACCGCAACGAGCTTAACCTGCGCGGCACCCGCACGCCCCTCACCGCCGCCGAAACGGCCGAGCGCCTGCTCACCGAGTCGAGCAGCGGGGCCGACAAGGTGCGCCAGCTCTGGCTCTACCGCTTCATGCTGGAAAGCGACGAGCTGCACCCCGCCCCACCCGGCTCGGAGGCCGCCATCGTGTCGCTGCGCAACATCGACGAGGGGCTGCTGATGGCGCAGCTCGGCTTCATCACCGAAGCCACCGAGGAAACCGATTTTCGGCGGGCCAGCGCCACGCTGCTGGCCCGGCTAGCCCGCCGCATCCTTGCCCCCGACGAGCCCATCCGCAAAACCGACGACCTGGCCAAGTGCGAGTACTGCCCCTACCGCGGCATTTGCGCGCGGTAAGGGCCCTAGGCCAGTAAGCGGCGCGAAAGTTGCTGCTAGCCAAAGCTACCTTAGGCTCCCCGAGCTGCCTACCTTTGGCCTATGGCGCAAAAGCGTATTTACCGCCTGCTCAACCCCTTGCTGCTCTGGCGCCTGCGCCACATCGACGAGCGCATGTACGTGCTGCTGCTGGCGGGGCTGGTGGGCGTGCTGGCCGGCCTGGCGGCGGTGCTGCTCAAAACGGCCGTGCACTGGCAGCAGCAGCAGCTGGCCGACGCCGTGACCGAGCCCAACCGGGTATTTGCGCTTTCGCTCTACCCCGTCATCGGCATCGCGCTCACGGTGCTCTTTACCAAGTACTTGCTAGGCGGCAACCTGGGCCGGGGCATCGGCGCCATTATCTACAACACGGCCCGCGAAAGCTCCATCGTGCCGCGCTCCAAGCTGTACTCGCAGCTGGTCACGGCGTTTCTCACGGTGTCGTTTGGCGGCTCGGCGGGCACCGAGGCGCCCATCTCGGTTACGGGCGCGGCCATCGGCTCCAACGCGGCGCGCATTTTGCGGGCGGGGCGGCGCCGGCGCCGGCTACTCACGGGCTGCGGCGCGGCGGCGGGCGTGGCGGCCATCTTCAACGCGCCCATTGCGGGGGTGCTGTTTGCGGTGGAGGCCATTTTGCTTGAGCTGCCGACCCAGTACTTCATTCCGCTGCTCATCTCGTCGGCCACGGCCACGGTGGTGTCCAAGGCGCTGTACGCGGGCCAGCCGTTTGCGCTCATCACCAACTCCTGGGTGCTCAATACGGTGCCGTTTTACCTGGCCCTGGGGCTGCTCACGGCGGCCCTTTCGGTGTACATGATTCGCACCTACAACTGGTTCGACAAGTTTTGGGAGCGCTGGCCGGGGCTGCGCTGGCAGAAGGTGCTGGCCGGCGGGCTGGGGCTGGGGCTGCTCATTTTTCTGTTTCCGCCGCTCTACGGCGAGGGCTACACCACGGTGGTCGAGAAGCTGCTGGCCGGCCAGGCCCAGCGCCTCACCGACGGCAGCTTGTTTTCGGTGTACGGCGACGACAACGTGTGGCTGCTGCTGGCGCTGGTGTTCTTCACCATGCTAACCAAGGTGGTCGCCACCAGCGTGACGGTGGGCGCGGGCGGCAACGGCGGCATGTTTGGCTCGTCGCTGGTGGCGGGGGCCCTAGGGGGTTTTTTGTTTGCTAGGCTCATCAACCTCACTGGGCTGGTGGCCATTCCGGAGGTGCACTTCGTGGTGCTGGGCATGGCCGGCGTGCTGGCGGGCGTGGTGCACGCGCCGCTCACGGCCATCTTCCTCATTGCCGAAATCACGGGCGGCTACGCGCTCTTTGTGCCCCTGATGCTGGTTACCAGCTTTTCCTACCTCATTACCAAGCACTTCGAGCCCTACTCGGTGTATACTAAAAAGCTAACGCTGAAGGGCGTGGACGTGAACGCCGACCGCGACCACGACCTGCTTGCGCGCCTCGACCTGCGCCGCCTGCTCGATACCGACTACGTGCCCTTGCGCCCGCGCACCACCCTAGGCGAGCTGGTGGAGGTGTTTCGGCACGCCCACCGCAACGTGTTTCCGGTGGTAAATAAGGAGGGGCGGCTGCGCGGCATCATTACCCTCGACATGGTGCGCGACACGCTCTTCGACAACGCGCACTACACCACCACTACCGTGCGCGAGCTGATGCAGGCGCCGCCCGCCACCATCCTGACCAGCGACACCGTGGAGCACGCCCTGGCCATGCTGGAGTACACCACCAGCCCCGCCCTGCCGGTAGTCGATGGCGCGGGCAGCTACCAGGGCTTCATTACCAAAGCCAGCATTCTGGCCCGCTACCGCCGCGAGCTGATTGAGGAAGGCCAGGCGTAGAAACTACGGCCCGGCTGGTTGTCCTTAGCCCTTACTTCCGAATAATTTATGCCGCTCTCCGTTTACAAAGCTGGCTTGGTGGCGCTTGGTTGGCTAGGGCTGACTGGGCCAGGCAGCAGCCGGGCCCAAGTGCTTACGACCAAGCAAATTGATAGCCTGGTGGCGCTCACCATGCGCACCTTCCAGGTGCCGGGCGTGGCGCTGGCGGTGGTGAAGGACGGGCAGCTGGTGTGCGAGCAGGGCTACGGCGGGCGCGTGGCGGGCACCCAGCCGCCCGTCGATGCGCACACGCTCTTCGCCATTGCCTCTAACAGCAAGGCATTTACGGCGGCGGCGCTGGGCATTTTGGTGGATGAGGGCAATTGCACTGGGACGATAAGGTGCTGGACTACCTGCCCGACTTTCGCATGCACGACCCCTACGTGCCGGCCGACTTCACCATTCGCGACCTGCTGATGCACCGCAGCGGCCTGGGCCTGAACGCGGGCGATTTGATGCGCACGCCCGACTCGACGCAGTTTAGCATTCCCGACGTTGTTCATAACCTGCGCTACCTCAAGCCGGTAGCACCTTTTCGCAGCCGCTACGCCTACGACAATATCCTGTACCTAGTGGCCGGCGAGGTGGTGGCGCGGGTGAGCGGCCTGCGCTGGGCCGCCTTTGTGGAGCAGCGCCTGCTGGCTCCCTTGCAAATGCGCCACAGCCGCGCGGCCTACCGGCGCATCAACCGCCGCCAGAACCCCAACGTGGTGCTGGGCCACCGCCTGGTAGGCGGCCACTTGCAGCTGCTGGCGGGCCCGCTGGCCGAGCTAGATGCGGGCGGCATCTACGCCAGCGCCGCCGACATGCGCCGCTGGATGCTGGCCCTGCTGGCGGGCGGCCAGTACGGCGCGGGCCAACGCTTGGTTAGCGCCGCCGTAGCCCAGGAAATGTGGACGCCCCAAACGCCCATTCCGACCCCCAAAGATGGCGAGTACAACACCCACTTCGGCGCCTACGGCCTAGGGTGGTTTTTGGTGGATGAACGCGGCTACAAGGTGGTGTTTCATACCGGGCAGGACGAAGGGCAGGTGTCGGAGATAACCCTGGTGCCCGAGTTAAACCTGGGCATTATGGTGCTCACCAACCAAGAAGCCGGCGGGGCCATCGAGGCCCTTACCGAGCAGCTGGCCGACGGCTACCTGGGTTTGCGCGGCACCAACCGCGTGCAGCAGTGGGCCCGCCGGGCGCAGGCGCACAGCCCGGCCGCCGACACGGCCGCCGCGGCCGTGTGGCAGGCCGTGGCGCGGCGCCAGGCCCTAGCCCCCCCCGCCGGGCCCAGCGCCTACCAACCCTACGCGGGCACCTACCGCGACCCGTGGTTTGGCGACGTGCGGATTGACGTGCGCCACGGCACCCTCTGGTTTCAGGCCCTGAAGTCGCCGCAATTGCGCGGGCCGCTGCTGCCCTACCGGGGCAATACGTTCGTGGTGCGCTGGGCAAACCCGCAAATTCAAGCCGATGCCTTCGTTATGTTTGCCCTCGATGCGCGGGGGCGAGCCCGGGCGCTGGCGATGCAGGCCGTGGCGGCCGCGCCGGCGGCTGGCTACGATTTTCAGGACCTTGACTTGCAGCGAGTAAGCCAGTAGGCGGCCTAAAACTCCACATCGGCCGTGGGGCGCTGGTGCGACGCAATGAGCCCTACCATCATGAGCAGGCTGGTGAGCAAGATGACGACGAACAGGATGTTCTCGCTGACCTCGCCGAGCTGGTGCTGGGTTGGAATGCTGTAAAACAACAACACCGTAATCAGGCCCTTAGGGGCAATGAAGAGCTCGGGCAGTAGGTCAGTTTTGGCTACGTAACGCAAATACAAAAAGCGCAGGGCCGTGAGCACGGCCACCACCAGCAGCCCTTCGCCAAGGAGCGGGGCGCTGAGCAGGCTCGGGATGGAGATGGAGTAGCCGAAGAGCAGGAAAAAGAACGTGCGAATGAGAAAGGCCGACTCGGCGGTGATGCTCTTGAGCTGGTGCAGCTCGGCCTCTAGGGTAGCTACGGCGGGCAGGCGCAGCCAGGCCAGGCGGCGGCGCAGGCTGCTCAGCAGCAGGTCGTAGTTGTTCACGGCCAGCCCAAAGGCCAGCACCAGCAGCAGCGACGAGAGGTGCAGCTTCTTGGCCAGGCTATAAATGAGCACCAGAAACGAGAACAGCAAGAAGAACTTGACGTGCCCGCGCAGCCGCCCCAGCAAAAAAGTGAGCAGCGCCGTGCTGATAACGGCCACCACCAGAATGAGCACCACCCCGCGCCCGAACGTGAGCAGCCCCTGGCCCTGGGCAAAGTCCTCCTGGTCGACGAAGTTGAAGAGCATAATGCCCAGGATGTCGGAAAACGTGCTTTCGTACACGATAAACTCCTGCTTGTCGCCCGTGAGCGAGGCCACGCTGGGAATGGCGATGGCGCTGCTGATAACCACCAGCGGCACGGCATTGAGCAAGCTGGTTTGCCAGCTGGCGCCCAGCCACAGGTGCAGCAGCGTGCCAATGGCGGCGGCCTGGCTCACCAGCATGAGCAGCGCCGCCAGAAACGAGCGCCGGATGAGCGGCACCTTGTCGCGGCTCAGGCGCAAATCGAGCGAGCCTTCCAACACTATCATTATCAGGCCGATAATGCCAAATATTTCGAGCAACGTTTTCGGGATGTGGGGCGAGTAGCCCGCGTACTGGGCCAGCTGCTGCAAGCCAATGCCGGTGAGCAGCAGCAGCAGCACCGACGGAATGCGCGTGGCCTGCGAGGCCAAATTGAAGACGTAAGACAGAATCACGGCCAGGCTAAGGCCGATGAGGATGGCGTAGGAAGTCATTGGCGCAAGGGTACGGGCGCCATCGCCGGGCCGTTGCCCTAGGCGGCCCTAGGCGGCTTGGGGCGGCGGGCGGCTACTTTTGGGGCGTGCTACCACTCACTGCCGTTGCTGCTACCGCCGCCCACCACGGCCCGCTCGTGGCCGTGGTGGGCGGCGGCCCGGCCGGCCTGCTGGCCGCCCAGCGCCTGGCCGAAGCCGGCTGCCGGGTGCACGTGTTCGAGCAAAAAGCTACCCTCGGGCGCAAGTTTCTGGTGGCTGGGCACGGCGGCTTCAACCTTACCCACAGCGAGGCCCTAGGGCCCTTTGCCGCCCGCTACGGCGCGCAGACCCCGTTTTTTGCGCAAGCCCTGGCGTACTTCTCGCCCCAGCACCTGCGCCAGTGGGCGGCCGAGCTGGGCATCGCCACCTTCGTGGGGAGCAGCGGGCGCGTGTTTCCCGAGGGCCAGCACAAGCCCGCCGACTTGCTGCGCGCCTGGCTGCGCCGCCTGGCCGCGCTAGGCGTAGCGGTGCACACCCGGCACCGCTGGCTGGGCTGGTCGGAGGCGGCGGGCGCGGTGGGCCTGCGGCTGCTCAACGAGAAAACCAACCAGGAATTTACGCTGGCGCCCGCGGCCACGGTGCTGGCCCTAGGCGGCGCCAGCTGGCCCCAAACCGGCTCCGACGGCCGCTGGGTGCCGCTGCTGCAAGCCAGCGGCGCGGCGTGCGTGCCCTGGGGCCCCGCCAACTGCGGGGCCGAGGTAGCGTGGTCGGCCTACTTTAAGGAGAAGGTGGGCCGCGCGCCGCTCAAAAACGTGGCCCTGAGCTGCGGCGGCCACACCGTGCGGGGCGAAATCATGCTTACCGACTACGGCCTGGAGGGCACGCCAGTGTACGCCCTCACGCCGGCGCTGCGGGCGGCGCTGGCGGCCGGCCGCCCCGCCTGGCTGCACCTCAATTTAAAGCCCGACCTGCCCCTGGGCGAGTTGCAGCAGCGGCTGGCGCGGCGCAAGCCCAGCACCTCGCTGGCGAGCTTCCTGGCCGAGGCGCTGCGGCTGCGCAGCCCGGTGCCCACGCTGCTGCGCGAACTGGCTGGCCCCGCCCCACCTGATTTGGCGGCCGCCCTCACGGCGCTGCCCGTGCCGGTGGCGGGGCTGCGGCCGCTGGCCGAGGCTATTTCGAGCGCGGGGGGCCTAGGGTTTGCCGCGGTCGATGCGCGCCTGATGCTGCGCAGCCGCCCCGGCACCTTCGTGGCCGGCGAAATGCTGAACTGGGAAGCCCCCACGGGCGGCTACCTGCTGCAAGGCTGCTTCAGCACCGGCGCCTGGGCGGCGGCGGGAGTACTGGCGTGGCTGGGAAATTTAGAAAGGTGAAGGCAAGCGCTGAAAAGTCCGTCATGGCGAGCAGCGCGAAGCAAGCGCAACCCGGACGACCCTAGGCGGTAATCTCGCTGGTGCGCTTGCTTCGCGCTGCTCGCCATGACGATTCTTGCCACTACTGCTACCTGAGAGCTACAAAAAACGCCAAATTGCGTTAGCGCAACCTGGCGTTTTTTGAATAAGCAATTATTTTATGATTGCACCGATTTGCGCTCGGCTTCGCGCAAAATTTGGCGGGCCTCGCCTATCAGGCGGCGGCCGGGGTCCAGTTCGTCGTGCGCCACTAGGGCCAGCAGCAGCAGAAAGGAGACGATGGGCAGCGCAAACCCGAGCAGAAACCACAGCCAGAACGAGCGGCCGTGCGAGTGGGCGCAGTAGCCGGTCAGTATCGGAATGAAGGACACGGCCACGGCCACGACCAAAATCATGTCGACAAATAACATAGGCTAGGCGTGGAAGTGAGGGGAAGGGACTGGCCGGAGCCAGCCGCCCGAAGATACGACTTTTAGTGGATTAAAATAAGAGCGGAGCCGATAAAGTCGGCTGTAAATAGGTTTTTGCCGTATACCTGGTTTGTCATTCCTGCCCCGGTGAGGGCAAGCGACGCCGTGGCCGCGCCGGCCCCCACCCCATCGCCCTGATTGCCACGTATGTGGGAGCACCAAAGTCTGTTTCGCGTTTCGGCCCAGCTGTTTGCCGAAGGTATCTTTAACTTGCTCGACCGCAACCTGCGGCCCGAAGTTTTCTTGCTAGGCCTGGCATCGGGCCGCGAGGAAGACGACCCGCAGAGCGTGGTAGTGGAGCCCGCTAACCTGCGCTACCAGCCCGCCGACTTTGCCACCATCAAAACCCGGGCGGCTTCGTTTGAGCTGGCTGACATGGTGGCCCCGCGCGAGAACGTGTACCACCTGCACCCGCAGGACCACGACCGCATGGAGAAGCAGCGCTGGTACGAGCTGGTGTGCCGCGCCACCGAGGAAACCCTGCGCGAAATAATCAGTTCGCGGGGCGAAAACCGCCGCTGCTTCGTCTCGACCCCGCTCAGCCTAAACGGCTACCTGGTGGTGGTGGTGGTGCAGTTGGCGGCCGACGTGTACGGCGCCTATTACTGCCTGCCGGGCAAAGCCAGCGCCGGGCGCCCCTCCAACCTGCCCCACTCGGCGGTGCTGGAATTTTTGCACGAGTGCACCCGCGCCCTGCGCGAGGCCGACACCGCCGATAACGAGCAGCCGGTGCTCGACCGCGACTACAACGAGGTGCTGCGCGCCGCCGGCCGCCGCCTGATGCTGCGCGTGAGCCCCGGCAACGCCCACGGCCTCTACGATGCCTGCCTGGGCATTGCGGCCCTGCGCCACGAGGGCGGCGAAGGCCAGGGCACCATGCTGCTGGCCAAGCGCCAACACGCCTCCATCGTGCCGGTGCTCACGCTGGAAGCACCCGTGCCAGTGCGCGACCACCGCTCCATTCGCAAGCTACTGGAACTGACCGAAGGCCGCACCGGGTTGGTGTCGGATGCGACCAACGTGTTTGGGCTGGGCTATGCCCTAGGCGAGGACGAGCCGCAGTACGAGCAGCTAGCCACCGTACAGTTTACCAACCACTACGGCTGGGAGCTGCGCCACGCCGAGCATACCCTGATGCGCGTGGTGAGCAACACCCCGCGCCTGCCCCAGGGCAAGGTGCAGGCCGACAACTTCGCCCGCGTGCTGCGCCAGGTATTTCCCGACGTGGATGAAACCGGCGTGGCTTACTTATGGGAATTAGCCCTGGAGGCCTCGGGCCAAAGCCACGGCACCATGCTTTGCATCAGCGCCGGGGCCAAGCCCGAGGCCGAGCGCCTGCGCCGCCAGTGCTTTCGGGTGGTGCCCAGGCCCATGACGGCGCCCGTGCTGCGCCAAGCCAGCAGCATCGACGGGGCCGTGCTTATCGAGCCCAGCGGCGTGTGCCACGCCATTGGCGTAATCCTGGACGGGCAGGCCACCGAAAAGGGCGATAGCAGCCGCGGGGCGCGCTACAATTCGGCCGTGCGTTATACTAGTTCCTCGCCCTACCCCTGCCTGGCCGTGGTAGTGAGCGAAGACGGCTGGATTGACTTGCTGCCCTCGGCGCTGCACACCTAAGTGGCAAGCTGGGTTAAAAGAACGTCAGACTCACTCACCTAGTTGGCCCTAACTTTCCCTACTTTCGCATCTTCCAATCTAGACACCCCACCATGATACTAATTGCCGACGGCGGCTCAACAAAAACCAACTGGTGCGAGCTTTCGGACGAGGGCCAGCGCGTGTACTTCAACACCCAGGGGTATAACCCGGATTTTGTGGACACGGCCTTTATCATCGCCTCGCTTGAGAAAGACCTGCCCGACAACTTAAGCCGCGACGAGGTACGCGAAATTTATTTTTACGGCGCGGGCGTGTCGAGCCCCGCCAAAGGTGAGGTAATTGCCGCCGCCATGCGCCAGGTGTTTCCCAACGCCAACCGCGTAGAAGTGACCGAAGACCTGCTGGCCGCCGCGCGGGCGCTGCTCGGCCATTCGGCGGGCTTCGCGGCCATTCTGGGCACGGGCACCAACTCGTGCATCTACGACGGCGAGCAGATTACCTACAACGTGGACTCCCTAGGGTACTTTTTGGGCGATGAGGGCAGCGGCTCGTTTTTGGGCAAGCGCCTGCTGCGCGACTACCTGCGCAACTCGCTGCCCGACGGCCTGAGCGACATGCTGAAGGAAGAATACAGCCTGGGCTCGCGCAACGACATCCTCGACCGCCTCTACAACCAGGCGCTGCCCAACCGCTTTTTGGCCAGCTTCGCCAAGTTTTGCTACGACCACAATAACGTGAGCTACTGCCGCCAGATTGTGGTGGAGGCGTTCGAGGCGTTCTTCCAAAATATTGTAGCCAACTACCCTGACTACCAGAAATATACCTTCAACTGTATTGGCTCGGTGGGCTATAACTTCCGCGATGCCCTGGCCCAGGTAGCCGGCCGCCACGGCATGCAGCTGGGCCGCATCGTGCGCTCGCCCATCGACGACCTGGTAAGCTTCCACGAGGGCAAGCCGGTGGCCTAGGGCTAGCCCAGCAGGCAGGCAGCCCACCACGCAGCAGGCTGCGCGGGCCGGTGCCTGGCCGGCGCGTTGTGGAGGTAGCACTCTTCGGCGCGCCGGCCAGGCACCGGCTTGCGCAGCCTGGCTGTTTTTTATTGCTACTGCGCCCAGCAGCCTGGCTGCTGGGTGCGGCACGCCTTGTGCTCCTTTTAGTAATGAAAAAACTTTTACTACTGGCTGTTTGGCTGCTGGCAACTGGCCAAAGCGCTTCTGCCCAATCGTTTGCTAAGGGCGCCGATGTGAGCTGGATGACTGAATTAGAAGCCAAGAACTACAAGTTTAGCAACAGGGCCGGCGCCCAGCAGGACTTGCTGCCGCTGCTGCAAAGCGACTACGGGCTGAACACCATTCGGCTGCGGGTGTGGGTGAACCCGGCCAGCGGCTACAACGGCGCGGCCGACGTGCTGGCCAAGGCCCGGCGCGCCCAGGCCCTAGGGCTGCGGCTGCTCCTCGACTTTCACTACAGCGACACCTTTGCCGACCCGGCTCACCAGACCAAGCCCGCCGCCTGGCAGAGCTACACCGTGGCCCAGCTCAAGCAAGCCGTGTACGACCACACCAGCAGCGTACTTACGCTGCTGAAAGCCAACGGCATCACCCCCGAATGGGTGCAGGTGGGCAACGAAACCAACGACGGGATGCTCTGGCCCGAGGGGCGCCTCACGGTGAACGGCTTCGCCAACTTCGCCGCCTTCGTTGACCAGGGCTACGCGGCCGTGAAGGCCGTGAGCCCCACCAGCAAGGTGATTGCGCACTTTGCCAATGGGCAGGATAACGGGGCCTTCCGCTACTACTTCGACGGCCTGCTGGTTGGCGGCGCGCGCTGGGACGTGGCGGGCCTCTCGCTCTACCCCGATGCCGCTACCTGGCCCACCTTCACGGCGCAGGCCCAGGCCAACATGAACGATATGGTGAGCCGCTACCCCGGCAAGCAGATGCTGGTGGTAGAAGTAGGGATGCCCGCCTACCTGCCCATCGCTACCCGCGAGTTTCTCTACGACCTCATCGCCAAAACCCAGGCCGTGCCCGGCCAGGCGGGCCTGGGTGTGCTGTACTGGGAGCCCGAGGCCTACAACTGGCAGGGCTACACCCTAGGGGCCTGGGGCACCGACGGGCGCGCCACCGTGGCCTTGGATGGCTTCCTGCCCCAGCTCACCCCGCCGCTGGTATATAACCCCGGCTTCGAGTATTCGGCCGCCACCCAGAATCCGCTGGGCTGGACGACCACCTCCACCGCCGACGCCAACGCCGACTACACCGAAACCGGCGGCCACAGCAGTCAGTTTCGCCTCACGCACTACAAGGCCACGGCCTACCAAGTCACGACTGCGCAGACGCTGACGAACCTGGCCAACGGTACCTACACGCTGCGCGCCTGGGCCTAAAGCAGCGGTGGTCAAGCCATTTGTCAACTATACGCCCAGCTTAGGGGCAGCACAACCCAAACCCTGACCTTACCCACCACTACTACCTGGATGCAAATCAGCCTGCCGGGCGTAGTAATCACCAACGGGCAGCTCGAAATTGGCCTGCGCTCCGACGCCAGCGCCGGCAACTACTGCAGCCTCGACGACGTGGAACTGGTGCCCACGGCCCTGGCAGCCACCCCCGCGGCCGGCGCCGCAAATGCTCCCCAGCTGTACCCGAACCCCGGCCGCGGCCCGCTTACCCTGCGCTACGAGCTGCCCAGCGCCGGGCCGGTGCAGGTGGCGCTGTACGCGGCCACCGGCCAGCTAGTGCAAACCCTGGCCGACCTGCCCACCCAGCCCGCCGGCTTGCACACGCTTCCGCTGGTGCCCACCGCTACCCTGGCGGCCGGCGCCTACGTGCTGGTGCTGCGCAGCGGCCCCCAGCAGTGGCACGTGCAGCTGCTGCTGCCCTAGGCCCCTAGGCCCCCAGCCCACAAAAAAGCCCCGTAACCTTAGGCTACGGGGCTTTTTGGTGCAGTAGCCGCAGGGGCTACAGCACGGCTACCTTGCTGGTCGATACCCGGTCGCCCACTTGCACGCGCACCAGGTAGGTGCCGGCGGCCAGGGCGGCCGTATTGAGCACGGCCGATTGGCTGCCCACCGGCTTCACGCCGCTTTCGAGCACGCGCACCGTGCGGCCCAGCAGGTCGGTGAGGGCAATGCTGACCGGCGCGGCGCTTTCGGTTACCTGGTAGGCCACCGTGGTGGCGCCGGCGGCGGGGTTCGGGTACACGTTCAGGCCTAGGGCGGCGGCATCGGCCACGCGGGCGGCCAGCGCTACCGTAGCCAGTGCGAAGGTGGCCGACTGGGTGCCCGAGAAGGCCGCGGAGGTATAATCGGGGTTGGCGATGCCGATGTTGCCGGCTGCCGGCAGCACCGGGTTGGGCATGTAGTCGGACGATACGTAGCTGCCGTCGTTGTTATTCTGCTGCACGAAGAGGTTCAGCGTGGGGTTGCCGGTGGCCAGGCCCAGGGCGGCGCGGTCCAGCTCCATCTCCCAGCCGGTAGTGCCGGTGGCCGTGCCATAGGCGTAGGGCGGCGTGCCGGTGGCCGTTAGCGGGGCCACGTAGCCGGGGTTCATGGCCAGCGTGCCGTCGCTCGTGGTTTTATAGGCTACCCGCGCCCCCGACAGAGCCTTGAAATTGCCGCGCGTGATGGTGGGCAGCGTGAGCACCGCGCCCGTAGTGGCCAGCGGCGAAGCCGTGGCCGAAATAACCGTGTCGCTGGCCACGTAGGTGCCGGCCGTGGTGCCCACCCGGTACGAGGCCGCCTCAAGCTGATACTGCGGGGTGGCCGAACCGTTGGTGCCGTTGGTGTGCATGGCAATGGCCAGGCCCACCGGCTGGTCGAGCTTGCCGCCCACAAACCTGTCGAACGACGTACCGCCCGCCTTCACGGTGGGCGTGGGGAGGGCCGTGCCCGTAGGAATGCCCGTGGTGGCGGACAAACCAATGAAGACCTGAAACGAGTTGTTGGACGAAGGCTCAATGGTGCCGGCCACGAACAGCTGCACTTTGGTGGGCGTGTTGGCGCCGTAGAAAGCCAGCAGGCCCGCCGACCCAAAGCCGTGGGCGTAGGGATACTGCCCGAGCAGCACGTAGTCGCCGGTGGTAGCCGCGCCGTCTTTTTCAACGGCATTGAGCACGCCGTCGATGGTTGCTTGGGCCTGGGCGCCCAGCGAGAGCAGGCCTAGGGCCGCGGCAGTGGCGAGAGTAACGGGTTTTTTCATTGGTGGGAGTGAGAAAAAATGGGGAAGATGAGTTGCCGCAGGTAGCCCGGCAGTAGTGGCCTAGCGTTCAGGTTCTAAAAGTATAAATTATTGGTAAATATCAGCTGAATTTTAACAAAACTTTTCATACTAAAATCCTACCCAGCCCGTTTTGGCAAGTTTGCTTAACGCAAAACGCGGGGCCAGCTTTGATGGGCTAGCCCCGCGTAGCGGGCAGGCGGGTTTGGGGCGCACAGGGCCCTAGGGCTGGCCTACTGCACCAGCAGGCGGGTGGTTTGGGTGAGGTCGCCAGCCGTGAGCTTCACTAAGTAAACGCCGGGAGCCAGGCCTTGGAGCGAGAGGGCCTGAACCTGGGCGCCGGCGGGCTGGCGCACGGGTGCCAGCTGGCGCACGGTTTGGCCCAGCAGGCTTTGCACTTGCAGGATGGCAGTGGCGGCGGCGGGCAGCTCGTAGGCCACGGCCGTAGTGCCGCTGGCTGGGTTGGGCGCCAGGCTGAGCTTAAACACGGCCGTTTCGGCGGGGCGGGTGGCAAGGGTAGTGCCGGCGGGCGCTCCCACCTTGCGGCTGGTGTACACGGCGTACTGGCCCGGCTGCAGGCTCACTAGGGTGGGCAGGCTGGCCACGTTCAGCTGCGCGCCGGTAAGGTAGTTATACCAGGTGCCGGTGGTGGGGAAGTTGAGGCTGGCCGCGTTGGCCGTCACGTCGAAGTTGCCCACGGTCAGCACGCTCAGGTCGGCCCCCACCAGCACTTCCTGCTTTATGGCGCCGCCCAGGTCCTGCACAAACGAAGTGGGCGCGGCGTAGGCTGCCTGCTGGCGCAGGGCAATGAGGGCGCGGTAGGTGTCGAAGAGGTGGCGGCGGCCCGCCTGCTGGTAGTAGTCCCAGCGAATGGGCTTGGCCACGGTGCGGCAGTCGTTGCTGATGGTGGTACCGTCGGTGCAGGTGTTGATGCTGTAGTCGTAGCCCAGCTCGCCAAACTGCCATATCATCCGGGGGCCGGGCTCGCCCATAAAGATGGCCGTGGCCAGCTCGTCGCGCAGTAGGCCGGTGGCGGGGTCTTTGGTCGAGTAGCTGCCGCTGGCGTTGCCATAGGTCTTGTTCTTAAACTGCATCCGCTCCTCGTCGTGGCTTTCCATGTAAGTCACCAGGTTGGGCTGGTTCCAGTTGCGGCCGCTATCCTTGTAGTAGCCGTAGCTCATGTCCCAGCCCGTACCATAGCCCATGGCGGCCTGGGTGTAGGCATAGTTGAGGTTGCCCCACAGCATGAGGCCGTAGTCGGCCAGCTCCTTGCCCTCCTGGTTGAAGGGGAAGTGCTCCAGAATGGGGTACGAGGTGGCGTCCACGCTTTTCTGGTAGTCGTAGTAGCCCTTCCAGATGGCAATGCGCTGGGCGTCGTAGTTCTCAAACGTGGCCTCGGTGCTCGCCGTTTGGGTGAAGCCGCCCCCTAGGTCGAAGCGATAGCCATCCATGTGGTACTCCTGCAGCCAGTACTTGATTACCTGCTTGGTGAAGTAGGTGGTGTAGGCGCTGGTGTGGTTGAAGTCGTAGCACACGTTGTAGGGGTGCGGCGCCGTTTGGTTGAACCACGGGCTGCCGGCCGCCGGCTGGCCGGTGCTGCTGTTGAAGTAGAGCTGCACCATGGGGCTGGTGCCGCACGAGTGGTTGAGCACCATATCCATCACCACGGCCATACCGCGGGCGTGGCAGGCATCGACGAGCTGCTTGAGGGCCGTTTTGGTGCCGTAGTACTTGTCGGGGGCGAAGTAGAAGGACGGGTTGTAGCCCCAGCCGTCGTTGCCCTCAAACTCGTTGATGGGCATCAGCTCCAGGGTATTCACCCCTAGGCGCTGGAGGTAGCCCAGCGAGTCCATCACCGTCTTATAGTCGTGGCGGGCCACGAAGTCGCGCACCAGCAGCTCATACACCACCATATTGGTGCGAGCCGGGCGCTGAAAGCTGGTCGTCGTCCAGGAGTAGGCCGTTTGGCCGGGCTGCAGCACGCTCACGATGCCCGAAGTCAGGCCCGTGGGGTAGGCCTTCAGGCCCGGGTACACCGTGTAGGCGCTGGTGTTAATGTAGGGGTCGTTGCCGGCGTCGAGCACTTTGTCGCAGTAGGGGTCGGCCACGCGCAGGTTGCCATCCACCACAAACTGGTAGGCGTACTCGGTGCCGGGCGTCAGGCCGTCTACCTGCACCCACCAGCGGCCGGTGGCCGGGTCCGAGTTCAGGGTCGGGGTCTGGTTCAACAGGCCGGCGTTGGTGAGCTGCCAGTTGTTGAAATCGCCCACCACGTACACGTAGCTCTTGCTAGGGGCCGTGAGGCTCAGAATGACCGAAGTGCCGCCCGCCAGGTAAGTAATGCCGTCGGCCTTGGCGCCGGCGGGCAGCGCGGCGGTGGGCGGCGTGGGCGGTACCAGCACCGTGGTGGTGGCCGTGGCCGTGGTGCTGCCGCTGGTGGCCGTCACGGTCAGCGTGTTCACGCCGGGCTGCGTCACCGGCACGCTGGCCGTAATGGTGGTGGCGTTGGCTTGCTGGGCTACCTGCGTGCCGTTAAGCAAGAGCGTGAGCGTAGCCGCGCTCGAAGCGGTAGCCACTACGCTCACCGAGCTGCCGGCCGCCACCACCGTGGGGTTGAAGCCCGTGGTGGTGGGGCTGGTAAAAGCTACCTGGAACGCCGTGCCCTGCGCCACATTCACGAAGATGTCGGCCCCGCCCGGGCCCTTGCCCTCGGGCGTGCCGCCGGTGCCGCGAAACACCATCGCCAGCTTCTGCACCACCTCGGTCGACGCGGCCAGGCCGGGGTAGTAGGTGCGCGGCGTAAAGGTGATGCTGTACTTGTGGTTGCCAAGCGCCGTCATCTTCTCGACCGCCGTGGGGCTGTTGTAGCCCGTGGTGTTGGCCACGTGCTTCCAGTCGCCGGAGCTCGTGCTCAGGTTGGTGATTACCCCAGTGTAGATGTAGACGTCGCCCGCGTAGTTGGCCAGTCCGGCGTTGCCCTGGGTGGCGTCGAAGGTGAGGGTAACGGGCGTGGTATCGGTGAAGAAAACCGGGTCGGCAGTGACCTGCGCCTGGGCCCGGCCAGCCCAGCCAAGCACCAGCAGCAACCCCAGCAGCCAGCGGCAGCCAAGCGTAAAGTTTTTCATAATGGGTGGGTAAAAGAGGAGTTTGCCGGGAGCCCTGGCCCCGCGGCCTAGCCGAAAGTTACTGGATAAAACCCGCATCGCAGCCCACCAAAAGCCCTTTTAAAGAGGGCTTTCCGCAATCGTTTGGGGCTGGGGCCAACTCCCGCCCCACCCCCAACCGTACCTTTGGCACGCCCTGCCTAGGGCTGGCGCCAGGGCCCTAGGCAGGCGGCCAGCCCCAGGGCCGTGTTTCCCCCACCAGGCCGCGGGGCCGCCGCACGCTGGCCAAGCCCTTCAGCCCTAATTTTTTAGCTATGAACGTAGGAGACCGAGTTCGGCTGCTCACCGGCACCGAAGAGGGCATCATCACCCGCCTGCTCGACAGCGAGCTGGTGGAAGTAGCCATCGACAACGACTTTACCATTCCGGTGCTGCGGCGCGAGCTGGTGGCCGTAGCGGCCGAGGAAAGCCAGGCCTTCCGCCGCCCCGCGCCCGAGCCCGCCCGCCCCGCTACCGGCGCCCGCAAAAACAAGCCCCTAGGGGGCCAGCTCAAGCAAAGCCCCGGCCCCGCGGGCGGCCCCGGCGCGGCGGCCCGGCCCCAGCCCGCCGGCCCCAGCGCCGCCATGCCCGCCGCGCCGCCGCGCCCGGCCACGCCCCCGCCGCCCGCCGCCAAGGGCCTCTACCTGGCGCTGGTGCACCAGGCGCCCGAGCTGCTGGCCCTGCACCTGGTCAACAACACCGAGCAGGAAGCCGTGTACACCTACGGAGAAGAGCGCCAGGGCCAGTACCGCGCCCTGGCCGCCGGCCAGCTCAAGGCCAAAGCCGCCAGCGGGGCCCTAGGGCACCTGCACCTCAAGGACTTCGAGCAGTGGCCCGCCGTGGTGTTTCAGCTATTGGGATTTAAGCTGAACAGCCCCGTGGCCTACGACCTGCTCACCAAGCGCCAGAGCTTCAAGGCCAGCACCTTCTACACCAGCCGCCGCCCCGCGCCGGTGCTGGGCAAGGAGGCTTACCTGTTTCAGCTCGACGAGCGCGCCGCCCCCACCCTCACCCCCGAGGCGCTGGCCCAGGCCGAAGCCGCGCTGGAGGCCGCCGCCACGCCCGCCCCGGTGCTCGACAGCCAGCAGGCTACCAAGCTGCAGCAGGCCCTAGGGGGCGACAAGCCCGCCCCGCCCGTGCCGCCCGCCATTGCGCCCGCGCCGCCCAAGCCGGCCGCCGCCCTGGTGCCCCCACCCCACGAGCTGGACCTGCACATCGAGGCCCTGCGCCCCGAAGGCGCCGAAGGCCTGAGCAACACCGCCCTGCTGCGCCTGCAGCTCGATGCCTTCGAGGATGCGCTGAGCCGCGCCCTGGCCACCAACATGCACGAAATCATCTTCATCCACGGCGCCGGCAGCGGCACGTTGCGCAAGGAAATTCACCGCCAGCTGAGCCGCAACAAAGACATTAAGTTCTTCGAGGAAGCCCAGAAGGAGAAGTTTGGCTACGGCGCCACGCTGGTGCGGCTGAAGTAGCTGTTGAACACCAGGAGCTCATGTCTTGCTCATGGCCAGGTAGTTACGTTCGGCAAACTATTAACCGCTGCTCGCTATGTCCAAACTCCTGCTCCCCGCGGCCGCCCTGGCCGGGCTCGCCGCCTGCCAAACCAGCCACTTACCTTACTCAGCGGGCATCTACCGCTCGGCCGCCGCTTTCCGGCAGCAGCGGCTGAACCTCAATGGTACTCAAGTAAAGCCGGCTTTCACCGGCCACCACCTGCTTGTCGTCCAGGCCAAGTCGGGGGCTATCAAGCGGGTGAAAGTAGCGCCCGATAGCATTTGGGGCTACGTCACTGCCCGCGGGCAGGCTTACCGCACGTTTCAGCGCCAAGCCTACTCCATTCGGCAGGTTGATACGCTTACCATTTATTCTCGCCACGTTGGCAAGAACACGCATTTTTACTTCAGCCAAGGGCTTACGGGCCCCATCGTGGTGCTAGCCCCCAAACGCCTGCGGGAGACCTTCGGCAGTAATCCAACCTTTATGAGTTTGCTGGGCCAATTCAAGTGGTATCAGCGCCTCGAAGCTCCCGAGCCGACAGCTGGTAGTACCCAGCCCCGCGGCACCAGCTACCGCGTAGTAGCCCTGTACCGGCAATCGCTGGGCCTGCCCATCACTCCTTTCCACTGAGTTTGCATGTACGACCTCATCGGCGACATCCACGGCCACGCCGATGAGCTGCGGGCGCTGCTCGCCTACCTTGATTACCGCCCCGATGCGGCCGGGGTGCCGCGCCACCCGGCCGGGCGCCAGGTCATTTTCCTGGGCGACTACGTGGACCGCGGCCCCAAAATCCGCGAAACGCTGCAACTGGTGCGCGGCATGGTGGAGGGCGGCGCGGCGCTGGCCATTTTGGGCAACCACGAGTACAACGCGCTGGCTTTCTGGCAAAAAGACCCGAGCGGCGGCTTTTTGCGGCCGCACCGGCCCTGGCACATCTTGCAGCACCAGCGCACCATCGAGGAGTTTCGCACGCCCGCCCTCTACCGCGAGTGGCTCGGGTGGCTGGCGTGGCTGCGCACGCTGCCGCTGCTGCTGGAGCTGCCCGGCCTGCGCGCCGTGCACGCCTGCTGGGACCCTAGGGCCGTGGCCTACCTGCGCCAGCAGCTACCCGATTTGCGCCTCACGCCCGACTTTATGCTGCGCGCCAGCCGCAAGGGCTCGCCGGAAATCGACGCCGTGGAAATCGTTCTCAAGGGCCGCGAGGTGCGCCTGCCCGGCGGCCTCAGCTTCTACGACAAGGACGGCCACCCGCGCCAGCAGATGCGCGTGCGCTGGTGGCAAAACCCGGCCACCGCCCCCAGCTACGCCCACTACTACCTCGAAGACCTGCCCGAGCTGCAAGGCCAGCCCGTCGATTTTGCCCACCTCGACCCCAGCTACTACCAGGACGAGACGCCCGTATTTTTCGGCCACTACTGGCTGCGCGGCCAGCCCGAAATTTTGCAGCCCCACGCCGCCTGCCTCGACTACAGCGTGGCCAAGGGTGGCCTGCTGGTGGGCTACCGCTGGGACGGCGAGCCGACGCTCAGCGCCGATAAGCTGGTGTGGGTGGCCTAGGGCACCTCGTGAGTTGGAAAGTGCGCGCTACTGCCCCAGGCCCTACCTTTGCCGCCAGCAAGGAGCCACTCCACCGCGGCGCCCAACGCAAATGCGGGCGGCGAGGAAAGTCCGGGCAACGCAGGGCGCCCTGCTACCTAACGGGTAGGACTGGCCAATCGGGCCAGGACAGCCAGTGCCACAGAAAATAACCGCCGACTTTTTCAGTTATCAATTACCAGTCATCAGTTATCATTTCCTTACAAGGTGATAACTGATACTTGATAACTGATGACTGAAAACTGGTAAGGGTGAAAAGGTGCGGTAAGAGCGCACCAGCGGCTGGGTGACCATGCCGGCTGGGTAAACCTCAGGGGTTGCAAAACCAAATAGGCGAACACGCTTTTTCTTCGGGAGAAGCACCGGGTGGCCCGCTCGGGTTCGCGGGTAGGTTGCTGGAGCCTAGGGGCGACCCTAGGCCTAGATAAATGGTGGAGCCGCCGCCGTAGGAAACTACGAAGGGCGAACAGAACCCGGCTTATCGGCTCCTTGCCTAATTTCGGCGGCTGCTTTCGCAAGAAGGCAGCCGCTTTTTTAATTATGAGTTGGCTTTGAAGCTGGCTTCCAATTCATGAGCCAACTCATAACTTTTAACTTTTAACTCATACCTCCCTTGGCTCGCATTCTTACCATCGACGACGAAAAAGCTATTCGCTTCGCCCTCAAGGACATCCTGGAGCTGGAGGGCTACCAGGTAGACCAGGCCGAGGACGGGCCCACGGGCCTGGACCTGCTCATTCAGCAGAAATACGACGTGGTGCTGTGCGACATCAAGATGCCGCGCATGGACGGCCTGGAGGTGCTGGACCGCGCCCGTACCCTGGCGCCCGACGCGGCCTTCATCATGCTTTCGGCCCACGGCAACATCGAGCTGGCCGTGGAAGCTACCAAAAAGGGCGCTTTCGACTTCTTGCCCAAGCCGCCCGACCTCAACCGCCTGCTCGTGACCGTGCGCAACGCCTTGGACAAGAGCAAGCTGGTAACCGAAACCAAGACGCTGAAGAAGAAGCTGGCCACCGCCGGCAAAAGCGGCTCGGACATGATTGGCGCCAGCGCGGCCCTAGGGGCGGTGCGCAAGGCCATCGAGCGCGTGGCGCCCACCGATGCGCGCGTGCTCATCACCGGCCCCAACGGCGCGGGCAAGGAGATGGTGGCCCGGCAGCTGCACCAGCTCAGCCCGCGGGCGGGCGGCCCGCTGGTAGAGGTAAACTGCGCCGCCATCCCGAGCGAGCTGATTGAGAGCGAGTTATTTGGTCACGAAAAAGGCTCGTTCACCTCGGCCGTGAAACAGCGCATCGGCAAGTTTGAGCAGGCCGACGGCGGCACACTGTTCCTAGACGAAATCGGCGATATGAGCCTCTCGGCCCAGGCCAAGGTGCTGCGCGCGCTGCAAGAAAGCAAAATTACCCGCGTGGGCGGCGAAAAGGAAATCTCGGTAAACGTGCGCGTGCTGGCCGCCACCAACAAGGATTTGATGCAGGAAATCGCCGACAAAAACTTCCGCGAGGACCTCTACCACCGCCTCTCGGTTATCGTCATTAAAGTGCCGCCGCTCAACGACCGGCGCGACGACATTCCGGAGCTGGTGGAGAAATTTCTGCAGGATATCGGCGCCGACTACGGCACCAAGCCCAAGAGAATCTCGGCCGCCGCCCTAGGCTACCTCCAGGGCCTCGACTGGCGCGGCAACATCCGCGAGCTGCGCAACGTGGTGGAGCGCTTGGTCATTATGAGCGACGCCACGATTGAGGAGGCGGATGCGAAGGCATTTGCGGGGAAGTAGAGGCAACCTCATCCCCGGCCACGCCGGGTGCACTTATAAAAAGAAGTGACAAGATGCCAAACAAACAAGTAAGAATCAGGCGCGCAGAAAGAGCTGACTTAGCGTTTTTCTTTCAATTTCAGCTTGACAAGCAGGCTAATTACTTAGCTGCGTTTACTTCAAAAGACTCTACCAATGAAGAGGCCTATTTTGAAAAATTTGTAACCTTCCTAAACGACCCGGCCATTAATATGCAGACCATTTTAGTTGGCGAAACTATCGCGGGCAGTATCGCAAAGTTTGAAATAGAAGGCAACGCTGAAATTACATATTGGATAGACAGAAATTTTTGGGGCAAAGGAATTGCGACAATAGCTCTTAAAAGCTTGCTGGCTATTGAAAGCACAAGACCCATTTTTGGGCGAGTTGCCTTTGACAATTTAGGTTCGCAGAAGGTGTTAGAAAAATGCGGTTTTCTAAAAATCGGGACGGATAAAGGCTATGCGCACGCACGACAAACTGAGGTAGAAGAATTTATTTACAAGCTGTCATAGCACCTGATACCTCAACGCCCCCGGACATTCGGGACTACCGCCTAAGCCGCCAACTGGCTGCACCCCCGGATGTCCGAATTATCCAGCCGGCCCAACACCTCGAATGAGCCATCGGGGTGGCGGCGGGCCAGGTCGCGGGTTTCGAGAAAGGCGCAGGAGTCTACGTTGGCCAGGTCGATGACATTGATAGCACCGTCGGGACGGGCGGGCTCGCCCAGTGAAAACGGGTCGGCGGGGTCGCGCAGCCGCACCTGCAGCTGGGGCGGACAGTAGAAGCGGCCCGCGCCTGGCGAGTACGCCTGGCTCAGCAGTTCGGTCATGCCGTATTCGGAGTGGATGGGCGCGGGGCCAAATACCTGGTGCAACTCCTCGTGCAGCTCCTCGCGAATCATCTCGCGGCGGCGGCCCTTCATACCGCCCGTTTCGAGCACCGTGAGGCCTTGCAGCTCGGGCGCGGCGCCTACTTCGGCCGCCAGGTCGAGCAGGGCAAACGTGACGCCGAATAGCAGGACGCGGCGGCCGGGCTGGCGCTTGGCCTCGGCCAGGGCGCGCAGCAGCCCTAGGTGGTCGCGCAAGAAAAAGGCCTCTTGCCGCTGGCCCGAGCGCCGGGCAAAGTCGGCCACCATGGCTACCAGCGACGACTCGCCCTGCTCGAGGTAGGAGGGCAGCAGGGCCAGAAACGTCCAGCTGCTGAGCGGGCCGTAGGCGGCCTCGAAAATGGCCGCCGCGTTGGCGCGGTACAGGGCGGGGTCGCGCACGAGGTGGCGGCTGCGCTGGGCCAGGGTGGTGCCGCTGCTGCGAAACACCTCCTGCGGCTCCCAGCCCGCGGGGTCGGTGCGCACGGCGTGGGTTTTAAAAAACTCGATGGGCAGAAACGGAATATCGGCCACGCGGCGCACGGCGGCGGGGTCGCGGCCCAGGGCGGCCAGGTAGGCGGCGTAGGGCGGGCAGTGCCGGGCCTGATGCTGAAACAAAGCCAGGGCCTGCGCCTCAAAAGCGGGAGCGGCCAACTGGGTAAGGTGCTGGTAGTGGGAACCTAAAAACTGGGTGCGGAAACTCATAATCACAGGGGCTGGTTAAGCGGGCACGGCCGGCTTACCTTTCGGTTATTCTTACAACAAAGCAGCGGCGCCGGGCGTTGGCCCTGGGGGCCACCCCTGCTTATTTGGTGAGTATACTAGCTTTTTCGCGTATGAAACGTTTTCGACTCTTGCTGGCGGGCGCCCTGGGCCTACTGACCCTAGGGCTGGGTAGTTGCCTAAAGGCGCCCGACTACCCCGTAACGCCCGAAATTTCGGTGGACGACAGCTCCGTATCGCTGCGGCACTACGCTGGCAGCGGCACCCAGCCCATCGACTCGGTGTTTATCACCATCCGCTTTCAGGATGGCGATGGCGACCTGGGCCTGAGCTCGGCCGAAAGCGCAGTGGCGCCCTACGCCTACCCCAGCCGCTTCAACAACAATTACTTTATCGAGCCCTACGTCAAAATTCCCAACGGCAACTTCGTGTCGCTAGTGAGCCTAGGGCGTATCGTCGGGGGCGTACCGCTCCTGGCCGGCGCCTACAACAGCCGCTTCGAGCACATTGCCACCACCTCCGAAAACCACAGCGCCCCCGTCAAGGGCACGCTCACGCGGGTGTATGCGTTCGCCTACCAGTCGCTCTACCAGCCCGGCGAGGAAGCCCGCTTCCAGGTAAGCATTGCCGACCGTGCCCTGCACGAGAGCAACACCGTAACGACTAGCAGCGTGGTATTTCCGAAGAACTAGCTGGGTATTAACAGAGAGCAGCTGTCATTGCGAGCTTCGCGAAGCAGTCGCCCCAGAACGATAACCGCCTAAGGTCGTTCAGTTCGCGATTACTTTGCGAAGCTCGCAATGACAGGCGTTTTCAACTGTACCTACCCCTAGTAAATGGCCGGAAACCGCGCCGGCTCCACTTCCCGCAGCATTTCGTAGGCGGCGTCGAATACGTCCTCGGCGCTGGGCTTTGAGAAGTAGTCGCCATCCGAGCCGTAGGGCGGGCGGTGGGGCTGGGCCGCGAGGCAGCGCGGAGCCGAGTCGAGCAGCTGGTAGGCGCCTTGGTTATCAAGTACTTGCTGCATCATGTAGGCCGTGGCGCCGCCGGGCACGTCCTCGTCAGCAAAGAGCACGCGGCTGGTTTTGCGCAGGCTGTCGGCAATGAGCTGGTCGGTATCGAAGGGCAGCAGGGTTTGCACGTCCACCACTTCTACCTCGATGCCCACGTCGGCCAACTGCTTGGCCGCGTCGAGCACAATGCGGCACATCGCGCCGTAAGTAACTATCGTCAGGTCAGTGCCTGCGCGCAGCACCTCGGGGCGCCCCAGGGGCAGCGTAAACTCGCCCACGTTGCTGGGCATTTTCTCCTTGAGGCGGTAGCCGTTGAGGCACTCAATCACCAGGGCGGGCTCGTCGCTGCGCAGCAGCGTGTTGTAGAAGCCCGCCGCCTGGGTCATGTCGCGCGGCACGCACAGGTGCATGCCCCGAATGGCGCCCAGTATCATCTGGATGGGCGAGCCCGAGTGCCACACGCCCTCCAGCCGGTGGCCGCGGGTGCGCACGATGAGCGGCGCCTTCTGGCCGCCCTTGGTGCGATACTGCAGGGTAGCCAGGTCGTCGGCCAGCGGCTGCAAACCGTAGAGCAGGTAGTCGAGGTACTGAATTTCGGCGATGGGCCGCAGCCCGCGCAGCGCCAGCCCAATGCCCTGCCCGATGATGGTGCACTCGCGAATGCCAGTATCGGTGACGCGCAGCGCGCCAAACTCGTCCTGCAAGCCCGCAAACGCTTGGTTCACGTCGCCGATGTGGCCCACGTCTTCGCCAAAGGCCAGCACCCTAGGGTCGCGGCTGAAGTTGGCCCGGAAGCAGGCTTGCAGCACCTCGCGGCCGTCTACCTGGGGCGCGTCGGCGGCATAGTGCGCCGGCACTTCCTCGATGTTGCCCACCGCTTCTTCGCTTTGGCTGAAGAGGTAGGAGTTATAGTAGTCGGCGCTGTTGGCCAGGCACTCTTCGAGCAAGCGCTGGGCAGCGCGGCGGCCGGCCGTGGGCTTGCCGCCGCGCACCTGGCGCAACGCCCGGCGCAGCGTGCGCACGATGTCGGCCCGAATGGGCGTCACGTTGGTTTGCAGGCTATTAACGAGGTCGGCGAGCTGGTTTTCGGCGCCGGCTTCGGCCACCAAGTCATTGAGCACCAGCACGGCCGCGTCGCGCTCCTGTTGAATGGGGTTGAAATAAGAGGCCCAGGCGGCGGTGCGGGCTTTTTTGATAACGGCGGCGGCTTCCTGTTCAATTTGCTTGAGCTCGGCTTCGCCCGCAATGGCCTCGGTGAGCAGCCACTCGCGCATCTTCACCAGGCAGTCGTGCTGCGCTTCCCAACGCAGGCGCTCCTTGGGCTTGTAGCGCTCGTGCGAGCCGCTGGTGCTGTGGCCCTGGGGCTGGGTTACCTCCGTCACGTGCAGCAGCACCGGCACGTGCTGCGCGCGGCACACGGCGGCGGCGCGCTGGTAGGTGTCGAGCAAAGTAGGATAATCCCAGCCGCGCACCACATAAATCTCGAAGCCGCTTTCGCCCTCGCCCTCGCGCTGCAAGCCCGCCAGCATGGCCGAAATACTTTGCTTGGTGGTCTGGTACTCAGCCGGCACCGAAATTCCATAATGGTCGTCCCACACGCTTACCAGCAGGGGAATTTGCAGCACGCCGGCCGCGTTGAGAGCCTCAAAAAACATGCCCTCCGAGGTGCTGGCGTTGCCGATAGTGCCAAACGCCACCTCGTTGCCTTGGGTCGAAAACTCGGTCAGCTCGCCTAGGGCCGGGTTCTGGCGGTAGAGCTTGCTGGCGTAGGCCAGGCCCACGAGGCGCGGCATCTGGCCGGCGGTGGGTGAGATGTCGGCCGACGAATTATAGCGCTGGCTCTGGTTTTTGAAATGGCCGTCCTCGTCAAGCTGGCGGGTGGCGAAGTGGCCGTTCATGCAGCGGCCGGCGGTGGCGGGGTCGGCCTCGGCGCTGGGCGTGGCGTAGAGCTGGGCAAAGTACTGCTCCCAGGTCAGCGCGCCGATGGCCACCATGAAGGTTTGGTCGCGGTAGTAGCCGGCGCGGTGGTCGCCGGGCCGAAAGGCGCGGGCCATCGCCAGCTGGGGCAGTTCCTTGCCATCGCCAAAAATGCCGAACTTGGCCTTCCCCATAAACACCTCGCGGCGGCCGGCCAGCGAGGCGTAGCGGCTTTCCCAGCCCAGGCGATAATCGCGCAGGATATCGGCTTTGGTGAGCGCCAGCAGGGCAGGCGCCTCGGTAGCAGCAAGCAGGGGTACGGACATAGCTACGGGGTTAAATGAGAGTGGGTGGGCTAGGGATAGTGCGTAGCGCAAAGGTACGAAAAGGGTCGGGGCGCAGCTTATCTTTGGCTGGGGCCCTAGGGGTAGGGCGCGGTTGCTACCGGGCCGTCGGCACCGGGCAGCGGCCCTAGGGGGCAGTTGCCCCGCAGGCGTGCTGGCCCTTTACTCAACCGCGCCCGGCCGAAAATGCTTTTTCGCGGTTCCGCCGCTTTTTTAACCCGCTTCCGCCACTACTAGTATGCGCCTCGTTGCTATCTTTTTGCTGTGCTGGCTGGCCCTAGGGGCCCGCGCCCAGGGCGTGCTCACCTTCGAGAGCACCGACCACGACTTTGGCCGCATTGCCGAGGGCACCATGGCCACCCACGAGTTCCGGTTTAAGAACACCGGCAACCAGCCCCTCGTCATTGCCAGCGCCCAGGCCAGCTGCGGCTGCACCACCCCCGACTGGACCAAGGCCCCTATCCAGCCCGGCCATATGGGCATGGTGAAGGCGGTGTACAACAGCGCCGGCCGGGCCGGCGTGTTTGCCAAAAGCATTACGGTGATGAGCAACGCCACCGAGGGCAGCAAGGTGCTCAGCCTCAAGGGCACCGTGCTCACGGCCGATGAGTACCGCGCCACCCTCACGCCGGCCGCGCTGGCTGCCTCGCCCCGCCTGGTGCTGGAGCGCGCCAGCTACGACTTCGGCCGCCTCGAAGCCGGGCAGTCGCCGGTGGCCCGCATCGGCATCAAGAACGCCGGCCCCAAAGACCTGGTGCTCACCGCCGTTACTTCTAGCTGCTACTGCGTGGGCTACCGCCAGGCCCCCGCCCCCATCCGGCCCGGCCAGAGCGCCGTGGTAGAGCTGGTGTACAGCGCCCGCCAAACCGGCCCCCACCTCGATGAGGTGAAGCTGGCCAGCAACGACCTGCACGGCGATGCCAAGCTGACGCTTAAGGCCGAGGTGGTGAAGGACCTGGTGGCCCCGAGTTTGGTGAAGGAAGCTAGCGCCTCGGTGCCGTTTAAATGAGCAGGTACCCTAGGGCCCGGTTTCGCGCCCGCACAACCAGCGCTAACCTGAGCAGCCCTGCCAAACCGGCAGGGCTTTTTTAGTGGTCGAATTGTTGATTGATGTAGATACATTATTTTTGTTTACGCTTCATTTTCCAGCTTTATGGCTCCCGAAACTTCTGCCTACACCGTGCCCGCGGGCACCAGCATTGGCCACATCCATTTGCAAGTCACCGACTTGGAGCGGGCCCTAGGGTTCTACGGCGGCTTGCTGGGCTTCGAGGTGATGCTGCACCTGGGCACGGCCGCTTTTCTGTCGGCCGACGGCTACCACCACCACATTGGGCTGAACACCTGGCACAGCCAGGGCGGGCGGCCTGCCGTGCGCCAGGGCGTGGCGGGGCTCTACCACGCCGCCATTTTGTATAAAAACCGGGCCGGGCTGGCGCAGGTGGTGCGCCACCTGCTCGACGCGGGCTACCCGCTGCGCGGCGCTTCCGACCACGGCGTGAGCGAGGCTATTTACCTCGACGACCCCGACGGCAACGGCCTGGAGCTGTACTGGGACCGGCCCCGCGCCGAGTGGCCGCTCGACGCGGCCGGCAAGCTCACCATGTATACGCAAGCGCTCGACGTGCAAGGGCTGCTGGCCTTGGCGAAGTAAGGGACAACTGTTCTAGCGAACGCCGGGTGGCCATCGCACTAGCACGAATTCAAGCGGTAACCGTTTTGGTGCGATGGCCGCGCTACGCTCGCAATGGCAGTCAAGGTGCGGCGGCGCGAACCGTATCTTTACGGTACAGTTCCATTACTTCCTATTCCCCTCCCCTGCCCCATGATTATCGGCGTTCCTAAGGAAATTAAAAACAATGAAAACCGCGTGGGTCTCACGCCCGCCGGCGTGGCCGAATTGCGCAAGCACGGCCACTCGCTGCTGGTGCAGGCCGGGGCGGGCGAAGGCTCGGGCTTTGCCGACGGCGAGTATGAGCAGGCGGGCGCCGTGCTGCTGCCCGCCATTGCCGATGTATATGGGCAGGCCGAGATGATTATCAAGGTAAAGGAGCCCATTGCCGAGGAGTACCCGCTCATCAAGGAAAACCAGCTGCTGTTCACCTACTTCCATTTTGCCAGCGGCGAGGAACTGACCCACGCCATGATGGAGCGCAAGGCCATTTGCCTAGCCTACGAAACCGTGGAGCTGCCCTCGCGCGCGCTGCCGCTGCTCATTCCGATGAGCGAGGTGGCCGGCCGCATGGCCCCGCAGGAAGGCGCCAAGTACTTAGAGAAGCCTCTTAAAGGCCGCGGCATTCTGCTAGGGGGCGTGCCCGGCGTGAAGCCCGCGCACGTGCTGGTGCTGGGCGGCGGCATTGTGGGCACCCAGGCGGCCAAGATAGCAGCCGGCCTAGGGGCGCAGGTGACCATTATGGACATTAGCCTGAACCGCCTGCGCGAGCTGGACGACTTCATGCCCAAGAACGTGCAGACGGTATATTCCAACGAGTACAACATCCGCGAGGCCATCAAGACGGCCGACCTGGTGGTGGGCGCCGTGCTGATACCGGGCGCCAAGGCCCCGCACCTCATCACCCGCGACATGCTCAAGACCATGCGCCCCGGCACCGTGCTCGTGGACGTGGCCGTGGACCAGGGCGGTTGCATCGAAACCTGCCGCCCCACGACCCACGAAAACCCGACCTTCATCATCGACGATGTGGTGCACTACTGCGTGGCCAATATGCCCGGCGCCGTGCCCTACACTAGCACCCTGGCCCTGACCAACGCTACCCTGCCCTACGCCGTGCAGCTGGCCAACCTGGGCTGGCAAGCGGCTTGCCGCCGCAACGCCGCCCTGCGCCTCGGCCTCAACGTAGTGCATGGCGAGGTCGTTTACAAAGGCGTGGCCGAAGCCTGGAACCTGCCGCTAGTGGACGTAGATTCGGTGCTGGAAGAACTTACTGCTCCCAAGCCCCGCCAAGCGTACTTTTAATATCTATTAGGATTTACGCAAAGCCCGTCATGCTGAGCTTGTCGAAGCATCTCTCCCGCGCCGCATTCGTTCGGTAGAGATGCTTCGACAAGCTCAGCATGATGGGCTTTATTGACTTCAAGCCTGCCGTACCCCGGCGGGCTTTTTTATGCCGCTACTTCTTGGCCCATAATTTTTTCCCGGTGCTTTAGGCCCCAGTCGCGCAGCGCCAGAATGACGGGGTCGAGGGTGGCGGCGTAGGGCAACGCTTCGTAGCTGACCAGCACGGGCGGCCCCTCCCGCACGGTGCGCCGGATGAGCTGGTGCTGCTCTAGGTCCTTCAGCTCCTTGGCCCGCACCTTAGACGAGATGCCAGGAATGGCGCGCTCCAGCTCGCGGAAGCGTTGGTGGCCGGTGCGGATGGCCACCAGAATCTGCAGCTGGCGAGCTGGCGAAGCAATCGCACTGATGGCTGGGCATTTTATTCATTAAACGCCGCCACCACTTGCTGCTGCTGCCCCAGCTCGCCGATGCCTAGCCTTACCACGTCGCCTACCTGCAGGTAGTGGGGCGGGTGCAGGCCCATGCCCACCCCGGCGGGGCTGCCGGTGCTGATGATGTCGCCGGGCAGCAAGGTCATAAATTCGCTCACGTAGCTGAGGAGCCTGGGCAGCTGGAACAGCATGTCGGCAGTACTAGAATCTTGCCGAGTTTCGCCGTTCACGGTCAGCCACATGGGCAGCGCCTGAGGGTCGGGCACTTCGTCAGGCGTTACCAGGTAGGGCCCCAGGGGCGCAAAAGTATCGGCGCTCTTGCCCTTGGTCCACTGCCCGCCGCGCTCGAGCTGGAAGGCCCGCTCGCTGTAGTCGTTGAGGATGCAGTAGCCGGCCACGTAGCTCAGGGCTTCGCGTTCGGGCACGTAGCGGGCGCGGCGGCCCACTACCAGCGCCAGCTCGGTTTCGTAGTCGAGCTTGGTAGCGCCGCGCGGCAGCACCACCTCGTCGTGGGGGCCGCACAGGGCCGTGGTCGCTTTCAAGAAGAAAACTGGCTCGGTGGGCGTGCCCAGGCCGGTTTCGGCGCTGTGCTGCCGGTAGTTGAGGCCGATGCCCACCAGCTTGGAGGGGCGCGCCACGCACGGCCCCAGCCGGGTGCCGGCCGGCACGGCGGGGCACGCGCCGGCGTGGGCGGCCAGCCAGGCAGCCAGGCGCCCTAGGCCCTCGGTGGCAAAAAAGGTCTCGTCGTAGTCCTGCCCGAAAGCCGCCACGTCGAGCGAGCGCCCATCGGGGGTGAGCACGCCGGGTTGTTCCTGGCCCACGGGGCCGAAGCGAAAGAGTTTCATAGCTCCGTTTTACGACGCTTGCTGCGCAATGGCTTCCGCATAGGGCGGAATGTCGGCCAGCCGCTCGTTTAGGCCCCGCGCAAAATCGACGCGCCAGCAGTAGTGCGTCAGGCCGTTGGTGAGCAGTAGGAAAGGCGCCCGCAGGGTTTGGTTGTAGGTGGCCACCTGCTGGGCCACGGCGGGCGTAATGGCCACCGTGGGGCGCTTGCACTCGACTAGCAGCAGGGGCTGGCCGGCGGGCCCCAGGGCCACGAGGTCGGTGCGCTTTTGGCGCTGGTTGTAGCGATGGCCGCGCTCCAGGCTGAGCAGGCCCCTAGGGTAGCCCAGGTGCGCCAGCAGGTAGTGCGCCACGTGCTGGCGCACCCACTCCTCGGGAGTGAGGGCCACGTACTTACGGCGCAGCTCATCCCAGATTTCCGGGATATTTGCCGCCGATTGCCTAGTTTTGTAGTCGAAAGGCGGCAGGTCCAGCACGTGCATCACCTCCAAAGGTAGGGGCTTGGCAGGCGCGTTTCAGTGGGGTTTTGCATCCGCCGCGCCGCCGTACCCCACCAGGTAGGCGGCTTTTTTAGTTTCTGGCTGCCGGTTGTTTTAGCTGTCATTGCGAGCACAGCGAAGCAAGCGCACCGAAACGACACCCGAACGGCTCGTTCTGGTGCGCTTGCTTCGCTGTGCTCGCAATGACAATTACGTATTCATAATCAGCTAACCAAACACCCCATGAAAACCAAGGAGGACATCGTTAATAACTGGCTGCCGCGCTACACGGGCGTGCCGCTCCAGGAATTTGGGCAGTACATCCTGCTCACCAACTTCAGCAACTACGTGTACATGTTTGCCGAGCAGTTTGGCTGCGAGGTGCGCGGCACCGACAAGCCCATGCAGTCGGCCACGGCGGGCGGCATCACCATCATCAACTTCGGCATGGGCTCGCCGATGGCCGCCACGGTCATGGACTTGCTATCGGCCATTAAGCCCAAGGCGGCGCTCTTCCTGGGTAAGTGCGGGGGCCTGAAAAAAACCAAGCTCGGCGACCTGGTATTGCCCATCGCGGCTATTCGCGGCGACGGTACTTCCGACGATTACTTGCCCAAAGAAATTCCGGCGCTGCCCTCGTTCCGGCTGCAGCGCGCGGTGTCGTCGATGATTAAGAAACACGAATTGGACTACTACACCGGCACCGTGTACACTACCAACCGCCGCGTGTGGGAGCACGACCAGGAGTTTAAAGACTACCTGCGCCGGGTGCGCGCCCTGGCCGTGGATATGGAAACGGCGACCATCTTCGTGGTGGGTTTCATGAACGACATTCCGCACGGCGCCCTGCTGCTGGTGAGTGACAACCCGATGACGCCCGAGGGCGTGAAAACAGCCGAGTCGGACTCAAAAGTGACCACTGATTTTGTGAAGCGCCACTTGGCCATCGGTATCGATTCGCTGCTCGAATTGAAGAACTCGGGCGAGTCGGTAAAGCACATGAAGTTCGAGTAGACCGCAGATTTAGCGGATTTAGCGGATTGCGCAGGTACGCTTGCCTGCGGCAAGCTGGCTACACGAATGGTTTAGGGAGGCTGCCTGCAGGGGCAGCCTTTTTATTTGCGGCCTGGTTCGCCGGTAGCTTGCAGGGGCACTGCTTCTATTACCCGGCCCGCCCACCCCTAGGGGTCCTCAAGACGCGATGGTCATTTAGTTCTCCTGCCTGCTTCTGCACCCTCCTGCCCAAGCCATTTTCTTTTCTTCTAATTCAAGCCGCGTAGTCAGCTTGCGTAGCAAGCGTAGCTGCGCAATCCATTAAATCTACGATTTACTGATTTGTACCATGCGGGCACTTTTTAAACTTTTGAGTACTACTGGGCTGCTAACTGTCTTGCTGGCAGGCGCTTGCCAACCTAAGCGTGAGGCAGTAGATTTGCTCGTGACCAATGCTACGGTGTATACCGTGGACTCGACGTTTAGCAAGGCCGAGGCATTTGCGGTGCGCGGCGGGCGCTTTGTGGCGGTGGGCCGCGCGGCCGACCTGGCCAGCCGCTACCAGGCGGCGCGCACGGTAGATGCGGGCGGGCAGTTCATTTACCCCGGTTTTTACGACGCGCATTGCCACTTCTACCGCTATGCCCTAGGGCTGCGCTCGGCCAATTTGGTAGGCGCCAGCTCGTGGGCCGCCACCGTGGGGCGGCTGGTGCAGCACCGGCAGCAGCGCCCCACCGATGCTTGGCTAACCGGGCGCGGCTGGGACCAGAACGACTGGCCCGGCCAGCGCTTCCCCACCAAAGACACCCTCGACGCGTTGTTTCCGGCGGTGCCGGTGCTGCTGGTGCGGGTAGATGGGCACGCGGCCCTCGTCAATCAAAAGGCGCTGGATTTGGCGGGCGTCACGGCCGCCACGCCCATTAGCGGCGGCGTGATTGGGCACGATGCGCGAGGCCGCCTCACCGGCTTGCTCGTAGACAATGCCGTGAAGCTGGTGGCCAGCCAGATTCCTGAGCCGGCGCCGGCCGAGGCGGATAAGCTGCTGCTGGCCGGCCAGCGCAACTGCCTGGCCGTGGGCCTCACCAGCCTGGCCGACGCTGGCCTCGACCGCGCCGATATTGAGCGCCTGGCGGCTTTGCAGCGCGCCGGCCAGCTGCATTTACGGCTGTATGCCATGCTCAATCCCACGCCCGAAAATAAGGCGTATTACCTACCCAGGGGGCCGTACTTCAGCGACCAGCTCACCATCTCGTCTTTCAAGGTGTATGCCGACGGAGCCCTGGGGTCGCGTGGGGCATCGCTGCTGGCGCCCTACACCGACCGGCCCCACGAGCGCGGCTTTCTGCTGCAAAAGCCGGCCTACTACCGCGCCATTGCCCAGGAGCTGGCCGCCACCAAGTTTCAAATGAACACGCACGCCATTGGCGACTCGGCCAACCGGCTGCTGCTCGACATTTACGGCGCGGCTTTGCGCGGGCAAACCGACCGGCGCTGGCGCATCGAGCACGCGCAAATCGTGAGCCGCCAGGATATTCCTAAATTTGGGCAGTACCACATCGTGCCCTCAGTGCAGCCCACCCACGCCACCAGCGACATGTATTGGGCCGGCGAGCGCCTAGGACTCCAGCGCCTGCCCGATGCCTATGCTTATAAGGCGCTGCTGGCGCAGTACGGGCAGGTGGCCCTAGGGTCCGATTTTCCGGTCGAGGACATCAACCCGCTCTACGGCTTCCACGCGGCCGTGGCCCGGCAAGATGCCCGGAACTATCCGGCCGGCGGCTTCCAGCCCGCGGGCGCGCTCACCCGCCAGCAGGCCCTGCGCGGCATGACCACCTGGGCTGCCCACGCCGCCTTTGAGGAAAAGCGCAAAGGCCAGATTAAGCCCGGTATGCTGGCCGACTTTGTGGTGCTACGCGCCGACTTGCTAACCGCGCCCAACGAGCAACTGCACGATTTAAAAGTGCAGCAAACCTGGATTGGCGGCCGGCAAGTGTTTTCAAGCCAGGAATAGCTAGCTATTTTCTTAAAATCCGCCCGCCTCGTCGGCGCTGGGGCCGTAGATGCCGGGCAGTGGGATGTCGAGCAGGCGCAGGTACACCGTGAGCTGGCCGCGGTGGTGAATGCTGTGGTTGAGGCCCATAATGCGAATGGCGGCGGCCTTGGGGCGGTCCATCAGCACCTGCTCGCCGCGCCTGAGCTGGAAGCTGCCGCCCAGCTTTTCGTCGCTGCTAGCTTGCAGGGCCTGGCGCAGGTCGGCGCTGAACTGGTCGAAGCGGGCCAGCAACTCGGCGGTGGTGGTAGGGCTGGGCGGCGGCTTGGGCGCACTCTGGTCGAGGAAGTCGCGCTGGTCGGCTTCCACAAACAATTTATTGAATAGCAGCAGGTTGACGATGTGCGAGGCCAGCGTGCCCAGCTTCATGGACTTGGGGTGCGGCTGGTAGTCGAACTTATCATCGGGCACGCGCTCGAGGACTTGGCGCGTGACGGCTAACTCGCGGTCGAGCTCAGCGAGGATATTTTGCTGGGGGGAGGCGGTGTGCATGGATCGCAGATTGAACGGGTTTAACGGTTTGCACAGTGTATACCTACGCTGTACCCGCCGCACAAGGTAGCAACTAGCTGGCTGCGCCGCGTAATTTGTTACATCCGTTCACCCTGCGATTATACGGTTTGGGGGCTACCCATTTCGACTGCGGCCGAGGCGGGCGGCGGCGGGGGCAGCACGGCGCCACCCGCGCCGCCCACCGGTTCTTCGCGCAGTTTCTTGCCGCGCAGGGTCAGCAAAAAGCCTAGGCCCACGATGAAAAACACGATGAGCGAAAGGATGCTATTACGCATCGAACCTGTGATTTGCCCGATTAGCCCGAAGGAAAGCGTACCAATGACAATACCCAGCTTCTCGACCACGTCGAAGAAGCTAAAAAAAGCCGCCGAATTAGGCGTGTTTTCGGGGATAATCTTGGAATAGGTGCTGCGCGAGAGGCTTTGCACGGCGCCCATGGTGAGGCCGATAACCGAGGCCAGCGCGTAGAAGCTCCAGCCGGCCTGCACGTAGTAGCCGGCCACGCAAATGAGCATCCAGATGAATACCGCCCAGCTCAGGGCCCGCGTGTTGCCGATGCGCTCGGAGAGCTTGGCGAACAGCCAGGCCCCTAGGATGCCCACAATCTGCAGCAGCAAGATGGTGACAATGAGCGAGGTGCTGTCCAGCTTCAGCACTTTATCACCGAAGATGGTAGCCACGTACATCACCGTTTGCACGCCCATGTTATAGGTGAAGTAGGCCAGCAAAAAGCGCTTGAGGTTGGGCAGCTGCTTGAGCTGGTCCCAGACCTTGCCCAGCTCGCGGAAGCCGTTGAGCAGCCAGCCGTCCTGGCTGGCGGGCGCGTCGGCGGGGCGGCCAGTATCGGGCGGCAGGGTGAGGAAGGGGATTTGGGCAAAACCTACCCACCACAGGCCCGTGAGCAAAAAGCTGAGTTGCGTAGCCGTGCCCGTGCTCATCCCAAACAGCGCCACGCCCGCGGGCCCGCCCGCAATGTGCGGCCCCATGATAATGCCCAGGCAGATAACCAGCAGCAGCACCGACCCAATGTAGCCCATCGAGAAGCCCCGGGCCGATAGCGAGTCGAACTTTTCCTCGGAGCTGATTTCGGGCAAATAGGAGTTGTAGAACACGATGCTGCCCGAAAAACCTACCGTGGCCGCAATGAAGATAAACGTGCTCAGCGTCAGCGTATCCTTGGTAAACAGCGCCAGCCCCGCGCAGCTCGCCGCCCCTAGGTAGCAGAATATCTGCAGAAACAGTTTCTTACGCCCCGAGTAGTCGGCCAGCGAGGTGAGGAAGGGGCTGACCAGCGCAATAATGAGGAACGCCGCCGAAATGGCGTAGGTAAGCAGCGACGAACCCGGCACCTGAAACCCCAAAAAATCAACCACATCAGTGGGGTTGATTTCCTTGGTGATGCTACCCCAGTAGATGGGAAAAATGGAGCTGGTAATAACGAGCGGGTATACCGAGTTGGCCCAGTCGTAGAACGTCCAGCCGGTGGTGATGCGCTTGTTGTCTTTTTCAACGGCCGCGGCGGGCGCAGTGGCAATGGGAGCCATGAAAGTAGGGTGAGTTTGCGGCCAAGATACTAGGTTTTGGGACCTAGGGCTCGGTCCGTAACGTAAGGGTAAAGCGTTATTCTTATTGCCGGGGCTCCCCACTTTCTGCTTTGCTTACCCAGGCGGCGGGCTAGCGGGTGGAACTTTCAGCTAAGCGCTTATTTTCAACCCTTCATGAGCACTCTCAGTAAACTGCCTTTCGTGGCGCTGGTTGGGCGGGCACTTCTAGCCGTGCCGGCCCTAGCCCAGAAAGCGCCCCCTACCCTGCTGGGCCGCTGGGAAACCCGCCAAATCCAATTTGCCGTAGCGGGCACCGCGCCCGACTCGGTGCTGGCGAAGCTCGACAACCCCGACATTGCGGACCTCAATGAGGCCATTTATACTGGCACGGCCCACTTAGTAGTAGAGTTTCGGGCCGATAGCTCCTACGTTTTCACCATCGAGCGCAACGGCCAGTTTCAGCGCACCGAAACTGGCACCTTCTCGCTGGCCGGCGCCCACCTCAGCGCCCGCAGCCCCGGCAGCCCCGACGGCGCTTCCTTCAACGACCAGCAGGTGCAGCGCCTGGCACGCCGCTCGCTGGTACTTTCTTTTCCCATGGGCCCCGAATTTCCGAGCGTGAACGAGCAGGTGGAATACCGGCGTGTGGGGCCCTACCCGGCCGAAGCTAAAAAATAATCGGCCCGCTACGGTTTAGCAAGCCGGTTATTAGGCAGCGTGGTGCGACAGGTTCCCGCCGCCCTACTGCCCTAGGGCCGCGTACTGGGCTTCAGTATCCACATCGGTGGCGCCGCCGGGGAAGTCGATGGTGGGCAGGTGGTTGTATTGCTGCAGCAGTTCCCTAGCCCCGCTGGCACCGCGCAGGGCCAGCAACTGCGCGAAAACCTCGCGGCCAAACAGCGCCGGCACGCCCTGGGTGCCCGCGTAGGCCGAGGCCACCACGGGCTGGCCCGTGGCTTGAAACTGCACGATGAGCGCACCAATAGTTTCGTCGCTCACCAGGGGCTGGTCGCAGAGCATGACCACCACGGCATCGACCCTAGGGCCCTCGGCGGCGGTTTCCAGCTCGGCCAAGCCAGCGGCAATGCTGCCGCCCATGCCATCGGCCCAGGCATCGTTGCGCACTACGTGGAAAGGCAGCTCGGCTACTTCAGGCAGCAGCTCATCGTGCAGGGCGCCGGTCACGAGCACCAGCGGGCGGCAGGGCGAGGCAACGGCCACCTCGGCGGCGTGGCGCAGCAGGGTATGGCCCTGGTAGGGCAGCAGCTGCTTGGGGCGTGCCAGGCGCGAGGAAGAGCCGGCAGCCAGCAAAATGAGGCCCACAGTGGCGGTGGGGTCGTTGTGCATGCGTGTAAGTAGGTGAACTGCGTGAATTAAATGCAAAAGAACGTCATTCTGAGTTAGCGAGGCACCTCGCCTGCGCCATTTAAGTATCGTTCTATCGATTCCTAAATGACTCGGGTAAGATGCTTCGCTAGCTCAGAATGACGTTCTTTTATTTCGTACTCCCTAGCTATTTACCTCGCTCATCAGCACCTTATCGGGCGTGAAGGGCAACTCGCGCAGGCGCTTGCCGGTGGCGTGATACAAGGCATTGGCCACGGCGGCTGCCACGCCCACAAAGGCAATTTCGCCAATGCCCTTCACTCCCATCGCATTGATGTAGGGGTCATGCTCTTCCACGAACTCGACCACCATATCCGGAATGTCGGCGTTAACGGGCACGTGGTAGTTGGCCAAGTCGGCGTTGGTGTAGCGGGCAAAGTGCTCGTCGCGCTCGGTTGCTTCCATCAGGGCCGAGCCAATGCCCATAATAGCGCCGCCAATAATCTGGCTGCGAGCGGTTTGGGCGTTTAGTATGCGGCCTGCGCCAATCACGCTTACCCACTTTGACACGCGCACGGTACCGAGCTCTGTATCGACGCGCACCTCGCAGAAGTGCGCCCCAAACGAGTGCATGGAGTGCGCCGAGTCGGGTTGCTTGCTACCCTGGTTGCCGGTGTCGGAAGGGCTGCCGGCCCGGCCGGTTTCGTAGCCAGCCCCGTACTTGCCGCGCGCAAACCCCTCGATGTCAGTCAGCTCGCTGCGCTTCATCAGGTCGCCGAAGGCCTCGCCTTTACTAGGATCCTTTTTAAGAAAAAGGCGGCCTTTCTCCACCGCTACATCTTCGGGCTTAGCCTTGAAAAGCGGCGATTTCTTGTCCATCACCGCCAGCTTGATGAGCTTCTGCCAGAGGTCGTCGGCTGCCAGGAAGATGGACGACGATACGGTACCGGCCGCCGTAGAGCCGCCCGAGTTGGGGGCCGTGGGCATGTTGGTATCGCCTAGCTCGAAGCGAATTTTCTCTACTGGCAATCCCAACGAGTCGGCGGCTACCTGCGTCATCACGGTGTAAGTGCCGGTGCCTAAGTCGGTAGCGCCGCTCTGCACCACGGCGTGGCCGTCGGCGTAGAGGCGGGCGCGGGCCGTGCCTTGCGAGTTGTGCACGGGGTAGCTGGCGGTAGCCATGCCCATGCCCACAAGGAAGCGGCCATCGCGAGTGGCGCCAGCCTTGGGGTTGCGCTTGCTCCAGCCAAACAGCTCAGCACCACGGGCGTAGCACTGCTTGAGGCTCTTGCTGCTCCATTGCTGGCCGGTGCTGTAGTCGTGGTCGGCGTAGTTGCGCAGCCGGATTTCGATGGGGTCCAGGTTCAGGCGGGCGGCCAAGTCATCCATCGAGCACTCGATGGCGAATGAGCCCGGCCCCTCGCCGGGGGCGCGCATAAAGGTCGATGTCATCACGTTGGCCCGCGCCAACTCGTAGCTCGCCTCAAACGTGGGCGAGGCATAAATCATGTCGACAATCTTGGAATTAGACTCGGCGTAGTCGTCCCAGGCCGAGGTCGTGGACTTCTTGGTGTGAATCAGTGAGGTGAGCTTGCCGTCGGCGGTGGCGCCGAGCTTTAGGATTTGCTCCTGGTCTTCGCGGTGGCCCATGCTCGTAAACATCTGCGGGCGGGTCAGCATCAGCTTCACCGGCCGGCCCACGGCCTTGGCAGCCTGCACCGTGAGGATAGTGTGGGGCCAGCACGAGCCCTTGCAGCCAAAGCCACCCCCTAGGTACTTGGTTATCACCCGAATCTGCTCGCGGGGCAGGCCCGTCATAGCGGCCAGGGTGGTTTGGGTGCGCGTCACGCCCTGGGTCGATTCGTATACCGTCAGCTTGCCGCTGCCCTCCCAGTAGGCCGTGGTCGAGCCCGGCTCCATAGGGTTGTGGTTGTGCACCGGGTGGTAGTAGGTGGCCGTCAGCTGGATGGGCGCGCTGTTGAAGGCCGCCTGCGCATCGCCGCGCCGGGTGTGGCCATCGGTTTTACCGTCCTGCACCTTCTCGGGGTTGAATAGCTGCGCCTTAGGGTCGGTGAAGTACGCGATGGGTTGGCCGCCGTTTTGGTACGTCACCTTCACCAGGGTGGCGGCGTGCATGGCGTGCTCCAGGGTGTCGGCCACTACCATAGCCACGGGCTGGGCAGCGTAAAAAATCTCATCGCTGGTGAGCGGCAAAAAGCCCATCGGCGCGCTGGTCGCCTTTTTGCCCTCGGGCGTGTCGGGCGTTTGGGCCAGCGCCGGCAGGTTCTGGTGGGTAAGTATCGTGAGCACACCGGGCTCGCGGGTCGCGGCTGTGGTGTCGATGCTCATAATTTTGCCCTTGGCGATGGGGCTGGTGGCCAGCACGCCGTAAGTCAAGCCGGGCAGCGGATATTCGGCCGAATACTTGGCCTTGCCCGTCACCTTATCGCGCCCATCTACGCGGATGAGCGGTTGGCCCACCGCCCCGCCGGGCTGCTCCTTAAATTGGGGTTCTTCAAACATAGTTCTACTAAATAAGGCGTTAGGCTAAGCAGGCAATTCCAGAAAAGCGCGCACCAGCGTTCGCTGGGCCAGCTCTATCTTAAACTTGTTGTGCTCGCGCGGGGCAGCGTCGCGTACGGCCAGCGCGGCGGCAGCCCGAAACGTGTCTTCGGTAGCGGGTTTGCCCACGAGGTATTTCTCTACCGCCGGCACGCGCCACGGCACCGTGCCCACGCCCCCTAGGGCCGCGCGGGCCGACTTGATGACGCCATTCTGCACATCGAGCCCCACAGCGGCCGAAACCAGCGCGTAGGCATACGAGGCCCGGTCACGCACTTTGAGGTAGTGCGAGCGGCGCGCGTGCGCAGCAGCCGGCACATTGATGGCCGTAATCAACTCACTGGGTTGCATGTGGGTTTCGATGTTGGGCGTATTGCCCGGCACCTTATAAAACTCCGCCAGCGGCAGCACGCGGGTTTGCCCTTTGGCGTTCTCTAGGGTCACCTTGGTGTCCAAGGCCATCAGCGCCACGGCCAGGTCGGAGGCGTTGGTGGCGATGCAGCTGGGGCTGGTACCAAAAATGGCCAGGTTGCGGTTGTCGCCGGTTTGGGCGGGGCAGCCCGAGCCGGGCACCCGCTTGTTGCACGGAAAAGCTATGTCACGGTAGTAGCCGCAGCGGGTTTTTTGGAGCAGGTTGCCACCCATGCTGGCCATATTGCGCAGCTGCGGCGAGGCCGACGCCAATAGCGACTCCGCGATAACCGGGTAGTTTTGCACCACCAGCGGGTGTTCGCCCACGGTGCTCATGCGCTCCAGGGTACCAATGCGCAGGCCCTCGGCCCCGTTGGCAATCCCCATCATGCTCAGCTTGTTGATGTCGATGAGCAGCGAGTGCTGCTCAATATTCGACTTCATGATGTCAATCAGCGTGGTGCCGCCGCCGATGTAGGCGGCGGCTTTGTCGGCTTCCTTGGCCGTGGTGGCTTCCTTGGTAGAAGCGGCCTGGGTATAAGCGAAGTTATTCATGGTAATTTAGCCTTTTGCTGGTTGGCCAGCCACTTCGCGCACGGCGGCCAGAATGTTGGGGTAGGCGCCGCAGCGGCAGAGGTTGCCGCTCATCCATTCGCGGGCTTGGTCGTCGGTTTTGGCGTGGCCTTCGCTCACGCAGGCCACGCCGCTCATAATTTGGCCCGGCGTGCAGTAGCCGCACTGGAAGCCGTCGTGCTTAAGGAAGGCTTCCTGCATGGGGTGCAGCTCGTCGCCCTTGGCTAAGCCCTCAATGGTGGTAATCTGCTTGCCCTGGGCCATGACGGCCAGCGTGAGGCAGCTATTGACGCGCTTGCCGTCTACGAGCACCGTGCAGGCGCCGCACTGGCCGTGGTCGCAGCCTTTTTTAGAACCCGTTAGGTCCATATACTCGCGCAGGGCGTCGAGCAGCGTCACGCGGGGCTCTAGGCGCAGGTTGCGCACCTGGCCATTGATGGTGAGCGCCATGTTGGTAGGGCCGTTGGCGATGGCGCTGGCCGGGGCCAGCCTATCGGCTACGGCCTCGGCGCGGCTGGCGATGGGGGCCGCCAGCGTGGCGCTCAACAGGCCACCCGATTGCTTGAGGAAGGAGCGGCGCGAAGGGCCTTGCGGCGCGGGGCTGGCCGCATCGGGAAGTTGGTCGTCGGGAGGAAGCATAAGAAAAAGCTGGCGCGTGGTAAGGCAGCTACTTTCTACGCGCAAAAACTCCTTAGCGTTCAGCGTTTTCTCTTTTAGCTAGCGCCCTAGCCAGAGTATCGCTCGCTTAGACTTATCTACTCCCGAGCTTAGCCCGGCGCGGGTCGTAGTGCGCGCCGCCAAAGAAATATAGCATCATGGCCCGCGAGTAGCGAAACGCCAGCGGGGTGGTGAGCAGCGATAGCACGACTATCACCGCTACATATACCCACGTATCGGGGTCGCCAGCCAGGTAATTAAGCACGAGGCCCACTACCGCAAAAATGGCCACCGCAAAGCCAAAGCTCAGGTACATAGCGCCGTAGTAAAAACCGGGCTCGGGCTCAAACGTTTGCTCGCACACGGCGCAGGCGTCGTACATGTCTGAGAAGTGCAGGCTGGCGGCCGGGTGCTTAAAAAGCGGCCCCTTGTGGCAGCGGGGGCAGCGCAGCGCCAGCAGCGCGGCAGCAGCAGAAGAAGGAGCGTCGGTAGCCATAGCCGAAGTAACTGGTTTTGATGGGGCAGGGTTGCGAGGGCCCTATGGCCTAGGGTTGTTTATGGTGGGAAGCAAGTAGTACTGGTAGCTTTGCTTGTAGCACTTGCCCTCTATCTATATGCTCGAACGCCTTCGCATCCAAAATTTCAAGTCCTGGCAAGATACCGGCGATATGGCTTTCGGCAGCCTTACCGGCTTCTTCGGCACCAACTCGTCGGGCAAGTCCAGCATCCTGCAATTCCTGCTGATGCTGAAGCAGACGGTGGAGTCGTCGGATAATTCACAGGTTTTGAATCTTGGCGATGAACATTCTTACGTTGAATTAGGAACTATGTATGACATTTTATTCATGCATCGTGACCCAGAGTCGCTAAGCTTTAGCTTTGACTGGAAAGCTAAAAATCTTTATTCATTAACTAGTGAATTTTGGCATGAAGGCAAATTTTATTTTAGTGCCAAAATAGAAAGAAATGAGGATTATGTTCAACTCGTAGATTTTCGCTATCAAAATAAAAATAATATTACAGAAGGACGTAGAGCAAATATGAAATCTAAAAATAATAATCCTATTTACGAACTACATGCAATCCATGGAAATTATGATTCTTTCGAAATGGAACGATTAGTTTTTGAATCTAGCAAATTTTATGGGGTTATGCCTGGTTCAATGAGCCATGTTTCCAATATTGAGAAGAAGCAGTTTGGTGCGATAGGTTACAGTGTTTTTGAGCTAGAAGACTTTTTTAGGCGAACTAATTATTTAGGCCCACTTCGAGAATATCCAAGCCGTCTCTACACATGGGCGGGTGAACAAACCCGAAGCGTAGGTAACAGGGGCGAAAGAGCTATAGCTGCCCTATTGTCCTCTCGAAACCAAGGCCCAACTATTGATGTAGGCGAAGGCCAGCCCAAGCGTACTGTCGAAGAACACGTAGCTTACTGGCTCAAAGAACTCGGTCTTATTTATTCCTTCAAAGTGCAGCCTATTGCACCCAACCGCAAGGAATACGAGGTGCGCATCCAGCGCACGGCTGAATCGGCCAGCGTTTTCTTGACTGATGTAGGCTTTGGCGTGTCGCAAATTCTGCCGGTGCTGGTGTTGCTATTTTATGTACCGGAGGGCTCAACGGTAATTTTGGAGCAGCCCGAAATTCATTTGCACCCGGCGGTGCAGGCCGGATTGGCCGATGTATTTATTGATGCCATTAAGCGGCGCAAGGTGCAAATTATTTTGGAAAGCCACAGTGAGCATTTATTGCAGCGATTGCAGCGCCGCATTGCGGAGGAAATAATTAGCCAAGAGGAGATTAAGCTTTATTTCACTTCTATTGAAGAAGGAAAATCAAAGCTGACAACGCTGAAACTAGACGAATATGGCAATATCAGTAACTGGCCGAAGGGCTTTTTCGGTGATGCCTTTGCCGAAGCGGCTGCTAAAACGAAAGCGGAGATGAAACGCAAAATGCGGCAACAGTAGGTTATGCATTATCTCATCGATACGAACGTAGCTATAACGGCTAATGGTAAATCAGACGCCGGCCCAGCTTGTGTGATTGCTGCTATTGAACGCCTAGAAAAACTTATCGCTGGGGAAATACTAGTGCTGGACGACGCCGAATATATTATGCAGGAATATAGACGCCACCTTAGTCCCAGCGGCCAGCCCGGCACCGGCGACCAGTTTTACCGCTGGGTATATGGGCAGGCCGCCTACAACCCGCAGCACTGCGAGCAAGTAACGCTAGAATTGGCCGAAGATGGTAGCTTCGCCGCTTTCCCCACGGCTGCCGAGTTGACTAAATTCGACCCGTCTGACCGCAAGTTTGTGGCTGCTACTCTCACGCATCACGCCCGGCCGCCCATCGTAAATGCTACCGATACCGACTGGTATGAGCACCGCGAGACCCTAGGGCGCTACGGCGTCAACTTGGAATTTTTGTGTGAGGAAGAAATGACTCGACTCCGCCGCTAGCCATCCACAAAAAAGCGCCTACCAAGCTCGGCAGGCGCTTTGTATTCGGGAGGGCCCTAGGTGCTTAGCGGCTGCCCGAGGTGGGGCGACCGTTGGGGTTGGGCTTGTTTTCCTGGCGCTGCAGGGGTGAGGCGGGCGCGGGCTTGTCTACGGTGCCGGGCGTGGCCTGGGCAGCGGCTTGCTGCATGGGGTTTTGAGGGGCGGGGCCGGCCAGGCCCTGCTGAAACAACTCGAAGCGCGTGGGCGTGGGCTGGCGCGGGAAGGCGTTGTTGCTCAGGTCGGTATCAGCCGTTTGCTGGTAGGGGTCAATCACGAACGATACCACATTTTTAGGCGTGAAGATGAGCTTGCTCACCTGCTCGTTGTTTTTGCGCCACAGCTCGGCCGGAATGGTTTCAATCTCTTGCGTGCCGTCGTCGTAGGTTTTTTGCAGCACCACCGGCATCACTAGGCCCCCCACGTTGTGCAGGTCGAGCTGGTACACGTTCAGGCCGCTGCCCACGCGCTGCTGCTGCTCGGGGCTGAGGGTGCCCACGTACTGCTGGTAGCGGGCCTGGTCGGCCTGGCTGGCGGCTAGCGGGTCGTAGCCGTTGTAGAAGTCCTTGAGGTCGGGGTTCTGGTCCACCAGCGTCTGCGGAATGTCTTTGGTATTGCGCTGCTGCGTGATGGTTGGGGGCTGGGCCTGGCGCTCGGTGCGCAGGCGGGCATTTTCCACGCCGGGGTTTTTGGTGTTGATGCGGTACATCTTCACGTTATCGAGCGAGATGTCGCAGCGGTCCACGGTGTAGAACCAGCCGCGCCAGAACCAGTCCAGGTCCACGGCCGAGGCGTCTTCCATGGTGCGGAAAAAATCGGCCGGCTCGGGGTGCTTGTAGGCCCAGCGGGTGGCGTAAGTCTTAAAGGCGTAGTCAAACAGCTCGCGGCCCATCACCGTTTCGCGTAGGATGTTGAGGGCAGTGGCGGGCTTGCCGTAGGCGTTGTTGCCAAATTGCAGCACGCTCTCCGAGTTGGTCATAATCGGCGTTTGCAGGCTCTTGTCGGTGCGCATGTAGTCCACCATGTTGCGCGGCTCGCCGCGGCGGCTGGGGTAGTTGCGCTCCCAGGCCTGCTCCGTGAGGAACTGCACAAACGAGTTCAGGCCCTCGTCCATCCACGTCCACTGCCGCTCGTCGGAGTTTACAATCATGGGGAAGAAGTTGTGGCCCACTTCGTGAATAATCACCGAAATCATGCCGTACTTCCGGTCCTGCGAGTAGGTGCCGTCCTTCTCGGGGCGCCCGCCGTTAAAGCAAATCATGGGGTACTCCATGCCGCCCACCGGCCCGTGCACCGAAATGGCCACCGGGTACTCGTAAGGGATGGTGAAGTGCGAATACGTTTTGATGGTGTGCGCCACCACCTGCGTCGAGTACTGGCCCCACAGCGGGTTGCCCTCCTTGGGGTAGTAGCTCATGCAGAGCACCGGCTTGCCGCTCTGCACAATGCCCATGGCATCCCAAATGAACTTGCGCGACGAGCACCAGGCGAAGTCGCGCACGTTTTGGGCGGCGAAAGTCCAGGTTTTGGTGCCGGTGGCGCGGCTGCTCTCGTTCTGCACGGCCTCGTCCTGGCTCACGATGAGTACCGGCTTCTTGGCGCCGCGGGCCTCGGTCAGGCGCCGCTGCTGCGGGCCCGTGAGCACCTGCGCGGCATTTTGGAGCACGCCGGTGGCGCCCACCACGTGGTCGGCCGGCGCGGTGATGCTCACGCGGTAGTTGCCGAAGGGCAGCGTAAACTCGCCGTTGCCCAAGAATTGCTTGTTCTGCCAGCCCACGGCGTCGGAGTACACCGCCATGCGGGGGTAAAACTGCGCTATTTCGTAGAGGTAGTTCTTATCCTGCGGGAAGTACTCGTAGCCGCTGCGCTCGCTGATTTTCAGCTGGTCGTTGATGTTGTAGCTCCACTTCACCCCGAAGGCCACCTTCTGGCCGGGCCGCAGCGGCGTGGGCAAATCCACGCGCATCATGGTGTGGTTGATGGTGTACCTCAGGGGCCGGCCGCCGGCGTCGGTGACGGCCGCAATCTGGTAGCCGCCGTCAAACTCCTGCACCGCCAGCTGGCCGTCGAGCTCTTGAAACGAGAGGCGCCCGGCGGCCGGAATCTGCCCGGTGAGCGTGGCCGCCGTCATCGAGTTCTTGGCCAGGATGTTCTGGTCGAGCTGCACCCACAGGTAGGGCAGCACGTCGGGCGAGAGGTTGGTGTAGGTAATCGTTTCGGCGCCCGTGATGGCCTGCTTCTGGTCGTCGAGGCTCACGCGGATGTTGTAGTCGGCGCGCTGCTGCCAATACTTGGGGCCCGGTGCGCCACTGGCGGTGCGGTACTCGTTGGGCGTGGGCAGCTCGGGTCCGAGCTGGGCAAACTTGTCGGTGCCCGAGTTAGTCGTCTGGGCCCAGGCCCCTAGGGGGCCGAGCAGCAGCCCCAGCCCGGCGGCGAGTAGCGAAATGCGCATGGGTAATAGGAGTAAAAAAAGAATCAATAGGAAAGGCGGCGAAATTACGCCGGGAGTTGCGGCAGACAATGATAATTATAGAGGGTAGGCGGTAATAAGTAATAGGCTAAAAACAGAACGCCAGGCTCTTTTTTCGCTAGTATCCCTGCCCCTACTATCCCGCCGCCAACTGCGCCAGCAACAGCGCCGACACGCCCAGCGCCGCGCCGCTCACCGCCAGCACCCAGTCGCGCCGGGCCACCCCTAGGCCCCGCAACAGCCCAAAGCCCAGCAGCAAAATGGTACTCACCACCAGCAGCTGCCCCAGCTCCACACCCAGGTTGAAGGACAGCAGCTCGCGCACCGGGCGACTCTCGCGGCCCAGCAGCTCGCGCAGGTAGCTCGAAAACCCTAGGCCATGAATGAGCCCGAAGCCCGCCGCTAGCGCATTGGGCACTGCCCACACCACCGAGCCCACCGGCCGCACGGGTGCCCGGGGCAGCGCCGGCCCTACCCGGTACATATTGACCAGCGCCGTGAGCAAAATGGTAATCGGAATAAGCGCCTCCACTAGCGGCACGTTCACGCGCACTAGGCTGAGCGTGGCCAGCGCCAGCGTGAGCGAGTGCCCTAGGGTGAAGCTGGAAACCAACGCCACCACGCGCCGCCAATCGGCCAGCACGTAGGGCGCGCACAGCGCCAGCAAGAACGTGAGGTGGTCGGTGGCCTGCCAGCTACAAATATGGAAAAACCCCAGTTGGAGGTAAGTCGTGAAGACGGACATCACCCGCAAAGAAACGCGGGGCACCCGCTTGCGCCAGCCGCGCCCCTAGGGTGCCCAGGCGCCAGCTACCCTCGCAAGCACTTGGCCGCGTGCAGATGGCGCGCCGTGCGCCATATTTGTTGCGGTGCTTACTTGCTTGTTTAGATGCTTTTATTCTTACTTGGTTTATTGCTACTTCGTGGCATCCGCAGCGTGCTGTTGGTCACAGCTGGGTTAGGGTGGGTGCGCGGCGGGCGGCCCGGGCCCCCTGCCAGCGGCCGCGCGGCGGTATTGGCCGGCGGGCAGCCTACTGCTGGGTGGGCCGAGCCGGGCCAAGCTAGCGCACGCAACGTAGTTGGCAGTCGTTTTGGGAGCACTTTTCGCTATTTTCTTAGCTCATGCCTGCTTGTCAATTAGAAATTTGCGTTGGCTCCGTACAGTCAGCCCTAGCGGCCCAGGCGGGTGGAGCCCACCGCATCGAGCTATGCCAGAACCTGGAGCAGGGCGGCATTACCCCTTCCTACGGCCTGGTGCGCCAGGTGCGGGCATTATTAACTATTCCGGTATTCGTGCTGATTCGGCCGCGGCCCGGTCACTTCGTGTACGACCCCCACGAGCTGGCCATTATGCACGCCGATGTCGAAGCCTGTAAAAGCCTGGGCTGCGACGGTGTGGTGCTGGGCGTGCTCACGCCCGGCAATCAGGTAGACGTGGCGCGCAGCCGCGCCCTGGTGCAGGTGGCGCACCCGCTGCCCGTCACTTTCCACCGCGCCTTCGACGACTGCGCCGACTTGCCCACGGCGCTGGAAGCCGTGGTAGCCACCGGCTGCCAGCGGCTACTTACCTCCGGGGGCCAGCCCAAGGCGCAGGCTGGGCTGGCCCCCCTGGCGGCCCTGGGGCGGCAAGCGGCCGGGCGCCTTGGCATCATGCCCGGCGCGGGCATTACGCCCGCCACGCTGCCCGCGCTGCTGGCCCACAGCGGCGCCCGCGAGTTTCACGCCAGTGCCCGGCGGCCGCTGCCCGCGCCCCCAGCCCCCTCGCTGTTTTATGCCGAGCGTTGGGAAACCGACGCCGCCCTGGTAGCCCAGCTGCGGCAGCAGTGCGCGGCAACTTAGGCCAGCGGCGCGGCGCCTACGCTGTTTTGATAATCCTCTGACAACCACCTATTTTCTTTATTTTTCTGCCCATGCTAAAACCCCTACTCGTACTGCTGCTCAGCCTAACCCTGCGCCCGGCCGCGGCGCAAAACCCCGTAACCGATGAAAGCCTGGCTTCGCAGCAGCTGAAGCAGCGGCTGCGGGGGCAGTATCTGCATAATGACACTGCCCAGGCCATCATCACCCTCTACAGCCGGCGGCAGGCGGGCGGCGTGGGCTGGATGGTAGGCGCTACCCTTTCGGCCCTGCGGCTGGGCCTAGGCACCAGCACCACCAGCAACCCCGGCAACAGCTCTGCCTACCAGGCGGGCTCCGACGGCAGCGGCAACCTGGGCGGCGCGCTGCTGCTAGCCACGCCCCTTGTGGGCTACGGGCTGGCCAAACTGCTGCACTACAGCAACATGCACCTCCAAACGGTGCTCACCAACTACGCCGCCGGCCAGCCCCTGCCCCGCGCCCTGCGCCGCAAGCTGAAACCCCGTTTTTTTGCGGCGCCCATCGTCAAGTACAAGGCCGTAACGGCTAAGCCGCTCCCTTAGGCAACCTTATTATGCGCCTTATCCTTTGCGGGCTCATGGCCCTGCTGCTCAGCACTCCGCTGGCCGCCCAAACCCCTACTCCCCCACCCCTGGGCGCGGCGCCGGCCGACTCGGGGGCGGTGCTGGTATTCAATAACTGGTACTTGCCGCGCTACCAACCCAGTGCCCACCACGGAGCCGACACCACCGGAGCGCTGCTATCGCTGTTTCGCAAGCGCCGCTACGCGGGCTACCTCTACACCATTCCGTTTATCGTGGGCATATCGCTCGCTTTGCCCCTCTCCACTACCGACCAGTACGGCCAGCAGCGGGTAACGCAAGAGGCGGCCTCGCCCCCGCTGGGCATTGCTGTGCTGGCGGGCACGCTGGTGGGGTTTGTTGTGCACGCCAACCGCTTCAATAAAAGCCACCTCATTGCCCTCGACCGGGCCTACGCCGCGGGCACGCCCCTGCCGCCCCGCTACCGCAACTTGCTAAGCGAGCGGCACTTTGCGGAAGCCGCCATCTTGCGCGAAGCCATTAGGCAGCAGCGCGCCCGCGAGCAGGTCGGCGCGGCCCGCGGCCAGTAGCGGCGCGGGCCGCCTGGGTGGTAGAGGCCGGGTTAGCATGCCCCAACACCCTAGGGCTGGCTGCCGGGCGCCGCCCGGCCCTGGGCTACGGGCTCTTGGCAACCAGCGAGGCCTTTGCTGCCGCGCTGGCCCTAGGGGCGCGGCTGGCCAACAGGGCGCGGGCCGCGGCTTGCCCGCTCACCAGGGCGGCCTCTACCGTGCCCGCGGCCGGCCCATCGTACACGCCTTCGCCAGCGAAGAAGAGGGTGTCGGCCACGGGCGTGGCCAGGGTGGCCTGCGCAGCCCGGGCCTCTACCGTGGGGTACGAGTACGCGCCGCGGCTGTAGGGCTCGCTGCCCCAGTTGCGCACGTAGTGCGCCCGCAGCTGCGCGCGCAGGTCGGCGGGCGCTACGGCCAGCACGTAGCTCAGCGACTCCAGCGCTTGTTGCACTATCGCTTCCTCAGAGGCCGTGCGCAGGCGCTGCGCCGCCGGCCCCGCCAGCCAGCCAGTGAGTTGCGGCACGGCAGCGGGCAGCTGGCTCCACCAGGTGGGCACCGGCGCGTCGGACAGCAGAAACTCCAGCTCCGGCAGTTGCGCTTGCCAAAAGGCGGTGTGAAACTCCAGCACAATCTTGATAACCGCACCGAAGCCCAGCTGCGCCGCGGCCGTCCGGTGCGCGGCTAGCTCGGGCACCACGCGCAAGTAGCCGCGCTGGGCGGGCGCCAACTGCCACACGCCCAGCGGCACGGTGGCTAGCACCTGCTGGGCTTGGTAGGTGGCGCCGGTTTCGGCCAGCACCTCCACTGCCCCCGGCTGCCAGCGAATTTCGCGCACCGGCGTGGCCAGGTGCAGCGTAGCGCCGGCGGCCTGGGCCTGCGCCGCCAGCCAGTGCAACAGCGGCCCGTAGCCGCCCACTGGGCGCGGCGAGTCGTCGGCGCCATCCCCGGCCCATTCGTCGCGCAGGGCCCAGGCGCTCACGCGGGTGGTATCGGCCGCGTCGTAGCCCTCGGCAAACTGCGTGGCGAACGCGCGCACGGGCTCGTGCTCGGCGCCCGCAAAGTCGCGGGCCAGGAAATCAGTTAGCGGCATATCCTGGTCGAGCGCCGCCAGCTTTTCCAGCAGCGGGGGCAGCAACTCAAAAAAATTGCCTTCGGTTTGCAGCTGGCCATTGCGCACCTGGTAGGTGCGGCCGTCGGCCGCCTGCCATCCTAGGCCGGCCTCGGTTAGCAAGGCGCGCGTCAGGGGCACGGCCCCGTGCAGAAACTCGGCCCCGGCTTCGATGGCCCGGCTAAAGCCCGGCGGTGTAAGGGTGTGCACGCGCCCGCCTACCCGGTCGAGGGCTTCTACCAAGCACACGCGCCGGCCGGCCCGCGCCAGCTCGCGGGCCGCCAGCAAACCCGCGGCGCCGGCCCCAATAATCAGTACCTCAGTGGAGTGCGCAGGGCCATTGGCAACCATAACAGCAGCTTTGGGGTGGGGGTAATGGGAGTAACTAAAAAGTCGGATGTTACTTGGTCCGGCGCTGTGCCAGCTTGCCCGACGACCCTACCAGCCGGCGCAATCCTAGCCTAAGGTAGCCTACCAAGGCGGGTTCAGGTTCAGACTTTGAGGCAAACTACGCAGGTTATATACTTACCCAAACCTGCTTCTTTTCTATTGTTCAACTCCTTAAAACACTTAACTAATTCTACCTTCCTCTCCCTTAGCCCAGCTATTTCTCTTTCTTAAGCATGCCTAAATTTTACCAGCTTATTTTTCTCAACTTATTTCTTTTCAGCAGCATGGTCCGAAGCTACGGCCAGCAGCTAACTGCTCCAGTTACCTCGTCGGTAGCCGCGCCGCGCATTACCCGCGATACGGCGCGGGCAGTGGGCACTTTATTTGCCAAACACCGTACCGGCGGCATTATCTAGGCAGTAATCGGGGCCGCTTTTACGGGGCGCATCCTCGGCGCGGGCATCTCGCAAGGCGACGCCGGCGGCACTATTGTCGGCATAGCAGTTTTTGGCGGCATTCCTGGCGGCATCGGCATCGGCATCAGCAAGCAAGCGCTTTAGCAAGGCCCGCGAAGAGGAAGTACTAAATCAGTATTCCAAAACCAAAGCATTATCTCCTTACGTATCCAAACGCCTTAAAAACAAACACTTCTAGTAGCACTTTTGCGCTCAAACAAAATATAAGAAAGCCCCGCCAGCAACCTGCCAGCGGGGCTTTTCTATTCAAACTAGCCCTAGGGTCTTACACCGTGGGCAACGTCACGTTCTCGAACCGCACGGCCCCATCTTCCAGCACCGCTTCTACCACGGCGTCCTTCGAAACCTTGCCGGAGAGAATCTCTTTGCTCAGCTCGTTCAAAATCACGCGCTGCAACACGCGCTTGAGCGGACGGGCGCCGAACTGCGGGTCGAAGCCCTGCTCGCCTAGGTAGTCGAGCACCTCGTTAGTGGCTTCGAGAGCAATGCCGGCCTCGTGCAGGCGCTGCTGGATTTGCTTGAACTGGATATCGACAATCTTGCGGATTTCGGTGCGCTTGAGCGGCTGGAACATCACGATTTCGTCGATGCGGTTCAGGAACTCGGGGCGCATGTGCTGGCGCAGGCGCTCCACCACTTCGTCGCGGGTGCGGTCCACCACTTCCTCGTGGTTGTACTCGTTCAGGTCCTTGAAATTGCGCTGAATAAGGTCGGCCCCCGTGTTCGAGGTCATGATGATGATGGTGTTCTTGAAGTTCGCCACCCGGCCTTTGTTGTCGGTAAGGCGGCCATCGTCAAGCACTTGCAGCAGGATGTTGAACACGTCGGGGTGCGCTTTCTCAATCTCGTCGAGCAGCACCACCGAGTAGGGCTTGCGACGCACGGCCTCCGTGAGCTGGCCGCCTTCGTCGTAGCCCACGTAGCCGGGAGGCGCCCCGATGAGGCGCGATACGGCGTGGCGCTCCTGAAACTCGCTCATGTCGATGCGCACCATCGCGTTCTCGTCGTTGAACAGGTACTCGGCCAGGGCCTTGGCCAGCTCGGTCTTGCCTACCCCGGTGGTGCCCAGGAAGATAAATGAGCCGATGGGCCGCTTGGGGTCTTGCAAGCCGGCGCGCGAGCGGCGCACGGCGTCCGAAATGGCGGCGATGGCCTCGCTCTGACCAGCCACACGACGGCCCAGCTCGGTTTCGAGGTTGAGCAGCTTGTCGCGGTCGGCCTGCAGCATTTTGCTCACCGGGATGCCCGTCCACTTGGCCACTACCTCGGCAATGTCCTCGCTGGTCACCACTTCTTGCAGCATACCGCCGCCTTCTTTGGTGGCGTTGGCTTCGTCCTGCAAGGTTTTGAGCTTCTGCTCGGCCTCCTGGATTTTGCCGTAGCGCAATTCAGCTACGCGGCCGTAGTCGCCCTGGCGCTCGGCCTGCTCGGCTTCGGTCTTGAAGCGCTCAATGTTCTCCTTCTCGGTCTGGATACCGGTGAGGACGGCTTTTTCGCCTTCCCACTTGGCTTTCAGCTCATCGCGCTGGGTGCCCAGCTCGGCCAGCTCCTTGCTCAGCACGGCCTCGCGGTCGTGGTTGTCTTCGCGCCGGATGGCCTCTCGCTCAATCTCCAACTGCATGATGCGGCGCTGAATTTCGTCGAGCTCCACGGGCATAGAATTCAGCTCGATGCGCAGCTTGGCGGCGGCCTCGTCCATGAGGTCGATGGCCTTGTCGGGCAAAAAGCGGTCGGTGATGTAGCGGCTGCTCAGCTCCACGGCCGCAATCACGGCGTCGTCTGTGATGCGCACGCCGTGGTGTAGCTCGTACTTTTCCTTGATGCCGCGCAGGATGCTGATGGCGTCGGGCACGCTCGGCTCATCCACCATAACGGCCTGAAAGCGACGCTCCAGGGCCTTATCTTTCTCAATGTACTTCTGGTATTCCTTGAGCGTGGTGGCCCCGATGGCGTGCAGCTCGCCGCGGGCCAGGGCAGGCTTGAGCAGGTTGGCGGCGTCCATGGCGCTCTCGCCGCCAGCCCCGGCCCCAATCAGGGTGTGAATCTCGTCGATAAATAGAATAATCTGCCCCTCGGAGTCGGTCACTTCCTTGATAACGGCCTTGAGGCGCTCCTCAAATTCGCCCTTGTACTTGGCCCCCGCAATGAGTAGGCCCAGATCGAGGCTCATCAGCGTGCGGTCGCGCAGGTTTTCGGGCACGTCGCCAGCCACGATGCGCTGGGCCAGGCCCTCGGCAATGGCGGTTTTGCCCACGCCGGGCTCGCCGAGCAGTACGGGGTTGTTTTTGGTGCGGCGGCTCAGAATCTGGAGCACGCGCCGAATCTCCTCGTCGCGCCCGATGACGGGGTCCATCTTGCCGGTGCGCACGCGCTCGTTCAGGTTGATGGCGTAGCGGTTGAGGCTCTGGTACTGGTCTTCGGCGGTTTGACTGGTGACCTTGCGCCCACCGCGCAGCTCCTGGATGGCGGCCTTCAGGTCACGCTCTGTGAAGCCGTTATCTTTCAGCAGGCTAGCCACGCTGTCTTTGCCGCCCAGGATGCCCAGCAGCAGGTGCTCGACGGACACGAACTCGTCGCCCATGACGCGCATCTGGTCGTTAGCGCGCTGCACGGCGTTGGCCGCGTCGTTGGCCAGGTAGGGCGAGCCGCCGCTCACCTTGGGGTAGGCCGTCACGATGGCATCGAGCCGCTGGCCGAGGTTGGCGAGGTTCGCGCCCACCTTCTTGCCCAGGAAGCTCAGGGTATTCTCGTCGTTTTCAAGCAGGGCCTTCAGCAAGTGGCCAGTTTCGATGGCCTGCTGCTGGTTGGCCCCGGCGATTTCGGTAGCCTTCTGCACGGCCTCCTGCGCCTTGATAGTGAAGTTCTTAAAATCCATTGTTTCGCTAGTGTCTTAGGTAGTGCTTCGGGTAGGAAGCCTGTACGTAAGGCATAGCAAACGGGGTGCTAGGGTGAGGAAGCGGACTTTTTGGCGTAAGAAATAACGTTTGCAAATCCCAAAATAGACTTTTTGTCTACTCACTCATTAATACTGCTAAAACTCCCGTCATCAAAAATGACAGTTTTTACTAGTATTGTTTCTTTAATAACGAGACCAGCCCAGCTTGGAGCATTAGAGTTTAATACTGCTTCAATATCTCTACCGATACGGCTTGCAGGTATCCTAATAGTCTTTGTTTTATGAGCATCTAGCGGAACTTCAAATGTAAATTTTCCAAAATCACGTGCGTCTGTAATCTTATTTCCTGATTTTATTTTTGACTTCAGAAACACGCCAATTATTATTTTTTCAGAATTGTTAGTAATAGATAATACACGGACAACGTTTAGATTCTTGTTAGCCTGCCAGCCTAAATCTTTAGTGACGACAATCTTAGGACCTTCTTCGGACTTGCCAGATTGTGCTTCTCCATCCTCACGCATTCTGTCGGCCGCATTTTTTGCTATCTCAGCTAAGCTGTCTTGATTAAAACTTCTCTTTTTTTCTATCGTCATCAAATCGTCGCTACGATTCCCACCTTTGTTACCACAAGCGAACAAAGAAATAAGGCTTATACAAATTACAATTTTCATTACACGCAAAGGCTTGAAAGCATAATTGCTTCTTGACAATTACTATATTTAGGCAGCATAATTAACCATATTTTATCCGCACACTCTCTTGCAGCAAATGCTTGAATTATATCATTAGCTTTATTCATCAACTGTGCAAATGAGTTGGCAAATATTATCAATACACCTGCTTGATAATTCTTTTCTTCAATAAAATTACAAATTGTTTCTAAATCCTTTGCTAATCCAAGCTTTCGAATATCACCTTTCACTTCACAAACCATTGCATTACCAGCATTGGACCCAGGAACATGAAAAACAAAGTCAGGATTTTGGTTATTGAAGGTAGGATAACCACGCTTATCTATCTCACCATTAATTACAATTTCTCTATATCCTGGAATTATCTTTCTCATTTGGTGATAAAATTCATAGCAAAAGACCCTCTCCCTAATTAATCCTGAAGCTTTGTGCATTGCAGGCAATCTTATATAACGCTGCTCAATCTCATTTAGCGCGCTTATTATATAATGCAAATACTCCATACTGTTTACAAATTAGTGTGAGCAAGCTACACCGAAATAGCTACTCACCTACTGCCTTCCTTCATACTCCTGCACCCAATCTTCTAACACGATACCAACCATATCGGCGAAGTGACGCGTGTTGTGCGTTACCAGCGGGAGGCTACGGGCTACGGCCACGCTACCAATCAGCATATCGAATTCGCCTTGTAGGCGACCAATTCGTTTCAAGTGCGCTTTTTGCTGGGCATAGGTTTCCAACGAATCGGAGATAGACAGCACCCGTTTGGCAAACAGCCGCTAAAATGACGTGAGCCGCTGCCGGTTCGCCAATTGATACGTAGGGTATCCTCCGGCGCGGTGGGCGCGGGCGCTCGGCGGGGGCTATTTGTCATCGTAATGGTAACGGCAGGCGGCAATGCGTAGGCCGTCTTCGGTGGCTTTGTACACTAGGCGGTGCTCGTGGTTGATGCGACGTGACCAATAGCCGCGCAAGTCACCTTTTAAAGCTTCGGGCTTGCCAGTGCCAGCAAAGGGCGTTCGCTGACACTCTTTCAGCAGCGTATTGATTTTGCGCAGGATGGCGCGGTCGGTTTCCTGCCAGTACAGGTAATGCTCCCAGGCAGCCTCATCCCATATCAGCTTCATACCTCAAGCAAATCGTGCTGCTGGCCTTCGCCACGCTCCAACCGCTCAATGGCATCCAGCAGGGCTTTGGCATTGGCGGGGTTACTCAGCAAATACTCAGTTTCGTCTTTCGGCTTGGGCTTGCGGCCGATGGGCGTAAGCTTAACGGACGTAACGCGCCGCAAGAATTCCAGCACGAACTCATTGTCTTGGTCGGGGATTTCAAGGGTGTATTTCATACTTCCCAAAGTTATTGCATTTCCAACTGGTTCCACCTAGTCGCCGCCGCCGTACCCACCCGGCGCGGCGGGCGCGGGCACTAGGGGGTGGCAAGCTACAGCAGACAATTTGCTCCTAGACAGCCTTGGCAAGCAAGCCGGCAAAACCAGCCATCCACTAGTCCATTGCGTAAGCAGTAAAAACAATTCTTTACTTGCTTTCGATGCGCAAACTTCTTCTCATCTTACTGAGCAGCTTGCTACTAGCGCCCGCGGCCTGGGCTTGCCCGTGGTGCCGCCCTAGGGTGCAGGCCGGTATTTATACATCGGCCTACTCGGCCAACGTGCTGCTGGTGCTGCTGCCGGTAGCGGTGCTGCTGGGCGTGGGGGTGGTAGTGTATTATTGGGACCGGCTTCGGCCGGCTGACGCGACGGCTTATGCTACCCGCTAACCCATTGCCGCCGCGCCGGACGCCGCTGGTGGCGGCGGGCATTTTGCTGGGAGCGGGCCTAGGGGGCTTCGTCGATGGCATCTTGCTGCACCAGATTTTGCAGTGGCACAATATGCTGTCGGGGCAGCTGCCGCCCGACACCTTGGTGCGCGCCAAAATCAACATGTACTGGGACGGTCTGTTTCACGCGGCCGTGTGGGTGCTTACGGTGGTGGGGCTGCTGATGCTGTGGGCCGCCGCCGGCCGCGCCGATGTGCCGCACTCGGGCCGCACGCTGGCGGGCGGGGTGCTGCTGGGCTGGGGCTTATTCAACGTGGTGGAGGGCATTATCGACCACGAAATCCTGGGGCTGCACCACGTGTATGAGTACACGCCCAACCACCTACCGGCCGACCTGGCTTTTCTGGGCCTGGGCGCGGGGCTGTTGCTCGTAGGTGGAGCCTTGGTGCGGGCCGGCGCCCAGCAGGCAAGCCGGTAGCTTGGTTTTCTTTTGGCGCCAAGGTTAAGCCCTACCGATGCTGCGTAGCGGGCAATAATGCCGAAGCTACTATTGTCCACAGCGCCGAGGCTACAACCAAACGAAAGCAGGAGCACCTTAATCGATGCTCCTACTTTCGTTTGGTCGTAGCCTCGGCCAGTTTAGTTTGGCAGGGGTTTCATGGTACCATCGGGCCTAGACCGGGGCTTGGCCATTTTCCGTAGGTTCTTGCGGTCTTGGTGGGTCATGCCGGGCGCTTTCTCATCGTGGCCGTTGGCCCTAGGGCTGCCCCCATCGCGCATGTCGGGGGTAGCCAGGGGCTGGCTACCCGGCACGGTGCCGGGCGTTATCGTAGCTCCGGACGGGGCCATGGCGCCGGTTGGCGCTACCGCGCCGGATGGCAGTACAGTCTGGGCTAGGGCTGCGCTGGTGCTACAGGCAAAGGCACTGGCGAGAAGCAGAAGGAATTTCATTAATAAAATTAGTGATTATGAGTAATTTACGTTTATAACAGCTGCTTGATTGCTAGCAATCCGCGGCTAGGTAGCTAGTTGGTTTTGGGCATGCCGCCGGTTACTTCCAGCAGGCTGCCAGTCGAGTAGCTGCCATCCTGCGAGGCAAAGTAGACGTAGGCTGGCGCTAGCTCCTCGGGTTGGCCGGGGCGGCCCAGCATGGTTTCGTCGCCAAACTTCTTCAAATCCTCTGGCAGCATGGTGCCGGGAATGAGCGGCGTCCAGACGGGGCCGGGCAGCACGGCATTCACCCGGATTTTCTTCTCGCCGAGGTAAGCGGCCAGGCTCTTGGTAAAGGTGTGGATGGCGCCCTTGGTAGCGGCGTAGTCTATTTGGTGCGGATTACCCACGAGGCCCGCGATGCTGCCCGTGTTGATGATGGCGTCGCCTTCCTTCAGGAACGAAATGGCGGCCTGGGCCATAAATATGTAGCCCTTGATATTGGTGTCGAAGGTGCGGTGGATGTTCTCTTCCGGGATGGTTTCGAAGTGCTCGTAACCCATTTGGAAAGCGGCGTTGTTGACCAAGATATTGAGACCGCCCAGCTCGGCGTAGGTGCGGCGCACGGCCTCGCGGCACTCAGTAGCCGAGCGCACGTCGGCCTGAATAGCCAGAAACTTGCGGCCCTGCGCCTCCACGGCCTTACCCACCACGGCGGCATCTTCGGCGTTGGTTTGGTAGATAATGGCTACGTCGGCGCCCTCCAGGGCGTAGGCCAGGGCTACGGCCCGGCCAATGCCCGAGTCGCCGCCCGTAATGAGGGCCACCTTGCCCTTGAGCTTGCCGGCGGGTAGGTAGCTCGACATATTCCAGTCGGGCTGTTGCTGCATACTTGCTTCGCTGGTAGGGTAGCTGGTGGGCTGGGGGCTGAGGTCGCTGTTGGTGGGCCGCGGCTCGTTCTGTTCAGTATTCATGCGTGGAAGTAAAGATTCGATAAAAACTAGGATACGGCGCCTGGCAATTAAAAGTCGCCAGTGCCCCCTAGGGTAGCACCACCTGCCTAACGCGGCACCCGCACTAACGGGTCGCGAGCCGAAGCTTTTGCACCCAGCCATACCCTAGGGACGCGCTTGTAAGCCAGGGCAGTTTACGGCCGCGCAGCCAACACCTCGCTCACTTGCGTCCAGCGGATTTCGGGGTAGCGGGCATTGTCGAGGGGCGCGAGCTTGGGCAGCCCGGTGAACATGTTGTGCAAATACTGCATGCCCTGCCAGGGCGGAAACACGTCGTTGGGGGCGGGCGCCAAGCGGCGGGTTATCCTACTCAGCAGCTTGAGTAGCCAGAGGCCACCGGCCCGCAAGCGCCGGAAACGCTGGCCGGTGGCAGCACTGGCGGCGGCCTGCAAGTCGCGCATGGTGGCTACCTGGCCGGCCACGCGCAGGTAGCGGGGCGTGGTGGGGTCTAGGGCCGCGGCGGCCGTAAAGGCGGCCGTGTCGGCAATGGTGGTGAAGTCGAGCGGCTGGTCGGCCGAGCCCCAGTACAACACGCGCCTGATTTTGAAGAGGATAACCGGCGCCTGGCCGGTGAGCAAGTCCATAAACATGCCGTTGAGCACCGACGTGGCTTGGATGGGCGCTTGGTTGAGGCGATGGCCGAATTCGCGGCGCAAATCGAGGTTGCGGTTGCTGCCCTCGGGAAGCTTGGTGAAGTCGATGGAGTAATCGGACGGGATGAAGCGGGGCACGCCGGCCGCCACGGCCGCTTCCAGCAGCTGGGTTTGGGCGTCCACTATCACCGCGCGCAGGCCGGAGAGGGCCGATACCACGCAGGTGGCGCCAGTGCAGGCCTGAGTGAGGGCAGCTCGATCCGCAAACTCGACTTCGACCAGTTCGGCGCCGTGCGCCCGAAGGGTGCTGGCGGCGGGCTTGGCGGCGCTGCCGGGGCGCACGAGGGCGCGCACGCGAGCACCCCGCGCCAGCAGGGCCAGCGCAATGCGGTGCCCTAAGTCGCCGGTGGCGCCGGCCAGGGCGATGAGGGCGGGCGCGGCCAGCGGGTGGCTAGCGCGGGCCGCGTTAGGGGCAGTTGGCATTTGGGGAGCAGGGAGGGAAATAGGGTGAGCAAGCCCTAGGGCCGCGGGCGGTGCAGTTTGGCCAGTTAGCCGCTTGGACTACGCCGGCCGGCCCTAGGGCCTCTAACGCACAAAAGGCCCGGCCAGTGGCATTTCGGTTATTAGCAGGCAGTATGCGTAAACGGGCTAAGCATTTTCATTCTCGCTTTTTTCCGATGCCAACTTTCACCGTCGAACGACTTTCCTTTCAGCACCTGGCTGCCCTGCCCAATGCCTGGCAAAACGCTGACTACCTGGCTTTGCTGAAACTACTGGACTACGAAAACCCCGAGGCCATTGCGCCGGCCGAGCTCAAGGAAATGTGCCAGCTGGCCCTCACCGACCTAGAGCCCGCCGCTGCGGCCGAGGTAGTGCTGGGCTACCTCTCGGGCGAAGAGCTGAAGACCGGGCAAATTGAGCAGTTGGCCCACCAGATGCAAACCGAGAAGCTGTGGGAGGAAAACCCCAATTTTGCGCTGCACCGGGGCTTTTTCAACGCCACGCAGCTGCTCTACGACGCCTACAACGGCAAGTTTCCGCACCCGCAGGCCGTGGAGTTTAAGGTGAAGCTAACCGCCGCCGACCCGGCCGGCTTGGCCGCGCTCGGCCCCGAGCCGGCTGCCGCGCTGCTGCGCCTGCTGGCCCCCGGCCTGTCGGACAGCGCCCTACTGCACCGCTTGTTTAGCGAGCAGTTGGCGGGGGGCGAGTTTCCTGAAGCCGCCGACATCCTGTGGCAGCTAGCTCCGAGTGACCAAACCGCCACTAGCGTAGTATACGATGTTATCAGCTCCGACTACTGGCTGGAAGATTTCAAGTTTGCCGACACCTACGAAGCTACCCTGCCGGCCGAATAAGGGCCATTTCTGGACAGTATAGCAGTAAAATGAACGTCCTGCTCGGCTGGCGTCCGCTTGTCGAAGCGTCTTTTACCGAACGCCCCCCTAGGCGGCGCAGTAGAGACGCCTCGGCAAGCGGACGCCAGCCGAGCAGGACGCTTTTTGTGGCGTAAACCAACTTGTCAATTCAGGCCCACTTTACCCTTCATCGACTCAAAAAGCTTGGGCGAGTCGAAGCCAATGCCGTGCTTGAACACGATTTCCATTTGGCGCAGCTGTTGGATATTCTCTTCGGGGTCACCGTTTACCAGCACTAAATCGGCCTGCTTACCGGGCTCGATGCTGCCAATGTCGCGGGCGCGCCCTAGGTACTTGGCGCCGTTGAGGGTGCAGATGCTGATGGCTTGCAGCGGGGTGAAGCCGCCTTCGACCAGCAGCTCGATTTCGCGGCGGTTGGCGTAGCCGGCAATGGTGCGGCCCGCGCCGGTGGGGTCGGTGCCGGCCACCAGCAGCCCGCCGGCGTCGTAAAATTGCCTTTCCCAGCCCTGCTCTTTCTTGAACAGCGCCACGCTGGCCGAGTCCTTGCCCTGGCTATTTTGCCAGGTGGCGGTTTCGCGCTCCTGCAGCTGCGGCACGAGCGCTGCCAGGCCGCCGCCCAGCACCACCTCGCGCCCCGTGTAGGGCTCAAACACGGGCAGCGTAGACGTAAGCGCTACGCCCTTACCAACCAGGTATTTGATGAGGTTGGCCATGGCCGGGCTGCCGGCGGGTAGGCGCAGCAGAGCCTGGCGGGCGGCGGGGTAGTCGCAGGCGTCGGCTACGTGGCCGGGCGCAAAGTCGGAACTGGCCATGAAGCCGTGCTCCAGGTTGTCGATGCCGGTTTCGGCGGCCTCGCGGTAGGTAATGGCGCAGAGGTGGCCGGTTACTTTGAGGTGGCGGGCGTGGGCCTCGGCTACCACGGCGGCCAAGTCGGCGCGGGTGGCGTGCATGTACATCTTAAACGAGGTGCAGCCTTTATCGGCCCAAAACTTGGTGCTGGCAGCGGCATCGGCGGGGCCTTTGATGGTGTTCAGGGCCGGAATATCCATGCCGGGCTCTTCCATGTAGGGCGCCGTCACGTCCATGTCGGGCCCAATAAACTTGCCCTCACCAATGAGGCGCTGAATGGCCAGGTCGGTTTGCGGCTCGATGCTGCCGGCCGTGCGAATGGTAGTGGCCCCGCCCGCTAGGTAGAGCCTAGGGAACGAGTACGGCATTTGGGCAATGTTGAAGAGCCCGCCCGCCGGCATGGTGTAGTAGAGGTGCTCGTGCAGCATCACCAGGCCCGGAATCAGGGTTTTGCCGGTGCAGTTGATGACCTCGGCGCCGGCCGGCACCCGCACTTTTTTTAGCGGGCCCACCTGCTCGATGCGGCCGTTGCGCAGCAGCACGGTTTGGTGCAGCAGCGCGGGCCGGCCGGTGCCGTCAATCACCTTGGCATCAGTGAGGGCAATGACGGGCGCGCTCACCTTGATAAACTCCCGCACCTGGGGCGTGAACGGCGGCGGGGCCAGGCTGGCGCTGGGCGGGGTAGGCTGGGCCAGCGCGGGCACGGCGGCGCCCAGCAGCCCAAGCCAGCAGAACAGTTTTTTCATAGCTGCCGAGGGGAAAAGCTGCGTAATATCTAACGCAGAAGCTTGTTTCTCCTATGCTCACTTACCACATCGGCTGCTCGGGCTACCATTACCGCCACTGGCGGGGCGTGTTTTACCCCGAGAAACTGCCCATGCGGCGCTGGTTCGAGTTCTACAGCCAGCACTTCCAAACGCTGGAGCTAAACGTGACTTTCTACCGCTTTCCGCAACTGTCCTTTTTGGCCAACTGGTACGCGCAAAGCCCGGCTCACTTTCAGTTTGCCGTAAAAGCGCCCCAACTGATAACCCACTACAAGCAGTTTCACGGCGTGGGGCCGCTGCTGCTCGACTTCTACGACACCCTAGGGCAGGGTCTGCGCGAAAAGCTCGGGCCAGTTCTGTTTCAGTTGCCGCCCCGCCTCACCTACGACGCCGACCGGCTCGCCCGCATCCTGGCCTGCCTCGACCCGGCGTTTGTCAACGTGCTGGAGTTTCGGCACCCCAGCTGGTGGCGCCCGGAAGTGTACGCCGCGCTGCAGCAGCGCCAAGTGGTGTTCTGCGGCCAGAGCCACCCGCAGCTGCCCGACGCCGCGGTAGCTACCGCGCCCACCCTCTACTACCGCCTGCACGGCGCACCCGATTTATACGCTTCGCCCTACCCTACCAGCTTCTTACAGCGCCTGGCGCAGGCGGTAGCTGCCGCGCCGGGCGTAGCGCAGGCCTACCTCTACTTCAACAACGATATTGGCGGCTCGGCCATCGGCAACGCGCGGCAAATGAGCGCTTTGGTGAGCGAGCAGCCCTAGGCCCTAAGCCTATTAAAAGGCCCCCGACTGCTACCAAGCGGGAGCTTTTTTATTACCTAGCGGGCGCGGGCGCTACCGAGCAGCTACGGCGGCCGGCGCCGGGTGTGCGGCGGTGGTTTTGGCCGCGCTCACGCGCCACACATGGTTGCCAGCGTCGTCGGTTACGAGCAGGGCGCCGTCGGGCATCGTCACTACGTCCACGGGGCGGCCGTAAGCTTTATCCGAGCCGTTATTAACCAAAAAGCCAGTCAGGAAATCTTCGGGCTTGCCCGTGGGCTGGCCGTTGGCAAAGGGCACGAAGGCTACCTTGTAACCCGAGTACTGCGCGCGGTTCCAAGAGCCGTGCTCACCCACAAAGGCACCATTGTGGTACTTGGCCGGGAAAGCAGCCTTATTATAAAAAGTGAGGCCTAGGGCTGCTACGTGCGCGCCCATCGGCACGTCGGGCACCAGGGCTTTCTGCACCAGGTCGGGGCGCTCGCCCTTGCGGCGGGGGTCTTCGTTTTGGCCGTAGTACGAGTAGGGCCAGCCATAAAAGCCGCCTTCCTGCACGCTCGTGATGTAGTCGGGCACCAGCTCATCGCCCAGCTCATCGCGCTCGTTCACGGCCGCCCACAGCTTGCCGGTGATGGGATTGTAGGCCAGCCCGATGGGATTGCGTAGGCCGCTGGCATACACTTTTTCGCCCGTACCGTCGGGGTTGATTTGCAGGATGTTGGCCCGGCGCTTTTCGTTTTCGGGGCCGTGCTCCTGCACGTTCGAGCCCGAGCCCACCGTCACGAAGATGTGCTGGCCGTCTTTGCTGGCCAGCAGGTTGCGCGTCCAGTGGTTGTTGTAGCCGCCCTCGGGCAGGCTCAGTATGGGCTGGCCCGGCGCGGTAAGCTTGGTGGCGCCCGCCTGGTAAGGAAAGCGCAGCACGCCGTTGGTATTAGCCACGTAGAAGTAGCTGCCCAGCACCAGCATCCCGAAAGGCTGCTGGAGGCCGGCCAGGAATACCGTGCGCGTTTCGGGCTGGCCGTCGCCGTTGGTGTCGCGCAGCAGCGTAATGCGGTTGGCGCTGGTGGGCTGCAGCGAGCGCGACTTGTCGAGGCGCAGCGCGGCGGCAATCTCCTTCTTAGTGCCTTTGGGCAGCGTAGTAGCCTCGGCCACAAACACGTCGCCATTGGGCGCCACGTACGCCCAGCGCGGGCTTTCGAGCTTATCGGCATAGGCCATGACGGTGAAGCCAGCTGGAGCAACGGGCGTTTTACCGGCGGGCCAGTCAACGATGTCCACCCGGTTCGTCACCGATTTGGTAGCGTAGGGCGCGGGCAGGTGCACCGTTTCGTTTTTGGGCGTGGTAATGGTTTGGGCAGGCGTTTCAGCCTGGGCCTGCTGCTTTTCTTTCTGGCTGGGCCCGCTGCTGCACGCGGCCAGCACGGTTAGCGCGGGCAGCAACGCTATCTTTTTAGTAAGCATAGCAAGTATTAGTAATCTGCTGATTTTAGTTTCTGACCCGACAGCGCCGGCGCTGGAATAAAAGACTAGTAAAGCTATTATTTTACCCCCTTTCACTTAAATTAGTTGCAACCGGGCCCTAGGGGTATTACCCAATGAAAACCTGGTAGCTTAAAAGCAAAAGAGGCAGGCCCCCTTGCGGAAGCCTGCCTCTCTACTATGCCCTAGGGTCTTACCTACGCTTAACCGGGGCTTTGGCGGGAGCTTTCGCCGGGGTTTTGGCAGGAGCTTTCACCGGGGCTTTGCGCGAGTGTGGGGCACCGGTGCCGGTAGTTTTCTTGCCGGGCAGCTTCTGACCGCTGGCGCGAATCTCGGCAATGCTCGGGGCCGGGCCATACTTGGCTTCGGCCGGGTTGGCTTCGCCCGTCAAGTAAGGGTCGTAGTCCACGCGGCGGTTCAAGGCCTGGCCGGCGGCGGTGGCATTGCTAGCAATGGGATGCTGCTTGCCATAGCCACGGGCCTCGATGCGCTCGGCGGCAACCCCTCTGCTGAGCAGGTAGCGGCGGGCCGAGGCGGCGCGCTCGTAGCTTAGGCGCAGGTTGTAGTTCTCGTCGCCTTTGCTGTCGGTATGGCCCGAAATGCTGAGCGAATAGTCGGGGTACTCGTTCAGGATAGCAGCAATCTGGTCAAGCTTCGGATACGAGTCCGTGGTAAGCGTGGCCTTGTTGAAAGCAAAGTGGATATACTTGGTGGCTTCGTTGAGCACCTTCTTCTTCTCGGCCGTAATCTCAGGGCAGCCTTTATTGCTGGCCGGGCCGGGGCGGTCGGGGCAGCGGTCCTCGTTGTCGGGCACGCCGTCGCCGTCGCGGTCGAGCGGGCAGCCGTTGGCGTCCACTTTCACGCCCGAGGGCGTATTGGGGCACTTGTCGAGGTAGTCAGGCACCTTGTCGCCATCTGCATCGAGCGGGCAGCCGGTAGCATCTACTTTCACGCCGGCCGGGGTGTTGGGGCACCTGTCGTCGGCGTCAGTCACGCCGTCGTTGTCGGCGTCGGGGCAGCCTTGCAGCGCGGCGATGCCTTTCACGTCGGGGCACTTATCCTGGTAGTCGGGCACGCCGTCGCCGTCCGTGTCGAGTGGGCAGCCGTTCTCGTCCACTTTCACGCCCTGGGGCGTGTCGGGGCATTTATCCTTGCGGTCGGGCACCCCGTCCATGTCCGTGTCCTTCGGCTTGCCGAAGGCTATCGTCAGGCCCGCCGAGTGCACCAGAAAGCGGTCGTTGAGCTTGCCCGCGCTAGTAGTCAGGTTGTCGATGCGGTCGCTAAAAGGGTAGTGCTGAGCCGTAGTGATATCGAGACTGATAGCCGGCGACAAACGGAAGCGAAGGCCCGCCAGGCCGAATACCTCGAGGGCCTGAATATCGGCCTGGAACTGCTGGTTGGTGCCGGGGCCCCTGCTGCCATCGGGCAGCACATTTTCGTAGTTGCCGGTGCTGCTGGCCAAAAATGCGCCACCGCCCACCATCAAGTAGGGCTGGACGGGGAATTTTTCGCCAATAATGCCGCTTAGCTTTAGCTTCAGGCCTAGGTCAATCATGCCCACTTTGGCGTTGAATTCGGGGCGCGGGGCGCGCTCGGCTACGTAGCGGTAGTTTTCGTAGTTGCCCAACAGGCCCACGTCGAAGCTCTTGGATAAGTAGCGGGTGATGTGCCCACCGCCGCCAATATGCTCGGGAGCAAAAAGCCGCCAAAAGTCGCCTCCTAAATTGCCTTGGTACTGAAGGATGCTAACGTTGCCGCCGATGGCGGTCTTGTGGTCTGCCGTCTGCGCCTGAGCCGTGGTAGCTGCCAGCCCGCTGGCCAAAACCAACGCACCCGGTAGCACTCGCCGGAGAGAAGGAAAAAATAGCTTCATAAAGAAAGCATTTGGGTGAAAGAAGGCAATTAGAATCAACTGCGCTGGGGGCTATTACGGATAAGTTACGAACTAAGCTAAACCGAGGAGCGGCTAACTGGGAAAAAACTTGGTTTGCCAGCAAAAAACGTTGGTTTTCGCTAGCGAACTGAACTTTCAACGCTTCTCAATTGCCCGAACTTTCAACGCTTCTCAATTGCCCGAAAACCGGGTTTCGACTACTGCGCGGCCCTAGGCCTCCTACGCTGCCTTAAAACCAAAAACCCGGCGCACTGGGTGCACCGGGTTTTTCAAATTAGCAACCCTAGGCGTTAGTAGCCAGGGTTTTGCACCAGCTTACCGCCGCTCAGGGTAATCTCAGTCAGCGGAATAGGCATCAACTCGTTTTTGTTCGCCACGAAGCCTTTGCTGGCTAGCACGGTGGCCGCCTGGCCCTGGCGCACGAGGTCAAAATACCGGTCGCCATACTCTAAGGCTAGCTCTACGCGGCGCTCGTTCCAGATGGCCTGGCGAGCCGCCGTTTGCGAGAGGCCGCTGCTGAGGCCGGCTAAGCCGGCGCGCTGCCGCACCTGGTTGACGTAGCCAAGGGCCGTAGCCGTTTGGCCTAACTCATTGGCCGCTTCGGCCTGAATGAGCAGTACCTCGGCGTAGCGCAGCACGCGCACGTTCTGGTCGCTGCCGTAGTTACAGATTTTAGTTACTGAATTTGGCGTGTAGGCCTTCATGTTGTAGCGCGGGTTAGCCGACTGCGGGTCAATCACGTCGCCATCGGGCGTGGTTTGGCCGGTGTACAGAATGGTACCAGCCTTGCGCTTATCGCCGGCTTCAAAGGCGTTTTCCAGGCTGGCGGTGGGGTTAAAAAAGCCCCAGCCAAACTGCGGGCGCACGCCCTGCACCTGCGCCCACTGCGAGTTCGAGGCGTCGCAGTTGCCGGGAATAGTCGAGCACATAATCTCGAAAATCGACTCCGGCCCATTCTCGCCCCGAATGCGGAACATGCTGTAATAATCGCTCACCAGCGAGTAGCCCGTTACCTGGGCAGCGGCGGCGGCGGCGGCGGTGTAGTTCTTGTTGTAGAGCTGCACCTTAGCCAGCAGCGCGTAGGCTGCGCCCTTGGTAGCCCGGCCGATGTCAGCGCTGGCGTAGGTGGCAGGCAATACCGTTGAGGCGTCGGTCAGGTCCTGAATAATAGCCGCGTACACGTCGGCTGCCGCGGCGCGGGTGGGGTTTTGCAGGTCGGGCGTGGCATCAGTAACTGGCTGCAACACCAGCGGCACCCCGCCAAAGGGCCGTACCAGGTTGAAGTAAGCCAGCGCCCGCATAAACTTGGCCTCGGCCACGTAGCGGTTTTTTAGGCTGGCATCCATAGTGATGCCGGGCACGTTGGTAATCACCTGGTTGCAGAGGTTTATCTGCTGATATTGGGCCACCCAGTAGCCATCGAGCGGACTAGAAGCCGAGCTTAAGCGGAAGAATGTGAAGTCGTTCAAAAACTCCGCGTCGCCGCTCACGCTGCCCTTCTCGGCATCATCCGACGTAAGGGTAGTAACTGCCAGCCAGTTGAAGGCAATCATATTCCACTCGCGCAGGTGGGCGTAGGGCGCCCCGATGGCGGTGGCCGCATCGGCGGCCGTTTGGAAGAACTGCGTGGCGGCGGCCTGGCCCTGCGGTGCCACGTCCAGAAACTTGTTGCACGACGAGGCCAGCCCTAGGGCCAGCAGCGCGGCGAAAGTGCCCGCACGCCGCGCGTTTTTAGTAAATAAAGGTTGCTTTTTCATGGGTGGGATATCGCTAAGAAATTAAAGGCCAATGTTTAACCCAAGGTTGTAGGTGGCAATCATCGGGTACACGTTCAGGTCGATGCCCGCGTTGGTGGGTTGGCCGCTTACTTCGGGCGTAAAGCCTTTGTATTTGGTCAGCGTCACCAGGTTTTGGGCGTTGGCATAGATACGTAGCGTGCCCACGTGCAGATTGTTAGCTATCGTTTTGGGGATGTTGAAGCCCAATTGCAGGTTGCGCAGGCGGATGTAGCTGCCATTTTCGATGTAGTACGAACTGGGGTCGAGGTTGTGGCCCGAGAGGTCGGCCGAAGGCGTCGTGTTGCTGGTGCCGGCCCCGTGCCAGCGGGTGTTATAAAAGTCCTGGGTGTAGTTCTCGTTGCCGTAGCGCACTTCGCGCAACGCATTGAGTAGTTCTACGCCGCCCACGCCCTGCACGTCCACCGTCAGGTCCACAAACTTGTAGCGGAAGGTGGTATTGATGCCGTAGCTAAAGCGGGGGTTGGGGTTGCCCAGGCGCACAAAGTCACGGCTGTCAATCACGCCGTCGCCATTTTGGTCCACGTAGCGCAGGTCGCCGGCCTTAGCGCCCGGCTGGGCCGAGCTCGTTACTTCTGAAGTTGATTGAAACACGCCCGCCGTCTGGTAGCCGTAGAACACGCCCAGCGGCTGCCCGACGATAGACTGCGTGGTGAGGTAGCCGGCCACTGGCAGCCCACCGCCGAAGTACGGCGCCCCGCTGGTTGTGCTCAGCAGCTTGTTTTGGTTGTAGGCGCCCGTCAGGCCGATGTTGTACGAGAAGTCACTGCTGCCCTGCGAATCCCAGCGGATAGCCGCTTCCACGCCCTGGTTCTGGATGTTGGCGTTGTTGGCCAGGTAACCGGTATTGTTGGTGTAGCCCTGGGCCCCTAGCACCGGCACCGGGAAAATGGCGTCGATGGTGCGGCGGTTGTAGTAGTCAAACTCGGCCGAGAGGCGATTATTAAAAAAGCGCATCTCTACGCCGGCGTCCCCTTCTTCCACCTTCTCCCAGCGCAATGCCGGGGCGGCCTGCACCACTTGGCTGCCGCCCTGTGAAGCCACCGGCGGATTGCCTAGCGTGGGCGTGTAAGTACCGCCTACCGAAATAAGCGAGGTCGAGATGTTGCTATTGGGCGTTTGGTTGTTGCCCAGCACGCCGTAGCTGGCCCGGAACTTCAGGAAGTTAAACACCGAGCTATTCTGCAGGAAATCCTCCTGCGAAGCCACCCAGCCCACACTCAAAGAGGGGAAGTTGCCGTACTTATCGTTGTTAGAATACTGGCTGCTGCCGTCGTGGCGAAAGCTGGCCGTCAGCAAATATTTTTCCTTATAAGCGTAGTTGAGGCGCCCGAATAATGAGAAAATTGTATAAACACGGGGGAATTCTGTAATATTGGTAGTACCAGGCTGTCCTAGGCCAAGGTAGTAGAACTGGCTACCGCCCGCACCCTGCACCCCGTTGACGGAGTTGTTTATCACATCATTGCTATAGCGCAGAGCAGTAGTTCCTACCAGCGCCGTAAAGTGGTGGTCGCTACCGAAGGTACGGTCGTAGGTCAGGGTATTCTCCCACACCGGCTGGGTGAAGAGGCCGCTCCCTTTTTGCAGCGTGTTGCCGCGGTACACCTGCACGGTGGTCAGTGAGTCAGCCCGCTGGTAGTTGGTGTAGTTGCCGCTGGTGTAGCTGATGCCTAGGCTGGTGCGGGCCGTGAAGTACTTGGCAAAATTGAGCGACAGAAACACGTTGCTCACCAGCTGCTGGGCCTGCGACTTCTGCACGAAGTAATCGAGGGTGCCGCGCGGGTTAGCAAAGCTGCCTAGGCCCGTACCCACGAGGCTAGGGTCGCCGTAGCGGCCGGTAGGCAGGAAGGGCTGGATAACGGGCGGGGCCACGTAGGCCTGGTAAAAGATATTGCCGCCGTTGGCGTAGTTAGGATACACGCTGGAAGCCAGGCCCGGCGCGTCGTGCGCCGTAGCATTGGTAAACAGCGCGTTGTAACCAATCTTGATGTGGTCGGTAACGTTGAAGTCCGTTTGCAGGCGCGCCGTAATGCGCTCGTAGTCGTTGCCCTGCACTAGGCCCTTCTGCTGGTAATACGAGCCGCTCAGGGTGTACGATGCCCGGTCGTTGCCGCCGCTCAAGCTCAGCTGATGGTTTTGCACCGCCGCCACTCGCGTAACCTCCTTAAACCAGTCGGTCGAGGGCAGGTTGGTGGCCAGGTTGTTGCTGGCCGCGCCGCCGGTAAGGGTATTCTTCTCGTTGTAGAGGGTGGCGTACTCGGCAGCGTTGGCCATCTTCACGGTGTTGGTGGGGGTTTGCACCCCGCCATAGCCGTTGTAGTTGATGTGGGTGCCGCCGGCCTGCCCACGCTTGGTGGTCACGATAATAACCCCGTTGGCGGCCTGCACCCCGTAGATGGAGGCCGCGGCAGCATCCTTCAGCACCTCAATCGAGGCGATGTCGTTCTGGTTCAGGAAGCTCAAATCCGAGCCCTGCGGCAGCATTGTGCCATCGACCACGTAGAGCGGGCCGACGCCATATATGGAGCCGGCACCGCGGATTTGGATGGTAGGCGCCGCGCCCGGCTGGCCCGAGTTGGTAATCTGCACCCCCGATACCTTGCCTTGCAGCGAGCTCACCGGGTTTTGCGAGGCCTGGTTGACCAGCTCGGCGCCTTTTACCGACACGATGGCGCCGGTTACTTCGCGCTTGCTCTGGGTACCGTAGCCCACCACTACCACATCGTTGAGGCTTTGCGACTGCGGAGCGGCGAATTTTACATCAATCGCCGCGCGGCCGTTGAGCGAAATTTCCTGGGCCGGGTAGCCCACAAACGAGAACACCAGCGTGGAGCCGGCCGGGGCGTTGATGGAGTAGTTGCCATCGACGTTGGTAGCGGTGCCAACGGCGGTACCTTTTACGATGACGTTGGCGCCGGGCAGGGGCTCGCCTTTTTCGTCGGTCACGCGGCCCGTAATAGGGGTGCCGGCCTGAGCGGGAGTTTGCTGCACGCTGCGCGTGGAGGCCTGGGCAGCCATTGGCAAGCCCGGCAGCAGGGCAAAAGATAAACCGAGCGTAGCCAGAAAAGCACGCGAATGGACTAGCCCTAAAAACTGTAAAGTTTTCATTTCCATAAAGAAAGGGTGGGGGAAAGTGAAATAAAGCGGTCAGAGCGGTTCCGTTGAACCGCGAACACAGCGAGCACCGTGGCAAAACGGCAACTAGTCAGAGCGAAGCGAGTGCGCTAAAGTTGCAAAATCGGGGAATCCGCTCATCAGCACGAATCCTTCTGCTACGGTCCCAATCGTTTGCGAAATTGGCACTACGAAGGTAGAAAAAAATAATATAAATACGGGAGTTAATTGCCTGTTTACCGGCTGGGCTCCGCTTCAAGCTGAGGCAAGAGGCGCGGTTTTCCTACCGGCACTTTCTACCTTCGCCCCGCTCTTCGCGCTCCTGGCCCACCCCCTACTATGAAGCTCCCGTTCTTGCTGCTGGCCGGCTGGCTGCTGGCCCCTACCCTGCTGCTGGCCCAAACATCCTCAAAGCCACGGCCGGCCCCAACCCAAGCGGCCGCCTTCGACGCCCGCCAGCGCCCTAGGGGCCTCAGCGACGAGCAACTGCTGGATGCCGTGCAGCGCCAGACTTTCAATTATTTCTGGGAGCTGGGCCGCGCTAATTCGGGCATGGCCCGCGAGCGCAGCAACGCCTCGTTTGACACTGGGCCCGAGGTGGTGACGACGGGCGGCACTGGCTTCGGGCTGATGGCTATTATCGTGGCCGCCGAGCGTGGCTGGATTACCCGGCCCCAGGCGGCGGCGCGGGTCAGCCAGATTGTGAATTTTCTGTGGAAAGCCGATATGTACCACGGCGCGTTTCCGCACTGGCTGGATGGGCGCACGGGCCACACCATCCGCTTCGGCATCAAGGACGACGGGGCCGACATCGTGGAAACCTCCTTCCTGTACGAGGGCCTGCTGTGCTGCCGCCAGTACTTCACCCGCGACACGCCCGATGAGCAGAACCTGCGCAATAAAATCCTCTGGATGTGGGAAGGCGTGGAGTGGAGCTGGTTTACGCAGGGCCAGAACGTGTTGTATTGGCACTGGAGCCCCAACAACGGCTGGAGCATGAACCACCAGATTCATGGCTGGAACGAATGCCTCATTACCTACGTGCTGGCCGCCAGCTCGCCCAAATATGCCATCGACAAAGCGGTGTATGACCAGGGCTGGGCTAGCGGGCCGGAGTATAAAAATGGCAGGATGACTTACGATACCAAACTACCCCTAGGGCCCGAGCTGGGCGGGCCGCTTTTCTTCTCGCACTACTCGTTTATGGGCCTCGACCCCCACGGCCTCAAAGACCAGTACGCCGACTACTGGGAGCAGAACCGCGCCCACACGCTCCTCAACCACGCCTACTGCCTGGCCAACCCTAAAAAATACCCCGACTACGGCCCCAACAACTGGGGCCTGACGGCCAGCGACAGCTATCAGGGCTACGCCGCCCACTCGCCCACCGAGGACCTGGGGGTGATTTCGCCCACGGCCGCCCTCTCGGCCATGCCCTACACGCCCGAGTTCTCGAAGCTGGCCATGCGCCACTTTTACGACGACCTGGGCGACCAGCTCTGGAGCCCCTACGGCTTCTACGACGCCTTCAGCGAGGCGCACCATTGGGTAGCCGGCTCGCACCTGGCCATCGACCAAGGGCCTATTGTGGTGATGCTGGAAAACTACCGCTCGGGCCTGCTCTGGAAGCTGTTTATGAACTCGCCCGAGGTGCAGCGCGGCCTGAAGAAGCTGGGGTTTGAGAGCCCCTATTATCACTGATTAATCGGATTTTGACGCGGATTGTCCGGATTTTGTGGACGGTCAGGGGGCGTTTGGGTGGGGGTGTTTGGTGGGTGGCTGTACTTAAGCCTAGCTTGTTGGTAACGCGTAGTGCGTGGGATTATGCAGGAAACGCTTAAATTTTAAGCTTGGCTCGCCAAGATTGACGAGCAGTGCGACTTCTAGCCGATAGGCTTTCAGGTAGTTGATTAGTTGAGCGTGATGGGCGGCGGTAATCTCGGTAATCGCTTTTAATTCAACCAGCACTTGGTCTTCAATCAGAAAGTCCGCCTGGCTCCAATGTTCGTCGCTTTATAATACACGGGCAAATGAACTTCACCTTGAAAAGCAATGCCAAGCTCTTTAAGCCCAACAGCTAATGCCCGCTAGTAAATTAGTTCGGGAAATCCACTGCCAAGTCCCGGTGCACGTGCACGCGCATCGCACAGCCAATAACCTTCTCTGTCAGCTTATTAAATCGGGTATCTGTGAGCATAGGCCAGCAAGATAACCTCAAGCCTAACCAAGACCAAAGCCCCACCCAGTCGCGCCGTCCACAAAATCCGGTTAATCCACGTCAAAATCCGATTAATCAGTGATTTTAGTAGCCCGGGTTTTGCACCAGCACGCCGCCGCTGAGCTGGATTTGACTGAGCGGAATGGGGAACACTTCGTTTTTGCCGGCTACGAAGTCCTTGGTTTTCAGCACGGTAGCGGCGAGGCCCTGGCGCACGAGGTCGAAGAAACGGTCGCCGTACTTGAGGGCCAGCTCGACGCGGCGCTCCTGCCAGATGGCCTGGCGCAGGTCGGCCTGCCCTAGGCCAGCGCGGGCGGCCAGGCCGGCGCGCTGGCGCACTTGGTTGAGGTCGGCGAGGGCTTTGGCGGTCTGGCCCAGCTCGTTGGCAGCTTCGGCGTGCAGCAGTAGCGCCTCGGCGTAGCGCAGGATGCAGATGTTCTGGTCGGCGCCGTAGAGGCAGACTTTCGTGACCGAGTTGGGCACGTAGGCTTTCATGTTGTAACGCTCGTTCGAGTTTTGCAGGCTGATGGAATCGCCGTCGGGCGTGGTAGTGCCCCGAAACAGGATGGTGCCGGCCTTGCGCTTATCGCCGGGCTCGAAGGCGGCTTCCAGGTCGGCGGTGGGCGTGCAGAAGCCCCAGCCAAGCTGCGGGCGGGCCGACTGGCTCAGGGCGCAGTACGGGTTGGAAATGTCGCAATTGCCGGGCAAGGTGGTGCACTGCACCTCAAAAATTGACTCGGGCCCGTTTTCGCCCCGAATGCGGAACATGCCGTAGTAATCGCTCACCAGCGAGTACCCTAGGGCCAGCACCTGCTCGGAAGCGGCCAGCGAGGCGGCGTAATTCTTTTGGTAAAGCTGGGCCTTGGCCAGCAGCGTCAGGGCCGCGCCCTTGGTCACGCGCCCCACGTCGGCCGCGCCGTAGCTGGCGGGCAGGGCGCCGGCGGCCGCAGCCAGGTCGCTGATATGAGCGCATACACGTCGTCGCGCGAGGCCCTAGGAATGTTAAGCTCCGCGGGCGTGACGGCGGGTTTGGTGTAGAGCGGTACCCCGCCAAAGGCACGCACCAAATTGAAATACGCCAGCGCCCGCAAAAAGCGCACCTCCGACACGTAGCGCGTGCGCAGGGCGGCGTCCATCTCGATGCCAGGTACGTTGGCAATTACCTAGTTGCAGAGGTTAATCTGCTGGTACTGACCCACCCAGTGTCCCTCGGGCCCACCGGCCGTAGCGGTGCTGCGGAAGTACACGTAGTCGTTGAGGTAGTCGCCATCGCCGGGCACGCTGCCCTTGTCCACGTCGTCGGACGGAAATACGGCCACCGAAAACCAGTTGAAAGCCACCAGGTTGTATTCGCGCAGCTTGGCGTAGCACGAGGCCACGGCCGCGCCGGCATCGGTAGCGTTCTGGAAGAACTGGCTGCTGGTGGGCTGCCCTTGGGGCGCCACGTCGAGGAAGCGGCTGCATGCGGTGGCGCCGGCCAGCGGCAGGCCCAGGCCCGCGAGGACGGGGCGCCAGCGCGGGCGTAAGGTTGTAATTATCTTGCTCATATCAAGTTATTTATCAAAAATCAATTCTGGTCGTCATGCTCATCTGGCGTCCGCCCGTCGAAGCATCTCTACCGAACGACACCCTAGAGGCGTGGTAGAGATGCTTCGACGGGCGGACGCCAGATGAGCATGACCGTCTTAGACAATCCTGGCAGTACAACCCCTTAAAAACCTATATTTACCCCTAGGTTGTACGTGGCCGAGAGCGGGTACACGTTGGTGTCGACACCGGCGAAGGTGGGCGTGCCGCTCACCTCGGGCGAGAAGCCGCGGTACTTGGTCAGGGTCAGCGGGTTTTGGGCGTTGGCGTAGAGGCGCAGGCTTTGCAGGCGCAGAGCGGCGGCCACCGGCTTGGGGAAGGTGAAGCCGAGCTGCACGTTGCGCAGGCGGATGTAGTCGCCCTTTTCGACGTAGTACGAGCTGGGGTCGAGGTTGCGGCCCCCGAGGTCGGCCGAAGGCGTGGTGTTGCTGGTGCCGGGGCCGGTCCAGCGGTTCTGGTAGAAGTTCTCGGTGTAGCTCTCGTTGCCGAAGCGCACCAAACGCAGGGCGTTGAACAGCTCCACGCCGCCTATTCCTTGAATATCAACGGTTAAATCGATTAGCTTGTAGCGGAAGGTGGTGTTGAGGCCGTAGGTGAAGCGCGGGTTGGGATTGCCGAGCACCACGTAGTCGCGGGCGTCGAGCACGCCGTCGCCGTTGGTGTCCTGGTAGCGCAGGTCGCCGGGCTTGGCGGTGGCCGACTGGGGCGAATCAACCACTTCGGCGGCGATTTGGAACACGCCGGTGGCCTGGTAGCCGTAGAACGCGCCGATGGGCGAGCCCACCTGCGAGATGGTAGTGCGGTAGTCGCCTAGGGGCAAATTGCCGGCAAAGAGCGGGGCGCCGCTGAGCGTGCTCAGCACCTTGTTCTGGTTGTAGGCGCCCACCAGGCCGATGGTGTAGCTGAAGTCGCTGGTGCCGGCCGAGGTCCAGCGCAGGGCCGCTTCCACGCCCTGGTTCTGGAGGCTGGCGTTGTTGTCGAGGTAGGCCACGCTGTTGGCGTAGCCCGGCCCCGAGAGCACCGGCACCGGAAACACGGCGTCGATGGTGCGGCGGTTGTAGTAGTCCAGCTCCACCCCGAGGCGGCTACCCAAAAAGCGCAGCTCCAGGCCGGCGTCGAACTCGCGGGCCTTTTCCCAGCGGATGGGGCTAGGCGGGCGCTGGGTATCGATGTTGGCCCCGGTGATGGGCAGGCTGGGGTTGCCGAAGAAGCCGGTGTAGGTGGGGTAGTACGTGACGGTAGCAACCGACACGTTGTTAGGCGCTTGGTTGTTGCCCAGCAGGCCAAAGCTGCCCCGCAGCTTCAGGAAGTTCACCACCGCGTTATCGGCCAGGAAGGGCTCTTGCGACACTACCCACCCTAGGCCCACCGAGAGGAAGTTGCCGTAGCGGTCGGCGCCCACGTACTTGCTACTGCCGTCGCGCCGGAAGCTGGCCGTGAGCAGGTACTTCTCCTGGTAGGCGTAGTTGACCCGCGCGAAAAACGAGGCGATGGTGTACACATCCACCGGGTTGCTGGCGGCCGCCGTGCCGGGCGTGCCCAGGCCCAGGTAGTAGAACTGGTCGCCGCCCGGCGGAATGCCGTTGATGGAGCTGATAACCTGCTCGAATGCGGTAGCGCAGGCCGTGCTGCCCACCAGGGCCGTGAGGTGGTGGTCGGTGCCGAAGGTGCGGTCGTAGGTGAGCGTGTTTTCCCACTGCAGCTGGGTGTTCTGGCTGGTGCCCTTGGTGAGGGTGTTGCCGCGGTACACCTGCACGGAAGTCAGCGAATCGGCCTTTTGGTAGTTGTAGAAGCGGGCCGCGGCGTAGCTCACGCCCACGCTGGTGCGCAGGGCGAAGTACTTGGCGAAGTTGACGGCCGCGAAGGCGTTGCTCACCAGCGTCTGGCCCTGAGCACGCTGCACGAAGTAGTCGAGCGTGGCCCTAGGGTTGCCGAAGCTGCCCAAGCCCTGGCCCACCAGGCTGGGGTCGCCGTAGCGCCCGCTGGGCAGCAGCACCGGAATAACCGGCGGCGCCACGTAGGCCTGGGCAAACACGTTGGAGCCGCCAAGGGCGAAGTTGGGGATGCCGCCCGCCCCCGACACGTTGGTGCTGCTGTAGTTGGGAAACACGCTCGACGGCAGCCCCGGCGCATCGTGCGAGTCGAGGTTGGCGAAGCTGGCCGCGTAGCCCACCTTGATATGGTCACTGACGGTGAAATCGGTTTGCAGGCGGGCCGTAATGCGCTCGTAGTCATTGCCCTGCAAGGTGCCCTTCTGTGCTGCAAGTACGAGCCGCTGAGCGCGTACGACGCCCGGTCGTTGCCGCCGGCCAGGCTGAGCTGGTGGTTTTGCACCGGGCCCACGCGGGTTATCTCGCGCAGCCAGTCGGTGCTGGGCAAATCGAGCGGCAGGTTGGCGCTGGCGGCAATGCCGGTGAGGGCGTTCTTCTCGTTGAACAGCTCGGCGTACTGGCGGGCGTCCACCAGCTTCACGCGGTTGACAATGGTTTACACCCCGCCGTAGCCGTTGTAGCTGATGCGCGCCCGGCCCGACTGCCCGCGCTTGGTGGTGACGAGCACCACCCCGTTGGCCGCCTGAATGCCGTAGATGCTGGCGCTGGCCGCATCCTTGAGCACCTCCACCGAGGCAATATCGGCCTGGTTGAGGAAGCCCAGGTCGGCGCCGGCGGGCAGCAGCGTGCCATCAACCACGTAGAGCGGGGCCACGCCGGCCAGCGAGCCCACGCCCCGCACCCGGATGGTGGGCACCTGCCCCGGCACGCCCGAGTTGCTAATCTGCACGCCCGCCACCTTGCCCTGCAGCGAGCTGACCGGGTTTTGCGAAGCCTGGTAGCTCCTCGCCCTTGACCGAGGCAATGGCACCGGTTACCTCGCGCCGGTTCTGGGTGCCGTAGCCCACCACCACCACGTCGTTGAGGGTCTGCGCGTTGGGGGCGGCAAAGCGCACGTCAAGTGTGCTGCGCCCGGCCAGCGGCACCTCCTGGGTGGAGTAGCCCACGAAGGAGAACACCAGCGTGGCGCCGGCTGGCGCCGGGATGGAGTAGTTGCCGTCGGCGTTGGTGGCGGTGCCCTGGGCCGTGCCCTTCACCACGACGTTGGCGCCGGGCAGCGGCTCGCCCTTTTCGTCGGTGACGCGGCCGGTGATGGGCGGGGCGCGGGGCACTTGAGGCACCGGCCGCCAGGCCCGGGCGGCGGCCGGTGCAGCCAAGCTAAAAGGCCCGGTCCCAACGGCCAGCGCGAGGGGCACCAGCACCCAAAAACGGGTTGGGAGCCAAGGCAATGAACGTAGCGTTTTCATCAATAAGCAAAGAGGAAAAAGGAAGTTAGCTGCGCTGCCAATGCGGCGCGCAACTGACTATCGCACAACCAAGTGAGTAGGAATAGTGGGGTTGAAGCCGCCCTACGCCGCCGCAAACTAGCTCATGAAGAAAGCACCTAAACCCGGCGCCACCTGGTAACTACAGCTACAAGTTGCTCATATTCCAACAGTTAACCAGAGAACTAGCGCAAGTTTTAGGTTGTGTACGTCAAGCGGTAAACTAACAATTTTATCTTTCTTGCCTCCTACTTTTGCGCTTGCCATTAGTTTTAGCCATGCTGCCGGGCGGCGCGGCCAGCTCCTCACCTTATGCGCTACTATCTGCTTTTACTGGCCTTGTGGCCCGCGCTGGCCCTAGGGCAGCCCGCCGCGCCGCCGCGGCCCACCTACTGCAACCCGCTCGACCTCGACTACGGCTATACGCCCTTCGAGCGCTTTGCCACGGCGGGGCGGCACCGCGCCACCGCCGACCCGGTAATTACGCTCTTTAAGGGCACGTACTACCTGTTTTCGACCAACCAGAAGGGCTACTGGCATAGCCCCGACTTGGCCAACTGGCAGTTTGCGGCGCGCACGTTTCTGAAGCCCGAAAACACGGTGCTCGACGACCTATGCGCGCCGGCCGTGTGCGCCGTGGGCGACACGCTGCTGGTGATTGGCTCGACCCAGAAGGCCGATTTTGCCCTGTGGATGAGCACCGACCCGCTGCGCAATAAGTGGACGAAAGCCGTGGACCCGTTTCCGCTGGCTGCCTGGGACCCCGATATTTTTCTGGACGACGACGGCAAGCTCTACCTCTACTACGGCAGCTCCAACGAGTACCCGCTCTACGGCGTGCAGCTCAGCCGCCGCACCCTGAAGCCCATCGGCCAGCCGGTGCCGCTCTTCAAGCTCAACGACGCGCAGTTTGGCTGGCAGCGCTTCGGCGAATACCTGGATAATACCTTTTTGCCACCCTTCATGGAAGGCGCCGCCATGAACAAGCACAGCGGCAAGTATTACTTGCAATACGGCGCGCCCGGCACCGAATTTAGCAGCTACGCCGATGGCGTGCAGGTGGCCGAGCACCCCCTAGGGCCCTTCGCGCCGCAGGCCCACAACCCGGTTTCGTATAAGCCGGGCGGCTTTGCGCGGGGCGCCGGGCACGGCAATACGTTCCAGGATAAGTGGGCAACTGGTGGCACGTGTCTACCATGATTATTACGGTCAAAAACAACTTCGAGCGCCGGCTGGGGCTGTGGCCGGCGGGCTTCGACCAAGAGGGTACGCTGTACTGCAACACCGCCTTTGGCGACTACCCGCACTACCTGCCCACCGGCCCCGCCGACCATTTGCAGAGCCAGTTTACGGGCTGGATGCTGCTCAACTACCAGCGGCCGGTGCAGGTATCGAGCACCCTAGGGGCCTACCTGCCTAACTACGCCGCCGACGAAAACATCAAAACTTATTGGAGCGCCGCTACCGCCAACCCCGGCGAATACCTCCAAACCGACCTGGGCAGCGTGTGCACCGTGCGCGCCGTGCAAGTCAACTACGCCGACCAGGATGTGAACCCCGCCTTTCTGGGCCGGCAGCCGGGCCTTTACCACCAGTACCAGCTGCTGCACTCGCTGGATGGCAAAACCTGGCGCGTGCTGGTGGATAAAAGCCAGAACCGCCGCGACGTGCCCCACGACTACGTGCAACTGCCCGCGCCGGTGCGCACCCGCTACCTTAAGCTGGTAAACAAGCACATGCCCACCGGCAAGTTCGCCATCAGCGACTTGCGGGTGTTTGGGCTGGGCAGCGGCCCTAGGCCCGCAGCCACCCAGGAGTTTGTGGTGCTGCGTACGGCCGCCGACAAGCGCAGCGCCTGGCTGAAGTGGGCCCCCGTGACGGGCGCGGCCGGCTACAACATCTACTTCGGCCTAGGGCCCGCTAAGCTCTACTCGTGCATTCAGGTGCAGGGCGCCAACGAGTACACGTTTAAGGGCATGGATAAGGACCGGCCGTATTACTTCGCCATCGAGAGCTTCAACGAAAACGGCGTTTCGGCGCGTGGGCCGGTGCAGCGCGCCGAATAAGCAAATAAGCAGGTTTTGGCAGCCGGCGCGGGCCTAGGGGTGCTTTTTTTCCGAAAATAATGCCCTAGGCTGGTTGCTCCGGCCCCTTTGCGGTTAAGGCACACGCGAGCGGGCTGGGCGGGCTGGCGCGGTGGCCGGGACCGCGCTTAGTAGCTACTACTACGGCTATTACCGCGGCTATTACCGCACACCTTGGCGGGCCAGCGGGGCCTAGATTAGGCAAAAAGGCCCCCGTGGCGCCCAGAATCGGTTTTTTTCAGCTTACCTCCTCCCTACCTTTCCGCTCGCTAACTTCCATCCCTTCTTCATGAAACACCGCCTTGCCCTTACCCAAGCGGCCCTATTGCTGGCCCTCGGGCTGGCCGGCCAGCGCGCCGCCGCCCAGGCTCGCCCCGCCAAAACCCGCCCGGCGGCCACCGCGCCCCGCCCGGCCGCCGTGCCGGCGCCCACTGCCACCTCCGCTAATACGCCCCTACCGCCGCCCGACGCCAAGATGCAGGCCTTCGTGAGCGAGCTGCTGGGCAAGATGACGCCCGAAGAAAAAATCGGTCAGCTCAACCTCGTGTCGGTGGGCTTCACCATTACGGGGCCGGTGGTGAGCCAGGGCGTGGACGAGAACATCAAGAAGGGCAACGTGGGCGCCGTGCTTAACACCTTCACGCCGGTGGCGGCCCGCAAGCTGCAGGAATTGGCCGTGACGCAGTCTCGCCTGCACATCCCGCTCATCCTGGGCTTCGACGTCATCCACGGGCACCGCACCATCTTCCCGGTGCCGCTGGGGCTGGCCGCCACCTGGGACCTGCCCGCCATCGAGCGCAGCGCCCACATCGCGGGCCAGGAAGCCGCCGCCGACGGCCTCAACTGGGTGTACTCGCCGATGGTGGACATTGCCCGCGACCCGCGCTGGGGCCGCGTAATGGAAGGCGCCGGCGAAGACCCCTACTTGGGCGGCCAGATTGCCCGCGCCATGGTGCACGGCTACCAGGGCCCCACCAACGATATGACCCGGCCCGACAACGTGATGGCCTGCCTCAAGCACTTTGCGCTGTACGGCGCCGCCGAGGCCGGCCGCGACTACAACACGGTGGATATGAGCCGCCAGCGCATGTACAACGAGTACCTGCCGCCCTACAAGGCCGCTGTCGACGCCGGCGTGGGCTCGGTGATGTCGTCGTTCAATGACATCAACGGCCTGCCGGCCACCGCCAACAAGTGGCTGATGACGGACCTCTTGCGCAAGCAGTGGAACTTCCGGGGCTTCGTGGCCACCGACTACACGGCCATCAACGAGCTGAGCGCCCACGGCCTGGGCGACGACAAGAAGGTGAGCGAACTGGCCCTGAACGCGGGCATCGACATGGACATGGTGGGCGAGATTTTCCTGAAGAACCTTACCCAAAACATCAAGGAAGGCACCGTGAAGCAAGCCGACGTGGACGCCGCCTGCCGCCGCGTGCTGGAAGCCAAGTACCGCCTAGGGCTCTTTACCGACCCCTACCGCGGCGTGAGCGAAGCCCGCGCCAAGCAGGTGCTTATGCAGCCCGCCTTCGTGCAGGCCGCCCGCGACGTGGCCCGCCGCAGCCTGGTGCTGCTGAAAAACGAGAGCCAGACCTTGCCGCTGAAAAACACGGCCAATATTGCCGTAGTGGGCCCGCTGGCCGACCGCCCGCTGGATATGATTGGCTCGTGGAGCGGAGCCGGCGACGGCAAGCAGGCCATTTCCATCTTGCAGGGCATCAAGAACGTGGGCGGCTCGACTATTCGGGTGAGCTACGCCCACGGCGCCAACGTAACGGAGGACGACCAGATGATTAAGCGCCTCAACGAAAACGGTGCCCAGCTCGACACCGATGCGCGCCCGGCCGACGAGCAGATTGCCGAGGCTGTGCGCAACGCCCAGGCCGCCGAGGTGGTGGTAGCCGTGGTGGGCGAAAGCGCGGGCATGACCGGCGAGGCCGCCAGCCGCGCCGACATTGGCCTGCCCGGCCGCCAGCTCGACTTGCTCAAGGCCCTCAAAGCCACCGGCAAGCCGCTGGTGGTGGTGCTCTGCAACGGCCGGCCGCTCACGCTGCCCTGGGAAAACGACAACGCCAGCGCCATTCTCGAAACCTGGTTTGGCGGCACCCAGGCCGGCAACGCGGTGGCCGATGTGCTTTTTGGCATCTACAACCCCTCGGGCAAGCTCACGATGACGTTTCCGCGCGCGGTGGGCCAGATACCGATTTACTACAACCACAAGAGCACCGGCCGCCCCTACCAGGGCGTGCTGCTCGACAAGTACAAGTCGCGCTACCTCGACATCCCGAACGACCCGCTCTACCCCTTCGGCTACGGCCTGAGCTACAGCACCTTCACCTACTCGAAGCCCACCGTGAGCGCGGCCAGCATTGGCCAGGGCCAGGGCCTCGACGTGCAAGTGACGGTGCAAAATACCAGCCAGCGCGACGGCGAGGAAGTAGCGCAGCTCTATGTGCGCGACGTGGTGGGTAGCAGCTCCCGCCCGGTGCAGGAGCTGAAAGGCTTCCAGAAAGTGCTGCTCAAAGCCGGCGAAAGCCGCCAACTCACGTTCCACCTCGCCCCCAACGACCTCAAGTTTTACAACGACGACCTGCAGTTTGTGGCCGAGCCGGGCGAGTTTCAGGTGATGACCGGCGGCAACTCGCGCGACGTGCAGATGGCCAGCTTCACGCTGACCAAGTAGCCCTAGGGTAGCTACCGGCAAAAAGGGCTGCAACGGGTGTTGCAGCCCTTTTTGGTGCTGCAAACCGACCGGGATAACGTCCGCTTTTTGCTTATTAATACTCTTAGGACTTACGCAAAAGGCGTTTGTCATTGCGAGCATGTCGCGTATCAAGCGAGGACGCGGCAATCGCACCAGAACGACACGCGAACGACTTGTTGTGGTGCGATTGCTTCGCAAGCTCGCAATGACAAACGCCTTTTGCGTAAGTCCTAACTCTGCTTAGTGGTATGTTGCTGCCGCAACTTCGCTGACTAGGTTTTGCGAGTTAGGTGGCCTAGGCAACTTGCTGCCCCAGTTTTTAGCTTAACCTAAAAACCGCTCTAATTCTGTACTTACCAAGCGGTTGCGGCGCACCAATTTGCTAACCTACAACTTCTTTCTTATGCGCCCTACTTCCATTATCACCCTTGAACCCCAGGCCGGCCCCGCCGTGGCCATGGCTGGGGGCACCTACCGCGTCGTCGTGTCGGGCGAGCAAACCGGCCAGGCCTACGCCGTTATCGACATGCTGGTGCCGCCCCACAGCGGCCCTACTCCCCACGCCCACGCCGACATTCAGGAAACTTTCTACGTGATGGAGGGCGAGGTGGTAGCGCGCTCCGAAACCCAGGTTTTCACCGCCCGGAAAGGAGCCGTGATTAACATTCCTAAGGGCGGGGCCATCCACAATTTCACCAACGAAAGCAACGCGCTGGCTCACCTACTGTGCATCGTGACGCCCGCCGGCCTCGACAAGTTTTTTCAGGAAGTGGGGCAGCCCATTACCGCGGGGCAGCCGGTGTCGCCGCAGTCGCCCACGCCCGAGCAGCAGCAGCGCATCGGCGAGATAGCCCAGCGCTACGGCCAGGAGCTGTTTCCGCCCGATTACCTGACGAAAAAGCCGGCCTAGGGCGTTAATCCTGACCCAAAAGATGTGCTGCTGCGCCTCGTCGAACTAGTTCGATGAGGCGCAGCAGCACATCTTTTGCCACTCCGCGGGGCAGTTAGTTGTTAAAACCGCCCAAAATTTAGCCCCAGAATGAGCACAATGCCCAGCACCATCAGCAGCAGGTAGGTTTCGACCGAGCCGGTTTGCACGAAGCGCAGGAAGGCGCCGCCGGCCAGCGTAGCGCGGCCAAAGCCGTTGGTAATGGGGTTGATAACGCCTTCTTCCACAAACTTGTAGAGGCCTTTGGACAGCGCCATGGTAGGCTTCACAAATAGGGCGTTGTAGAGCTCGTCGATGTAGTACTTGTGGTACACCAAGTTATCGAGGGCCGAGCGGTGCTCCTCGTCCTGGGCCGGGCGGGTAGCGCGGGCCACGTACAGCACGTAAGCCAGCGCGATGCCCGCCACGGCTACGCCTACCGAAATGGCGATGAGCATCAACTCGGTGCCGTGGGGCAGTTCGGCCTCGAAGGCGGCCGGCATAAGCTGGCGCGAATACGTGAAGATGGGAGCCAGGTAGCTGGCCAGGTAGTGCTTGCCGCCGAAGAGCATGGGTGCACCCATGAAGCCGCCCACAGCCGACAGCACGGCCAGCACAATCAGCGGCAGCGTCATGCTAGCCGGCGACTCGTGCAGGTGGGCGCGCTGATGCTCGGTGCCACGAAACTCGCCAAAGAAGGTGAGGAACAGCAGCCGAAACATGTAGAACGCCGTCAGAAACGAGGTGAACACGCCAACGGCCCACATGAACTTATTGTGCTCGTACACGTGGCTCAAAATCTCGTCCTTTGAGAAAAAGCCCGCGAACGGCGGAATGCCGCTGATGGCCAGGCAGCCGATAAGCATAGTTAAGAATGTGATGGGCAGCGCCTTGCGCAGGCCGCCCATGCGGCGCATGTCCTGCTCGTTGCTCATGGCGTGGATGACTGAGCCGGCCCCTAGGAACAGCAGCGCCTTGAAGAAAGCGTGGGTGAGCACGTGGAAGAACGACGAGGTGTAGCCCATCACCCCGAGGGCCAAAAACATGTAGCCTAGCTGCGACACGGTGGAGTAGGCCAGTACTTTCTTGATGTCATTCTGGGCCAGGCCGATGGTGGCGGCCAGCAGTGCCGTAGCCAGGCCAACGATGCCCACTACCTCCAGCGTTTGGGGAGCCAGGGTAAAGAGCACGTTGGCCCGCAGCACCAGGTAGACGCCCGCCGTGACCATGGTGGCGGCGTGGATGAGGGCCGACACCGGCGTGGGGCCGGCCATGGCGTCGGGCAGCCAGGTGAAGAGCGGAATCTGGGCCGACTTGCCCATGGCGCCCACGAAGAGCAGCAGCGTAATGGCCGTGCATACGCCCACGCCGTAGGTGCCAAACTGCCCAAGGTGCGCCTTTTGGAACACTTCAGCGTACTGCACCGAATCAAAAGTCAGGTAAATCAGGAATATGCCCAGCAGGAAGCCCAAATCGCCGATGCGGTTGATAATGAAGGCTTTCTTGGCGGCGTTGTTGTAGCTGGTGTGGGTGTTCCAGAAGCCGATGAGCAGGTACGAGCACAGCCCCACGCCTTCCCAGCCGATGAAGAGGATGACGAAGTTGCTGCCCATCACTAGAATCAACATGCTGAACACGAACAAGTTGAGGAAGCTAAAGAACTTACCCACGTTCTCGTCGTGCCCCATGTAGCCGATGCTGTAGAGGTGGATGAGGAAGCCCACGCCCGTAATGAGCAGCAGCATAACCAGGCTAAGCTGGTCAATCTGGTAGCTGAACGGGATTTGCAGCGAGCCCACCGTAATCCAGTCGAACAGGTGGACGGTGTATTGGTACTGAAAGCTCAGGAACAGAAATAGCGAGATGCCGAACGAGCCCAGCACCGTGAGTGACCCTAGGGCACCCGCCACTGCGCCCGAGAGCTTGCGATTGAGCAGGCCATTTAGCAGGAAGCCCAGGAAGGGCAGGCCCGGGATAAGGACGTAGAGCAGCGTAGCGTAAGGCGCCGTAGCACCGGGGAGAACAGTCTCTTGCATGATATAAAAAGAACGTCCTGCTCAACTGGCGACCGCTGGCCAAAGCATTTCTCCCGCGCCCCTAGGGTATCATTTGGGAGAAATGCTTCGGCCAGCGGACGCCAGCTGAGCAGGACAGTTTACCACTTCAGGCGATTGAGCAGGTTGACGTCGGTATTTTGGAAGTTGCGATAAATCATGACGATGATGCCTAGGCCCACCGATACTTCGGCGGCGGCCACGGCCATGATAAAGAACACGAACACCTGCCCGTTGGGGTCGGCGCGGTAAGCGGCGAAGGCCGTGAGCAGGATATTCACGGCGTTGAGCATCAGCTCGATGCACATAAAAATGATAATGGCATTGCGCCGCAGCAGAACCCCGGTGACGCCGATGCAAAACAAAGCGGTGGCAAAAAATACGTAGTACTGCAGCGGCACTTCGTGAATGACGGCGGGAACTAGGGAAGCGTTGGTCATGGCAGGCACCGGGCAAATACCCCGGCGGGCAAAGATAGACCGCAGATGTAACGGATTTAACGGATTTCGCAGATACGCCCGCTGCGCAGGCTGACTACGCGGATGGAAAAACGAATAGAGTAAGCTACTTTGGGGCCGCTTCGCTGGGCGTCGGTTACGCACAAACATCTACTAATCAGATAATTACCAACTTATTTACGTATCCTCATTCCCAGCCGCCCACCCGCGTAGCCAGCCGCTTTAGCGGCGTATCTGCAAAATCCGTTACAGCTGCGGTCTTAAAATATCGGCCCGGCTTCCTGCGTCTGCTTAGCCACGATGAAAGCCTTGAACCTCCCCCTTTCTGCCCTTATGAGTGCCGCCGGCCAGGACCAGCAAATCCAAGCAGCCGTGCGCGAGCAGCGGGGCCGCTTGCTGCGCTTCATCGAGCGGCGCGTGCCCGACCCAGCCGAAGCCGAAGACATTCTGCAGGATGTCTTTGCCGAGCTAGTAGAGAGCTACCGCCTGCTGAAGCCCGTGGAGCAGGCCGCTGCCTGGCTGTTTCGGGTGGCCCGCAACCGCATTATCGACCGCTACCGGCGGATGCCGGCCAAGGTCACGGTGTCGCTCGACGCGCCCCTAGGGGCCGCCACGGCCGACGAGCCCGCCCGCCTGCTGCAAGACGTGCTGCCCGCCCCCGACGACGCCCCCGAAAACCGCCTGCTGCGCGAAACCATTATGCAGGCCCTCACCGACGCGCTGGCCGAGCTGCCCGCCGAGCAGCGCCAAGTGTTTGTGTGGCACGAGCTAGAGGACCGCTCATTTAACGAGATGGTGGCCGAAACCGGCGTGCCGCTCAAAACCCTCATCTCGCGCAAGCACTACGCCGTGAAGCACTTGCGCAAGCGCTTGCGCAAGCTTTACGAGGAACTGTTTAGCGAGTAAGCTAGCTGCCTGGCCACCTTCCTAGGGCCGCCAGGAGGACCCAGGCTGGCTGCGGCACCCACTGGTTTTGTCTCCTACCTACTTTTTCTATCAACTACCATGAACCGTTCTTTCTGGCTGGCCAAGGCCGCCAAATTCGTTGTGGGCGCGGCGCTCTTTATTACCGCCGCCGTTTTTGCCACCCAATACCTGTGGAACCAGTTGGTGCCCACCCTCTTTCACGGCCCAGCCATTACCTTCTGGCAGACCCTAGGGCTGCTGGTGCTGAGCCGTATCCTGTTTGGCGGCTGGGGCCGCGGCGGCGGCAACCGCTTTGCCCGGGGCCGCGCCTGGAAGCAGCGCATGGAGCAGCGCCTGGCCACCTTCAGCCCCGAGGAGCGCGAGAAATTCCGCGCCCAGATGCGCAGCCGCTGCATGGGCAATTGGGCCAATCGAGGCACTACCGAAACTGCCTGAATCACGGATTACGCGGATTGAAGCGGATTTCACGGATTTTGTGGACGGCGCTTTTAACCCAGATACCAGCTGCCGCTACCTGGCCCCTAGGGCCTAGAATACGGGCAAGCTAGCAGGATGCAAAAAAGGCCACCCATCGGGTGGCCTTTTTTGTGGTTAAAAGTGCCGTCCACAAAATCCACGTAATCCGTGATTATTGTTGGCTGGCTCTAAACAGCTTTTGCTTTTCCTCTTTCGACAGGCTTTCGTAGCCCGAGCGGGAGATTTTATCCAGGATGGTATCTACTTCCTCGGCGGGGGTGGCGGCGGGCGCGCTAGCCTTGGCCGAAGCCGGGGCGCGGCCGGCGGCCACGGTAGCGCGGTGCGTCACCTTCATGGCCGGCTGGTGGCTGAAGAGCCGGCCCAGCCAGTCGCCCACGGCCACGACGGGGCGGCCCATATCGCGGCCCGCTTTGAGTTGCCGCACGAAGAAGAAACCTAGCAGCGCGCCACCCAAGTGGGTGACCTCGCCGCCGGGGTTGCCGCCGTTGAGGCCCGCAATGCTGATGAGCACTACCACGAGGGCTATCCACTTGATTTTCACCGGCCCCACCAGAATGAGCATAAACGTGTAGTCGGGCAGCAGCGTGGCGGCGCCCACGATAATGGCCGTCACGGCCGCCGACGCCCCGATAACCGGCTGGCCCACGTGCGGCTGCAGCACGGGCAGCAGGTTGTAGGCAAGCAGGAAGAACGCCGCCCCCGCCAGCGCCCCCAAAATGTAGAGACTCACTAAGCGCCGGTCGCCCAGGTACTCGCGAATGAGCTGCCCGAACCAGTAGAGGTTCAACATGTTGAAGATGATATGCAGAAAACCCTCGTGCACAAAGGCGTAGGATAGCGGCGTCCAGGGGTGGCGCAGCAGCACCGGCAGGCTCGACGAAAGTTCGAGCTGCCGCGTGATGAGGGCGTACACTCCATCGGTCTGGGTGAGGAAGAAGATGGCCTTTAAAACAATGAGCACCACAAACACCAGCGCATTGAGCAGAATGAGCTGGTTGAGGGCGTTATCGCGCCGCGAGAAGGCATCGCGGATATCCTGGGTGAGTGACATGGGGGAGCGAGGCGGTTAGTAAAAGCGGGCGCGGCCGCTTTCCCAAAATTTAAGAACAATAAACCCAATCAGCAGCCCGCCAAGGTGGGCGAAGTGCGCCACGTTGTCGCCGGGGGCTTTCTGAATACCCCCGTACAGCTCGTAGAGCGCATAAAAAAACACGAGGTACTTAGCTTTGATGGGAAACGGAATAAAGAGCAAATACAGCTCAGTGTTGGGGAAGAGATAAGCAAACGCAAACATGACTCCAAATAGCGCCCCCGATGCCCCGAGCATACCACCTAGGGGCTGGGTGTGCAGCTCGTCGTAAAGCTGGGCGGCGCGGTCCTGCAGGTTTTGACGCAGGATTTCGTCTTTAGGGCTACGGGCCAGGGCCTCGGCTGCCTGCTGGTCTGCGGCCTGCCGAAAGCCGCTGCGCTGCATAAACTGGTCGTACTCGAAAGGGCCGGGGTTGGCGTGGTACTCGGCGTAGGCGGCTTCGAGCCGGTGCGTGTCGTAGGCCCGCACGCCCTCGTAGAGCAGCCCCGCCCCTACCCCACATATCAGCCAGAAGGTGAGGAAACGCTGGCCGCCCCAGCGCTGCTCCAGCAGCGGCCCAAAAATCATGAGGCCGAACATGTTAGAAAACAAATGCCCCCAGTTGCCATGCAGAAACATGTAGGTGCCAAACTGCCAGAAATGGAAGAACGGCGACCCTAGGGGGTAGAGGCTACCCAGCTGGGTAAGGGAAGGTAGCAGCCGAATATTCTCCTGGGCCAAGAAGAATAGCACGTTAGCTATCAGCAGGTTGCGAACGGTAGGAGTTAGGTTAAACATAGACCGCAGATTTAGCGGATTAAACGGATTTCGCGGATACACTTAACTAAAGCCAAGCTGGCTACGCACCCGGCTGGCGCGGGTTGTAGCGCCGGGCAAAGGTCGGGGCTGCAGGCTGGCCGGCCCGCGCCCCCCAGCCTAGCCGCGCCGAAACAACTCGGCCAGTTGCTCGCCATCGAGCAGCACCACGGTGGGGCGCCCGTCGGGGGCGTAGCTGGGCACCTGGCAGGCGAAGAGCTTATCTACCAGCGCGCTCAGCTCTACGTCGGGCAGGCGGGGCTGGCTGGTGGCCTGGGCCACGCGCCGGGCCAGGGCGCGGGCCAGGGTTTCGCGGCGGTCGAGCTTAAGGGGGGCCGCCCCGCTGCGAAACTGCTCAATCAGACTCTCCAGCAGTTCCTTCTCGCCCTGGGCAGGCAAGTCGGGCGGCACGGCCTCGATGGCAATGGTTTGGGGCCCAAACTCGGCGAAGCGGAAGCCCAGCTGCTGCAGGGTGGGCGTCAGCTCGAGTAGCACGGCGTAGTCGGCCGGCGAAAACGTGACGGGCCTGGGGAACAGCAGCGCCTGCGCGGGCACCCCGCCGCGCTCGGGCGAGGGCTCGGCCACGTACTGCTCATAAAGAATACGTTCGCGAGCCGCTTCCTGGTCCATCAGCATCAGCCCCGACTTGACGGGCAGCAGCACGAAGCGGGTGAGCACCTGGGTGGTGCGCGGCGCGCTGGGCAGTTGGTGGGCGGGCGCGGCCCTAGGCCCCTCGGGCGCCGCCGGGTGCATAAAGGGTAGCTCGGGCAGGGGCGCCACCGGCTCGGCGTCGGGCACGGGCGGGGTGGCCTGCACCGGCTGGCCCAGCTCGCGGTAAAAGGCTTCGAGGTCGCGCTGGGCCTGCTCGGTGGGGCGGGCGGGCAGCCGGTCGCTGGCCGGGCTGGCTTCCGTGCGGCGCGCCGCCGCAGCCACCGAGGCCGCCAGCGCATCGGGGTTGAACTCCGGGGCGTGGCGGCTGGGCGTAGGCAGGGCCGCGCCGCCGGTGCGGCCGGCAGCGATGCCCGCTTCGGCCGAGGTGCGCAGCGGGCGGATGGGCGCAAAGTTGACGTCGCCCTCAAAGTCGAGCGAGGGCGTGAGGCTGTGCAGTCCCAGGGCCTGGCGCACGGCGGCGCGCACCACGGCGTACACCGTTTTCTCGTCCTCAAACTTGATTTCTGTCTTGGTGGGGTGCACGTTGATGTCGATGGCCTTGGGGTCGAGCTCCAGAAACAGCACGTAAAACGGGTGCGTATCGCGCGGCAGCAGGCCCTCGTAGGCGGCTAGCACGGCGTGGTTGAGGTAGGCCGAGCGGATAAAGCGGTTGTTGACGAAGAAAAATTGGTCGCCCCGGCTTTTCTTGGCCGACTCGGGCTTGCCGATGTAGCCCCGCACCGTAACGAAGGGCGTAACTTCTTCGCAGCCAGCTAGCTGCTCCTTATACGCCGCCCCCAGCAGCGCCACAATGCGCTGGCTGAGCTTGCCGGCCGGCAGGTTAAACACCTCCAAGTCGTTCTGGTACAACGAAAAAGCAATTTGCGGGTTGGCCAGCGCCACGTGCTGAAACTCGTCCAAAATGTGGCGCATCTCCACGGCGTTGCTTTTCAAGAAGTTGCGCCGGGCGGGCACGTTAAAAAACAAGTTCTTGACCGCGATGCTGGTGCCGTCGGGGCCAGCCGCCGGGCCCTGGCTACTCACCTGCGAGCCCTCGACCAGCAGCAGTGTGCCGGTGTCTTGCCCACGCGGCTTGGTGCGAATCTCGACCTGCGCCACGGCCGCGATGCTGGCCAGCGCCTCGCCCCGAAACCCTAAGGTCCGAATGCGGAATAAGTCCTCGGTGCTGCGAATTTTGCTGGTGGCGTGGCGCTCGAGGCTCATGCGCGCATCGGTGGCCGACATGCCGCTGCCATTATCCACTACCTGTACGAGCTGCTTGCCAGCCTCTTTCACAATGAGTTGCACGCTGCTGGCGTCGGCATCCACGGCGTTTTCCAGCAGCTCCTTCACCACCGACGCGGGGCGCTGCACCACCTCGCCCGCGGCAATCTGGTTGGCGAGGTACTCGGGCAGCAGTTGAATGATATCGGGCATTATGGTTAGCTTTTAGCTGCTAGCTGTTGGCTTGGTTCGGCGGCGCGGGCGGTAGCTAGCTGGCTGGCCCCAATAGCCGGCTTGCTACCAGGGCAAAAGCTAACAGCCAACTATAATGCCCTACCTTTACGGCTAATTTGGCTGAGAATGCACTAGGCAAAACCAGTTGATTTATTAGCTACCGCGCTTCTTACTGGAACCGCTGGGGCGGGCCGGCGGTTCCGGCTCCACCCGGCGGCAAAAGTAGGCGGCCGAGGCAACTGGCGAGCAATCGCCTTTCTTCTTTGATAAAAAGCTGCCGGCTAGCCGCTAGTAGCTAACAGCTTATACACTTGATGCGCCCCAACCTCCGCCTGCTGTTTTTTGGATTGTTGCTGGGCATTGGCGGGCTAGGGTGGAGTTTTTCGGAACCTCGCCGGCCCTTGCCCGACCCGCTGGCCGCCACCCCCGCCGAGCAGCAGTGGGTGGACAGCGTGTTCAACTCGCTCACGCCCGACCAACGCCTGGGGCAGTTTTTTATGGTGGCCGCCTACTCCAACCGCGAGAAGGCCCACGCCGACCGCATCGAGCGGCTGGTGCGCAACCAAGGCATTGGGGGCGTCATGTTTTTGCAGGGCGGCCCGGTGCGCCAAGTGCTGCTGACCAACCGCTTGCAGGCCGCCGCCCAGGTGCCGCTGCTCATTGCCACCGACGCCGAGTGGGGCCTCGACATGCGCCTCGACTCGACTATGCACTTCGCCAAGGAAATGACCCTAGGGGCTATGGACGACGAAACGCTAGTGCAGCAAATGGGCCGCAACCTGGGAGGCAAGCTGCGGGCGCTGGGCGTGCACGTCAACTTCGCGCCGGTGGTGGACGTCAACTCCAACCCCAACAACCCGGTGATTGGCAACCGCTCGTTTGGCGAAGACCAGCACCACGTGGCGGCCCTCAGCGTGCAGTACGTCAAGGGTTTGCAGGGGCAGCGCGTGATTGCCGTGGCCAAGCACTTCCCTGGCCACGGCGACACCGACACCGACTCGCATAAGGCCCTGCCGGTGATAAATACCGACTTGGCGCGGCTCGAAAAAGTGGATTTGGTGCCCTTCCAGGCGGCGTTTGAGGCCGGGGCGCTGGGCACCATGGTGGCCCACCTCTACATCCCGCTCTTCGACACCACCGACGCCAAAACCACCACGCTCTCCAAGGCGCTCGTGACGGGGCTGCTGCAGGAGAAAATGGGCTTTAAGGGCCTGATTTTCACCGATGCGCTAAACATGCGCAGCGTAAGCAAGCTCTACAAAGACGGCGAGCTGGACGCCCTGGCCCTGGCGGCGGGCAACGACGTGCTGCTGTTTTCGGAGGACGTGCCGGCGGCCCTCACCCGCATTAAGGAGGCCGTGGCGGCGGGCAAGCTGCTGCAGCCCGATTTGGACGCGCGCATCAAGAAAATTTTGCGGGCTAAGTACTGGGCGGGCCTCAACAAGTACCGCCCGGCCAACCCGCTAACGCTGCGCGACAGCCTCAACGACCCCGGCAGCCGGGTGCTGGCCCAGCGCATTTTTGAGCACGCCGTGACGGTGGTCAAGAACGACGACCAGCTACTGCCCTTCCGCCGGCTCGATACGCTGCGCATTGCGGCCATCACCATCGGCACGCCGCCCGAGGGGCCCTACGCTACCATTTTCAACAAGTACCAGCCCGGCCCGGTGTACGCCGTGCCCGACCGCTACGCGCCCGACTCCACCTTCAGCCGCATTCAGGCGCGGCTGGGTGATGCCAACGTGGTGGTGGTGAGCCTGCACCAGATGAACAACACGCCCGGCCACAACTACGGCCTGGGCGACGGGGCGTTAAAGTTTCTGAAAGACTTGCAGGCCAACCCCAAGCGCAAAACCGTGGTAGTAGCGATGGGTAATGCGTACGGCCTCAAATACTTGGAAAGCGCCCGCACGCTGGTATGTGGCTACGAAGACCACTACGCCGCCCAACTGGTGGTGCCGCAGGTGCTATTTGGGGCGCTACCGGCGCGGGGCAAGCTGCCGGTTACGGTGTCGGCGGCGCTGAAGGTGGGCACCGGCCTGGCCACGCCCGACCTGCGCCGCCTGCGCTACGCCTCGCCCGAGCGCGAAGGCCTCGACTCGCGCATCCTCACCCAAATCGACCACATCGCGCTGGAGAGCATTGTGACCGCCGCCACGCCCGGCTGCCAGGTGCTAGTAGCCAAAAACGGCACCGTGGTGTTCGACCAGAGCTACGGCTACGCCACCTACGACCGCAGCCAGCCCATTACGGGCAGCACGCTCTACGACCTGGCTTCGGTGACGAAGGTGGCCGGCACGCTGCAAGCCGTGATGTACCTCAAGGACCAGGGCAAGCTCAACCTGGAGGAAAAGGTGAGCACCTACCTGCCCGAAATGCAGCGCACCAATAAGCGCGAGATGACCGTGCGCGACGTGCTGCTGCACCAGGCGGGCCTCAAGCCGGGCATCCCGACCTGGGAGCGCACCGTGCGCGACGGCACGCTGAAGCCAACCTACTACTCCAGCCAGCAAAGCACCGATTTCCCCAACGAGGTGGCACCCGGCGAGTTCAGCATCCGCGCCGCCGACGACTCGGTGTGGGCCTGGACGCTGCGCTCGCAGCTGCTGCCCAAGGTGAAGGGCAAGTACCCGGTGGAGTACTCCGACCTAAGCTTTATTATTATGAAGCGCCTGAGCGAGAAGATACTAGGCCAGAAGCTAGACGACTTTCTGCCTAGGGCCTTTTACCGCCCGCTGGGCCTAGGCAGCATGACCTACAACCCGCTCACGCGCTTTGCCAAGGATTGCATTGCGCCCACCGAGAACGACACCTATTACCGCCGCGAGCAGCTGCAAGGCACGGTGCACGACCAAACCGCCGCGCTGGTAGGCGGCGTCGGCGGCCACGCCGGCTTGTTTGCCACCGCCAACGACCTGGCCGTGCTTATGCAAATGAACCTGCAAAACGGGCAGTACGGCGGCACCCAGTTTTTCCACACGCCGGTCGTCACGGAGTTTTCGCACCCGCAGGTGGCCGGCAACAAGCGCGGCCTGGGCTGGGACCGCGGCGACCCCAGCCAGCCCACCGGCCCCACTACCCGCCTGGCCCCGGCCAGCACCTTCGGCCACACCGGCTTCACCGGCACCTGCGTGTGGCTCGACCCCGACAACCAGATACTGTACGTCTTCCTCTCCAACCGCGTGTATCCCGACGCCGGTAACATCAAGCTGCGCACGTATAATATCCGCACCCGCATTCAGGAGGTGATTTATAAGGCAATGGCCCGCGGCGGTGCCCAAGCGGGCGGCGGGGCCGCGGCGGGTGGCGGGCAGTAAAGGTGGTACCTAGGGGTGCGAACGAGCTAACTCAATATGCAAGTAAGCGGCGCCACCAAATGGAGGCCGGCGGGTCTTAAGTAGCGGATAGCTCGCCGCTTTGATGCGTATTATTTGGTTTGACCCCTGGCCTTCCGGTCCACTCCTACCCAGCCTATTTTAAAAAAGCCGGCCTGATTAGTAATAACTGTTTTCGTTTCGCGGCCGCCCCCATTACTAGTGCAACTGAAGGTCATTTGAATTATCGCGGCCGCAATTGGCTTGCGCGTGCGCTTATCAACTACCCTTCCTTGGGCATAGGTTGCAATGGTATCGAACATTGCCATTCGAAAAGCGGTGATTCTACCCTGCGCCACTGAGTAGCTAGTGGCCAGATAATCAGGCACGCGCCCTGGATTGAATCCAATACCCAGTTGCTGGGCAACCTCGGGCGTATACCACTTCACCGCTGACTGTGCCGAGCCCGTAAAGTAGTGGCAGCAAATAAGAAGCAGTAGCAGCCTACGTATCATAATTATGTAGCAGCAAAAATTTCCCGCTGGCTTACTGATAACTTATCAAATAAACAGCACCTCTACTGCGGCGCCGTCCACACGTTGTCGGCCGGGTAGCTGTCGGGGGTGTAGGTGCTACCTAGGGTCACTTTCTGGATGGTGCGGCCGCCACGCACGGGCACGGTGACGATGCTGGCGTTTTGCCACACGCCTACGCTGCGGTGGATTTTTTCCTCCGCGCCGTTGTCGAAGGTCACCGTAAGGTCCACGGGCACGGGCTTGTTGCCCTTGGCCACCACCGTAATTTGGGCGGGCTGGTCGGCAGGGCGCACCACGCTCGTGATGGCCAGGTCGGGGTAGCCGGGGTCGAAAAACCAGCGCTGCCAGAACCAGTTCAGGTTTTGCCCCGCCCCAGCGTTCATCGAGTAAAAGAAATCGTTGGGCAGCGGGTGCTTGCCGTGCCAGTCGCGGATGTACTGGTGCAGGGCCTTGGTAAACAGCTCGTCGCCCAGCAAGTCCTTCACGTACAGGTACCCTAGGCCCGGCTTGGGGTACGAGTTGAGGAAAAAGGGCGTACCCTTTTGCTGGGTCGTGAGGGTCACGATGGGCGCATCCTGCTCGGTGCCAGCGGCCTGGGCGTAGGGCACCATACCGTAATCGTCCACGAGGCCGGGCTGGATGAGGGGCGAGATAATCCACTCGCCAATCGTGGCCCAGCCCTCGTCCATCCAGCCGTATTTGGTTTCGTTGATGCCCATATAAAACGGGAACATCGTGTGAAAAATCTCGTGGTCGGTGAGGGTGATGCCTTCCTCGCGGGTGGGCGTGGGGTTGTCGTTCACCAGCATCGGGTACTCCATCTGGTCGAGGCCGTCGAACACCGTTTCGTGGCTGTAGGGGTAGGGCCACTTGGGGAAGGTATAGCTCATGGCCTCTACCGTGCGGCGGCCAAAGCGGGCCACTTCCTCAAAGTCGTCGTGCTGCGGGCTGTACACGGCATCGACGCGGGTGCGGCGCCGGGTGGCGGGGTCTACCACTAAGCTGGTGGCCTGCCATACGTAGTGGTCGGCGGTGGCGAAGGCGAAGTCCGTCACGTCGCGCGCCTCGAAGTGCCAGGTGTTGTAGGCGTTGGGCGCGGTGGCATCGTGCCGGCTGGCCTCGGCGCTGTCGATAATGCTCGTGATGCCGTCCTTCTTCTCGGCGGCGCGCAGGCGCGTCAGGTACTTTTTGGTCAGCACCTGGGCGGCGTTGGTGAGGTCGCCGGTAGCCCACACCAGGAAGTTGCGCGGCACCGTCACGTCGACCTTGAAGTTGCAGAAATCGTTGTAAAACTCGGCTGACCCTAGGTAGGGCGTGCGGTTCCAGCCGTCGAGGTCGTCGTACACGGCCAGGCGCGGGAAGAAGTACGCCACAAATGCCACGCCCGGCGCCACCTCGCCCGTGCGCTGGTGCGAGCCCTTGTTGAGTAAATACGAGTAGGTGATGGCCACCTGCGCCGCCTGCTTAGGCCCCAGGGCCCGCCGCAAGCTCACCGTCATGTTGGTGTTGTCGATGGCGTAGCGCGCCGGGTCCAGCACCTGGCCGTTAATAGCCAGGCGCTCAATCTTCACGCCGTCGCTTAGGTCGTCGGCGGCAAACTTGCCGTCGCGCGGGGCGCCCTTCTGGTAGAGGTTGGGATAAAGCTTAAACCAAAGCTGGCGCAGCGAGTCGGGGCTGTTGTTTTGGTAAGCGATGTTGACGGTGCCGGCCACCAGGCGCGTAGCCGGGTCAAAGTTTACCTTAATGGCGTAATCGGCCGTATTTTGCCAGTATTTCGGGCCGGGCTTACCGTCGGCCGAGCGGGTGCCCTTGGCGTAAGTGGCCAGGATGTTGCGCGGGGTGGGCAGCGCGGCGGGCGCGGGCGCCTGGGCAAAACCAGCTCTGCTTGTCAGCAGCAAGGCCAGCAGCAGCCAGCAACCGGCGCTAGATTTTTCTTTCAGCAAAACAATCAACTAGGTAGCCTTCGTGAAGCGCTAGGCCCGGTTTTTCGCAAAACCCGCCTGGCACTTCCTACTAACGAGAAAACCGGCGCAACGCTGCAAGCCGGCCTGCAAAAATAGCCAAAGCGGCCAGCCAGCCCGACGAACTTGGGCTAACTTGCCGCTTAAACTGCCTGGATAATACCGCGGGCTAGCCCCTACTCTACCCGCCGCAAGTTCAGGTCCTGAAAGTCGTAGCTGAAGTCGGTAGCCGGCGACACCGGCTTCAGCTGGAGGCTGGCGGCGCGGCCCTGCGCGTCCAGGGTGAAGGTGGCGAAGGCATCGGCGTTGAAGCTGCGGTCGCACCAGCGCACCACGCGGGTACTGCCTTCGTAGGGCAGCACCTGGCCCGTGAGGCGGGGCGAGCGTTTGGCTTTCAGCCACAGCTGATTGCCCTGGGCAAAAATATTGACATCGCCCAGCCAGGCATCGTGGTAGCGGCCGACGTAAGCGCGGTAATCCGGCTTTTTAGGCACGTTTTTTTGGGCGGCGGCCACCTGCAGCCACACGGCGGCCAGGGCCGGGTCGGTTTTCCCAGCGGCGGCCTGCTTAGTGCCGAGCATCTCCTGCACCCGGTCCTGGCCCGTCCGCGCATGCGCGTCGCTGACGTTAGTGGGGTCGAGCAGCCGGGAAAAATTGGTGGCGCTGCGGCTCATGCTCAAGGGCTTGAGCAAGCGAGCTTCCACAAAGTCGGCCCAGGGCTGGCCCGCAATGCGCGCTACCACCTCGCCGGCCACGATGTAGAGGTTATTGTCGTAGTCATATTTGCTGCGAAACGACGACACCGGCTTGAAGTAGCGCAGGTTATAAATGACGTCCTTAGCGGTGAAGTCCGTCGAATCGGGAAACTGCATTAAATCGCCCGCGCCCAGGCCCAGACCGCTGCAGTGGCAGAGCAGGTCGCGCACCGTGAACTCGGCTGTCGCGTAGGGGTCGTACATCTGAAACTCGGGGATATACTTGGTCACCTTGTCGTCCCAGCGCAGCTTGCCCTCGTCCACGAGCAGGCCCAGCGCGGCCGTGGTGAAGGCCTTGGTGTTGGAGGCGATGCCGACCAGCGTGTTGGCGTCCATCGGCGCCTTGGTAGCGAGTGAGCGCACGCCGTAGCCTTTGGCCAGCACCACTTGGCCGTCCTTTACCACGGCCACCGCGATGCCGGGCACGTCGAAGGCTTTGAGGGTGCGGGCCACCACGGCATCGACGGCGGCCACGTCGAAGGGCGCGGCAACGGGCGGCGCAATTTGGGCCGGGGCCACTAAGTGCTGCAGGCCAGCCACCAGCAACAGGGCGAGTACGCTTGTTTTCATCAGGAAAACAGGTTAGCAAAAGGACAAAGTACGAAGCTGATTCCGCCGCTATAAAGAAAGCGCACGACCCGGCGCGGCACGCAAAAGCGCTAGTAAATCAGGTAATACTACCCGGTTTACTAGCGCTTTTGCCCTAGGCCCTCCCCTAGCGCTCCAGCTTGAAGCCGGGCTCGCGGGCGGGCGGCGCGGTGCGGTTGGCCACGGCCCAGCCGGTGAGGTACATCCAGCGGGTCATGTTGGTGAGCTTGGGGTAGTCGATGCGCTGGGGCTCGTCGCGTGGGGTGTGGTAGTCGACGTGCAGCAGCGAGGTGTACATAATGGCCGGAATGCCCAGGCGCGCATACGGCAGGTGGTCGGAGCGGAAGTACCAGCCCTCGGGGTGGGTGGGCTTGTCCCACTCGGTGTCGAGCTTGAACTTGGGGCCGGCCTGGTTGGCCGCCAGGGCCATTCGCACGAGGTCCGACGAGTTCATATGGGGCGGCGTCGAGCCCAGCAGGGCGGCCGAGTCGGGGGCGTTGCGGCCCATCATCTCGGCATTGAGCACCGCCACGATGCTGGCTTGCGGCACCGTCGGGTGGGCCGAGTAGTAGGTGGAGCCCAGCAGCCCGCGCTCCTCCGAGCCTTGGTACACGAACAGCGCCGAGCGCCGGGCCGGCTGCTGCTTGAAGGCCCGCATGATGGCCAGCAGCGCCGCGCAGCCGGTGGCATTATCGTCGGCCCCGTTATAAATAGAGTCGCCGGCGATGGGGGCGCGCACGCCGTCGTGGTCTTGGTGGGTGCTGAAGAGCACGTACTCTTTCTGCAGCTGCGCGTCGGTGCCGGGCATTTTCGCCACGATGTTGACGGACGGGTACTGGAAGCTCTCCACCTTCAGCTCGGCGCTGAGCTGCTGGCCGGCTTGCTGCACCCAGCCGGCCGCGCTGGCCGGCAGCCAAATTACGGGCGGCGTGCTGGCCACGCGGGTGCTGGCCGCGCCGGGCAGGCTGTAGCGCCCGCGCTCGTAAATGTGGCTCCAGTGGTCGTAGAGGGCCTGCGAGGGCGCATCCGACACGAACACCACCGCCACCGCGCCGGCCTTGGTCAACTCGCCCGCCTGCCCGGCAAACTTGCCAAACACGTAGCGCCGGTAGCTGATGCCGTCGGTGGGCGCGCCCGCAATCTGCACGGCCACGGCCTTGCCCTTCACGTCGACCTTGGCCAGCTCGGCAGCCGAGCCGGTGCCCACGTACACCAGCGGGGCGTTCACGCTGGCGTTGGTGGGGGCCGTCACGGCCCCATCTTCGTTAAGCTTAATCTCGTGGGTACCAATGCGCAGCGTGCTGCTTTTGGCGAGGCGGGTGCGCTGCAAGCTAAACCACTGGAAGTACGTGCCATCGTCGCCGGCCGGCAGCATCCCGGTGGCCCGAATCTGGTCGGCGAGCCACACCGAGGCCTTCAGCTCGTCGAGCGTGCCGCCCTCACGGCCCCGGAAATGGTCGCCGGCCAGCGCAAACAAGTCGCGCTTAATATCGGCTTCCTTAATGGCGCCAATGGTATTACCCGCGGCGGCTTTGGCAGGGGGCGCCGGCTTGCGCTGGGCCCGGGCCCCTAGGGGCAGGGCCAGGCCAGTAGCCAGGCAACTTAGCAGTAAAAGCTGTTTCATTAGGAAAAAATCAACACGAGGTACTGCCCAAAGCTACGTTGCCGCCGCTTTTCGGGCCTAGGCATAGTTTTTAAGCGCAGCTTGCGTATAGCCTGCACAGCTACTGGCCGCGGCGCTCAAACCTCCGCCGCGCTGGCCGGTTAGCCTCTCGCCTACCCTACTTTTTCCATGAATATCGGCATCGTCTGCTACCCCACTTTTGGCGGCTCCGGCGTGGTGGCCACCGAGCTCGGCAAAGCCCTAGCCCAGCGCGGACACCGCGTGCATTTTATCACCTACAGCCAGCCCGTGCGGCTCGATTTTTTCAACGAAAACCTCTTCTACCACGAGGTGTACGTGCCCACCTACCCGCTGTTCCAGTTCCCGCCCTACGAGTCGGCGCTGGCTTCTAAGATGGTGGATATCACCCAGAACGAGAAGCTCGACGTGCTGCACGTGCACTACGCCATTCCGCACGCCTCGGCCGCGTACCTGGCCAAGCAAATTCTGCGCTCTAGGGGCATTACGGTGCCCGTGGTCACGACCCTGCACGGTACCGACATTACCCTGGTGGGCAAGGATGCCAGCTACGAGCCGGTCGTGACGTTCAGCATTAACCAGAGCGACGGCGTGACGGCCGTTTCGGCCGATTTGCGGCGCGAAACTTACGAGTACTTCCCCGTCGAGCACCGGATTGAAGTCATCCCCAACTTCATCGACCTGAACCGCTTCAAGAAGCAGCAAAAGAGTCACTTCCGCACGGCCATTGCGCCGGAAGGCGAGAAAATCCTGATTCACACCAGCAATTTTCGCTCGGTGAAGCGCGTCGAGGATGTGCTGCGCATTTTCTGCGGGGTGCGCCTGGCCACGCCCGCCAAGCTGCTGCTGGTGGGCGACGGCCCCGACCGCTCGCGCATGGAAAAGCTGGCTCGCGAGCTCGACTGCCAGCGCGACGTGCGCTTCCTGGGCAAGCTCGAAGCCGTGGAGGAAGTGCTCAGCGTCAGTGACTTATTTTTGATGCCCTCGGAAAACGAGAGCTTCGGCCTGGCCGCTCTCGAGGCCATGGCCTGCGAGGTACCCGTCATCAGCACCAACGCCGGCGGCATCCCCGAGCTGAACGTGCACGGCGTGACCGGGATGCTGAGCGACATCGGCGACGTGCCCGACATGGTGCGCAATGCCCTCTACGTGCTGCAAGACGACAACCTGCCGCGCTTTAAGGCCGCCGCCCGGGCCCGGGCGGAAGAGTTTGCCGTGGACAAGATTGTGCCGCTCTACGAGCAGTGCTACGAGCGCGCCGCCGTGCACGCAGCGGCGGCGGTGTAGCCGTCCTTATGCTTTGATTAAAAACACGTCATGCTGAGCGTAGTCGAAGCATCTCTCCCGCGTGAGTAATCCCAACGTCAGCAGTTAGTTACGCAGGAAAGACGCTTCGGCTATGCTCAGCATGACCGCCTTTTTTGCAAGCCACTACTTCAGAGCAGCATCTCGCCTACTGCCTGCCAGCCGTGGGCGCGGCGGTAGCGGGTTTCCAAGGCATTGTGGGGCGCGTCAAATAAGATGCCCTCGCCCCGGAAATTGTCGAAGTTATAGGCGTTGTCGTCGATGAGGTAGTCGGCGTTAAGGATGCTTTTATCGCCGCAAAACACGTAGTTGCGCCACGGAATAAATGGAAAATGCCGCTGCAGCCACTCGTACTTGTCGAGGAAAGAGTTGGCGAACTCCATCGCGGCCGAGGCGATAAATAACTCATAGCGACCCGCTAGCTCCTGCATTACGCGCTGGCTATCAGCCATCAGGGGTAAGTCGCGGAAGAAGCCGGGGGCGTTAGGATAGGCGCGCAGGGCGGGCTGGTGCTCGGGGGCCACTATCTCGTGCGGGTGCTTGCCGCGCAGCGCCGCTAGGGTCAGCTCCAACTGAAAGTCGCGGCCGTACCACTCCTGGAAGCGGGCAATGGAGTCGGCCAGCACCTCGTCCATATCTACGCAAATGCGTTGTTTACTCATGCGGGGTCGGAATTAGCGGGGTTTTAAGGGTCGCTGGGCCTAGGGCCGGGCCGGCCGGCCAGGTACCAGTCGGCCTCGGCGCGGCGGCGAGCCGCCCAGCTAGCGTCGAGCCGGGCCAGTAGCTCTACCTGCCTGGCAAACAGCAGAATGCGCGTGTCTTGCCCAGCTCGGCGATGCTGCACTTCGTAGCTACCAGCCAGCGAAAAGGTGACGGAGCTGAACACGGTAAACAGCAGCTCCGCTAGCTGCGGAAAAACCTGGTGCTCCAGCTCCTGGCCCCGCTCGATTACCACGAAATGGTAGCCCCGCGCATCTACGCGCACCTCGGGATACGCAAAGTCGCGGTTGTGGCCGAAGGTGGGCAGCAGCTCGGGCGGGGCCTGCACCAGCTGGCCCAGGGCCGTTATTACGGCTTCGAGCGCGCCTAGGGTCAGCACGGCCTAAAACAGCTGGGCCGCCTCGCGCCGCACCGCGTCCAGGGCCTGGGCGGTGGGGTCTTGCTGGTCGGTCATCAGGCTTTCGAGCACGCGCTTGGCCAACTCGGTGCCGCGCGACTGCTGCGGATTGGACAAGTCATGGAAGGCGCGGTTTACCATTGTGAGCACGTTTTCCTTAGCTTGCTTCACCTGGGCCCAGGTTTCGGCGCCGACGTAGAGCTGCTGGGCCACGTTGTGCTCGTACTCGGCCCGGATTTCCTGCTGCAGGGCGCGGTGGTAGTCGGGCGCGCTTTGGCCGGCGCTGCTCAGGCGAACCAGAATGTTGCTGGGCGAAATGCGCTCGAGCAGCAGCGTGAGGCGCTCGTAGGCTTGCAGGCGCAGCGGCAGCGTGGTGCGGTTGCTTTCCAGCTTCAGCTCGATGAGGCGGCGCTGGGTATCTTTTTCGAGGTACTGGCGAAAGAGCAGAAAAATGCTGCCGGCCACAATGATGGCGGGCAATATAACTTTCAGCAAATCAAAGAAATACGTAGTGGTATCCATGCTCAGCGGCGGGCCACTGCCGGCCGAAATAACTAAAAATAAAGGGACTGCGAAGGTCTAGGGCCACCCAGGCAGCCCTAGGGCACCCGGCGGCGCCTAGGGTTGCCTGGGGGCAAACTTACGGCGTGAACCCCGCCTAGGCCACCGCTGTTTCAGCAACGGGCCCAAACCTAGGCCCGCGTATATTTGTCTTATCTAAAATCAGTCTAAACCAGCCCCTGCTATGGCTACTACCACGCAAGCCCCGCCCATCGGCCTCACCTCCCGCGCCCTGGTAGAGGTTAAAAATATCATTGAGGAAAAAAGCGTGCCCGCCGACTACGGCCTGCGCATTGGCGTGCAGGGCGGCGGCTGCTCGGGCATGAGCTACCTGCTGGGCTTCGACAAAGCCAAGGACAACGATGAGGTGTACGACCTCGACGGTGTGCAGCTCATCATGGATAAAAAGCACGCCATGTACGTGCTGGGCATGGAAGTTGACTTCCAGGACGGCCTCAACGCCCGCGGCTTCACCTTCAACAACCCCCAGGCCAAGAGCACCTGCGGCTGCGGCTCGTCGTTTTCGGCCTAGGGCCTTGGTAAGCGGCAGGTACGCTTTCTACCTAGCTACTGCTAGCAACCGCTAGCGTAGCGGGCCAGCCATCGGCCACGAGCCAGGGCACGCGCCCCTGCTGGCAGTACGCTTGCAGCAGGCGCGGCAGCTCGGACGCGTGGCCCAGGCGCACCACCGGCAGCCCGCGCAACCGGGCCTACTGGCTGCCCCACTGCCCCACCGGATACAGCCGGGGCGCCAGCACTACCACCCCATTGGCGGGCACCAGCCCAAATACGTCGTGGAACAGGTGCAGCGTGGACGGCGCCAGCCGGCCCGCCGCCAGCCCCTGCCGCCAAGCCAGCGCGCTGGCTACCTGCTGGGCCGCGCTAGCCTCGGCCAGCGCGGCGGGGCGGCCGGTGCTCAGCAGCAGGCCCGGTGGGGGTGGCAGCCGGCGGGGCCCTAGGTAGAGCGCCGAGGTGAAGTCAGGCATGAGCCAGGGCAATGGGCATTTAGTCCAGCAGGTCGCCGTTGAAGGTGCGGCGGCGCGGCGGGCCGAAGGCGGGCTGGCGCAACGGCCCCGAGCTGGCGGCTGCGGCGCTGCTGCAAGGCGTTCTGGCGCTCAATGAGTTGGGCGGGCTGCAGGTAGCGCTCCTCGTTGTCGGGGGCCTGCTGGCGCACGTCGCCCAGGTCGGTCGAGAGGTCAACGCCGGTCACGGCCTTGTAGGCGTGGAGGTATCGCTGAATTTCCTGGCGCCAGTAGTAGGCCCAGTTGGCGGCGTTCACGGCCCCCACGGCCGGGCTGTTCCAGGCGCCGTAGCGAATGCTTAGCAGCAGCTGCTCGCCAAACGTGCCGAGGTCACTGAAGTGGGTGATGGTGGTGGGCGTCCAGCCTTGCAGCGTTTTCATGGTATCCACGCGGTCCATCCAGGGCTGGGTGTAGGGCACCATCACGCGGCCCCCAGAAACTCGCGCACCTCGGGCCGGGCCAGCAGCCACTGCTGGGTCAGCATTTCGGCGCGGGCCGTCCAGGGCAGGTCGCCGTACTGGTTGTGGGCGCCTTCGGCCAGGGTCATGTGCACCTCGCGCAGGCAGTTGAGGATGGGGAAGCCGTCGGGAATAACCGTGGTGAAGTTGGCCTGCTGGTAAAACTCGGTGCAGGCCCGCAGCAGGCTGTGGAAGCCCCGCAGGGAAAACGTGCGGTTTTCGGCCACCGCAATGGGCTGCACCCCGCGCCCAATCAGCCCAATGCCGTACTCGTACTGGTATTCCAGGTTGCGGCGGTTCAGGGTGAGGCGGTTGCGCTCGTCCTCGATGTAGCCCCACATGAGGTTGGCCATCGGGCGCAGCGGGTCGAGGTTGAGGCCAGCCAGCAGGTCGGGGCCGTAGCCGGGCCGGCGCACGTTCTGGAAGCGCAGGCTGATGGCGTTCAGCGTTTGCACTAGGCCGCCTTCCTCGTGCCAATACGACCAAATGAGCTCCATCAGGGGCGGCGACTGGAGCTTCGACTTCAGGATGCCGTAGCACAGGTCGTCGCCCCCAATCAGGTCCTGGGGGTTTTTGAGGGGCACCTCGGCCAGCTTTTCCCGAATTATCTTGAAGTAGGGCAGCACCTTGCCTTCCTCGTTTTCCAGCTGCTCCAGGTACGTATCGCGCAGCGCGCTCAAGCCAAAGGGTGCGCCTCCTAAGCGGCGCTGCTCGTCGAGGTCGGCCGGCAAGCTGCCGGGGCCCGCGCTGTTGAGGTTGCCGCTGCCCACGCCGGTATCCAGCGCGTCGCCCAGGGCCAGGCCGGCTTCCTGCATCAGGAAGTACTCGGTGGCGTACTTGAGCATGGAGTAGGAAGCCGAGCGGCTGAAGGCCAGCGGCCGGCTCTGAGCGTAGGCGCGGGCTTTCTGGCCCTCATTGCCATCGGGAGTGCACAGCACCCGGTTGATGAAGCCCTGGTACTGGCTGAAGCTGATGGTGCGCCGCCGAATGAGGCCCCATAGCGTCTGGTCGTTCGACTCCGTGCGGTCGGCCTCGCTCATGGTGACGTGCACGGGGGCCGCCGTATCCTGCAGCTGCACCCGCAGCTTCACGGGGCCAAAATCGAGCGGGCTGGGCAGGGCCACGTCGGTGGCAATGTCGCGCTCTAGGGTGGCCGGGTCGCCGCTACTAATCTCGCCGCCAATCACGAAGGTGCCCGGCTGGTCCCACACGCGCACGCTCCACGTCAGGTCTACGCTTTGCCCACTGCCTAGCTGCTGCGCCTTAATTATCGGCTCTAGCTTGCTGTAGAATAGCTTGGGGGGTGGGGTATTTTTGGGGGCGGGGCCGCCGGGCTTGGGGGCGGCAATCAGTACTTCGCTGCGTAGCTGGAGCCCTAGGCCATCCACGAAATACGGAAAATAATGCGCTTCGGCGGGGCGGTTGTCGGCCAGGTGGTCTACGGTCAGCTTGATAAGCCCTTGGCTGCCCAGCTCGGTGGCCAGCGGCTTCTTGCGGGGCTCCGAGCTCAGCGTCAGGGTCGAGTCGTCGCCGAGCGATACCTGCGACGCATCAATGCTTAATTCGCGGTTCATGGGTGCGGGGGTTGAGAGGTAAAGTAGAGGGGTAGGGTGCGGGCGGCAGCGCCGGCGCCCCGCAGTAGCTGCGCGCGCGGCGGAGAGCCCAGTGCGCCAGCATGTGCGAGAGCACCAGCACCTCCTCTTCGGTCGAGATGCGGCCGTCGGCCTTGGCCTGGCCCACCACCGCAAACACCAGCGAGGGGGCGCTGTGCTCGCGCAGGTAAGGGTGGCGCTGCCAGGTAGCGTAAAGCTGGCGCAGCTGCTGGGGCTGGCGCTCGGCCAGGGGGAAGATGTCGGCCACCTGGCCGCCGCGCAGCTTCACCGAGCGGTGGCCCAGCACCAGGTGGGCAAAGGCGGGCAGCACCGCTTCGAGCCGCCCAATCAGCGCTTGCTTGGCGTGGCTTAGCTCGTGGGTGGGGTAGAGGCCCTCCCACTGCCGGCCCAGCGCCGCCCACTGCGGGTTGGGGAAGAGGGCGGCCCCTAGGGCCAGGCTTATCTTCAGCCGAATCCAAGGGAAGGGGTGCGGGCCGTCGGTACCGATGCGAAACACGAAGTAGCTCGGCAAACTCACCACGCTCAGCAGGCCGTAGGTGGCCGTAATGCCCAGGTGCCCTAGGGCCCAGCAGTCGGAAAGTATCTCGTTCAGCCAGCGGCTGAGCAGCTGCCAGGGCAGCGCGTCGGCCGGGTGGCCGGCCGCGATTACCCGCTCCACATCCTGCCGGATGGTGGTGGTCAGGTCGAGCAGTTCGGAGCCCTGGTGGCCCACCTCGTGAATGAGCGAGGAGGCAATGCCCGAGCCAATCATGCGCTCGCGGGGTATCTGAATGACGCCCACCGGGCTTAGGTCGCCGCCCGGCAGGCGGGTGCGCGCCCACCGGATGGCCGCCCCGTGCCCCCGCTCGAGGTAGCAGATGAGCGGCGGCGGGGCGTAGTAGCCGCCGGGCAGGGCGAGGGCATCTTCGGCCAGCACGTCGAGGCCCGCCACCCAAGTGCCCGTGTTGTGCTCGGCGCGCTGCCCCAGCACATCGGCAAAGATGTCGACCTGGTCGAGCAGGTTGTTGAAGCGCAGCTTGAGCAGCACGTAGCGGGCCTGGGTGGCGGCCGCGCTCAGGCGGCTACTGGCCGGGTGCCGCAGCCAGCCCAGAAAAGCCAGCAGCTTGCGCCGCAAGTCGAAGGCCACGTGGGCCAGGTGGGCATTGATGGCCGCCTGGGCCGGGGCCGACACCGCCGCCGCCAGCACCATGGGCGTGCTCAGGGCAAACGAGCGCACCGTTTGCAGGCGGCTAAAGAGAGCCAGCGTCTCGTTTTGCAGAAAGCGGGTGTCGGCAGCCGAACGCATAGCGCGGGAGGTTTCGGTTCATTGAGTTTGAAGGGCCTAGGGTTGCCGCTGGGCGGCGCGCGGCCTGGGTGGGCTACAGCTGAATAACCAGGGTGCGCCCGCGCCGCAGCCAAGTGCCGCGCGTGGCGCGGTGGCGGGGCGGCGCGCCGTAGCCATTTTGGTTGCCATCTGTCTGCTCTTCATCGCCTTCGTAGCCCTCATCACCTTGGTCTGGCGCGGGCGCGTAGCCCGCCCCCGGGTAGCCGTAGGCGGTGGGCACCCCGTAGGCCACGGCCGGCCCGTACTGCGGGCGGCGCGGGGCGCCGCCAGAGCCGAAGCGGCGGGTGGCCGGGCCGTTCACCGAGCGGAAGGTGCCGTTGGGGTTGCGGGGGCGCAGCAGGCCGGGGGCGTGCTGCATGGCGGCCGCGCCCAGCGCCTGGCGCACCAGTGCCGGCCCCGGCAGCCCGCGGCGCTGCAAGGCGGCAGCTTGGCGCACGGCCGAGTTGGCAAAGCGCACGTAGGCGCGGGCGGTTTCGAATTCCTGGTCTTCCGGGCTCAGGCCTTCCAGCTCCAGCTAGAAGAGGTTGCCGGCCATCGCGCCCAGCTTGCCCCCTAGGGCGGCCCCCACCGGCCCGCCGAAGAAAGTGCCCAGCGCGCCGCCCGCAATGAGCAGCGCCTTCTTGGCCACCACTTTAAGGGCCCCGCCCAGGGCGCTGCCGATGGGCGACTTGGCAATGCTGCTTACGGCACCCCCCACTTTCTTGAGGAGGCTGCCCAGAAACTGGTTCAACTCCTGCTCGTTGCTTACTTCGAGCAGCTCGTGGGCCAGCTCCATTTCGAGGGTTTCATTCAACTCGCCGCTCATTTCGCCGCTCTTCTCGAATAACTCACCCTGAGCTTCACCGCTGGTTTCACCCAGGTATTCGGGGTTAAACTCAAAGGTTCCGCCGCTGAACTCCTGGCCAAATTCTTGCTGGCTGCCGGCTTGCTCAAACTCCTGAGAGAACTCATTTTGGTACATGGCTTGAAGGGTTGAAAAATGAAATAAAAAGACCAGGGCGGCTCCGGCGGGGCGGCCCCCTACACGTTGTAGAGCACAATGGCCTGGCCCCGGCGCTCCCAGGTGCCGGTGCGGGCTGGGCCCCCTAGGCGCAGGCCGGGTAGCAAACCGGGGGCATACCCGCGGGCCGCGGCACCCAGCACCTGGCGGCCCAGGGCCCCGAGGGCCGGGGCTACGGCGCAGGGCACGGTCGGCGCGGCGGGCCACGTCGGTAGCAAAGCGCACGTAGGCCCGGTTGATTTCCAGCTCCTGGTTTTCGGGGCTCAGCATCTCCAGCTCCAAACCAAACACGCGCTTGGCGTTGTCGGCCAGCCAATTGCCGGCCTGGCCACCGGCCCACTGCCCAGCTTGGCCGCCGGCCCAGCTGCCCGCCCGCGCCCCCAGGGGCCCTAGGCGGCTGCCCAGCGCCGCCCCGGCCTGGCCGCCGTACTGGCCGCCCAGCTGGGGCAGGGTTTTCTGGCCAAAATCGACCAGGTAGCGCCCCACGCTCTGCCCGGCCGGCGAAACCAGCAGCTTGGAGGCCGCGCCCGTGGCCTGGCTTAGCAGGTTGCCCAGAAACTGATTTAGCTCCTGCTCGTTGCTTACTTCGAGCAGTTCCTGGGTTAGCTCGCCCACCAGCTGCTCCTGCTCGTTTTCCATTTCCAGCTCGCCGCTGAACTCCTGCCCAAACTCCTGGCCCATTTCCTGGCCATATTCCAGCTCCTGGCCGTAGCCACCACTGGTTTCGTAGCTGCCTTCAAACTCGTTGTTGGTAGCGGCCCCTGATTCAAACTCTTGCAGGGTACGGTCGATATTGTGCATGGCTAAACAAAGGGTGCGTGAGAGATGCCCTTTTTAATTCAAGCGCGGTGCCAACTTTCAAAACCCCTTTTCCAGCCCAAAAAAGGGTCGGCCACCGAAACCTATTTCGGCAACCGGCCCCTAGGGTCTTTCTGGCGCAATAGGTTTCGAGCCCGCGACTTGCCTACTCCAGCGCGGGCAGCAGCTTTTGGTGCGCCGCCCGCAGCCGCGGGGCCCTTGCCCACCCGGTAGTGCTAAGCACGGCGGCCGCCAGGCGCGGCAGCACGTACAGCGACTGCGTCCAGCACGTAGTAGAGTAGCTACGCGCCTCATTTCCTGAGGCGTCAGCTAGCAGCCAAGTAAGCACGGCGGCGCTTTCTCACGCGCCGGCCGGGCTTATGTTTGTCTGGCCGCCTGGTACCACTTTACCCTTCAGCCCCTATGGACATCAAATACCTTTCCGACTCCAAGGGCACCATCACCGGCGTGCTCATTCCGCTGGCCGAGTGGGAACGCCTCAAAAAGCAGTACGGCATCGTAGAAAGCGCCCCGGCCGAGTCGGGCGCCCAGCTGCACAAAGGCCTGGCCGACGCGCTAAAGAAAGCCGGCCTCAGTGACGACGCCGCGGCCGACCACTAGCCGCCGGTGGCCGCGTCCCGGCCCCTAGGGCCTGCCGGCTGCCAAAGGCTTGTTCCGCGGGCCATAGCCGGACAACCCTAGGCGCTGGATGCTCGCTGCGCGCTCGGACTACAAAGTCCAAGCTACTTACCTACAGGGCCAGCCGTTGCCCCTGCACCGGATAGATAAACTTTAATCCTAGGGCATTAGTGGCGGCCAACTGCCGCGCAATGGTGGCTTCGGCGCTAGCCGGGGGCTTGCGGTGGGTAACGACGATGGGCACGGCCCGCAGCGCCGGCAGGCCCGCCAGCTGCCCTAGGGCGGCCAGCTCGCGCAAGAGCCAGGCGGGCGTGAGGTGGCCAAAAAGCTGCTGGTCGGGCTGCTCGTTGGGGTACGATACCTCGATGAAGATGGCCCGCAGCTGCCCGGCCGCCACCAGCGGCGCCACGGCTTGCCACAGCGCGCGCAGGCGGTGGCTGTGCTCCAGGGTATCGGCCCCGGTGTCGCCCAAGTACAGCAGGTGGCTAGGGCCGCTGCGCAGCAAAAAGGCCGTGCTCTCGTAGCCGGGGCCGTGGCTGAGCGGGTAGGCGCGCACCTGCAGCGCGGCGCCGGGCACGGCCATCTCCTGCCCCGGCGCCAACGCCCGCAGCTGGTACTTGCCCAGGGCCGGCGCCGCGCCCGCGCTGCCAAAGTTGGGCCAGGCCTGCCCGTTGAAGTAGTCGCGCTGCACGATGCCCAGGCAGCTCGCCAGCCCATAAATGGGCTTGGCCGAATCGGCCGGCGCGTTGAGCAGCAGGCCGGCCACGTGGTCGAGGTGGGCGTGCGAGAGCAGGTAGGCCCGCACCTGCCGCCGCAGCACGGCGTCGGGGGTAGGGCCCGCCAGCGCTTGGCTAGCCAAGGCTTTTTCGAGGCCGGAGCGCAGGCTGCCCGCATCCAGGCACACGTAGGCGGCGCGGCCGGCGGGCGCCACCAGGTAGGCCGAAAGGTTGCTCTCGTCGAGGCCGCCGCGCACCCCTAGGGGGATGACGGTGAAGGCAGGAGTTTGGGCGTGGGCGGCAAAAGCGAACCAAAGCGCAATACTCAGCAACCAACGATTTTTGGTGCGTACCATACGACAGCTTACACTGGATGGAGCACCTGCTCTACCAGTTGCTGCACGCGTTTCATGGTCAACCCGTTCTGTTGGTCATTAGTTAGCGGGTGGCCTTCTTCAAAAACCTCGACTTCGGGTGTAAAGCCAACCGATTGGGTGCGCACCCAGGTTTTTATGTTCAACGTGTCTTTATAGCCAGGGATACCCGTCTGTAGCCACCCAAAATAAGGTTTTTCATCAACCCGCGCTGGTTCGTGCCACAGCTCTTGTGAACGCATAAAATTCGCTTCACTGAGCGAAGTCCAGACATTCCAGACTAGTTTTTCGTTTTGCCTAATAATGGGAATTTCCAGACGACCCCTAATAAAGAAGTGCGCATCGTCAATAATGCACCAGTCTTCAGACTCTTCTATGCGGGTTTTCTGCTCCTCGGGCGGCACACTGTAGTAATAGTCAGGCATTGCCGCCCCAAAGCAAAGCGGAAGTTCCTCATGGTATTGTCCGCAGGTAGCGCAAGTAAAGCCAGTCATAGTAATTGGAAAGGTGGTTTTAAATCCTTTACTTCCCCACTATCGGCTTAATGCTTACCGCCGCCCCGCCGCCGGGCGCCAGGCGCAGCTTTAGCGTCGACTTGCTGGTGACGAGCTGCTTGGTAATTTGGTAGGCCATCGGGTTTTGCTGCCAGTCGGCGCCTTTGCCGTCGGCGTAGATGGTGGCTTGGTAGCGCTGGCCGGGCTTCAGAAAATCGAGCCTTACGGGCTGCTGGCGGGCGTTTTCGTCGGTGATGCTGCCTAGGTACCACTCGTCGCGGCCCTTGGCCTGGCGGGCAATGGTGAGGTAGTCGCCCGGCTCGGCGGCCACAATGCGGGTGTCGTCCCAGTCCACCGGCACGTCCTCAATAAACTGAAAAGCATCAAGGTGCTGGTTGTAGTTTTCGGGCAGGTCGGCGGCCATTTGCAGGGGCGAGTACATCGTCACGTATAGGGCCAGCTGCTTGGCCAGGGTGGTGTGCACCTGGCGGCCCTTCTCCTGGGGGCCGTAGCCATCGAGCTTAATCTGGAAGATGCCCGGCGTGTAGTCCATGGGCCCGCCCATGAGGCGCGTGAAGGGCAAAATCGTTTCGTGCTCGGGCAGGTTGCCCTCGCTGAAGGCGTTGAACTCGTTGCCGCGGGCGGCCTCGTTGGCCAGCCAGTTGGGGTAGGTGCGCTGCAAGCCGGTGGGGCGCACGGCCTCGTGCATGTCAATCATGAGGTGGCTGGCGGCCGCAAGGCGAGCGGCGCGGGCGTAGTGGCGCACCATCCACTGCCCGTCGTGGTGCTCGCCCCTAGGGATGATTTTGCCCACGTAGCCCGTCTTCACCGAGGTGTAGCCGTGGTCGTTCATGAACTTATAAGCGTCTTCCTGGTGGCGTTCGTAGTTGGTGGCCGCGCCGCTGGTTTCGTGGTGCATGATGATGTTGACGCCCTTGCCGGCGGCGTAGGTACGCAGCTCATCCACCGCAAAGTCGGGGTAGGGCGTCACGAAGTCAAACACGTCCTCTTTCCAGTTATTCACCCAGTCTTCCCAGCCCACGTTCCAGCCTTCTACCAGCACGCCTGGTATGTGGTGCGCCGCCGCGAAGTCGATGTACTTCTTAACGTTGGCGGTGGTGGCGCCGTGGCGGCCGTTAGGCGTCAGCTTGCTCCAGTCGGTAGTAGCCAGCTTCAGGTTGGCGCTGTCGGCGTAGCTCCAGCTGGCCTTGCCCACTTGCATTTCCCACCACACGCCCACAAATTTCTGGGGCTTAATCCAGCCCGTATCCTGGATGCGGCTGGGCTCGTTGAGGTTAAGGATAAGCTTGGAGGCCAGCACGGCGGGCGCGTTGTCGGCCACTACCACCGTGCGCCAGGGCGTGTGGTCGGGGGTTTGCAGGTAGGCCATGTTGCCCATGGCGTCGGGCACGAGCTGACTACGCAGGGCAAACGTCTTAGTATCCACGTTGAGAAACAGGGCCGAGTAGTTATCCAGCCCCGCCTCGTGGATGTTGACGTACAGCCCGTTATCAGCCTTGAGCATGAGTGGCGTTTGCACGGTGTAGGGCGCGGCCCGCATCTGGATGGGGGCAATCGGCAGCGTGTTCACCGCGCTCAGCCGCGAGGTGGTGTAGCGGTACTCGTTCGAGTCGTAGTCGCCGGGTATCCAGAAGGCCCTGTGGTCGGCGGGCAGGTTGAACTCAGTGCGCTCCTCGCTCACCACGAAATAAGCCAGGTTGCGCTGCCTAGGCCACTCGTAGCGAAAACCCAGCCCATCATCAAACACCCGGAAGCGCAGCACCAGCTGCCGGTTTTGCTGCTGCGGCTGGCGCAAAGTCACGGCCAACTCCTGGTAGTGGTTGCGAATGCTCCTGACTTCGCCCCACACGGGCGCCCAGGTATCGTCGTGGGCGCTGCTGTCCACGCCCGCCACCACGAAGCCCTGCTCCATGCCCGCCTCGCCGCGTAGCAGCACCCCTAGGCGGCTGGGCTTCAGCACGGGCTTATTGCCGTAGCTAAGCTGGTAGCTGGGCTCGCCGGCCGCCGTGAGGGCGAAGGTGAGGGCCAGCCGGTGGTTGGGCGAGTGGATGGTTTGGGCGTGGGCAGCGGTTGTAGCTAATCCCAGGAGCAGGCTACCAATTATTTTTATCATTTTCGGTATTAAGCAGCGCCGTATTTGCGCATGAATAAATTAACCCCCTCCATCATTAGTTGTATTCTTTTTCTTTCCGCTACTTCCTCCCATTCGCCATGCGCAGCATGGTTTCTTAATCCTCCCCAAGCTGTCAAATCCTTGACATCCTGTTTTGTGATTAAGTCAGCTTCCTTTAGCACTCGTGAGTAGGCATCTAAGCTAGGCTTATTATCACCTATACCTACGCTAGCTTCTACCCAATTTCTTAAAAACTCTTCGAGAGCTGCACCAATAATTACACAGGGAGCAGCAGGATGTACTGCCTTGATTTCTAATAGCTGCTGCGCTTGCATTAGAAAATCAGAAACTACATCGATTTGAGCTTTTCTTTCGATAGATACTCCTTTATCGAGGCCATTTTTTTACGTAGCTGATAAATGATTCTAATGCTAGCCTAGCGTATGTCTGTGCTGCAACCATACCGGATTTTAAGCTAACGCTAGAAATTTGTTTGTAAAAAGCGCTATTTTCACCTGCATAAATTCGCAAGAATTCTTGTGCCTCAGTAAATCCCCAGGCATTATCAGAAATATGAGCAAGAATTCTTGTGGCCTGCTCAATAATAATCTCAGGCTCCATCTTTTAAATTATGTCCAGGTTTATTAATCAATTAAACTCATACGCATATCCAATCTCCTGCAATTCCGCCCCTAGGGCCACAAAGTCGTCTAGCTCGGGGTTTAGGGCGAGCACCATCGCTTTCGTCAGCACCTCGTGGCGGTAGATGGGCGCCACGGCGGCGGCGGTGATGGGTGGGCGGTCGGTTTCGTCGGTGTAGTATTCGGTGGCCCAGGCGGCGTAGGTGGCGGGATAGTTGTCGAACACAGCCAGCAGCTCGTCCGAGCCGTCGTCCGTAGAGCCAAGCACGCCGGTTTGCCAGCCGTGGGCGGGCGTGTACCAGAGGCAGAACGTGGTACCGATACTCGCCACCGGCTCGCCAAACAGAAAGTCGTCGAAGGCGGCGGGCAGGCCGCGCGTCAGCTGGGCTTTGTCGGGCTGGTCGTCAGCGTCGAGGTAGCCGTTGACAGCGCAGCCTTCGGGCCGGAACAGCACCAGTAGCTGGTCGCCCTCGCCGTCGCGCATTTCGAGCAGGGCCTCGCTGGCACTCCAGGCGGGGTTGTAGCTGTAGTAGCGGTACTCCCACTCGGGCGAGTTGATGGCGTCGAGCACGGCCAGCGCCTGAGCGAGGCGCTGCAAGTCGGCGGCGGGGGGCAGGGTGCGGAAGTCGCGGGTAGAGAGCATGGCCGCAAATAACGGCCGGCCCGCCCCTTTGGCCGCGGGCGGGGCCTAGAGCCGCGGGCCGGCGGCTAATACGTCTTGGTCATGTCGGCCGGCACCACGATTACGTAGTCGGCCAGGCCTAGGCTTTCTTTATCCAGCGTTTGCAGCTGCGCCTGGCTCACTACGCTCAGCGTCAGCACCTTCAGGGCCGGCTTGCCCGCCCGCAGGTAGGCCATAATGCCATCGTGATTGTCGCTGTGAAACGAGCCATTGAGGTGCAGCAGCGTTTGGCCGGGCTGCAGATTTTGGCGAATGCTGTAGGCCATGGTAGCATCTTTAAGCGCCTGGGCCTGAATAATGGTCTGGCTGCCCCCGCCGTGCGCGCCCGCGCCGCCAAACATGGCCGCCATTTTCTGGTAGCCGGGCAGCTCGTAGTCCACCTTGAGTGGCAGCGGCACCACGTAGCGCTTTTCGGCGGCGGGCAGCGCCCCTAGGGCCGCCAGCGAGCCGCGGGCCACCTGCTGGGCGTAGCGGCGCGGCACGTTGGTAGCCACCACCGCCAAGTGGGTTTGCTGGGCAAAAACCAGCAGCGGGCGGTAGTCGGTGGCGTAGTTGGGCCAGGGCCGGCTCTGGCGCTCAAAGGCCGAGTCGGGCAGCGTGCCGGCCAGGTACTGCGTGAGTTGGGGCTGCACATCGCGCTCAAACATCTCCATACCCAGCACCAACTGGCCGGGTCCCTTGAGGCGGTTCAAATCCTGCGCCACTTGCAGCTCCAGCCAGTGGGCGATGGGGTCGTTGTGCTGCTCGCCAAAGAGCACCACGTCGGCCCCGGCCAGCTGGGTTAGCAGCTGGTCGTAGTCGGCCGGCTGGCCCTGGGCGGTGAAGAGGCGGTAGGCGGGCCGGTCGCCGCGGGGCCCTAGGGCCAGCAGCGGCAGCAAGAATAGAAAGGAGAAAAGCCGGGTAAGCATGGGTCAACAAAGGTCGCCTGTCATTGCGAGCCTGCGCAGCAATCGCCCCAGAACGACAACGCTACAACGACAAGGGCGCGCGCGATTATGTTCTAGGGCGATTGCTGCGCAGGCTCGCAATGACAGGCGACTGCTCCGCGGCTACTCGGGCAGCCCTAGCCCTTATAAAACATCCACTTGCTCAACTCCTTGTAGCTCACCTTCTTGCCGTACATCAAAATGCCGACCCGGTAGATGCGCGCCGCCACCCACACCGTGCCAATAAAGCCCAGCACCAGCAGCCCCAAGGACAGCGCCAGCTGCCAGCCCGGCACCCCAAACGGCAGCCGAATTACCATCGACACCGGCGAGGTGAAGGGTATCATCGACATCCAGAAGGCCACCGGTCCGTCGGGGTTGCGCAGCACCACCGAGAAGCCCAGGATGTAGCTCAGCAGCAGCGGCATAGTGATGGGAAACATAAACTGTTGGGTATCCGTCTGGTCGTCTACGGCCGCGCCCACGGCCCCAAACAGCGCCCCGTAGAGCAGGTAGCCCCCTAGGAAGTACGCCAGAAAGCCAAACACAATGGTCCAGATGGGAATGTCGAGTTTCTTTACTTCTGCCATGGCCTTGCCCACCAGGTTCATGCGCTGAGCGGGGTTGGCCGACTGCCCTATCGAGCCCGTGGCGCTGTTCATGGCCGATTTGGCGTCGTCGGGCTCGGCGGCGCTCGCTGGCCGGCTGCTGGCACTAGCTTCGGTGCGGGCCGCGTCGCCCACAAACAGCGGCGCAATAACTGTTGTGGTGCCATACGAGAGCAGCCCCCACAGCAAAAACTGCGTGAGGCCCACCGCCGCAATGCCCAGCACCTTGCCCATCATCAAATCAAACGGCTTTACCGACGAGAGCATTACCTCCATCACGCGGCTCGACTTCTCCTCCCCTATCCCGCGCATCACCTGCATGCCATAGAGAAAAATGAAGATATAAATGGCGATGGCCAAAAAGGACGCCACACCCGTCGTCACGCCCGAGTTGCTGCCTTTTTCGTGGCCAGCCTCGTCCATGCTCACCGCATTCAGGTCTACTTTGGCGCGCAGCTGGTCGAGTTGGGTTTGCGAGAGGCCCGCCTGCTGCATTTTCAGCTCGGCAAAGGCGTCGGTCACGGCCGCCTTCATGCGCAGTTCCTTGTCGAGGCTCACGTTGCCAAGGCCGAAGAACTGCACGCCTTTGGGGTCCCTAGGGTCGATGCCGGCCGGCAAGTACAGCAAGCCGGCGTGCTTGTCGCGCTGAAAGGCTTTCTTGGCCTCGGCCAGCGTGCCACCCACGGGCAAAAACTGCAGCTTGGCCGAGGAGGCTTCCGTGAGGCGGCGCGCAATGTTGAGGCCGCTCTCGTCGCGCACATCCACCACCTCGGCCGACGAGTCGCTGAGGGCAATTTTGCCCACCACCACGCCAAAGGCGGCAATGAGTATCGGCACTAGCAGCGTGAGCACCACAAAGGCCCGCTTGCGCACCCGCGTCAGGTATTCGCGCTTGGCGACGAGTAAAAATTTGGAAGTCATAAGGTTAAAGCGAAATGAAAAAGCGGTCATGCTGAGCCTGCGAAGCATCTCTACCGTATCGTTAGCGAATCGTTCGATTAAACGGTAGAGATGCTTCGCAGGCTCAGCATGACCACCTATTGATTGTCCAGCGCTGGCTAGCGCGGACCAGTTATCCTAGGCCGCTTCTTCCACCAGCGTGCCGGGCATGGTTTCGCGCACGCGGCGAATGAAAATCTCCCCGATACTCGGAATCTGCTCGCGGAAGGCGTGCACCTCTACCGCGCCCGGCCCAATGAGGTAGCGCAGCAAATCGTTGGGCGTGGTGCGCTCGTGCAGCTGAATGCGGGCGTAGAAAAAATTGTTTTCGCGCTCCTGCTGCTCCACCACCTCAAAATCAGGGTGCATCACCAGCAGGCGGCCCTGGCCTTCTACCTCAAACGTGTTGGTCTTGAACTGATTGCGAATCAGCTTCACCGGCCCGTCCAGCACCTTGTGGGCGCGGTTGATGAGGGCAATGCTGTCGCACATCTCCTCCACCGATTCCATGCGGTGGGTAGAGAAGATGATGGCCGCGCCTTCTTGCTTGAGGCGCAAAATCTCATCCTTAATCAAGTTGGCGTTGATGGGGTCGAAGCCCGAAAATGGCTCGTCGAGGATAATGAGGCTGGGCTCGTGCAGCACCGTGGCCACGAACTGCACCTTCTGCTGCATGCCCTTCGAGAGGTCTTCCACGTTCTTTTTGGCCCAGGCCACGATGTCGAAGCGCTCGAGCCAGGTTTTGATGCGGCGCACGGCCTCGGCCCGGCTCAGCCCACGCAGCTGGGCCAGGTAAATGAGCTGCTCGCCCACCTGCATCTTTTTGTAGAGGCCGCGCTCTTCGGGCAGGTAGCCGATGTGGGCAATGTGACTGGGATTGAGCTTCTCACCCCGAAAAAACACCTCGCCCGCGTCGGCCGCCGTTATTTGGGTGATGATGCGAATGAGCGAGGTTTTGCCCGCGCCGTTGGGCCCAAGCAGGCCAAAGATGCTCTGGGCCGGCACGCTCAAGCTCACGCCGTCGAGAGCCGTGTGCTGGGCGTACTGCTTGCGCACGTCGCGCACTTCCAGAATGGGGGTTGAAGACGAAGCCATAGCCATTGGCAGTAGGGTAAGGTGTTGGTGTAAATGTAGTGGCCCGGCGCAACCAGCCGCAGCCCTAGGACCCCAGGCGGGCTAAAACGGCTCCCAGGCGGTAAAAACAGACGTTTAAGCGGCCGGCTCGCCCTCGCTCAGCTCGCGCAGCTGGCCCTCGAGCCGGTCGAGGTGCCGGCCGTAGAGGCGCTGCAAGTACTGGCGGGTAAAACGCAAAAGCCCCCACTGGCACCACGCGCCCAGCAGCAAGCTTAGGCTGATAACCAGCCCTAGGGCTTGCCAGCGTGGGGGGCCAGTGGTAAGGCGCAGCTCTTTCATGGTGATGTAGCCCAACGATAACACCAGCATGGGGCCACCCGTCCAGTAAGTGAGCCGGTAGTAAAAGGCCAGCAGGTGCCGCAGCCCCTGGCACAACACCTGCAGGTGCTGGTGCAGGCTGGCATCGGTTTCGCCCATCTGCCGCAGCAACCGCAGTTGGGGGGCGTAATAGTAGTAGCCCATCACGGCCAGCAGCGGCAACATCATCGCCAGATACAGCGCTCTAAACCCAGCATCAGTAAACAGCAGTACGGGCAGCGCCACAGCAAAAGGCGAGGCGATTATTTCGTACCAAGTATTGCGGCGCATCCGGTCGACGAGGTTGCCAGTGGCGCGGCCGAGCAGCCCCGCCAATTGGGTAGGCGTAGTAGCAGGCGGCGCAGGCGCCTGTTGCCATTGGCGGCGCAAGTCATCGAGTTCCATATAGCTAAGTAGTTAATGGGTAGCAGCGGGTACCAATAGGCGGCGCAGGCGCTCTTGCACGCGGTGCATTTTCACGCGCACGTTGTTTTGGGTAATGCCCAGGATGTCGGCCATCTCGTCGTAGGGCCGGTCTTCTAGGTAGAGCAGCACGAAGGCCTTGTCCACGTCGGAAAGGCGGTCGATGGCGGCATAGAGGGCGGCCGTTTCCTCGGGCTCGTAGGCGCTGCTCTCGCTGGTCTGGGCCAAGTGGCGGGCGGCCTCGTCTTCCAGGCTCACGGCGGCCGGGCGGCGCGTGCGCTGGCGCAGGTTGCTGATGGCCACGTTCAGGGCGATGCGATAGAGCCAAGTGCTGAGCTTGGCGCCCGGCTGGGGCACGTAGCGCGGCCAGGCCCGCCACAATTGCAGTACGATTTCTTGAAATAAATCCTGCCGGTCGTCAGCATCCTGGCAGTAGAGCCGGCACACGCGCCGCACCAGCGGCTGGTACTCGCGCAAAGCCGCCACAAAGTCAGGCGAAAGCGTAGCAGTAGGCATAGGCGGCGAGCGGTAGGGTCAAGGGATTATTCGTCGGCTGGCAGGCAGCATTACAGCAGCACGAAAAGATAGTGCCCCGGTAGCTATCCTAGCCCTAGGTCCCTTGCGCGCGGCAATAGGCCCTAGGCCGCCCAGCGCACAAAAAAAGCCCCGCCTGGCCAATGGCCAAGCGGGGCTTTTTGCGTTGCAGTACCCTAGGGGCTTATTGAAAATATTCCTTCACTTTTTCGAAGAAGCCCTTCTCGTTTTTGCCGGGGTGCGGGGCGAAGTTCTCCGAGTCGCGCAGCTTTTCCAGCAGCTCGCGCTCCTGGTTGCTCACGTGCTTGGGCGTCCACACGTTGAGGTGAATGAGCTGGTCGCCGCGGCCGTAGCCGTTCAGGTCTTTGATGCCCTTGCCGCGCAGGCGCAGAATCTTGCCCGGCTGGGTGCCGGGGTCCACCGTAATCTTCACCTTACCCTCGATAGTGGGCACCTCCAGCTTGGTGCCTAGGGCCGCATCCACAAACGAAATGTACTGCTCGAACATGATGTTGTTGCCGTCGCGCTTTAGGAACTCGTGCGGCTCCTCCTCAATCTGAATGAGCAAGTCGCCGGGCACGCCGCCGCGCTCGGGGTAGTTGCCTTTGCCGTTCATGCTCAGCTGCATATCGTTGGCCACGCCCGCCGGAATGTTTATCGGAATCACTTCCTCATTCAACTGGCGGCCGTCGCCCTTACACACATCGCAGGTGGTCGAAATGGTTTTGCCTTCGCCGTTGCAGGTGGGGCAGGTGCTGGCGCTCACCATCTGGCCCAGCATGGTGTTCACCACGCGCTTCTGCTGGCCGGTGCCTTGGCAGGTAGCGCAGGTGTTGAGCTCGGTGCCGTTTTTGGCACCCGTGCCGCTGCACGGCGGGCAAGCCACGTAGCGCTTCACCTTAATTTTCTTTTCGACGCCGTTGGCGATTTCCTCTAGGTCGAGCTTGAGCTTGATGCGCAGGTTGGAGCCCTTTTTTACGCGCCGCCCGCCCCGCTGCCCGCCCCCAAAGAAGCCCTCAAAACCGCCGCCACCGCCCCCGCCAAAGATGTCGCCGAACTGCGAGAAAATGTCCTCCATGCTGGGGCCCCCGCCGCTGGCGCCGCCCATGCCCTGGTGGCCAAAGCGGTCGTAGCGTGCGCGCTTGTCGCCGTCGCTCAGCACCTCGTAGGCCTCGGCCGCTTCCTTAAACTTATCCTCGGCCGTAGGGTCATCGGGATTTTTGTCCGGGTGGTACTTAATTGCCAGCTTGCGGTAAGACGATTTAATAACGTCGCCTTCCGCGTTGCGGGCCACCCCTAATACTTCATAATAATCGCGCTTTACGGTTGCCATCTTACTGAAATTTTATCGCCTTCTATTGCTTAACTATTGTATGCAGAACGTCATGCTGAGCTTGCCAAAGCACTTTAGCAAGCTCAGCATGACGTTCTAACCGGCCAACTGGTTCAAAACCATTTACTGCCCTAGCACCACCTTGGCATGGCGAATTACTTTATCGCCAAGATAATAGCCCTTCTCTATTTCCTCAACAACCTTGCCGCGCAGCTCGTCGCTCGGGGCCGGAATTTGGGTAATAGCCTCGTGCAGCTCGGCATCAAAATCGCCGCCCTGGGCATTCATGGGGGTCAGGCCCTTCTGCTGCAAAGTCTTGTTGAGCTTGCTATAGGTAATGTCGAGCGCGTTTTGGAGGGCGGCCGGGTCGGCGGTGCCTAGCGTGTGCTGGCGAGCGCGGTCAAAGTCGTCGAGCACCGGCAGCAGGGCCACCATCAGCTCTTGGCTGGCGGTTTTGAAGAGGTCGGCGCGCTCCTTGGTGGTGCGGCGCTTGTAGTTCTCAAACTCGGCCGCCAGGCGCAAGTACTTGTCTTTGAGGTCGGCCAGCTCAGCGTCGGCGCGGTTGGTGATGTCGGTAGTGGCTTGGTCAGCGGCGCTATCAGTCAGCGGCTGGTCGGTGGGCTGGGGGTTGGTATCGTCAGTCATTTTCTGGAAAAAATGGCGGCATTTGCTAGCAAAAGAATTTCCCATACGGGCAGCCCGTCAGGGGCAAGGAGTTTGCCAAAGCTACCTAGGGTGACAAGTTGGCACGCCCAGCGGACAGAACATGCCCACCGCTTATGCTTTTCCTAGGGCGGCGCTACCCAAGCCAGGACTTATAGCCCGCACCCGCCCGCCTCAGGCTGAACGCCGGGGCAGCCAAGCAGCTGCAGCAGCGCCTCAGCCTAGTGCCTCAATCTACGATGAGGTCGAAGCTGCCTTCGGTTAAGTGGCTAGGAATCTGCGGGTTATTCGGCCCGGCCACATCCAGCGCAAAAGTGCCGGCCAGGTGGCGGGAAACCGGGTTCCAGTCCGTGACGATGACCTGTGCCGGGGCGCTGGCCGCCGGATACTGCTCAGCGTGGTCAAGCGGGTGGCCGGCGCCATCGTAGGTGGTGAGGTAGTAGTAAGAAGTTGGGTAAGCCTGGGGGCTGGCTGGCAGCAGCGAATAGGCGCCCGCGCCGTGAAAAGCAGGAAGCTCCAACGTCAGAGAATGGGTGAGGTAGCCAACCGGTTGGTTATGAACGTCAGAGCCCCTAAGTAATAAGTTACCGCCGGTGGGAAATTTGGCCACTACCGCTCGCGGGTCGCCAAAAATGGCGATGAGGAAGGTCCCTAAATTCAGCGCGTTGTTGGCTACGATGGGCACGCCGTTGGCCCGATATACGAGCGTGGCGCTGCTACTTACCGGCCCAACGGGCAGCGCCGGCTCTACTTCAGTCGAGGTGAGCCGGCAGCCGGCCAGCAGCCCTAGCGCGGCCAGGAGTAGGAGTATTTTCATGCACAGTAGATAATTGGTGGCGGCTCACGGCTCGTTTGGCAGGCCCGTGCTAGCGCCCCGGCGCCTGGCCAAAGCGACCCAACCACAGCGTGAGCAGCCCGCAGTACAGCGTTTTTTCCGGGTTGAAGTTGGCCTGAAAAGCTAGGCCCAGCCGCCCCCCGTACCGGGGGCCCGTCAGCACGCCCAGCTCGACGGGCAGCCCTAGGGCCTGGTAGTTGCGGTAGGCGAAGTAATAGGTGCTGGTGCCCAGCAGCGAGTTTTGAGCTATTGCGTAGCGGTAGTCGCCCAGCTGCCGGCCATTGAGGTAGCCCAGGCCTAGGCCACCATACAGCAGCCCCTGCTTTAGCGGCAGGCCGTAGCCACCCAGCGCGGCCAGCTCTACCTGCCGCGAGCTGGTGTTGCGGTCATCGAGCCAGCTGGCTCCCGGTCCCGACCTTGGCCCCCACCAGCGATAGCGGGCGCGCCCTAGCAGTAGCCATCCCTGCCGCTGCGCTCCCACGTGCGCTTCCAGCCCGTTGCCTAGGGCTACTCCGCCACCCCAGGCCGGGGCTGGCGACTGCGCCAGGCTGGCCAGCGGCATTACAACTAAGACCACTAATTTCCACATGCACCCCCACGACTCCGTTTGCTAGCCCTGGCGTTGCATAGTTACCACTGAGCCATCTCCTCACCAACCTCATCGTCAATAAATAAGGACGCCAGCATCAGCACTTTTATTGAATATACTGCTAATTATCAGCAATATGTTCAGTATTATTCTGACTTTACCCTACTCGTGCAGCGCCTTCCAAATCATGTCCTTCAGCTGCTGAATATTCTTGTTAGCCAGACTAGAAATGAAAATGGCAGGTGGCACATTGGCCGGCAGCGAAGCGCGCATTTCGGCTTCCAGCTCTTCATCCAGCATGTCGGATTTGCTGATGGCCAGCAGGCGCTTCTTGTCGAGTAGGTCGGGGTTGTGCTGCGCCAGCTCGCCCAGCAGAATGCGGTACTCGGCGGCAATGTCGGGGCTGTCGCAGCTTATCATAAAGAGCAGCATGGAGTTGCGCTCGATGTGGCGCAAAAATCTAGTCCCTAGGCCCTTACCTTCGGCCGCTCCCTCAATAATGCCCGGAATGTCGGCCATCACAAACGACTGGTAGTCGCGGTAGGCCACCACACCTAGGTTGGGCACCAGCGTGGTAAAGGCGTAGTCGGCAATTTTGGGCTTGGCGGCCGACACCACGGAGAGCAGCGTGCTTTTGCCAGCGTTGGGGAAACCTACTAAGCCCACGTCGGCGAGTAGTTTCAACTCCAAAATTACCTGCTCCTCGATGCCGGGCCCGCCGGGCTGCGCATACTGCGGCGCCTGGTTGGTGGCCGATTTGAAGTGGTCGTTGCCCAGGCCACCGCGGCCGCCGGGCGTTAGCACGAGGCGCTGGCCTTCCTCAGTTATTTCCAGCTTGACTTCGCCGGTTTCGGCGTCGCGGGCCACCGTGCCTAGGGGCACCTGAATGACGATATCCTCACCCTGGGCGCCGGTGCGTAGGTTTTCGCCGCCGCCCTCGCCATCTTGGGCAAAGAGGTGCTTGCGGTACTGCAGGTGCAGCAGCGTCCAGAGCTGCGAGCTGCCCTCCAGAATAATGTGGCCGCCGCGGCCGCCGTCGCCGCCGTCGGGGCCGCCGTTGGGCAGGCCCTTGGCCCGGAAAAAGTGGTGCGAGCCCGCCCCACCCTTACCCGAGCGGCAGGTAATTTTTACGTAGTCGATGAAGTTATTATTGGCCACAGCAATGCGGATTGTGTCATTGCGAGCAAAGCGAAGCAATCGCACCAGAACGATGACCGCCTAGGGTCGTTCCGGTGCGATTGCTTCGCTTTGCTCGCAATGACAGATGTAATTCGCCCGTAAAGTTACGCCTTTACCTCCTTGGTAGCGGCGGCGGGCGCGTCCTGGTCGGTGCTGGGCGTGTGGCGGTCGATGATGTCAGCAATCTGCCCAAAAATGGCTTCAATCTCGCCAATGCCGTTGAGGGCGTGGAACTTACCCTGGCCGGCGTAGTGGCCAGCTACCTGGGCGGTTTCGGTGTTGTAGACCTGCACGCGGCGCTGAATCTTGCGCTCGTCCTGGTCGTCGGGGCGGCCGCTGGTTTTGCCGCGCTCCAGCAGGCGCTTCACTAGCTCCTGCTCCCCTACTTCGAGCGCCACCATGCTGGCCACGCCGGTGCCGTGGCCCGCCAGCAGCTGGTCGAGGCTTTCGGCCTGGGCCACGGTGCGCGGAAACCCGTCGAAGATGAAGCCAGCGGCGTCCTTATTTTTTTCCAAGGCGTTGCCAATCATGCCAATAACTACTTCGTCGGGCACCAGCAGGCCTTCGTCCATCAGCTTTTTGGCGCGCAGGCCCAGTTCGGTGCCTTCGGCAATTTGGGCCCGCAGGAGGTCGCCGGTGCTTAGGTGCACGAGGTGGTACTGGGCAATGAGCTTCTGGCTTTGCGTGCCTTTGCCCGCGCCGGGCGGGCCGAAGAGGACGATGTTGTGCATGGCAGTAAAAGAACGAGGTAAGAGCTTCAAGCCAGCGGCGGCTGGGCCCAGGCGTTATGCGTAAAGACGGGGGAGTTTCTGACGAGTTTGCCGGCTAGGCCGCCACGTACACGTCGGGCAGGTTGCGGCCCAGGCCGTCGTAGTCGAGGCCGTAGCCTACTACAAAGTCGTTGGGAATTTCTAGAGCAATGTAATTTAGCGTTAGCGGGTAGCGCAGGCTGGCGGGCTTGAAGAACATGGCCGCAATCTCGATGGAAGCCGGCCCGTTAGCTGCCAACGTGGGCAGCAGGTGGTTCAGGGTAGTGCCCGTATCCACGATGTCCTCTACCAAGATAATGTCGCGCCCGTGCACGTCCTCGCGCAAACCCATTATTTCCTGCACCTGGCCGGTGCTGCCGGTGCCCTCGTAGGAAGCCACGCGGATGAACACAATTTCGCACTCGCCCGCAAAGCGCTTGAGCAGGTCGGTAGCAAACATGAAGCCGCCCGTGAGCACTACCACAAACAACGGCCGGCGACCAGTGTAGTCCGCATTGAGGCGCGCGGCCAGGCGGTCGATGGCCACCCCAATTTCGGCAGCCGAGAGGTAGGGCCGAAACGACTTGTCGTGCAGCGTAATCAGGGAATGACCCATGCAGGTAAAAAAGCGGCCTAGGGCCTTAGGGGCTGCAAAGATAGACCGCAGATGTAACGGATTTCGCAGATACGCCGCTAAAGCGGCTGGCTACGCGGGCGGTGCAAGGGCGTTTTCGTTCGCGCTAGCCCCTAGGTCTAGGATTAGGGCCTAGATGCTGACCGGAAGTTCGCCACCGTGCGTGCAGGCAGCCACGTGCGCGTAGTCAGCCGCTTTAGCGGCGTATCTGCGAAATCCGTTACATCTGCGATTTTGGGTAGGGCGGTGCGCGGAAGCAATGGGGCCATGCCGCGCTCGGGGGCAGCCTGGCGGGCGATGTGCGGGGCAATGACGAGCGAAACGATGCTCATGAGCTTGATGAGGATGTTCATGCTCGGGCCGCTGGTGTCCTTGAAGGGGTCGCCCACGGTGTCGCCGGTCACGCTCGCCTTGTGGGCGTCGGAGCCTTTGAACTCCATCTTGCCGTTCACCAGCACGCCTTTCTCAAACGACTTTTTGGCATTGTCCCAGGCGCCGCCGGCGTTGCTTTGGAACATGGCCATGAGCACGCCGCTCACCGTGACGCCGGCCAGCGTGCCGCCCAGCACCTCGGGGCCGAAGATGAAGCCGATAACGATGGGCGAGAGCAGCGCGATAGCACCCGGCGCCACCATCTTGCGAATGGCGGCCTCGGTGCTGATGGCCACGCACTTTTCGTACTCGGGCCGCCCGGTGCCCTCCATAATGCCCGGTATCTCGCGAAACTGCCGGCGCACTTCCTGCACCATGGCCATGGCTGCCTGGCCTACCGCCGTGATAGCCAGCGCCGAGAAGATGAACGGAATCATGGCCCCCACGAACAAGCCGGCCAGCACCCGCGCGTTGGAAATATCAATAACGTCGATGTGCGCCGTGCCCATAAAGGCCGCAAACAGGGCTAGGGAAGTAAGCGCCGCCGAGGCGATGGCGAAGCCCTTGCCGGTGGCGGCCGTGGTGTTACCCACGGCGTCCAAGATGTCGGTGCGCTCGCGTACTTCCTTGGGCAGCTCGCTCATTTCGGCAATGCCGCCCGCATTGTCGGCAATGGGCCCGAAGGCGTCGATGGCCAGCTGCATGGCCGTGGTGGCCATCATGCCGGCCGCCGCAATGGCCACGCCGTAGAGACCCGCCGCCTGGTAGCTCAAGATAATGCCGGCGGCCAGCACCAGCACGGGCAGCACGGTGCTTTCCATGCCCACGGCCAGCCCGCCAATGACGGTAGTGGCGTGCCCGGTGCTGCTTTGCTGCACGATACTTCGCACGGGGCCCTTGCCCATAGCCGTGTAGTACTCGGTGATGATGCTCATAAGCGTGCCCACCCCTAGGCCCACCAGCACGGCGTAAAAGATGTGGTTGGCGTCGAAGGTGTAGCCGCGAATGGTAATATCGCCGGCTGGCAACATCCACTTTATCAAGCCATAGGAGAACACGGCCGATACCACCACCGAGATGTAGTTGCCCAGGTTGAGGGCGCCCTGCACGCTGCCGCCCTCCTTCACCCGCACCGATAGGATGCCTACCAGCGACGCCACGATGCCCAGGCCCGCAATGGCCATGGGCAGCAAAATGGGCGAGAGGCCGCCAAAATTATCAGCGTTGCCCAGGTGCACCTCGCGCCCCAGCACCATGGTAGCCAGGATGGTAGCCACGTAGGAACCGAACAAATCGGCGCCCATGCCGGCCACGTCGCCCACGTTGTCGCCCACGTTGTCGGCAATGGTGGCCGGGTTGCGCGGGTCATCCTCCGGAATGCCGGCCTCCACCTTGCCCACGAGGTCGGCGCCCACATCGGCCGCTTTGGTGTAGATGCCGCCGCCCACGCGGGCAAATAAGGCAATGCTTTCGGCCCCGAGCGAGAAGCCAGTGAGCACCTCCAGCGCCTTTTCCATTTCCGAGCCGGTGGCCAACATGCTCGGCACAAACATTTTATAGAACACGATAAACAGCGACCCCAGGCCCAGCACCGCCAGCCCGGCCACGCCCATGCCCATCACCGAGCCGCCCGAAAACGACACGTTGAGCGCCTGCGCGAGCGAGGTGCGCGCCGCCTGCGCCGTGCGCACGTTGGCCTTGGTGGCGATTTTCATCCCAATAAAGCCCGCCGTGGCCGAGAACACGGCCCCAATCAGAAAGGCGATGATGATGATGGGGCTCGACCGCTCGCCGGTAAAGCCCAAGTAGCCCAGAAACACGCTGGCAATGAGCGCGAACAGCGCCAGCACCTTGTATTCGGCCTTGAGGAAGGCAATGGCGCCGTCGGCGATGTAGCCGGCAATGGTGCGCATGTGCTCGTTGCCGGCGTCTTGGCGAGCCACCCAGCCGGCCCGTACCCAGGTGTAAAGCAAAGCAAGCAGGCCCAGCGCGGGCACCGCGTAGAGGAATGGCGTCATAAGCCGAGAGGGTTGAGTGGGAAAGAGTTAGGCTGGTAAATGTAAGCGCATTTACCAGCCGGCAAGCAGTTTTCTCGGCAAAAACTGCCCTCATTTTGCGCACTTAGCCTTCCGGCAACGGTTGGGGCCTAGGCGCGGGGCTACTCGCCCGGCCGCGCCTTGCGAAAATCGCCCTGCGAGAAGTACTTCTCGATGAGGCAATAAAGCATAATGAAGAAGTAGCGGCTGCCCATCTCCTTGATTTTCAGCTTCGACTCGCCGTACTTACGGTTGGTCCAGGAGTTGGGCAGCACGGCGTAGCTGTAGCCCCGCACAATGGCCTTGAGGGGCAGCTCGAGCGTGAGGTTGAAGTGCGGCGAGAGAAAGGGCTTAAGCCCCTCCATGGTGTGGCGCCGGTAGAGTTTAAAGGCGTTGGTGCAGTCGTTGTAGCGCAGGCGAAACACCGTCTTTACCAGCGTGTTGGCCACGCGATTGAGCAGTTTTTTATGCACCGGGTAGTCTACTACGCGCCCGCCGCGCCCCCAGCGGCTGCCAAACACGCAGTCGTAGCCTTCGAGCAGCTTGCGGTAAAAGCGCACCAAATCGACGGGGTCGTCCGAGAGGTCGGCCATCATCACGGCCACGCAGTCGCCCTGGTAGCGCTCCAGGCCGTAGCGCACGGCGTAGCCAAAGCCGTTGGGGCCGGGGTTGGTGTAGTAGCGCAGCGTCGGAATTTCAGGGCTTAGCGCCTGCAACTGCCCTAGGGTATCGTCCTTGGAATTGTCGTTGGTTACGACAATCTCGTGGTCAATTTGCTCAGCTACCAGCGTGGCATAGAGCGCACGCAGCGTTTCGGCGATGCTTTCGGCCTCGTTGTAAGCCGGAATAACGACGCTCAGTTTCATGGCAAGAAGGCTTGGAAGCAGCGCGGGGCCTAGGCCAAAATGGGCTTGAGCTGCGCCTCGTTTTCGCGCAGCCAGCGGTACACATCCTCCACCAACTGCTCGGCCGAGCGCCGGGGCTGCCAGCCCGTCAGGGCCGTCACGCGGGCATTGTCGGTGAGGTAGAGGGCGATGTCGGCCTGCCGATTCTCGGCCTGTGAGCTGATGGGCACGGCATTACCCGTGATGCGCTGGCACAGGGCCGTTAGCTCCTGCAAGCTCACGCTCACGTCGCGCCCGCCGCCCACGTTCAGGGTATGGCCGCTTACCTGCCCTAGGTGCTGCAACTGGTAGTTCACCAAGTCAAACAAATCGTCGATGTGCAGCACGTCGCGCACCTGCTTGCCGGTGCCGCCGAAGCCGAAGTAACCCAGCGGCTGCTGCCAGAAGTGGCGCGCCACCCACAGCCCCACCACGCCCTGGTCGACCTTGCCCATTTGCCAGGGCCCGGCCAGCACGCCGCAGCGGTTGATAATCGTGCGCAGGTTGTAAAAATGGTGGTATTCCTGAATCAGGTATTCTGAGCACAGCTTGGTGGCGCCGTAGAGCGAGCGGTAGCCTTCGAGCGGAAAGCCTTCGGCCAGCCCGGCGGGCGAAATACCCCCTAGGGTCTGCTCGGTGCTGATTTCAAACCGGGTAGCGGCTTCGTCCAAGCGTATCTGCTCAATTTGGTTGATGGGGTAGATGCGGCTGGTAGACAGAAAGATAAAGGCCGCGCCGTGCTGCCGCGCGTAGTTGAGGCAGTTGACGGTGCCGCTCAGGTTGGTGTTAATCAGGTAGTCGGGTGCCGAGGTGAGGCCCGCCAGCACCGAGGGCTCGGCTGATGCCTCGATGAGCGCTTCCACGGGCGGCAGCGCATCAAAATCTTCCTTGGCGCGCACGTCGCCGTGCACAAACTCGACGCCCGCCGCTTGCAGGCGCGGCAAGTTCAGCTCCGAGCCGCGCCGCTTGAGGTTGTCGAAGGCAATGACGCGGCAATCGGGATAGTTTTGCTTGAATTGCAGGGCAAGGGCCGAGCCCACGAAGCCGGCGCCGCCGGTAACTAGTAAGGACTTCACTACTAAATAGTTACTACGATATTTACCCGCAAAGATACATCTTACGGGTCTAGGGTCGCCGCCTACAGCTCGCGCAGCAGCACCTGGTACAGGGCTAGCATACTGGCCATGTCGGCCTTGTGCACCAGCTCGTGGGGCGTGTGCACGTTCTCTTCGGGCGCCCCCACGAAGCACCAGTCCCAGGCCACGTCGGCGCGCTGCAGCTCCTTGCCGTCCGAGCCGCCGTGCTCCTCCACTTCCAGCTGGTAGGGTACGCCGGCCGCTTCGGCCAGCCGCTGGATGCGCTCGACGTAGGCGCGGCGCGGAATGAGCGAGTCGCGCAAAGAAATGGCGCAGCCCTGGCCCGGCCGCACGCCTTCGCTGGCCCAGGTAATATCGCAAATGAGCGCCTGCCGCACCCCGTACTGCTCGTAAATAAAGCGCGACAAGTAGGGCACCGAGCCGCCGCCGTGCTCTTCGCCGCACGAAAAAGCCAGGATGCCGTGCTCCAGGGTTTCGGCCAGCTTTAGGGCCACCCACAGCCCTAGGCGGTTGTCGAGGTAGCAGCTCTGCACGGTGGTGTCGGTTTCGCGAAAGTCGCAGGCAAACGTGAGGCTGGTGCCGCGCGCCACCTCGCGGCTGAACTCATAGCCTAGGGCCTCGGTTTCGTCTCCGTCCTCATCTTTAGTCTTCGTCACGGCCAGCGTGCACGCTATTTTCCCTTGCGCATCCTCCCCCACCAGTTGGTAGCCGGTTTCGGTTTCGGGCCCGCCAATGGGCACCAGCCCCCGCCCGTAGCGCACCATAAAGCCGATGCTGTCGAGGTGGGTAAACACGGCCGTGCGCGGCTGCCCAAATACCAGCAGCAGGCAGTCCTGCAGGCGATTTTCGTCGTGTACCACCAGCGGGGGCTGCCGCCAGCCCGGCCCGTGCTCGCGCACGTAGTTCAGCACAAATTGCGTGAGGCCGGCTTCCTGGCCCGAGGGGGCCGCAAACGCACACAGTGTCTTCAATAAATGCATACCCCTAGCACCGCGCCCGCGGCTTGTGGGCCAAAGCTACCGTCGCTACCGTATTTTCGCCAAGCTAAGGCGGGCCTACTCCGGGCTGGCTGGGGGCTTTTTTCTGCTGTGGCTGCTTGCTTATCCGTTCGTTTTTGGCTGCTGCTGTGGCTGCCGCTGGTTTTGCCGCTGCTAAGCCACGCCCAGCAGCCCACGCCCCCCGCCCGCGACACGACCCTTCGCCTGCCCGGCGGCCAGGTGCCGCCAGCCATGCCTACCGTAGCCCTCGACTCGCTGCAGGTGCTGCCGAGCGCCGTGGACTACAGCGGCTGGCTGCTGCTAGACAAGGACATTCAACTGGAGTTGGACGGCGCCGTGCAGAACCTCTACAACTGCAAGTACGACAAGGCCGAAAAGCAATTTCGCTCGCTGCGCCGCCGCTACCCCAAGCACCCCATGCCCTACTTTTTGCTGGGCCTGAGCACGTGGTGGAAAATTTATCCCACTAATTTCCACGCCACCGAATACGACCGGTTGTTTTACGCCTACATGGACACGGCCAACACGTACAGCGAGCGGCTCATCAAAGCCGACCCGCACAACTACGAGGCCTACTTCTTTCTGGCGGCGGCCAACGGCTTCAGTGGCCGCCTCAACTCCGAGCGCCACAACTGGGCGCGCGCCACGTTCAACGGCCGGCGGGCGCTCACCTACCTGCAAAAAAGTCGCGAGGC
>JBPBPH010000070.1:0-137835 GCA_050954355.1 Janthinobacterium lividum
GCGGCGTGGTAGAGATGCTTCGGCAGGCGGACGCCAGATAAGCATGACGTTCTTTGTTGATACTACTTTCGCTATACTTCTCTTTCTCGTGCAAGACCTGCAAACCGCCGCCGCCTACATCCGGGCCCAGTCCGACAACTTCCAGCCTGCCACCGGCATTATTCTGGGTACGGGCCTAGGGGCGCTGGCCCAGGAGGTGAAGGTGGCCTACAGCCTGAGCTACGCCGACATTCCCAACTTCCCGGTGAGCACCGTAGAAAGCCACGCCGGCCGGCTGCTGCTAGGCACCCTAGGCGGGCATAAAGTGGCCGTCATGCAGGGCCGCTTTCACTACTACGAGGGCTACAGCATGGCCCAGGTGGTGCTGCCCGTGCGGGTGATGAAGCTGCTAGGCATCAGTCAGTTGTTTATCAGCAACGCGGCCGGCGGGCTCAATCCCGAGTTTGCCATTTCGGATTTGATGCTGCTCGACGACCACCTCAACCTGCTGCCCGGCAACCCGCTCATCGGCCCCAACGACCCGCAGCTGGGCCCGCGCTTCCCCGACATGTACGCGCCCTACGACGCCGCCTTGCTGGCCCGCGCCCGCGCCGCCGCCGAGGCCCTGGGGCAAGGCGCTACCACGCAGCGCGGCGTGTACGCGGCCGTGCCCGGCCCCATGCTCGAAACCCCCGCCGAGTACCGCTACCTGCGCACCATCGGGGCCGATGCCGTGGGCATGAGCACCGTGCCCGAGGTGATTGCCGCCCGCCACCTGGGCTTGCCCGTGCTGGCCGTATCCGTCATCACCGACCTCTGCTACCCCGGCCAGCTCAGGCCCGTGCAGCTAGCCGATATTCTGGCCGCCGCCGCCGGGGCCGAGCCTAGGCTCACGGCGCTGATTAAGGCCGTGCTGGCGGCCGGCTAAGTGAGCCGCGCCCGCGCCGTTTAGGTACCTCGGGGTGCGATGGGCCGCGCGGCATACAACTTGCCTAGGATATTCATAGTGAGTTCATTGCGTAAGTAGCTATTTGGCGCAGGAAGGAGCGCGTTGCTCCTTTCTTACTCAACTTGCTGCCATGAAATATTGCCTTTTGTGCTGGTTGCTACTGCTTTTTCGCCCTTGCTGCGCGCAAGTCCAGGCGCCCACTACGGCTGCCGAAACCGATAGCACAATCAAAGTGACCGTCATGCAGCAAGGCAGGTATTCTAACTCGTTGTACACTATTAACAATGAGCCGATTACCAATGCTACGCTACTTTCCCTGCTGAAAAAATACCCGGAATCGGCAGCTATCCTGCGGAAAGACCGGAAGCGCCGCCATTTCGCGCTGCTACTGACGCCAGTGTTCTTGGCCGGCATCATCGTGGGTGGCATTCAGGCAGATAAACACCCGTACGAAGCGGGCTCTAATTTTAGTAAAGCGCCGGTGCCGTTTTCTATTGGGCTAGCTGCTTTCGCCGGTAGTATCGCCTTCCTGGTCAGCGGTGAGCACTTTGGCCAAGCGATAGAGGTCTATAATAAGCACCGGCACAGCACCAACTAAAATGGCCTCGGTTATACGCACGGAGCTGCGGGCACTCGTTTTAGCGCCGCCGGGGCCTAGGGCCGCAGCTTCACCCTTTTTTGGTCGTGCACCAGCACCGTGAACACGCCCACGCCGCCCTGCACCGTGCTGCGAATGGTGGAAGGCTGGGCGAAGGGGTTGCCGTTGGCGCTGCGGGCCTCGCGGGTGCTGCGGCGGAAGGAATAATAGAGCGAATCGATGTGGTAGAGCGTGGCCGTCACCGTGTCGTTGGGCCGGAAGCGGTAGGTGGTGACTTGCGCGTAGGGCTGGCCGTTGAAGAGCTGGTCGCTGATGTCGTTGTCGGTTTCGGAGTTGTTGCTGGGCTTGCCCTTGTGCAGCAGCAGGCGGTAATAGTCGGTGGTGGCGCCGGGGTCGGTCCACTTCGTTTGGAAGTAGGCCTTTTTGTTGTCGCCGGTTAGGTCGTTAAACTTGTATTTTACCGAATCAATCGGGATAAACGCGGGCACCGTGGCCGTGCCCGTGACGTGGCGGCTGCGCGTATCCTGCACGTCGAGGGCGAAGCTTTGCCCCACCTGCGCCGCCAGGGGCGCGGTGCCCACGTGGGTGAAGTACTTGCCGGTGGTGGGGTCGATGCCCGGCAAAAAGTAGAGCGGCACCACCTGCCCGCTGGGCAGCGTCAGGCGCACGGTTACGTCGGTAGGCAGCTGCACTACTTGCCCGTTACTGAGCGTGAGAGACTGTGATTTAGCGGATACCGCCTGGCCGTTGGAGAGGTATGGCACCGATTCCGTCACCGTGAGGCGCGGCACCACGCCCGGCTCCAGGTAGCACTCTACCACCAGCTGGTTGTCGTACTGGGGCAGGGGCACGTTGATGTCCTTTTGCAGGCTGCCGCAGCCCGCGCCCAGCAGCCCTAGCCCCCCCAGGGCCCCAATAGTCAATAGCTTTCGTATGCTCTTCATAACCAATCTGATAAACCCATAAAACAATTAAAACCAATTCTAATAAGGCCAGTTCTACCCGCGTAGTCAGCTGCGAAGCAGCATATGCGCGCAATCCGTTTAAGCTGCGGTTAGAATTTAAAATTGTACGTCACCGACGGGATGAACGGAAACAGCGACACCTGCCGCGCCACGTAGCCCGTCACCTTATCGGTGGCCTTGTCGCGCGTTTGGTCGAAGTAAATGAAGTAGGCGTTGCGCCGGTTGTAGGCGTTGTAAATGCTAAAAGTCAGGTCGCGCTCGGTGCCGAAGCGCACGGGCTTCAGCTTCCACACCATCCCGAGGTCGAGGCGGTGATAGGGGATAAGGCGATACTGGTTGCGGTCGGGGTAGATGGGCACCGCCTGAATGCCGCCTTGGTAGATATCCTGCAGGGCAAAGCGCCCCTGCGGCAGCGTAGTAGGCGCCCCGCTGATGTATACAAAGCTGGCCGTGAGGTTGATGCGCGCAGTAAGCTGGTGAATCACCACCACGTTCAGGTTGTGGCGCCGGTCGTAGGTGGGGTGGAAGTCGCGCCCGCCGTTGATGCCGTCGGTGCCCAACTGGGGCGGGAAGTTGCGCCAGGCCCAGGCCAGGGTATAGCCAATCCAGCCGGTGGTTTTGCCCTCTTTCTTCTCCAAATACAGCTCGTTGCCGTAGGCCCAGCCCTTGCCAAACAAGAATTCCTGACCCAGGTTGGGGTTGGCAAAAATCTGGGCCCCGTCGCGGAAGTCAATCTGGTTGGCGGCCCACTTGTAATACACCTCGTCGGTGAGCAAAAACTTGCCGCCGCCCAGCAAAAAATTGATGCCCGTGCTCACTTGCTGCGAGCGCTGGGGGTGCACGTTCTGGCGCGAGGGATACCAGATGTCGGTGGGCAGCGAGGCGCCCGAGTTGCTCACCAGGTGCACGTACTGGTACATGAGCGCGTAGCTGCCCTTCAGGCTCACTTGGGGGCCTAGGGAGTAGCGCAGCGAGGCCCGCGGCTCCAGCCCGCCAAAGTGGTCGGCGTCGCTGCGGAAGCCGGTGGCGCGCAGCCCCAGCTCGGCCTGGAAGTTCTCGCTCACCTTGATATTATCTGACCCATACAGGCCCGCCTCCTGGCCCGGATAGGCCACGTCGGCGCCAAAATTCACCGAGTTGTCCTGCGAGCTGCGCTGCACGCGGCCCACCCCAAACTGGTGCTGCGTGAAGCTGGCCCCAAACCGGATGACGTGGCGCCCGCCCTCGGGCAGGTAGTCGAAGTCGGTGCGGGCGTTGTAGTCTAGGATGGTCGAGCCCAGTGAAAAGCTGAACTGGTCGATGGAGTTGCCCAGCTCGTACTTGTAGTCGGTAAAGCCTACCTGGGTATTGGCCGTGAGGCGCGGCGAAAACACGTGCTGCCAGCGCAGCGCCCCTAGGGTATTGCCCCAGCTAAAGGCCGCCTGGAAGCCATTGGGCGAGGTAAACCCAAACTTATCGCGCCCCAGGTAGCCGGTCAGAAAAAGCTGGTCGCGCTCGGTCAGCGTATAGTTGGCCTTGAAGTTGAGGTCGTAGAAGTAATAGTCCGGGATGGGCGAGTAGTCCTCCTTGCCGGCGTTGGCCCGGTTGAGGGCGCGGGTAAAGATGTCGAAGTAGGTGCGCCGCCCGCTCACGATAAACGAGCCCTTGGCCGGCTGGCCATTCTCGTGCCCACCCAGCGGCCCCTCGAAGCTGAGGCGCGACGAAATGAGGCCGATGCCGGCCGTGGTAGTAAACTTCTGGCGGTTGCCCTCGCGCAGCTTCACGTCAATCACCGACGAGAGCCGGCCGCCAAACTGCGCCGGAAAGCCCGCCTTGTACAAGTCCACGCTCTGCACGGCGTCGGAGTTGAAGACCGAAAACAGCCCGAATAAATGGTTGGGGTTATACACCACCGAGTTGTCGAGCAGCACCAGGTTTTGGTCGGCCGAGCCGCCGCGCACGAAGAGGCCGCTGCTGCCCTCGCCGCCGCTTTGCACGCCGGGCTTGAGCTGCAGGGTTTTCAAGATATCGACCTCGCCAAAGAGCGCCGGCAGCAGCTTAGCCTCGCGGATGGTGAGGTGCTCGACGCCCATTTGGGGCGCTTCGAGCTTTTCCTTCAGGGTTTGCTGGCCCTGCACTACCACTTCGCCCAGCTCGCTGGTATTCGGGGCCAGCAGCACGTTGCGCGTCTGGTTGCGGCGCAGGCTGATGGTGAACGACTGGCTGGTGTAGCCCACGAACGACACCGTTACCTGCTGCGCGCCCTCGGGCAGGCTCAGGGTGTAGTGGCCGTCGGCCTCGGTGGCGGTGCCCAGCCCGAGGGCCGGCACGACCACGCTGGCGCCCGGCAGGGCCGTGCCATCGGTGCCGCGCACCAGGCCGCTGAGCACGTGCTGCGCCCCCTGCGCCCAGCCCAGGCGCGGGCAAACAACCAGTAGGACCCCACTAAAAGCAATTCCAAACACACGTAGCAAGCGCATCATACCTACAAAAACTAATCGGGCGCCAGGCGGCGCCCCGCCAACGCCGGACAAGCGCGCTTAGTTTACTTTCGGTGCCGCAAATCGGCGCCGCAGGTTTTTCATCAAAAATACACCTAAGGGCCTAGCAGCTCCGTCTCATCCTTCAGCGCCACGCCCGTGAGGCCCCGCCGCAGGGCCTCGCGCAGCAGCCAGCCCAGCTTGTCGGCCGCCGCCGGGTAGGGCAAGCCGGCGGGCCGGATGTTGGACACGCAGTTGCGGGCTTCGTCGGTGAGGCCCGGCCGGGGCCCTAGGGTGAGGTAAGCCCCCAGGCTATCGGGGGCGCTGAGGCCGGGGCGCTCGCCCAGTAGCACCAGCACCAGGCGCGCGTGCAGCAGCGCCCCCACCGCGTCGCCCAGTGCTACGCGGGCCTGCTCGGCCAGCACCAGCGGCCCCAGGCGCAGGCCGGCGGTGCGCAGCTGGGTCAGCAGTAGGCGCAGGAGCGGCCCGCCGTGGCAGTTGGCCGCCGTGGCCGAGAGGCCGTCGGCCAGCACTACGGCCACGTCGCAGGCGGGCGCGGCCAGCGCAGCCAGGCGGTGGGCGGAGGCGGGGTGCAGCTGCCGGCCCAGGTCGGGGCGGCGCAGGTAGGTGGGGCGGTCAGGGGCGCGGCTCTGCACCTGGCCTAGGGGCAAGCCCAGGTCAGCCAGCTCGCTTAGTAGCCGGTTGGTGTCGAGGGTAGAGTACACGGCATCGCGGGCGTGGGCGTGGGCCAGCCGAAAGGCCAGCGCCTCGACCAGGGGCACGCTGGTGCCCGTGCGCCCCAGCGCAATGCGCGCCGCCGTGAAAGCCCGCAGGCTGGCCCAGGGGTCGGGCTCTGGAGTGGGCGGCGGGCTAACTGGTTGAATGGTCATGCGTTGGCTACTTAATAAGCCCTAGGCGGGGGTACTCAAAAAAGCGGGCGCAGTTGGTGTTCTAGTACATAAAATTCATCGAGCAGTTTATAATCAGTACACAGCAATGACTTGGCAGTACATAAACAGGCAGCGCGCCCGTGCCTACGCTTGCAGCGCTGGGGGCAATTGCCGCCACAAGCTAGCCGCACTGGCTGGGCGCAGCTGGCCCTGCGCCGAGAAAATGCCCTGCCGCTGCAGCCAGGCTTCAAACTCGGGCGCGGGGCGCAGGCCTAGGGTCTGGCGCAGGTACAAGGCATCGTGGAAGCTTGTGGACTGGTAGCCCAGCATAATGTCGTCGGCGCCGGGCACGCCCATAATGTAGGTGCAGCCCGCCACGCCCAGCAGCGTGAGCAGGGTGTCCATGTCGTCCTGGTCGGCCTCGGCGTGGTTGGTGTAGCACACGTCCATGCCCATGGGTAAGCCCAGCAGCTTGCCGCAGAAGTGGTCTTCGAGCGCCGCCCGAATGATTTGCTTGCCGTCGTAGAGGTACTCGGGGCCGATGAAGCCGACCACCGAGTTCACCAGCAGCGGCCGAAAGCGGCGGGCTACGGCGTAGGCGCGGGCCTCGGCAGTTTGCTGGTCGAGGCCGTGGTGGGCGCCCGCCGAAAGGGCGCTGCCCTGCCCGGTTTCGAAGTACATAACGTGGCTGCCCAGCGTGCCGCGCCCTAGGGCCAGCGTGGCTTCGTGGGCCTCGTGCAGCAGCGCCAGCGAAATGCCGAAGCTGGCGTTGGTGCCCTCGGTGCCGCCGATGGACTGAAAGGTGAGGTCGACGGGTGCGCCGGCCTCGATGAGCTGCAAGGTGGTGGTGACGTGGCAGAGCACGCAGGTTTGGGTGGGGATGTCGTAGCGCTGGCGCACGCCGTCGAGCAGCTCCAGCAGCTGGCGCACCTGGCGCGGGCTGTCGGTGGCGGGGTTGAGGCCCAGCACCGCGTCGCCGCTGCCGTAGAGCAGGCCATCGAGCAGGCTGGCGGCCACGCCGCGCGCATCGTCGGTGGGGTGGTTGGGTTGCAGGCGGGTGGCCAGGTGCCCGCGCAGCCCCAGGGTATTGCGAAACTGCGTGATGACCTCTGCGCGCCGCGCTACGGCTATCAGCTCCTGGTTGCGCATGAGCTTACTTACGGCCGCCACCATCTCGGGCGTGAGGCCGGGCGCCAGCGCGGCCAGTGCGGGTGCATCGGCGGCCTCGCTCAGCAGCCAGTCGCGCAGCTGGCCTACCGTGTAGTGCGCCATCGGCGCGAAAGCCGCCGCGTCGTGGGTGTCAATAATGAGGCGCGTTACCTCATCGGTTTCGTAGGGCACCAGCGCCTCGTGCAGAAACTGGCGCAGCGGCACGTCGGCCAGGGCTAGCTGGGCGGCCACGCGCTCCTCGTAGGTGGCGGCGGCCACGCCCGCCAGCTCGTCGCCCGAGCGCCTAGGGGTGGCCCGCGCCAGCAACGTCTTCAGGTCGTCGAACACGTAGGCGCGCTGCTTAATAACGTGGCGGTACATATAAGCGACTAATTACTAATAAGTAATGACGGCAAAGCACCTGGCTCGCACGTAAGTGCGTCATGCTGAGCTAACTTGACTTAGGGCCAGCTACCGGGCTTTCACCCCCCAATATACTCCCAGCGCCCCCGCCAGCCCCGCGCCAAATACTACGCTCAGCCCGGGGTTGAACCACACCACCGCCCCTAGGCAGCCCAGCGCCAGCCCGAGGGCCAGGGCCGGCACCCACGGGTAGCCCGGCGCCCGGAAGGGCCGCGCCAGCCCTGGCTCGCGGCGGCGCAGGGCAAACAAACTCAGCATGCTCACCACGTAGAGCACCAGCGCCCCCAGCACCGACAGCGTGATAACCTGCGCGGTGGTGCCCGTGAGCAAGGCCAGCACCCCCACGGCCCCGCCCGCCAGCAGCGCCCCTAGGGGGGCGCCGCGCCCATTGAGGCGGGCCAGCGGCGCGGGCAGGTAGCCGGCCCGCGCCAGCGCAAACACCTGCCGCGAGTAGCCCAGCAAAATGCCGTGAAACGAGGCCACCAGCCCAAACAGCCCCAGGCTGGCCAGCACCCGCGCCCAGGCGCTGCCCGGCCCCAGGGCCAGCCGCAGCGCCTCGGGCAGCGGGTAGTCGAGGTGGGCCAGCTGGCGCCAGTCGGCCGCGCCCTGCGTGAGCAGCAGCACCCCTAGGGCCAGCAGCACCAGCGTGGCGATGCCCAGCCCGTAGCCCAGCGGAATGGCCCGGCGCGGCGCCCGCACCTCCTCGGCCACCATGGCCACGCCCTCAATGGCCAAATACAGCCACAGCGCAAACGGCAACGCCGCCAGCACGCCCGCCGCCCGCAGCGGCACTGGGTGCGCCACCAGCGTAGCCACCCGAAAATGCGGCGCCAGCAGCGCCATAAACAGCAGCAGCTCGGCCACTGCCAGCAGGGTGACGAGCAGCGAAAAGTTGGCCGACTCGCGCCCGCCCCGCAGGTTGAGGGCCGTAAACGCCGCGTAGCACCCGAGGGCCGTGGGCAGCACCGGCACCGCCGGCCACAGAAAATGCCCGTAGCTGCCCAGCGCCAGCGCAATGGCCGGCGCCGCCAGCACAAACTCGACTACCGTGGCGTAGCCCGCCACCACGCCGCCCGCCCACCCAAACGCCCGCAGCGCATAGGCAAACGGCCCGCCCGCCTGCGGCAAGGCGGTAGTAAGCTCGGTGAAGCTGAAAATAAACGCCACGTAGAGCACCGTGACTAGGCCCGTGGCCACCAGCATGGCCGCCGGGCCGCCCGCCGCCCAGCCGTAGTTCCACCCAAAGTACTCGCCCGAAATGACCAGCCCCACCGCCAGCGCCCACAAGTGCCGTGCCGTCAAGGTTTTGCGTAGGGTAAGGGCAGCGGACATGACGAGCAATAAGCCCTAAAGAACGTCATGCTGAGCGCAGCCGAAGCATCTCTCCCGCGCAACTTAAGCCTTGGCGTTAGGACTACTGCTGCGGGAGAGCTGCTTCGGCAAGCGAACGCCAGCTGAGCAGAACGTTCTTTTTTGGGTCATTCAAGCCCTGGCTTACTTCAAGTGCGCGCCCACGGCCTGCCCAATTTGGGCGGCGGGCACCACGCCGGCCTGGCGCCACACCGGCTGGCCGTGGCTGAAGAGGATGAGCGTAGGAATGCTTTGCACGCGGAATTGCTGCGCTACGGCTTGGTTTTTATCCACGTCAATCTTAATGATGCGCAGCTTACCCTGGTGCTGGGCCGCCACCTGCTCTAGGATGGGCGCCATCGTTTTGCAGGGCCCGCACCAATCGGCGTAGAAATCGACCAGTACCGGCATGCCGGGACTATTAATGAGTTCGGAAAAAGACTTGCGAGGCATGGCGAGGAAGGGGGTTGAACTGGTGAGTAGGGGCAGGGCGTAGGCGAAATGCGCAGGCTGCCGTTCCTTTACGCTCAAAAAAGAGCATTCGCTATTGCCGGCGCAAAGGTTGTCCGCCACCCCCACTAGTTCACTAGCTCACCATTTCCCTGCTCACCAACCCGCTCACCCGCCCGCCCACCTGGCTGCGGCCCCTGTTTCCGGGCAGCGAGTGGCGCGCCGCGCCCCTAGGGCCCACCGGCCGGCCGCGCCTCTACTTCACGTTCGACGACGGCCCCATTCCCGACGAAACGCCCTGGGTGCTGGAGCAACTAGCCGCTCACCAGGCCCAGGCTACCTTCTTTTGCGTGGGCGACAACCTGCGCCGCCACCCCGAAGTAGCCCGCGCCGCCCTGGCCGCCGGCCACCGCCTGGGCAACCACACCCAGCACCACCAAAGCGCCTGGGCCACCCCGAGGGCCACGTACCTGGCCGGCGTGGCCGAGTGCGAGGCTGCTTTAGCTGCTAGCCAGCCGCTGTTTGCCAGTAGCTTACCGCCTGGCGATAGCGAACAACAGCCAGCAGCCAGCAGCCAGCAGCCAGCAGCCAACTTATTTCGCCCGCCCTACGGCCGCCTGACGTGGCCGGTGCTGCGGGCGCTGCAAGCCCAGCCCTACCGCGTGATTATGTGGAGCCTGCTCACCCGCGACTACGACGCCAGCCTGGCGCCCGAGCGTGCCCTGCGCCTGGCGCTGGCCGCCACCCGCCCCGGCGATATTATCGTGCTGCACGACTCGCGCAAGGCCAGCCGCTCGCTGCACTTTCTGCTGCCGCGCCTGCTGGCCCACTACGCCGCGCTGAACTACGAATTTGCCGTCCTGTAAATAATTTTTCAAGCAGCTAGTTATAACTCGCAGCCCTAGGGCTTGCGCACAGCAGTGGCGGTCCTGGCGAGCGCCGTGCGGCCCGCGCCCCAGCGCCCTACCCGCACAGCTTGCGCGGGGGCGCGGCGCTCGCCAGAACCGCCGACTTTTGTAGTAACTCATAATCCATAACTCATTTCGCTTTTGCTGCTCGTCTGCCTCGGATACTGCGCGTTGTGGCTGGCCTTTCTGAGTTGCATTACCTGGCGGCTAGCCCGGCGCACGGGCGCCGCCGCGCCCGGCCCGCTGCCCGCGGTGCTGCCCCGCGTCAGCATCTTGCTGGCCGCCCGCAACGAAGCCGCTGCCCTGCCGCGCTGCCTGGCCAGCGTGCGGGCCCTAGCCTACCCGCCCCATCTACTAGAAGTGCTGCTGGGCGATGATGCCAGCACCGACGGTACCGCCGCCGTGGCCGCGGCCGCCATGCAAGGCTTCGCGGGGCAGTTCGCCGTTATTCCCATTACCGCCCCCCTAGGGCTGGCGCGCGGCAAGGCCAACGTGCTGGCCCAGCTGGCCCGCCGCGCCCAGGGCGACGTGTTCTTCGTGACCGACGCCGACATTAGTCTGCCGCCCACCTGGCTGCAAGCCATGCTGGCCTACGTGGCGCCCGGCGTGGGCACCGTCACGGGCCTTACGGTGGTGGCGGGCCCTAGCCCCCTGGCGCGCCTGCAGGGCCTCGACTGGCTGGTGGCCCTCGCCCTGATGCAAGTGGCTAGCGACAGCGGCCAGCCCATGTCGGCCATGGGCAACAACATGCTCGTGACCCGCGCCGCCTACGAGGCCACCGGCGGCTACGAGGCGCTGCCCTTCTCCGTCACCGAGGATTTTGCCTTGTTTGCGGCCGTCAATGCCCGCGGCTACGGCTACCGCCAGGTGTTTGAGCCGCGGGTGCGGGCGGCCTCGCTGCCGGCGCCGGCGTGGGGCGCGTTGCTGGGCCAGCGCCTGCGCTGGATGCGCGGCGTGGCCGCCCTGCCGGCGCGGGTGCAGGCGGCGCTGGTGTTTTTCAACTGCTACTGGCTGGCCGCGGCGGGCCTGCTGCTGGCCGGGCACGCGGCCTGGGCCCTAGGGGCCGCCGCTGCCAAAATTGCGGGGCAGGCCGGTACTGCGCTGGTGGCCGCCCGCCGCGCCGGCCTGCCCCGCCCGCCGGCCTGGGCGCTGGTGGGCTTCGAGTTCTACGCCCTGGCCCTTACTACCCACGTTACTTTGCGCCGCCTGCTGGGCCCTAGGGCCATAATCTGGAAAGACCGCGTTTATGACTAAGCAACCGCCAGCTATGCCCGAGCCGCCAGCCAGTACCATTCGGCCCCTCGCGGCAATTGCCACCTACGCCCTGCGCCACGCCGTGCTCTGGCCCGACCAGCCCGCCGCCTACGTGCACCTGCCCGACGATGCCGCCGGCCGGCACTTCGGCGCCTTCGTGGGCGAGGAATTAGTGAGCGTTATCTCGCTGTTTACCGACGGCGACGAAGCGCGCTTTCGCAAATTTGCCACCGCGCCCGCCTGGCAGGGCCGGGGTATTGGCGGGCAGCTGCTGGCCCACACCCTGGCCGCCGCTACGGCCAGCGGCGCCACCAGCATCTGGTGCGATGCCCGCACGAGCGCCTTGGCCTTTTACCAGCGCTTCGGCCTAGGGCCCGCCGGCCCGCCGTTCTACAAAGGCGCCATCCCGTACCAGCGCCTGCGCCGCCTGCTGCCGTAAGTAAGTGAGTAGATGAGCGATGGGTAAAAAACCCGTCTTGTTCATCTACTCACTTACTCATCTACTCATTTACCCTATGAAGCTCATCGAAACCCACGCCCACCTCTACCACGAGCAGTTTGGCGCCGACCGCGCCGAAGCCCTGCACCGCGCCGTGGCCGCCGGCGTCGAAACCATCCTGCTGCCCAACGTGGACCACGCCAGCATCGACGCCATGCTGGAGCTGGAGGCGGCCTTTCCCCAAACCTGCCAGGCCATGATGGGCCTGCACCCCTGCTCGGTGGGCGCCAACTTCGAAAAGGACTTGCAGGAAGTGGAAGCCTGGCTGGCGCGCCGCCCCTTCGTGGCCGTGGGCGAGTGCGGCCTCGACCTGTACTGGGATACCTCCTATTTTGAGCAGCAAAAAGAGGCGCTCAAAATCCAGCTGGCCCTGGCCAAGCAGCATCAGCTGCCCATCGTGCTGCACACGCGCCAGGCTTTCGAGCCCGCCGCGGCCCTAGTGGCCGAAGCCCAGGACGGTACGCTGCGCGGCGTGTTTCACTGCTTCTCCGACGGGCTGGCTGAGGCCGAGCGCGTCATTGCCCTAGGGTTCAAGCTAGGCATCGGGGGCGTGGCCACCTTCAAAAACGGCGGCCTCGATAAGGTGCTGCCGCACGTAGACTCAGCGCATCTAGTGCTCGAAACCGACTGCCCCTACCTGGCGCCCGTGCCCTACCGCGGCAAGCGCAACGAGCCCGCCTACCTGCCCCTAGTGCTGCACCGCGTGGCCGCCCTCACCGGCCACACGCCCGAGGCGGTAGCCACTGCCACCACCCGCAATGCCCAGGCGCTATTTGGATTGTAAGTATTTTACTACTAGCGTCTTGTCATTGCGAGCTTGCGAAGCAATCGCACTAGTACGACGTTCAGGTATCGTATTGGTGCGGTTGCCTCGCAAGCTCGCAATGACAGTGCCTAGCTTCGCGCTACTCTCATGACCCTGCCCGACCTGCCCCTGCTTATCCTGCCCACGGCGGCCCTGCCCACCGGCCCGGTGCCGCGCCTGCTCATTCTCTACACCGGCGGCACCATCGGCATGGCCGTTAACAAGCGGGGCGAGCTGGGGCCCATGCGCTTCGACCGGCTGGCCCGCCAGGTGCCCGAGCTGCGCCGCGTGCCCTACCACCTCGAGCTGCTGGCCCTGCCTAGGCCCATCGACAGCAGCAACGTGACGCCCGCCGACTGGCGCTTGCTGGCCAGCCTCATTGGGCAGCACTACGCGGCCTTCGATGGCTTTGTGGTGCTGCACGGCACCGATACGATGGCGTATTCGGCGGCGGCGCTCAGCTTTTTATTGGAGCACCTGGGCAAGCCGGTGGTGTTTACCGGGGCGCAAGTGCCGGTGGGCCGGCCCCGCTCCGACGCGGCCCGCAACCTGCTCACGGCCCTCGACGCCGCGGCCGCCTGCCACCTGCCCGCCCACACCGTGCGCGTGCCCGAGGTCAGCATTTTCTTCAACGACATCCTCATTCGGGGCACCCGCGCCCGCAAGGTCGAGAGCCAGCATTTTGCCGCTTTCAAAAGCGAAAACTACCCGCCCCTGGCCCGCGCCGGCATCAGCCTCGACTTCGACGACAAGAATATTCGGCGGCTGCCCGCCGCGCCCCTGCGCGTGCACCAGCACCTGGAGGAGCGCGTGGCCGTGCTGCGCCTGTTTCCGGGCATTACCGAGGCCGTGGTGGGGGCCGTGCTGGGGCTGCCCGGCCTGCGCGGCTGCGTGCTCGAAACCTACGGCTCGGGCAATGCGCCCACCGCGCCCTGGTTCCTGGGCTGCTTGCAGCAGGCTAGCCAGCAGGGCGTTGTGCTGCTCAACGTGAGCCAGTGCGAGGAGGGCCGCGTGGTGCAGGGCCACTACGAAACCAGCGCCCGCCTGGCCGAGCTGGGCGTGGTGGGCGGTGACGACATCACCCCCGAGGCGGCCATCACCAAGCTCATGTACGTGCTGGGCCTGGGGCTGCCCGAGGCCACTACCCGCCGCCTGCTGGCCCAGGACCTGCGCGGCGAAATATCGCCCGCCTAGGCCCCGCCGCTCGGCAAAGCCGCCCGCCGCGCGTATCTTTGCCCACCCATTCAGAGAGGTGTCCGAGTGGTCGAAGGAGCACGCCTGGAAAGTGTGTATGGGCCAAAAGCTCATCGTGGGTTCGAATCCCATCCTCTCTGCTAAACACTAAAATACCCGTTGTAAACCAAGCGTTTACGGCGGGTATTTTGCTTGTAGCCAAGCAATCATCAAGCTGTGCTCAATTACTCCACCTGACCCCGCACTTTGCTTGCCGAAGCAATTAGCGGCGTCTTTGATGACTACGCAGCGTTGCGCCGGGGCAAGCAGCGCTGGTGCGCTACGAACGGCGGGGTAACTGGCAGCTAGCGCTAAATGGCGCCTACCCTGCGGGGCTTTTTTGCCTCGTGCTCCCCGGCCAGCACCCGTGGGCAGTATCGGGCCGCTCGCCCCGCAATGGCAGGGAGGCTAGCTAGAATGCTAGCCCTGCACCGGGAGCACCGGACACCTAATTAGGTGCGAGCCAGTGTCGTGTAGCCCGCCAGTATATCGGTGCTGGCGGAGGCCCGTAGCACCAGCGATTGCCCAACTTTTGGGCTATCAAGCAACTCAACGAAAAAGCCGCGCCCCTCATCGAGCAGGTAATAGAGACTTCTGCGATTGGTACCTAGTGCTTGCCACGCTAGTTGCCGGCCCTTGGCCAGCGTATAAGCAGCCTGATGGGCGGGCGCCAGCGTGCAAAAATGGTCGATAGTTATCATGCAAAAACACTGCTCAGCGGCTGCGTGGCACGCTCATCTGTATCGGGCTTGCTAGCCAGTGCTGGTCGCCGGCCCGTAGGCCGGCGCCAGACTCATCATAGCTAGCGGAGGCTGAAGTATTTACGGGACAAAGTTGCGCAATTTTGGTGGCGCCTGCCACCGTAATAAGTGCTATTTTAGCTGCGGAAAGTACTGCCTACGCCACGCTAGGCTGGCGCAATAGCTGGGTAGTTCCCGCGGGTACATTCCGTAGTTGCCGAGGTATAGATTACGTGTTTACCGGCTTGCAGGAAGCGGCCGCTAGCTGAACTTTTGCTTAACGCAAACCAGTAGACCTCGACCGCACTACGCTATGCTTTTAAACCTTAATATCGACCCGCGCGACCACAGCAGCTGCGCCCTTTCCTACAACGAAGCCGAAGGCTGGATTCAGGGGGTATGGAGCGGATACGTTGACCAAGCAGAGGCCATGCGCGGCGCCGAAGCGTATTTGCAGCGCGCCATCATCCACCCCAGCCCCTATTTGCTCAACGACAACTCGGGCCTGTGTGGCCCTTGGTTTGAAAGCCTGGACTGGCTGCTGCACGTGTGGACTCCGCAGGCGGCGCGCTTAGGCCTGCGCTACGTGGCCCACATCGTGCAGCTCGACCAGCACCACGATATATTCAGCCAACGGCTGCAGATAGGGACTTTGCCGTTCGAGTTGCAGATTTTCGATGACGGACAGGATGCGCGGAACTGGCTACGCGAGCAGATGACGCCGGTTGGCCAACTTCAGCCAGTTCGAACGCCCTAGGCCTAAGCTGGGTAAGCTAGGCACCACGAAAAAGCCCCAACTAGCACGGTTGGGGCTTTTTCGTGGTGCCAACAGCCGGTATGGGGGGCCGACGCTGGGCTTTAATCGGGCGGGAGCTACTGCGCAGGGGCGCGGTAGCTGCTCGGCTCAATGCCCAGGGCTAGGCACACCTGCAGCCAGGTAAGCTCGCCGGCTAGGTAGCGGGCGTGCAGCTGCTGCACATAGGGCGAGAGGCGCTTGCGCAGGCGGGGCAAAGCCTGCTGCATGCGGGCGAGTACTTCGGCGCGCTGGGCCGGGGTTTGGGCGGCGGGCCCGAAAGAGGATTCGTGAGCCATAACAGGGAGAGATGGTGGACATAACAAAGTTCCTGTTGGCTTTTGGCACTAAAGACCGCACTAAAACGGATTTTAGCTACTTAAACTACCTAATTAGCCAAAGTGCGCACCTACGTATTTCTACTCCTTGAGCACGCTGGTTAAAGCCAGGCCCCTTAGGGCAAGCCCATTGGCTGCCACGCACTTTTAAACGGCTGGTAGCTTTGCCGGAGGAAGGCGCCTAGGCAGCCGTTCGGTTCATAAACTGGAAGTACCGCTGGTACGGAGCGCGAAGTACCGCTACCAGGTGCTGACGGGCAAAGTGCAGGCGCGCTGCCGGGACTTGCTGCGGCAGACCTGCAGTGCGCTGGACGGACAGATTCTGAAAGCAGTGGGGAGCAAGAACCACATTCAGCTGCACGTTTGGCAGCCGCCTGCGGTGAGTGCGCGCGAAGTAATACGCCGCTTGGTAGGGCGTAGTGCCAAGTTGTTGCCGGAGTTTCCTGAACTCAAGCGTCGCTACTGGGGCGGCCATTTTGGGGCATTAGCTGCGGGGCGGGGCGCGTGGGCAATAGCACGGGCGAGTTATTACAAGCCTACTGGAGTTATCCCAAAGGCCAGCCCAATGGGGAAGAGGATTTCATGTTGGAGCAGCCCACTGCAGCGGCCTTCTTTAAGAAGCTGTTGGAGGTAGTCGAAAATGCTTTTGAAACGTCCTGCTCAGCTGCTTCGACCAGCGGCCGCCAGCTGAGCAGGACGTTCTCGTGGGTTGTTTGCCCTTGGCCGCCGCTGGCCCCCTAGGGCCCGCCTATATTTGCCGGCGGCCCTAGGGCCCGCCATTCCTTTTCCCAGCCCCTCGCCCGCTTATGAACGCCGCCGACCATTTTGTGATTGGAGTTTCGCTGGTAGACCCTGCCGCCGACCCCATTGTGCTGGAGTTTCAGCAGGAGCTGTACCAGGCCGACCGCGTGGCCGTGCGCGCGCCGCGGGGCCTGTACCAGCAGCTGGGTGCGGCCGCCTTTGCCGCGCACGTGGCCGATTACTACCTGGCCGAGCACCCCACCGAAACCGCGCGCGTGGGCCGCGCGGCGGTGGTGCAGGCCGTGCAAGACGCCATTGCCTGGGGCCCCGCCGATGGCCGGCACCCGCCGGGCTTACTTTAGGCCCAGGGGCCTAGGGCCGGGAACCACGCCGTTTTTTTGCCGTAGATTACCAGCCATGACGCGAATATTCTTAGTCGACGACCACGCGGTGCTGCGCAGTGGGCTACGCGCGCTGCTGGGCCAAGAGGCCAGCGTGCAAATTGTGGGGGAGGCCACCAACGGCCAGGACCTGCTCGACCAACTACCCGACCAGCCCGCCGACGTGGTGCTGCTCGATATGAATATGCCCGTGCTCGACGGCGTGGCCACGGCCCAGCGCCTGCGCACCGAGTTTCCGGCGGTGCGGGTGCTCATGCTCTCCATGATTGACCAGCCTCTGCGTATTGGGCAGGCCCTGGCGGCCGGGGCGCACGGCTACATCCTCAAAAATGCCGAGCGGGCCGAAATTATGGTGGGCGTGCGCACGGTGCTCGCCGGCAAGCGCTTCCTGTGCTCCGAAATTGGCCTGAACTTGCTCGATACGGTGCTGACGGCCGAGCTGCGCCCCCCAGTGCCGCCCGCCGTCTCGCCGCTCTCGCGCCGCGAGCAGGAGGTGCTGCAACTAGTGGCCGAGGGCCTGACCACCACCCAAATTGCCGACCTGCTCTTCACCAGCAAGCGCACCATCGAAACGCACCGCCAGAATATCCTGGAGAAAACGGGCGCCAAAAATACCGCCGCCCTCATTCGCTACGCCATCGCGCAGGGGTTTTTGCCGGTGGCGAGCGGCGGGCCGGCCTAGGGCTGGCTGGCGGCCCTAGGCGGCCTCGGCGGGCAGGCCGTTGCCCCCGCTGCCATTGAGCAAGAACTCGCGCAGGCGGTTGATGTGGCGCTTCAGCTCCTCGGCGCGCTCGGCCTGGGCCGTGAGGTAGGCGCTGCTGCCGTGGCCGGCAATGCTGCTGAGCAGGTTTTTGCGCTCCTCCAGCATGCGCAGGGCCACCCACAGGCTTTCCTCGAGCTTGTGCTGCGCGTTTTCGGCCAGGGCCTCGGCCGTGAAGGCGTGGCCCGTGTGGCAGCGGTAGCGCAGTACCCCGCCGGCGTCCATCTGCCAGAGCGAGCCGCCGCAGTCGGGGCAGGTAAGCGGCACCTGGTGCCCTAGCTGCGCTACTTGCTCGGTGCTGCCTACTACGCGCTCGGCAATGGCGGCTTCGAGCTCCAAATCGGCCGGAATGTCGGACATGGGCGTGGGGGGGCCGGCGGGCCCTGGGTGAACTAAGCGAATAAGCAGCGCGCCCATTTCGGCCAGGGGCACTACGTGGTCGATGGCTACGTTGCGGAGCGCGCTCTCGGGCATGCTCGAATACTCGGCCTCGGCGGGGTCTTGCACCACGGCCACGCCGCCGGCCCGCTTGATGAAGTCGAGCCCGGCCGTGCCGTCGTGCAGCATCCCGGTCAGCACCACGCCCACCGCGTGCGAGTCGTAGGCTACCGCTGCCGACCGAAACAGGGCATCGGCGGCGGGGCGGTAGTGATTTTCGTGCGGGCCTTTGGTCACGAGCAGGTGGTCTTCCTTTAGCAGCAGGTGGCGGTCGGGCGGGGCCAGGTAAAGGTGGCCGGCTTCGAGGGGCATAGCATTGGCCGCCACGTGGCAGCTCAGGGCCGAGTGCTGGGCCAGGCGGCGCACCAGCGCGTCGGGCAGCGAGTCGGGGGCCAGGTGCTGCACTATCAGCACGGCGGCTGGCAGCGTGGCCGGCAGCTGCGCCACCAGCTGGGTAAGGGCAGGCATGCCACCGGCCGAAGTGCCAATCACGATGACGTAGGGCGGGGCAGAAGAAAGCATAGCGGGCGCAGGGCGAAAAGCCGAAGGTAAACGAAGGAGGGTAAGCCCCTAGCAAAAGCCGGCCGGCTTACCCGCCAGCCCGCCGGTTTTGCCAGGGGCTGGCTGGGTGTACGCAGCCTAGGGCCCGCGGGTAAGCCGCCGGCAGCGTAATTTGAGTAGTCGTTCGCCAAAAATGGGGTTGCTCTTGTGCACTCAGCCGGGTGGCTTGGCCCTTTTTGTATGAATCCCTCTGCCGAACCAACTGACCCTGTACGCTCCGACGCCGACGCCCCCATTGTGGCTACCACGGTAGACCCTGAGCCCACGCGCCGGGCCCAGCGCGAGGCCGATAAGTTTCCGGTGGTGGCGCTGTGCTGCTCGGCGGGCGCGCTCGATGCCATCGAGAAGTTTTTTGCCTACGTGCCGCCCCAGCCCGGCGTGGCCTTCGTGGTGGTGGTGCACCACCTGCCCGACCCCAGCTCGGGCAGCCAGCTCACCGGGGTGGTGCAAAACTTCACGCTCCTGCCCGTAGCCGAGGCCGCCGACGGGCTGCGCGTGCACCCCAACCAGGTGTACGTCATTCCGCCCGATGCCGCCCTGAGCCTGCTGCACGGCAGCTTGTTTTTGCTGAAGCCTACCCAGCCCAGCGGCCGCCGCCAGCCCATCGACTTCTTTCTGCAAAGCCTGGCCAAGGACGTGGGCGAGCGCGCAGTGTGCATCATCCTCTCGGGGGCGGGCACCGACGGCAGCCTGGGGCTGAAGCTGATAATGGAAAGCTTCGGCATGGTGATGGTGCAAACCCCCGAGTCGGCCGCGTTCGACGGCATGGTGCGCGCGGCGCTGGCCACCGAGTTCGTCGATTTTGTGCTGCCGCCCGAGCTGATGGCCGCCCAGCTGCTCGACTACCTGGCCCACCCGCTGGCCAGCCGCTCGCTGCGCGAGCCCGCCGCCGGCGAGCAGCCCAGCCAGCCGCTGCACGCGCTGCAAAAAATATTTTTGCTCATTCGCACCCAGACCGGGCACGACTTCAGCTTTTACAAGCGCAACACGGTGTTTCGGCGCATCGAGCGGCGCATGAACTCGCAGCAGATTCGCGAGTTTAGCCACTACGTGCGCTACCTGCAGGAAAACCCCGGCGAGGTAGACCAGCTGTTTCATGAGCTGCTGATTGGGGTAACCAAGTTTTTTCGCGACGCGGAAGCCTTCGAGAACCTCAAAACCTACCTAGGGCCCCTGCTGGCCGCCAAAGCCCCCGACAGCACCGTGCGGGTGTGGGCCCCCGGCTGCTCGACCGGCGAGGAGGCCTACTCGCTGGCCATGACCCTTTTTGAGTGCCTCGACGAGCTGGCGCCCAACCACCACCTGAGGGTGCAGATTTTTGCCACCGACATCTCGCCCTACGGCGTGGCCGTGGCCCGCGTGGGGCAGTACCCCGAAAACATTGTGGCCGACGTGAGCCCCGCCCGGCTGGCGCGGTTTTTTCAGAAAATCAACACCGGCTACCAGATTCGCAAGGAGGTGCGCGACGTGGTGGTGTTTGCCCTGCACAACCTCAATAAGGACGCGCCCTTCATCAAGCTCGACCTGCTGGTGTGCCGCAACCTACTCATTTACTTCAGCGGCGAGCTGCAGCGCAGCCTGCTGCCCATCTTCCACTACGCGCTCAACCCCCTAGGGCTGCTATTTCTGGGGCCGAGCGAGAACATGACCGGCTTCCAGGACCTGTTTCAGCCGCTGGATGTGAAGTGGAAGATTTCGCGGCGCACGGCCCTGGTGGCTCTGTTGCCGCAGTTTATCAAGTTTCCGCTTTCGCTGGGGCCGCGGGCGGCCCCCGCTTCGCCCACCGCTACCCTTATGTCTGCCACCGTATCTAGCCAACGCCAGGGCAGCCCGTTCGCAGCCCTGGTGCAGCGCGCCCTGCTCAACACCTACTCGCCCCCGACCGTGGTAATCGACAGCAAGGGCGAGATTTTGTACATCAACGGGCGCACCGGCCGCTACCTCGAGCCCGCCCCCGGCCTCAGCGGCATGAATTTGTTTGAGATGGCTCGCGCCGACCTCAGCTTCGAGATTAGCGGGGCGGTGCACCAGGCGCTGCAAAGCCGCGAAAACGTGGTGGTGGAGCACGTGCGCTTCAAAATCGACGGCGGCCAGCAGCAGCTGCGCCTCACGGTGCGCCACCTGGCCGAGTACGAGCAGCTGGCGGGCCTGCTGCTGGTGGTGTTTGAAGACCAGCCCACTCCGCGCAAGGTGCGCCCCGCTAAGAATGCCCTAGGCCCCGATAACCGCCAGCAGGATGGTATGCTGGAAGCCCTGAGCAAGGAGCTGCAATACACCAAGCACCGCCTGCAAACCACCGTGGAGGAGATGGAAAGCAGCCTGGAGGAGCTTAAAAGCACCAACGAAGAGCTGCAAAGCGCCAACGAGGAGCTGCAAAGCACCAACGAGGAAGCCATGACCAACAAGGAGGAGATGCAGAGCCTGAACGAGGAGCTGATGACCCTCAACATGCAGTACCTAGCCAAAACTGAGGAGCTGAGCCAGAGTGCCAACGACATGAAGAACCTGCTCGACGCCACCGAGATAGCCACCGTGTTTTTGGATAATGACTTGATGGTGAAGCGCTTTACGGCGCCCGTGAGCCGCATCATCAGCCTGCTGCCCGGCGATGTGGGCCGCCCGCTGGCGCACTTCACCAGCAGCCTGCGCTACGAGCACCTGCTGCGCGATGTGCAGCAGGTGCTCGACCGCCTGACCAGCATCGAAACCAACATCCAAACCCTGAAGGACGAGTGGTATACGATGCGCATCCTGCCCTACCGCTCGTTTGATAACTACATCAACGGGGTGGTTATCACTTTCACTGATATTACGGCCCTGAAGGCGCTGGAAACGCGGGTGCAGGAAACCAGCCGCTTTAGCGCGAGCCTGGCCGAAACCATGCGCGAGCCCCTGCTGGCCCTCGACGCCGACCTGCGGGTGCACAGCGCCAACCAGGCCTTTGCCACCGCCTTCCAGGAAACCGCCGCCGACCTGGTGGGCCGCTCGCTGGGCGGCCTGGGCGGCGGGGCCTGGAACCAGCCGGGGCTGTTTCGGCAGCTGCTGCTGCTGCTCGATGCCAGCAGCCCCGTCACCGAGTTCGACGACCTGGCGCTGGAAGCCACTTTCCCGCGCCTAGGGCCCTGCCGGCTGCACCTCTACGGCCGCCGCATGCTTTACCAGGGCCAGCCCACCGGCCGGGTGCTGCTGGGCGTGCCGGCGCTGGAGGCAGTGGCGCCGGCTAAGTAGGCCCGCGCCCGGCCGGCCGCCGACACCAGCCACAACTTATATTCGTAGGTGCTACGGCCGGGGCGGCAAGCCCTAGACCTACCCCGCTGCCACCATGCAACAAGCCGACCCCCAACTTGCCCTGCAAACGCTGCGCCGCCGCGCCGAGCAGCAGCGCCTGTCCGACGAGGTGCTGCCCCTCGACACGCCCCTGGAGGCCCACCGGCTGGTGGAAGAACTGCAAACCCACCAGGTAGAGCTGGAAATGCAGTACGAGGAGCTGCTGGTGGCCCAAACCAGCGCCGAGCTAAGCCGGGCCTAGTATGCCGAGCTCTACGACACGGCCCCGGTGGGCTACTGCGCCCTCGACCTGAGCGGCGTGCTGCGCCAGCTCAACCAGCGCACCGGCCAGCTGCTGGGCCAGCAGCGGCCGCAGTTGCTGGGCCGGCGGCTGGCGCTGTTCGTGGTGCCCACTCAGCGCGGGCAGTTTGCCGATTTTCTGGGCCAGTTGGGGGCCGCGCCCGGCCAGCGCCGCTCGTGCGAGCTAATGCTGCGCTACAACGACGGCAAGCTGCTGCACGCCCAGCTCGAAGGCGTGGCCACGCTGGGCAACGCCGAAGCGCAGCAGCCGGCCGGCTACCACCTGGCCCTGCTGGACGTGGGCGAGCGCCACCGAGGCGCTGGCCGCCAGCGAAGAGCGTTTCCGGGCCACCTTCGAGCAGAGCCGCGACGCGATGATACTGCTGAACGACCACCACGTGATGGCCGCCAACAACGCCGCCCTGCGCCTGCTCGACCTAACCGAGCCGCCGCAGCTGCAGGGCCACCACCTAAGCGAGTTTTGGCCCGAAACCCAGCCCGGTGGCGTGCGCACCCTCGAGGCGTTTGGCCGCAGCATGGCCCTAGCCCAGAGCCGGGGCTGGAGCCGCCTGGAACTGCGGCGCCAGCGCGCCATCGGCGAGGCGGTGTGGGACGAGCTGTCCTTCAACCCGGTGCTGATTGGCGGCCAGTTGCTGCCGCACGCCGCCTGGCGCAACATCACCACCCGCAAGCACAGCGAGCTACTGCTGCGCGAGAGCGAGGCCCGTCTGAAGTTGGCGCTAACCGCCGCCAGCACCGGCGTGTGGAGCTGGGACCTGGCGGCCGGCACGCTGGAGCAGGACGCGCGGGCCCAGCAGATTTTTGGCCTCCCCAACGGGGTGCCTTTCGCCCTGCTGCAAGCCGTGGTGCACCCCGCCGATGCTGCCCGCGTGACGCAGGCCCTGCACCAGGCCCAGGCCCAGCGCACCACCTTCGACCTGGAGCACCGCCTGCTGCACCCCCGCGGCGAGGTACGCTACGTGGCCATTACGGGCCGCTTTAGCTTCGACGAAACTACTGACCAGGCCCAGTGCCTGAACGGCCTGGTGCGCGACGTGACCGACCGCCACCAGGCCGAGGAGGAGCTAAACTACAAAAACCGCCTGCTGCAAACCATGCTGCGCAACGTGCCGGTGGTGCTGGCCCGCCTGGGGGCCGATGGGCGCTTTCGCGAGCTGGTGGGGCCGCCCCTGCGCCGCCTAGGCCTGGCCGATAACGAGCTAGTAGGCCGCGAGGCCCTAGTGGAGTTCCCGGCCGATGCCGGCCAGTTTCAGCAGGTGCTGGCCGGGCACGCCATCAACTACACCGCCACCCTAGACCGCACCGGCGAGGCGGTGCAGCTGCAGGTAGCCGGCTTTTTCGACGCCGAGCGCCAGGAAGCCGTGCTGTTCGGCGCCGACATTGCCGAGGCCACCCGCCTGCGCGAAGAAGCCAGCCGCCTCGAGCTGCGCCGCCAGCAGGAGCTGCACGCCGTCATCCTGCGCACCCAAGAAGAGGAGCGCCGCCGCATTGCCGAAAGCCTGCACAACGGCGTGGGCCAGCTGCTGCATGCCACCCGCCTGCACCTCGATACGCTGCCTACCTCCGAGGCCGTGCGCGCCAGCCAGGACTTGCTCAATGAGGCCATTCGGGCTACCCGCAGCATCTTGTTCGAGCTCACGCCGCCCGTGCTCGAGGGCTTTGGCCTGCCCGCCGCCCTGCGCGAGCTGGTTCGCCGCATTCCGGCCAGCCACCTGGCCGTGAGCCTGCACCTGCAAAACCTGGACGAGCCGCTGCCCGCGCCGCTGGCCACGGCCGTTTACCGCATTGTGCAAGAGCTACTTAATAACGTAATGAAGCACGCCCAGGCCCAGGAGGTATTTGTGAGCGTGGCGCTGGAGGACGACCAGCTGCACCTGAGCGTGGAAGACGATGGCCTAGGCCTCGACCCCCAGGCCCAGGCCGCTAGCACGGGCATTGGGCTGGCTGGCATTCGCACCCGCGTGGGGCTGCTAGGGGGCGCGCTCGAAGTAAAGTCGCGGCCGGGGCGCGGCACGGGCTTCTTTTTGCAACTGCCGGTGCGGGGCTAGGCCCTAGGCCTCACCAGCGCACGGGCAGCTGGTAGGCGTCGAGCAGCTCGGGGTGGGCCGAGCTGCGCACCACTTCCAGCGAGTTGAGACCGGGGTCGTAGCGCACCTCCACGTAGAATCCCTTGCCCTGGCCCGGCAGGTGGTAGAGGCTAAAGCCGCCGCCGTCCCAGCGGCGGGCCAGGTAGGTGGCGGTGGCCACTACCACCCGGATTTTTTCGGCGGCGGTTAGCTGGTTAAATTCGTAGAGCGTCATGCAAGAAACCAAGGAGTTGGGGCGGCTAGCCTGGCAGCGCGGCCCTAGGGGCCTCATTAGCATCCAAAGGCAAGAGATATTAGCTCGGCCTAGCAGTCAAAAGTAGCTTGGCTGCGAGCGGCCAACGCTGCGGCTTGTTGGTATTTTAGGGCGCTAGAAACACGTAATACCGGCGCGACGGTGGCGGGCGGGTTTGCCCACGCCGGGTATTTTTACGGGAGGTGCAAATGCCGTATTCTTACGCTACGCTTCCCCCCGAGCGCTCGCCAACTTTGCCTACCAGGGTGGGCCGGGGCAACTCGGAGCAACTTACTGGCCGCGTCCCGCTTCTTTGCATTGCTATGTGCTATTGGCTACCCCGGCGCGGCGCCAACCAAGGGCGCCCCGATGGCGGTGGGCCTGGTTGCGGGCACTGGCCACCTGCCGGCTAGGGTAGCTAGCCCCCAGCGGGCAAGCGGACGGCCTGGCGTAGTACGCTCATTTAGAAGAGCATGATTTTCTTTCTGCACCTTCAGCGCGCCGCATCCTGGCTGCCCCTGCTGCCGCTGCTAGCGGCGCTCGTGGGCGGGCTGCTGCGCTTTTACCGCTTGCCGCTTGCTTTGCGCTACCTACTGGGGGCGGCGGCCTGGTCGCTCACCATCGAGCTGGTTGCCCGGGCACTTATACTCCAGCACTTGCCCAACCTGCTGCTCATTCCGCTCGATGTGGTGGGCGAGCTAACCCTGCTGGCGCTGATGTACCAGGCGGCGCTGCGCTCGGCGGCCCTCAACCGCTGGCTGCCCATTGGGCTGGCGCTATTTGCCGGCTACGCCCTGCTGAGCGTGCTGGCCGCGCCGTGGGCCGTTAAGTTCCGGGCCGACCTGCAAGTGACCGAGAACTGCCTGCTGCTGGTACTGGTGGTGCTGTATTTTCGCCAGCTGCTTAGCCAGCTGGCGGTGCGGCACCTCGAGCGCGAGCCCTTGTTTTGGGTGTCGGCGGGCCTCTTTATCTACTGCCTGGGCAAAATCCAGATTGTTTTGTTCAGCGATTACCTTTTGCAGCACTACTCCCGGCAGCTAAACCAGGCGGTGTGGGGCGTGCACTTGCTGCTGCTGCTGGTGCTCAACTCTTGCTACGCCGTGGCCCTATGGATGCGCCCTCAGAGGTAGCCTTTGGCAAGCTGCTGCTGGTCAGCATCGCGTTTATGCTGCTGGCGGCGGGGCTGCTGGTGGCGTTTGTGGTGGTGTACCAGCGGCGGCTGCTAGCCCAGCAGCGCCGCCAGCGCGCCACCGAAGCCAGCTACCAGCGCCAGTTGCTGGCGGCCGTTATCGAGGCGCAGGAGCGCGAGCGCGAGCGCATCGGGCGCGACCTGCACGACGGCATCGGCTCGACCATTGCCACGGCCAAGCTGCTGCTAAACCGCCTAGGGACCGGCCTTGCCGAAGCCGATGCAACCGAGCTGCTGGCGCTGGTGCAGGGCATTATGGCCGGGGCCGTGCACGACGTGCGCAACGTATCGCACAACTTGTACCCGGTGGTGCTGGGCCGCTTTGGCCTGGCCGCGGCCCTGCAGCACCTGGTAGACGTGAGCAACGAAACCGGCGGCGTGGCCGTGTCGCTGGCCCTGCACTACCCGCAGCCGCTGGCCCTGGCCCAGGAGCTGGCCCTCTACCGCATTGGCCAAGAGCTGCTGCACAATGCCCTGAAGCACGCCCGAGGTGCCACCCGGCTGCAAGTGGCGCTAAAGCAGCACGGCTCCCAGCTAGTGCTGGTAGTGGAGGACGATGGCTGCGGCTTCGAGCCGGCGCCGCCCGCCGCGGCTGGCGGCGCCGCCACGGCGGGCGGCGCCGGCCTGCGCAGCATCGACGTGCGGGTGCAGCTGCTGCAGGCCCGCCTGCACCGTCGGGCCGCTCCCGGCCAGGGCACTTACACCCGCATTGAGCTAGACTATCCGGCTACTGGCGAGCCCTAGGGTTGGTAAAGTAGGCTGGGGTATTACTTTGTGCTCACTCATTCTTCACTGCCTACCCAGCTATGCTATTGCAAACCGAACCCGTTGCGCTGCCCCCCACCCAAATTGCCTTACTCGATGACCACCAGCTGTTTCGACAGGGCATGCGCTACATCCTGCAGGCGCTGCCCTACATTGAAAGCATCGTGGAGGCCGGCGAGCTGCCCGAACTGCTCGTGCACTTTCGCCAGCGCCAGCCCGACTTGCTGCTCCTCGACCTGCAAATGGCCGGCCTGGACGGCCCGGAGGTGGCCAAGCGCCTGCTGAGCGAGTTTCCCGACTTGAAAATCATCGTGCTCTCGATGTTCTCGGCCGATACGTTCATCACCCAGATGATGCGCCTAGGGGTGCGCAGCTACCTGCCCAAGGATACCGACCAGCAGCAGCTGCGCCAAGCCATTGAGGACGTGCTGCTGACGGGCCACCACTTCACGCCCGCCATTTCGCGGGCCCTGGTGCGGGGGGTGCAGCAGCCCACGCGCCCCAGCAGCCTGGCCCAGCTGCCCAGCGTGGTGCAGCTCACGCCCCGCGAGCACGAAATTCTGCGCTTCATTTGCGAGGGCCGCACGGCGGCCGAAATCGCCGACCAGCTCTTCATCAGCCGGCGCACCGTGGAGGGGCACCGCCAAAAGCTGCTTGAAAAAACCAGCGCCCCCAACTCGGCAGGCCTGGTCGTGTACGCCGTGCGTCACGGCCTGCTCGATGCGTGAGGCAAGTAAAGCTATCCCCGTAAAAATACTTGTTTTCTGGAAATTACGTGTTTCTACGCTGCCATTGCGGTTGGCCGCGCCGCGTACTTTGTAGTGAGTACTGCCCTACCCTCACTGCCTCGTCATAGGGCCTGGCCCCATCCGCTGCCTTTCTGTTGCTATGAATCAAACTAGGCTCTACCGCCTTATTGGCCTGCTGCTGCTAGGGCTGATGAGTGCGGCGCTCCTGAAGTAGCCCGCTTTGGGGGCTACCCGGTCAGCATTAAAGGCCTGCCGCCCAGTTGGGGCGGCAGGCCTTTTGCGTGGGGCGGGGCCTAGGGCTGCTCTAGCCCGCCCAGCAGCACCGTGATGATGTTGCTTTCCAGCTCCTCGGCCGAGATACCGCGCCCCGGCCGGTACCACAGCTCCACCCAGCGCACCGCCGAGAGTATCGTAAACAGCGCCACCGACACGTTGACGGGCCGCAGCTCGCCCGCCGCAATGCCCGCCTCGATGAGGGCCGCAAAGCCGCGCTCGTAGGTTTTGCGGGCCTGCTTGAACTCGCTCAGGCGCGGCTCGGGCAGGTACTTCCAGTCGTGGTTGGCCACCGACACGGCCGCGCCGTCTTCCACCATCAGCCCAATGTGCAGGCGCACCAGGGCCCGCAGCTTGTCGGCGTAGCGGCTGGGCGTGGCCTCAATCTCGGCGAGCTGCGAAATGTAGGTATCCGAAATGCGGAAGCAGATGGTATCTAGCAGCTCGTCCTTCGACTTGATGTGGTTGTACATGCTGGCGGCTTCCATGCCCACCTGCCCGGCCAAATCGCGCATGGAAGTGCCGCTGTAGCCCCGGTCTTTGAAGAGCTTGGCGGCTTCGGCCAGGATAAGCTCGCGCTTACCCGATTTTTTAGGTTTAACCATGGGTGGGGAGGGGCAGGCAGAAGCCACAAAACTATTCCCCAACCGGCCTTGCCACCGAATAGTTGACGCGGTATTTCCTACACTTGGTCGGGCGTACGCGGGTTTTCGCCGCTCACCATGCGCGACACCAGCCCGTGGTCGTCGCGGTTGTCGGCCCACACCACGCCCACCACGTGCCCCACGATGTAGGCGATTATCAGGTACATGGTGACGTTGTGCACCTCCTTCACGGTGTGCTCCAGGCCGTGCAGCCAGGGCACGTCGTCGGCCCAGGTGAGGCCTAGGCCGGTGACGACCATGAGGGTGACGAACAGATAAAACGCCGCGTAGGTGAGCTTGGCCAGCAGCACGTGGCGGGCGGCGGCGTGCTCGGCGGGCGGGGCTAGGCGGTAGCGCCGGGCCGCCGCCACTAGGCGCGCCCCAAAGCGCCGCCCGGCCGGGTCAAGGGCCTGCAGCAGCGTCCAGAGCAGCCAGCAGCCAGCCAGCGCCAGCCCAATCCCGATATGCCAGCTCCAGATGCGCTCGCTGATGACGTGGCCCAGCGCCCGGCTTTGCTGCTGGCTTAGGGCCACGCCGGGCGCCAGGACTTTCTGAAACTCAGGGCCCGCCGTCTTGGTGTTCACAATCACTTTCAAAAAAAGAATCGTGAGCAGCTGCCCGCTGATGAGCGCCGCGTTTGCCCAGTGCCAGAGGCGCATGCCCAGCGAGTAGTCGTGCGTAGCCGTGACGGGCGGTAAGGTATTGGTTTGCATGAAAAAAGCAGAAATGCCGATTAAAAGATAAAGAACGTCCTGCTCGGCCAGCGGACGCTGGATGAGCAGGACGTTCTTCTTAGCGTCTGATAGCTTCAATTTGCTTCCTAGGCCCCGGCTAGCTCGGCCGCGGCTTTGGCGGCTACGGGCTCGGCCACGCGGCCGGGGTAGGCCAGTAGAGCTTGCTCGAGCACGGTCATGGCGGCGTCTAGGTCTTGCAGGTTCAGCACGTAGGCCAGGCGCACCTGCTGGCGCCCTAGGCCTGGCGTTTGGTAAAAACCGGCGGCCGGCGACAGCATCAGGGTTTGCTCCTGGTAGCTGAACTCGCGCAGCAGCCACTCGCCAAAGCGCTCGGCATCGTCGATGGGCAGGTGGGGCATCACGTAGAAGGCACCGCCCGGCACTAGGCAGCGCACGCCGGGCATGGCCCGCAGGCGGCGCACGGTGAGGTCGCGGCGGGCTTGGTATTCAGCCCGGTTTTCGTCGAAGTAGCTTTCGGGCAAGTCAACGGCCGCCTCGCCCAGCAGCATGCCCAGGCCGGGCGGGCTGATGCGCATTTGGGCGAAGTGGAAGGCCGCCTGCCACACCGCCTGGTTGCGCGTGACGAGCGAGCCCACGCGGGCGCCGCAGGCGCTGTAGCGCTTCGAAATCGTGTCTAGCACCACCACGTGCTCCTCGCCGCCGGGCAGGTTGAGGGCGCTGGTGGCCCTAGCCCCATCGTAGCAATATTCGCGGTAGGCCTCGTCGGAGAGCAGGTACAGCCCGTGGCGCTGGCAGATGCCGAGCAGCCCCTCTAGCTCGGCGCGGGTGTACACGTGGCCGGTGGGGTTGCTGGGGTTGCAGAGCAGAATGGCCCTGGTGCGCGGGGTAATAATGGCCTCAAAGTCAGCGAGCGGTGGCAGCGCAAAGCCCGTGTCGATGGTAGCCGTGACGGGCACGATGCTGACGCCGGCCGCGATGGCGAAGGCCGTGTAGGTACCGTAAAACGGCTCGGGCACAATCAGCTCGTCGCCTGGGTTGAGGCAGGTGAGCAGCGCAAACAGGATGGCCTCGCTGCCGGCCGTGGTCACCAGAATTTCCTCGGTACTCACCGCAATGCCCGCCCGGTGGTAGTAGCCGGCCAGCTTGCGGCGGTAGCTGTCGGTGCCCGCGCCGTGGCTGTAGGTCAGCACCGGAATGTCGGCCTGGCGCACCGCCTCCAGCAAGCTGGGCGGGGTGGCAATGTCGGGCTGCCCAATGTTGAGGTGGTACACGTGCTTGCCCTGGCGCTTGGCTTCCTCGGCAAAAGGCGCCAGCTTGCGGAAGGGCGAAGCGGGCATCTGGCGCCCGCGCTCGGAAATGGGTAACGGCATACTAACTAACTCTTTTTTTAAAGACGGTCATACTGAGCCTGTCGAAGCATCTCTACCACGTAACTCACTTCTAATATTAGGTATTAGGATTACTTACGCGGTAGAGATGCTTCGACAGGCTCAGTATGACCGTCTTTATTATTATAAATCAACTCATTCTGACAAAGGTAGAAAACACAACGTCCCGGCCAGGTAGAAAACCGGCCGGGACGTTGCAAATTTAGGAGCGGGGCTAGGGGCCTACCCGTTGCGCTTGTTTAGCTCGTCGCGAATTTTAGCGGCTTTCTCGTAGTCTTCTTTTTCGAGCGCTTGCGCCAGCATTTTAGTCAGTTCGTCGAGCGATACCTGGCCGCTGGGGTCGCGGGTTTCGGCGGCCTTGGCGGCGGGAGCGGGCTTGTCGTCATCCTCGTCATCCTCGTCGCGGTCGTCCTCATCTTCTTCCTCTTCTTCTGCATTCTCATCCAGGTCGGAGAGGATGATGCCGGCTTCGCCCAACACGCTTTCGACTGTGAAGATGGGTACGCCGAAGCGCAGGCCAATGGCAATGGCGTCGGAGGGGCGGGCGTCGATTTCGAAGGTGGTGGCCCCGTCGGAGCACACAATGCGCGAGTAAAACACGCCTTCTTTGAGGTCCGAAATGATAACTTCGAGGATAGCCACGTGCACATGCTCGGCAAAGGCTTTGAAGAGGTCGTGGGTGAGGGGCCGATTCGGACTGATTTTCTCAATCTGAATCGCAATGCTCTGAGCCTCAAACATGCCAATAATAATTGGCAGGCGACGGTTGCCGTGCTTCTCGCCCAGGATGAGGGCAAACGAGCCAGATTGCGACTGGGAAGACGACAAGCCCAGAATTTCGAGCGGTATTTTTTTCAAGGGTCGCTAGGACGCGAAGTCCGGGAAACGGTAGGAAACTTTCTTTACGACAAATTAAGCGACAAAGGCCGGAACGGGCCGGAAAAATTCGCTAGGGGCCCAAAAAGCAGAAAAGATGCACGTCAGGTGGCTGGAGGCAATGCCTTAAAACTTAGAACGTCATGCTAAGCGCAGCCGCAGCATCTCTACCGAACAACACCCTAGGCGGCGCGGTAGAGATATTGCGGCTGCGCTTAGCATGACGTTCGTTTTTCAAAGTAAGCAAGCCTATCCCAGCTCCTTTACGGCGGCCGTTAGCTTAGGCAGCACGTCGAATACGTCGCCCACAATGCCGTAGTCGGCGGCTTTGAAGAAGGGCGCTTCGGGGTCTTTATTGATGACCACAATTACCTTGCTGGAGTTGACGCCCGCCAGGTGCTGGATGGCGCCCGAGATGCCGCAGGCAATGTACAGGTTGGGCGATACGGTGATGCCCGTTTGGCCCACGTGCTCGTGGTGGGGGCGCCAGTCTACGTCGCTCACTGGCTTCGAGCAGGCCGTGGCGGCCCCTAGGGCCTTGGCCAGGTCCTCGATGAGGCCCCAGTTTTCGGGGCCTTTCATGCCGCGGCCGCCGCTCACTACGCGCTCAGCCTCGGGCAGCAAGATGCCGCCGGCTTGGTCCTGCATAATAACCTGCTGGGGCGCGTCGGCAAAGTCGGCGTCGCCGAGCTGGGCGGCGAAGGCCACTACCTCGGCGGTTTTGCCGGCGGTGTGCTGGGCTTCGATGGAATTCTTTTTTACGGCCACCACCTTGCGGTCAGTGCTCAGCACCACGTCGGCAAAGGCCTTGCCCGAGAAGGCGCCGCGCTTCACCACGAATTGGCCGCCGTCGGTGCGGGGCAGCTCCACCACGTTGGTGGCCAGGGCGGCCCCCAGGCGCACGGCCAGGCGCGAACCCACGGCGGCCCCGATATTGCTGTTGGCCAGCACAATTACCTTGGCGTCTTCCTGCTGGGCAGCCGCGGCCATTAGCTTGGTATACGCATTGTTCGCGAAATCCTTGAGGCGTGGCTCCTGGTCGTAGAGCACCTTGGTAATGCCCTGCTCGCCGAGCTTGGCCAGGTTGGCGTCGGTGGCTTCGCCCACGGCAATGGCCGTGGCGGTGGTGCCGAGCTGGGCGGCTACCTGCGCACCATACGTGGCTACTTCAAGCGAGGACTTCTTGACCTCGCCCTTATCGCATTCGATTACTACTAAAACGGACATGGGTTTTCAGTTATCAGTTATCAGTTACCAGTTATCAGAGCTAATATCACGGTGCTGAGCACCGGCGGCTATTCCTCTGACCTGATAACTGATAACTGTTGATGATAATTGATTAAATGACTTTGGCTTCGTTGCGGAGCAGCTTGATGAGGTCGCCGGCGGTTTCAGCGGGCACCAGCTTCACGCCCTGCTTTTTGGGGGGCAGGGCGAATTCTAGCACCTGGGTGCGGGCGTCGGCGCCGGTGGCGGGCACCACTTTCAGGGGCTTGGTGCGGGCCGTCATAATGCCGCGCATGTTGGGGATGCGGGGCTCGCACATGGGCTGCTGGCAGCTGGCCACGAAGGGCGCCTGCACCTGCACTATCTCCTTGCCGCCCTCGATTTCGCGCTCCAGCGTGGCGGTGGTGCCAGCCAGGTCGAGCTTCATGGCCGGGGCCACCGTCGGGATGCCCAGCAGCTCGCCCACCATGCCGTGCACCTGAAAGCCGTTGTAATCAATGCTTTCCTTACCCATCAAAATCACGTCGTAGCCGCCATCCTTGGCGACGGCCGCAATCTGCTCGGCCACGAAAAAGGCGTCCTTAGGGGCCGCATTTACCCGAATGGCATCGTCGGCGCCAATAGCCAAGGCCTTGCGGATGTTGGGCTCGGTATCGGCCTCGCCCACGTTGAGCACCGTGACGGTGCTGCCGGCGTTGGCTTCCTTCAGCTCGATGGCGCGGGTCAGGGCGTACTCGTCCCAGGGATTAATCACGAACTGCACCCCGGCCTTATTGAACTCCTTGTTGTCGGGGGTGAAGGCGATTTTGGTGGTCGTGTCGGGCACGTTGGCAATGCAAACCAGAAACTTCATGGGGCGAGGATTGGGTGAGAAAACACAGTAAAAGTAGTCGGCTTGCATAACAGTTGCCAAGCCGCAAAAGGTTGCGCAAGTCGTTTTCCGGAAAAAACCGGGCCTAGGGCGCAACTTTGCCCCAAAGATAACCCCCGTGCCCATGCCCGCCCCGAGCCGCCTCGACCAGTTGTTGGTTTTTTACCAGCAGGACCCCACCGACCCGTTCACGATTTACGCCCTGGCTACCGAGTACCGCGCCGACGACCCCAAAAAGGCTTGGGAATACTACGAAAAGCTCCTCACCGAGCACTCCGACTACGTGGGCACCTACTACCACGCCGGCAAGCTGCTCGAAGGCTTCGGCAAGAAGGACGAGGCCGAGCAAGTGTACCGCAAGGGCCTGGTAGTGAGCCGCAAGGCCGGCCAGCTGCACGCCGCCGCCGAGATTCAGCAGGCGCTAACTAGCTGCCTAGGGCTCGATTACGAGGACGAGTAGGGGTGGGGCCTAGGGTACTGAGAACGTCATGCTGAGCTTGCCGAAGCATCTCTGCCGCGCCATGCGCAAACGGTGCAGTAGAGATGCTTCGGCAAGCTCAGCATGACGTTCTTTTCCCGTTAATTGTCAATCTGCTACTTGATAAACTTGGCTAGGGTAGCCACCAGCTCTGCGCCGCGCAGGTTGCTGGCCACGATTTTGCCGCTGGGGTCCACGAGGAAATTCTGGGGGATGGCTTTCACGCCGTACTGCTGGGCCACGGAGCCGTGCAGGTCCAGTACCTGCATCCAGGGCATGTGGTCGTCGGCGATGGCTTTGACCCAGGCGGTGCGGGTTTTTTCCTCATCAATCGACACGCCCAGCACCTCGAAGTTGCGGCCCTTAAACGCCTCGTAGGCTTTGAGCACGGCCGGGTTTTCGGCGCGGCAGGGCGTGCACCAGCTGGCCCAGAAATCGACCAGCACGTACTTGCCTCGGTAGTCGGCCAGCGACACCGGCTTGCCTTCGGGCGTTTGCTGGGTGAAGGCGGGCGCCTCCGCCCCTAGAGCCGAGCTCTTAAGGCCCGCCAGCATCTCGCCGTAAAATTTGCCGGGCGGGCTAGTGCGCTGAGCCGGGGTGAGGGCGGCGTAGAGCGGCGCCACGTCGGCGTACTGGGGCGGGCTCCACATCCGGGCTCGTTCTAAAGCATCTAGACTTACCCAAGACGTGGGGTGGGCTTGCACAAAGGCTAAACTGACTTGAGCATACTCTTGATTAAGCGCATTAGATTGAGCCTGTGACTCACCTCGCTGGTGCTTGTCACTCACGCGCTTAGTTATCTTGTCTAGGTCTTGCAAGTCGGCCGTGAGCGCGCCGCCAGTTATGCGGGCCGTGCGCACTGAGTCGGCGCTGGTAACCACCGGGCCGGGCTCCAGAAACAGGCGAATACGGTCGGGCGACTCGAAAAAATATTTACGCATTTTGCCTCCCAGCATCATCTCGCGCCAGCCCGATTGCAGCCGCCCCTGGCGCTCCAGCACCAGCGTGGCCGAATGCGGAAACTCGGAGGTGCCTTTCAGCTCGAACCGCCCCTGCTTTAGCGTGGCCGAGTCAATGGCTTCTATTCCACCCATCAGGTACACCTTGGCCGGTGCGTTGAACTTCCCAATTTTGCCCTTAATCACGTACGGGTACGTGGTGGGCGCCGGCGTTTGGGCCAGGGCCAGGCCGGGGGCTAGCAGCAGCAAGCCAACTAGGTAGATTTTCATAACAGGGTGGGAGAGAAGGTGAAAGGCTGGTGACGGCCCGCCTAAAGATAATACGCTGCTACCGACTTCACTAGCTCACTACGGCGGCGTACCTTGCCGGCTCGTCCTCGCCCTTGCTTTGCATGAAACTGCTTTACCTAACCGGGCTACTCCTAGGCCCCGCCCTGGCCAGCTATGGCCAAACCCTGCCCGACTCGACGGCCATCAAGCAGGTGCTCGAAAAAGAAGCCGCCACCTGGCGGGCGGGCGACGTGGCGGGCCACGCGCAGTGCTGGGTTATTCGCCCCTACAGCCGCATCGTGGTGTCTACGGGCGATGGCACGGTGCTCGACGTGCCGCCCGCTACCATGCTGCAGCCGCCGCCCGGCGCCATGGGCCACGGCGGCGCGGCCACGCAGTCGCACTACCGCATGAGCATTCGGGGTGGCGCGGCCTGGGTGAGCCACGACGAGGTATCAACGGCCCCGGGCGGCGCTAAAACCTACTCGACTGAGTTTCGAATGCTGGAAAAAATTGGCAGCCAGTGGAAGCTGGTGGGGCAGTCCATTCACCTGGCCAAAAAGCAGTAGCCTAGGGGGTGGGGCTACCCCTAGGCCCTACCAGAACCGGTTGGTGCACACCACTTGGGCCTTTTTCTTCAGGCGCAGGCCTAGCAATATTTCGTGGCTGCCGCTGTGGTAGCCGTTCAGCCCCGAAATGCCCGTGTCATAGGAGTAGCCAATCAGAAACTGCTCGTAGCTGACGCCCGCCATGGCTACTAGCGCGTCTTTTACGCGCCACGACGCGCCAAACCACAGCAAATCCTGGTACTTAAGCTTGGCGTTGATATCGACCGAGAGCGGGGCCGGGGCCACGGCCTTCACCAGCACCGACGGCACCAGCGACCAATCGTTGCTGAGCGGCACCCGCACCCCGGCCGTGGCGAAGTAGTGGCGCGCCAGCCGGTTGCCGGGGGCGCCCGCATCGAGCTGGTTGGGCCCGTACGAGAAGTTGAGCTTGTTGCCCAGCAGCTGCGCGCCCGAGAGCCCCAGGTAGAAGCTGGAGCTGTAGAGCCACAAGCCCACCGTGGCATCGGGCACCCGCGAGGCGGCGCTGGCCGCCACCGTGCTGGGGTCGTAGAACTGCAGTTGCGCCCCATCGACGGCAAACTGCTGCATACCCACCGACGCCCCTAGGGCCAGCCGCAGGTCGGGCGCCAGCACCGCATTGAAGGCGTAGGAGGCATACACGCCGGTGCGGCTGGTGGGCCCCGTCACGTCGCGGTACACCAGGCCGCCCACCGCGTGAAACGGCCGGCGCCGGTCGCGAATAGTGCGCTTGGGGGTGCTGCGCCACTTGCCCAGCGACGTGCTGATGCTGGTGTAAAACGTCTTGGGGGCGCCCTCCAGCCCCACCCACTGGGTACGGTAGCTGCTCTTGATGTCGATGTAGTCCTCCACGCCCGTGGCGCCGGGGTTCAGCAGGTAGTTGTTGTTCATATACTGGCTGTACTGGGCCTGCTGCTGGGCCCGGGCCGGTGCGGCGGCCAGCAGCAGTAGCAGCAAGGGCAGCAGCCCTAGGGGTAGAAATCGCGTCATAGCGGTAAGTAGCTTGTAAGTAGCCAGGCGGGAAAAGGGGGCCCCGCCGCGACCAGCGCCGCGGGGCATTGAGGTTAATAGAGCACGGTAATCGGGCCGCTGTAGGAGCGGCCCAGCGGGCCCTTCGTGACGACGACGTAGTAGTAGGTGCCCACCGGCGCGGGCTGGCCGTTGATGTCGCCGCGCCACTCGTTGGCCCGGCTGTAGTTCTCGGCCGAAAAAATGCGGTTGCCCCAGCGGTTGAACACGTTCACCGTATTCTCGGGGTACTGCTCGATGTGCTCAATCTGCCAGGTATCGTCGCGCCCGTCGCCGTTGGGCGTGAAGGCATTCGGGATGCGGATGCCCGGGCGCACCGTCACGGTCACCTGGTCGGAGCTGGCGCAGCCCCCGCTGCCCCCCGCGATGGTGTAGGTGGTCGTCACCGTGGGCGAGGCCACGGGCCGCAGCGGGTTGTTGGTCGGGAAAGTCAGCCCTAGGGCCGGCGTCCAGGTCACGGGGTAGGTGCCGTCGGCAGTGCCTTCCAGCACCACCGAGCTACCCAGCAGTATCTCCTTATCCGGGCCGGCGCTGACCACTACCGGCGGCAGCTGGCGCACTACCACGCCGCCCGAAGTGGCCGCCGTGGGCTGGCCGCAGGCGTCGGTGGTAGTCAGGCGCAGCGTCACGGTCTGACCATCGCGCAGCGTGGTGCTGGTGAATACCGGGCCCGTGGCCCCGGCCACGTCGGCGCCGTTTACCTGCCACTGGTAGGCGGGGGCCGGGCCGGCATCGGTCACCGTGCCCACGCTGAACGTGAGCGGCTCGCCGGGGCACACCGGTGCGGCCGGCTGCAGGGTAATGCTGACCGTGGGTGGCCGCTGGGGCGTGCGCGTCACCGTCACGGTGGCCGTTACGGCGGCCGTGGTCGTCACGCAGAGGCCCGGCGTGGGCGTCACTTCCACCCGCACCTGGTCGCCGGTGGCTACTGTGCTGCTAGTGAAGGTGGGCCCGCTGGCCACGGCCACGTTGTTGACAAACCAACGGAAGGTAGGCGCCGGGCCCACGTTGGTCGTCACGGGCGTGAAGGTGAGGGGCGTGCCAGGGCATTGCTCGGGCGGGGTAGCCAGGCTGACCGTGGGCGTAACGGGGGCCTGCACCTGCACCGTCACCACGTTAGAGATGGAGGCCGAGCAACTGCCCGCGCCCGAATTTACCCGGCGCCGAAAGAAGGTAGTGACCGTAAGCGCGCCCGGCGCATAGTCGGCCCCGGTGGCGCCGGCAATGGCCATCCAGGTCGTATTGTTCACCGACGATTCCCACTGGTAGCCGTAGGTGCCGGTGCCGCCGCTGGCCCCTTGGGTGCTGGTGAGGGGGCTAGGCGTAGCCCCCACGCAGATGGCCTGGTCAGCCGCAATGCTGCCCCCGGTCAGCGCCGGCAGCACCGTCAGCGTCACGGTGGGGGAGTAGGCCAAGCCGCAGGGGCCCGACATGACGCGGCGCCGGAAGTAGGTGGTGACCGTGAGCGGGCCGGGCGCGTAAGTGTCGCCCGTGGCGCCGGCAATGGCCGTCCAGGTCGTGTTGTCCACCGACGACTCCCACTGGTAGCTGTAGATGCCGGTGCCGCTGCTAGCCCCCGCCGTGCTGGTGAGCGGGGCCGGCGTGGCGCCCGCACAAATGGCCTGGTCGGCGCCGATGGTGCCCGCCGACACGCCCGGCGCCACCGTAATAACCACGACGTTGGAGTATGCCGGGGCGCAGGCGCTGCCCGTGCTGGCCCGGCGCCGGAAGTAGGTGGTGATGAGGAGCGGGCCCGGCGCGAAGGTGTCGCCCGTGGCGCCGCCAATGGCTGCCCAGGTGGTATTATCGAAGGAAGCTTCCCACTGGTAGGCAATGGGGCCGGCGCCGCCCGTGGCCGGGGCCAGGCTGGTAAGGGGGCTAGGGGTGGCGCCCACGCACAGGCCTTGGCTGGTGCCAATGGTGCCGGCTGCCAGGGCGGGCAGCACGGTCAGCGTCACGGTGTTAGTAGGCGCGGTGGTGCAGCTGCCGGAGCGCACCTGGCGGCGGAAATAGGTAGTGGCCGCCAGCGGGCCGGGCGCGTAGTCGGCGCCCGTAGCGCCGGCAATGGCCGTCCAGTTGACATTATCCGTCGAGGCTTCCCACTGGTAAGCATAGGTGCCCGTGCCCCCGCCGGCCCCCGCCGTGCCGGTGAGCGGGGCCGGGGCAGTGCCCGCGCAAATGGTCTGGTCGGCGCCGATGCTGCCCGCACTCAGCGCCGGCAACACTGTGATGGTCACCACCGGCGAATAAGCTGGGTTGCACGAGCCCGACGTGATTCGCCGGCGGAAGTAGGTGGTGGCCGTGAGCGGGCCGGGCGCATACCCGAAGCTTGTGGCGCCGGCAATGGCCGTCCAGGTACTGTTATCCGGCGACGATTCCCACTGGTACATCAGGAAGCCCTGGCCACCGCTGGCCCCTTGGATTTCGGTGAGGGGGCTAGGGGTGGCGCCGGGGCAAATGGCTTGGTCGGCGCCGATACTGCCGGCCATCAGCGCCGGCGACACGGTAATAACTACGACGTTGGAGTACGCCGGGGCGCAGGCGCTGCTGGAGCTGGCCCGGCGCCGGAAGTAGGTGGTGGACCTAAGCGGTCCCGGTGCGTAATCAGCGCCCGTAGCCCCGCCAATGGCCGTCCAGTTCGTGTTATCCGTCGAAATTTCCCACTGGTAGGCAATGGCGCCGGCGCCGCCCGTGGCCGGCGTCACGTTGGTGAGGGGGCTGGGGGTGCCGGGCCCGCACAGGCTTTGGCTGGCGCCGATGGTGCCGGCCGCCAGGGCGGGCAGCACCGTCAGCGTCACGGTATTCGACACCGCGCTGCAGGGGCCCGAGCTTACCCGGCGCCGGAAGTAGGTGGTGACCGCCAGCTGGCCCGGCGCGTAGGTATCGGCCGTGGCGCCGGCCACGGCCGTCCAGGTCGTGTTGTCCACCGACGACTCCCACTGGTAGGCAAACGTGCCGCTGCCGCCCGTGGGCGCCGCGCTGCTTGTGAGCGGCGCGGGGGTGGCGTCGGCGCACACGTTTTGGTCGGCCGCAACGCTGCCGGGCCCTAGGGCCGGCAGCACCGTAATGGCTACGGCAGCGGTGAAGCTAGGAGTGCAGTAAGGGCCCGACTGGTTGGGCAGTAGCAGCAGCGCACGCCGCCGGAAGTAGGTCGTGCCAACGGGCAGGGAGCTGGGCGGCGTGTAGCTGGCACTAGTAGCGCCGCTGATATCCGTGAAAGTGGTATTGTCCGTGGAGGTTTGCCACTGGTAAACGAGCGGTAGGCCAGCATTGCCCGACGCATTGACAGTGCTGGTGAGAGCAGCCGGTGGCGTGCCGCTGCACACGGTTTGGGTGGTGCCGATGGTGCCCGGCTGGGGCAGGTCTGGTACCAGAACAGAACCCGAGCTTTCGCGGCAAAAGCAATTGGTCGTGATGCGCAAGGTTACCGTGTAGGTACCGGGCGTAGCATAAACGTGCACCGGGTTCTCCTCCGCGGAAGTCGCCCCGTCGCCAAATTGCCAGGAATAGATTTTGTTATCGAAGTCGATGGGCGGAGCCGTAAAAGTGATTTGTCGGCAACCCGTTATCTCCGAACTAGGCCCCACGCGCAGCAGCGAGCTTTGGTTGAAGTTGACCAAACCCAGGCCACTGCGGCGGCCGCCCAGCTGCAGCGTCAGGCTATCGTCGGCGTAGCGGGCCTTGGCGCCCACCGAGTCGGGGTAGGTGATGAACCCTAGGGCCGGCTGGTTTTCGCGGGCCACGTAAATCTTGCCGTCCGGCGCCGTTTGCAGCGAGCCCAGATTAACCGGCGTGGTTTGCTTGAGCGGCAGGCTTTGCTTGTTTACCGGCCCCTGGCCGCTGATGTCGAATTGCAGCAGCTTGGGCGGGTTCATCACCGTAGCGTAGAGCTTGCTGCCGCCCGAAAAATCGACTCCGTAGTACTTGCCCTCGCCGTGGTCAACGATGTACGGAATCTGCGGATTGGCGCTAACGATGCCCGTGCTGGTATCAAAGCTAAAGAATTCGACGGTGCTGCTGCTGTCGCCCAGCACCTCGCTGTAGCGGGCCACGGCCAGCCGCTGGCCATCGGGCGTCACTTTCATCTGCCCGCGGTAGCCCATCGGCGAGGCACTCGCCGCGTGCAGCGAGCCCACGGTGGAAACAATCGGCGTCGGGTCCACACCGGTACCCAGCCGCACGCGGTAGGCCAAGAACGAGTCGCCGCGGTTGGCGAAGCCGGATGTGGCAGTGCCCCAGCCATGCACGATAATCCAGATGTCGCAGCCGTTTTTGTGAAACACGCCCGTCATTTTCTCGGTCGTGCCCTGGGTGAGCGGCGTGTTTTTGGTGGCGGGCGTTACCGTGCCGGGCCCCCCGCCGGCGGGAATCACAATTTCCGAGTAGCTCAGGCCCTTGGGGCCGCCGGCCGCGTCTTGGGTGAAGATGAGGTAGTGCGTTTCGGCCCCCGGCATGCCGACGGGTGGGCTGCCGGGCATTCGGATGGGCAGGGGCCCGTCGGTGCTCAGCCGGTTGCCGCCCATGCCCGTGCCATTGGTCATTATGGTGTGGTTGCCGTTCCAGATGGTGTCGCCGTTGCTGTAGAAGAGAATCTTGCCGTTGCCGTCCGCCATCACCCCCGCGCCGGCGGGCGCCGTCATGCGCCCATCGGTCAGCACCGTGGGCGGAATGGAATCGGTGGCTTGGTTGAAGTCGAGCCCCGCCTTGTAGCCGAAATACCAGGTGTTGGCAAACTTCTCGTCCTGGCTGCACTCGGGTGGCGCAGTGGCCTGCCCCAGAGCCGTAGTGGCCGCGCCGCTCAGCAGCAGTAGCAGCAGCGCCAGCAGCCAGCTGGCTGCTGGCCGGCCAGGCCGGGGAGAAGTGCTAGGGGTAGAGGGGGTGGGATAAGGATACGGTAGCGCTGCAGGCATAGGAGAACGGGAAAATGAGCAGGCAGATAGCGGGGCTTGGTTGGAAAAGAGCCACTTCATGCCCTTCTAAAACAGCGCCTGCTGACCAATTATTGCTAAGAAAAGCGTTGCCAGCCAGTTTTAGTAAAGCTACGCACGGCCAGCCGCGTTTAAGCCCCTGGCCAGCCCCAAATGGCCCGGCCGGCCGGGCATTCGGCGGGCATTTGCTAAACTATCCGCTCGGCCCGGCCGTTTGCCAGGCTCACTCAATGCTCCTTCATGCGGCTTTGCTATCTGCTGCCTGGGCTGCTGCTACTGCCCCTAGGGCTGCGGGCGCAGGCCCCTCCTACCGCCGACACCCTCAATGCCCATGCGCTGCCGGCGGCCACCGTCATCGGCTACGGCCTGCAACTGCCGCTGCGGCGCACGGCGGCCGGCGTGGGGGTGGTCGATAATACCATTATCCGGCGCTTCAGCGAAACCTCGCTGGCGGCCGCCGTCAACACGCTGCCGGGCGTGCGGCTAGAAGAGCGGGCCACCGCCAGCTACCGCCTCAGCATTAGGGGCAGCGCGCTCCGCTCGCCCTTTGGGGTGCGCAACGTGAAAACCTACTACTTCGACATTCCTTTCAGCGAAGCCAACGGCACCACGTCCCTCAACATCCTCGACCCCGCCCAGCTCGGGCGCATTGAGGTGCTGAAGGGCCCGGCGGGCAGCGCCTACGGCGCCGGCACGGGTGGCGTGGTGCGGCTCGAAAACCGGCGCCCGGCCCCCGGCACGGCGCGGGCGCAGGTGGGCTACTCGATGGGCTCTTATGGGCTGCGGCGCTTCACGGCCTCAGCCGAAGCCGCGCAGGCCAACGGCGACTACTGGCGCGCCCAGTACGCCCACCAGCAGCTGCACGGCTACCGCCAGCAAAGCGCCCTGCGCCGCGACGTAGTGGCCGTGGATGGGCAGCTGAGCGCCTCGGCCCGGCAAACGCTGCAAGTGCACGCCCTCTACACCGACCTCTACTACCAGCTGCCGGGCGGCCTCACCAGGGCGCAGTTCGAGGCTGACCCTAGGCAGGCGCGCCCCGGCACGGCGGCCGCGGCCGGCACCGTGGCCCAGCAGGCCAGCTACGCCTCGCAAAACGGCCTGCTGGGGCTCACCCACGAGTACCAACTGGCCGAGCACTGGCGCACTACGGCCACCGTGTACGGGCGCACTACCCGCGTGGCCACGCCCTATCTGGTTGATTGGGAGCGCGATGCCATCTTGAGTGGTGGCGGGCGGGCGGCCCTCAACTACCGCGGCACCCTAGGGGAGCGCACGCTGCGGGTGCAGGGCGGCGCCGAGTTCCAGGCCTCGTTCACCGACTCGCGCAGCTACCTCAACGTGGGTGGCGCGCCCACCACCCTGCGCTACGACGACGAGCTAACCACCCGCACCGGCTTCGCCTTTGCCCAGGCCGACTACGAGCTGCCCCTGGGGCTGCTGCTCACGGCCGGGGCCAGCTACAACCGCCTGCGCTACGACCTGGCCCGCGTGAGCAGCGCCGCCACCAACCCCGGCGGCTACCAAGTGCAGCAGGACTTTCGGCCCCAGGTACTGCCTAGGGTGGCGCTGCTCAAGGAGCTTACCCGCCAGGTGTCGGCCTACGCCAGCGTGAGCACCGGCTACTCGCCGCCCACCGAGGCCGAGCTGCGCCCCTCCGACGGCAGCATCAACCTAGCCTTGCAGGCCGAGCGCGGCCTCAGCTACGAGCTGGGCAGCCGCGGCACGCTGCTGGGCGGCCGCCTCACGTTCGACGTAGCCCTGTTTGATTTTGAGTTGCGCCACACCATCGTCTCGCGCACCGATGCGCAGGGGTTTCAGCTCTACGCCAACTCGGGCGATACCCACCAGCGCGGCGCCGAGGTGGCGGCCAGCGGCTACCTCTGGCAGCCCGCCGCGCCCGCCGCTGCCCCTAGCCCTTCCGCCGGCCTGCGTCTGTGGGGCAGCTACGCCTACAACCATTTCCGCTTCGGCAGCTACCAATCGGCCGCCGGCGATAGCTACGACGGCAACCGCCTCACCGGCACGGCGCCGCACACGCTCAGCGCGGGCCTGGATTTCAGCCAGGCCCTAGGGTTTTATTTGAGCCCCACGGTCAGCCACCAGGCCGCCATCCCGCTCAACGATGCCAACACCGACTACGCGGCCGGTTACTGGGTGTTTGGCGCGCGCGGCGGCTGGCGGCGCACACTGCTGGCCCACCTCGACGCGGAACTGTACGCCGGCGTGGAAAACGCCGCTGACCGGCGCTATAGCCTGGGCAATGACCTCAACGCCTTCGGCGGCCGCTACTTTCAGCCCGCGGCGGGGCGCAACTACTACGGCGGCGCCGCGCTGGGCTGGCGCTGGCGGTAAGCGGCGCCTAAGGCGGCGCAGGCCTACTTGCCACTGCTCCGAACGCGCCGGGTCGGCTTGCCGTAAGCAACTCAGCACAACTGCTGCGACCCTCGCAGCCGCTTACTACTTCCTTTTCCATGAAAATTTCATTCCTCTTGCTGGCCGTGGCGGCTGCTACGCTCGGCACCGCTCACGCCCAAAGCAAAAGCTCAGGCAATTCTAGCTCGCAGCTGGGCAGCACCCCCAACTACACACCGGCCCCCGGCACCAAGTCGCCTGCCAAAACGGGCGGCAAGCCCGCCGACGCCACGGCTGGCAAAGTGGTGGTGAGCTCAGGCGGGCAGGGCCACAACAGCGGCCCCGACCCCAAAGGCAAGATTCTGGTGGCACCGTCCTCCACCTCCGGCCAACCCGGCAAGCGCTCGGCCGCCCAAAAATCGTCGGCGGGTAAGCAGTAACTTGCATAGCTATTTGCGCACGCAAAGTAGCCTACCTGCTGAATCATACCGCATAAAAAAGGCCCCGCCAGATAAGCGGGGCCTTTTCTTAACTAGCAGCCCTAGGGGCCTAGTGCGCCACCAATATTGCCTCGGGCGGCGTGGCGCGGTCGTCGGTGTAGTGGGTGTGCTCGGCGCGGTAGGTGCGCTCGAAGATGAGCGGGAAAATGAACAGCGTGAGCACCGTACCGGTGAGTAGCCCGCCGATTACCACAATGGCCAGCGGCTTGCTGGTTTCGGAGCCAATGCCGGTGCTGAGGGCGGCCGGCATGAGGCCGATAATAGCCATGAGCGCCGTCATCACCACCGGGCGCACCCGCGAGGCCACGCCTTGCGAGAGGCTGCGGTCGAGGCTCATTTTATTCAGCATATTCTGCTTAAATACACTAATGAGAATTACCCCATTCTGGATGCAGATACCAAATAGCGCAATGAAGCCAATGCCGGCCGAAATGGAGAAGTTGGTGTGCGTGACAAGCAGCATGGCAATGCCACCGATAAGGGCAAACGGCACGTTGAGCAGCACCAGCCCGGCATCCTTGAGATTGCCGAATAAGATGAAGAGAATGAAGAAGATAAGGGCCAGCGAAATGGGCACCACCTGGGCCAGGCGCTGCGAGGCGCGGCGCTGGTTTTCGAAGTCGCCGGTCCACTTCATGCTGTAGCCTTTGGGTAAGCTCACCACCTTATCTACCTTGCGCTGCGCCTCGGCAATGGCCGAGCCCAAGTCGCGCCCGCGCACCGAGAATTTTACGGCCGAGAAGCGCGTGTTATCGTCGCGGTAAATTAGGCTCGGGCCCGTAACGGGCGCTACGGTAGCAATTTCGGTGAGGGGCACGGTTTTGCCGCTTTGGGTGGGCACCATGAGGGCCGCAATCTGGGCGGGCGTCTGGCGGTACTGCGGCTCGTAGCGCACCCGAATGGGGAATTTGCGCTCGCCCTCGTACATCTGGCTGGCCTGCTTGCCGCCCACCGCCATTTCGAGCACCGCGTTGGCGTCGCTCTTGCTCACGCCGTAGCTGGCCATGCGGCGCTCGTCGAGGTCGGCGTGCAGCTCGGGCTGGCCAATGTTGCGCAGCAGGCCGAGGTCGTCGATGCCGTCCACGGTTTGCAGCACCTCAAACACCTGGCGCGCCTTGCCCTCCATAATGCGCAAGTCGGTGCCGTAAATCTTGACCGCAATGCTGCCCTTCACGCCCGAGGCGGCTTCTTCCACGTTGTCAGTAATAGGCTGCGAAAAGTTGAAATCGACGCCCGGAAAGCGGTTTAGCTTTTCCTGCATGTGCTCGATGAGCTCCTCACGGTAGGCCTTAGATTTCATCTTTTTCTGCACCTCGTCCGTGTGCTTGATTTGCACTAGAAACTCGTTGTTGTAGAAGCCCGTGGGGTCGGTGCCATCGTTGGGGCGGCCGGTCTGGCTCACTACGTCGCTCACCTCCGGGAAGCTCAGAAACACCCGCCGCATCTCGTTGCACAGCTTGTTGCTGGCATCGAGCCCGATGCTGAGCGGCAACTGCGCCCGCACGTAAATCGAGCCTTCGTTCAGCTCGGGCAGAAACTCGGTACCTAGGAACCCATACAGCCCGATACCGCCTATCACGAGCAGCGCCGCAAAAATCAAGCTGGCCGTTTTGCGGGCGTAGGTGAAATTAAACACGTTGCGCGCCCCGTTGCTGATGCCGCGCACGATAAAATTGTCCTTCTCGCGCACATCCTTGCGCAGCAAAATGCTGGCTAGCACTGGCACCAACGTCAGCGTGAAAATCAACGCCCCGAGCAAGGCAAACCCTAGGGTCCAGGCCAAGGGCGAGAACACCTTGCCTTCCACTTTCTCGAACGAGAAAATGGGCAGCAGTGCGGTAATAATGATGGCCTTGGCGAAGAAGATGGACTTGCCCATGTCGCGGCCCGTCTTCTTAATGATGCCCAGCTTGGCCAGCTTATTAAACCGCTCCATACCTACCTCGTGCGCCTTGTGGTCGAGGGCCACAAAGAGCCCCTCGACCATTACCACCGCGCCGTCGATAATAATGCCGAAGTCGATGGCGCCCATACTGAGCAAATTGGCGCTCATGCCGCGCAGCCGCAGGCAGATAAAGGCAAACAGCAGCGCTAGCGGAATAATAATGCTGACGATGAGCGTAGTGCGCCAATCGGCCATGAACAGAAACACAATTACCGTCACGAAGAGCATGCCTTCGAGCAGGTTGTGAATTACCGTTTCGGTCGAGAAATCAATCAGGTTTTGCCGGTTGTAAAAGGTGCTAATCTTCACATCGGGCGGCAGAATTTTGTCGTTCAGCAAGTTTACCTTGGCTTGCAGCAGCTTGATTACCTCCGAGGGGTTTTCGCCCTTGCGCATCACCACGATGCCCTCCACCATGTCGTCGTTTAGCCCGCGGCCCACCTTGCCCAGGCGTGGCAAATTCGACTCCTGCACTAGGGCCACGTCCTTCACCAAAATGGGCGCGCCGTTCACGGTCTTCACCACTGTGTTGTTGATGTCGGAAATATCGTTGAGCAAGCCGATGCCGCGCACCACGTAGTTCTGCTGGCCCTCGTTAATAACGTCGCCGCCCACGTTGATATTCGAGCGCTGCACGGCTGTGTAGAGGTCGAGCGGCGTGAGGCCGAAATCCTGCAGCTTGCTAGGGTCTACCGATATCTCGTAGTCCTTCACCTCGCCGCCAAACGAGTTCACGTCGGCCACGCCGGGCACGGCCTTAATGTTGCGCTCAATCACCCAGTCCTGAATGGTTTTCAGCTCGCGGGTCGTCTTGTTTTTGCTGACCAGCGTGTAGCGGAAAATCTCGCCCGTGGGGCCGTAGGGCGGCTGCACCTCGGGCTCGGCGCCGTCGGGCAGGTCGGCGCCGGCCAGCAGGTTGTTTACCTGCACGCGGGCAAAAGCGTCGTCCACGCCGTCGTCGAAAATAATTTTGACCACCGACAGCCCGAAAAGGGTAGTCGAGCGCACGCTGGTTTTCTTTTGCACCGGATTAAGCGCAATCTCAATCGGCGCGGTCACGAACTTCTCAATCTCCTCGGCCGAGCGGCCGGGCCACTGCGTGATGATGGTAATCTCGGTGTTCGTAACGTCGGGAAACGCCTCGATGGGCGTGTTGCGGTAGCTCACCCAGCCGGCAATAACGGCCGCTAGGGTCAGCAGAAAAATAAAGCCCCGGTTCTTGAGCGAAAAGGCAATAATGCCCTGGATGAACTTATTCATTGATAGTTAGCTAATAGCTCACCTCTGTCATTGCGAGCGCAGCGAAGCAATCGCACCAGAACAATAGTGTATTGGCCAGTCGCGCTCGTGCGAGCGTAATCCGGGTTGCGATTGCTTCGCTGCGCTCGCAATGACAGTTTTCTAATCATTCAACTCGTCGTACACGAGTAGCTGGTTTTTGATGATAATCACTTCGCCAGGCTTCAGGTCGCCGGTCACGTAGCTGACGTCGCCTACGGTCTTGGTCACCGTCACGGCGCGGGTGTCTACCTTCTGGGCGCTCTTGTACACCAGCACAAAGTAGCGGTTATCGTTGAAGACCACGGCGGCGGCCGGTACGGCTATCTCCTTGGCTTTCTCGGTGTTGAGGATGCGCACCTGGGCGTACATCTCGGGCTTGAGCAGGTAGCCGGGGTTTTGCAGCTTCACGCGCACTTTCAGGGCCTTGCTGTCGGGGTCGAGCACGTTGAATACCTTATCCACCACGCCCTTGAAATGCTTGTCGGGGTAGGAGAGGGTGGTGATATCGGCCTGGTAGCCCACGCGCACCTTATCGATGTCAGCCTCAAATACGTTGGCTAGCACCCACACCTGGTCGAGGTCGGCGATGGTAAAAAAGCCATCGGGGTCGCTGTTGGCCGTGGTATACTGCGTGCCCTGGGTCACGTTTTTATCGGTAATGAAGCCCGAAATGGGCGCTTTAATCGTGTAGTGCCCATCCTTCGTCACGTCGTAAATGCCCAGCTGCTTCACCGTCTTGCCCAGGTTGCTTTGGGCTTTGCGCAGCTCTTCGCGGGCCAGCACCACGTCGCGCTCGGCGGCCAGGCCGGCCTTGTACTGGTCTTCGGCTACGGCCAAGTTCTTGTTGGCAATGGCGACGTCGGTGCCAGCGGTGGTATTCTGGTTTTGCACGTCGGCAATCTCGCCCGAGCGCACCACTGCCAGCACCTCACCTTTATTTACGTGGTCGCCTAGCTCCACGCTCAGCTTTTCTACTACGCCACCCACCAGCGGAAATACTTTGGTCGTTTTGTCGCCGTTAGTAGTTATCTGGCCCGTGTATACTTGCTCGCTACGCACGGGCTCTAGGCGCACCGTGTCGAAAGCCAATTCCTTGAGCGTTTGGCCCGAAAGGTTAAAAGGCTTGGCTACGGGCGGCTTGTTCTCGTCGGGCGTAGCCTTAGAGCACGCACCCAGGCCTAGGGTTACTAACAGAAAATAGGGAAAACGCGACATTATTTCAAGTATCAAGTAGCAATGAACAGTAAGTAATTATCAATTCAAACAGACCGTTTAAAAATTACCAGTCTGACTGGTAATTGCCCACTGTTTATTGATAATTGCTAATTACTTTATTCGGCCCGGTAAAGAACGCGACCGGTGGTTAGGTTCAAGTTTTCGAAGGCGCGCATGCGGTTGGCGCGCAAGGCATTTAGCTGCAGCACATTATTCTTGTAAGCCTCGTAAAAGTCGAGGTATTCTACCACGCTGATGAGGCGCTTAGTGTAGCTCTTCTCGATGTTGTCGATGAGGGTGGAGAAGGGCGTGGTGTCGCGGTTGGTATTCTGGTAGAGCTCATCCTGGCGCAGGGCCACTTGGTAAGCCTCATGCACCTCGCGGCGCACCGTAAGCTGGCGCTGGGCTAGCTGGGCCTGCGCACCGCTAATTTGGGCCTTCGCCGCCCGAATATTGCCCTGGTTACGGTTGAAGATGGGCACGGCCATGCCCAGCGTCAGCGAGTTATAGTTGTCGAAATACGAGCCGAAGCGGTCATAGCTATAGCCAATGGCCAAGTCAGGCGTGGCCACGGCGCGCTGCAAGCGCAGGTTCAGGTTTTGGTGCTGCACCTCGGCGCGGCGGGCCAGCAGGTCGGCGCGGCGCACCAGGGCCGAGTCGGTTAGCTGCGTTTCGGCGTAGGCGGTGGGCGAGAGGTCGCGCAGGCGACGCGTATCCACTACTGGCTTGTAAAAAGTGCTTACCGAATCGCGCAGCAAGATGTGCAAGTCGGCCTGCGAATTGGCTTGGTCAGTGATAAGGCCCACGCGCTCGGTTTCGAGCGTGAACAAAAAGGCTTTCAGGCGAATAACCTCCTTGAGCGCGATGTTGCCCTTCTCGTACTGGCCTTGGTAGAGGCCCACCGTGTGGCGCAGCTGCGGAATCTCGGTGTCGTACACGCGCAGCGTCTGCTGGCGGTAATAGATGTCGTAGAAGGTGGTGCGCAGCTGGTAGCGCAGGGTGCGCACCAGGTCTTCGAGGTTGAACGACTCGACGATGGCGACCTGCTCCTGGGCGCGGCCGGCGGCGCGGCGGCGGCCCGCCAGCGCAAACAGCTGCTGCACCTGCACGGCCACCTGGGTCTTGCCCAAGTCGGCGCTGCTGCCCACCGCATCCTGCCGATGAACAGTTTGCTGCAGTGCGTTCTGGTCCACAAACAGCGTGGGGTTGTCGATGAGCCGCGCCTGGATGGCCAGCGCCTGCTGGGCCGAAATATTGTAACGCTGGGCCAGCAGCTCCAGGTTGTTTTGCACAAAGCGCTGCTCGGCATCGGGCAGCGTGAGGCGCACGGTATCGGTGGCAATGGCAGTGGTAGCCGACTGCGCGTTGGCCACCGATAGTAGAAGCAGGCTTAGCCCGGCTAGCAGGCCTAGCCGCCGCCCGCCCCGGGCAGCCAGCCGGCTGCAGCGGGAGAGACGTGAGAAAACGGAAATAGTCACTTTATGCAAAACTCCTGGAATAGGCAGTCAAGCAAATCTAACAGGAAGAAAGCGGACTTCATTCACTAATAATCCAGATTCAGTAGCCGCTCACAGAAAACGGGTTAGAAGGACATTAAGAATAGATTAGAATTGCATTAAAATTGCACTTTGGGGAATTGGTGCAGCCGGAGCCACTAGCCGCGTTACTCCCTAAGAATGATTCATTCTCTTGAAGTTAAAGCAGTAGTTTGATAGCGTGGCGCCCCCTAGGGTCTTCGTAGGCGCAAAGCCAAACTAATTTCAGCACGCCGAAAAAATTAGGCGCGCTGCGGCTAGCTGCCGGGCCGCCCCAAGCGCATTACCTGCCCGAAGCCGTACCGGGCGTGGCGTTGTCAGCCGCCCCATCGCGTCCTGCGATAAAACTCCTGGCAACGCCACGCCGGTACGGGTTTGGGCAGTGGGCAAGAAACGGCGCCTAGCGGTGCCGCTCGCGCTCCTGCCGGCTGCTATACACCCACTCGTAGACGGTGGGCAGAATGAGCAGCGACAAAATGGTCGCCGTTATCAGCCCACCGATTACCACGATGGCCAGCGGCTTCTGGGTTTCGGAGCCGATGCCGTGGCTGATGGCGGCCGGCAGCAACCCTAGGGAGGCCATGAGGGCCGTCATCACCACCGGGCGCAGGCGCGAGCGAGCGCCATCCTTAATGGCCTGCACCAGCGGCATCCCGTCGCGCATATTCTGGCGGAATTTATTGACTAAAATCACGCCGTCCTGCGTGGCCACCCCAAATAGGGCGATGAAGCCCACGCCGGCCGAGATGCTGAAGTTGACGCCCGTGAGCAGCAGCGCCGCAATGCCACCGATGAGGGCAAACGGCACGTTGAGCAGCACCAGCACCGAGTCGAGGGCGTTGCCGAAGGAAATGAAGAGGATGAAGAAGATAGCCAAGATGCTGATGGGCACCACAATGGAGAGCTGGCGCTGGGCGCGCTCCTGGTTTTCAAACTCGCCGTTCCACTGCGTGGCGTAGCCCCTGGGCAGGGCCACGTTTTTGGCCACTAGGGCCTGCGCCTCCTTGATGGTGCTGCCCAGGTCGCGCCCGCGCACCGAAAACTTGACGGCGATAAAGCGCGAGTTATTCTCGCGGTAAATGAAGGCCGGGCCGGCAATGTTCTGGATGTTAGCGATTTCGAGCAGCTTCACCTTGCCGCCATTGAGGGTGGGCACCAGCAGGCTGGCAATCTGGTCGGGCGTCGAGCGGTAGGGCAGGTCGTAGCGCAGGCGCAAATCAAACTTGCGCTCGCCCTCAAATACCTCACTCACGGCCTTGCCGCCAATGGCCATCTCAATCACGGCGTTGGCGTCGGCGGCATCTACGCCGTACTGGGCCATCTTGTCGGGGTCGAGGGTGATGTGCAGCTCGGGCTGCCCTAGGTTGCGAAATACGCCCAAGTCTTCCACGCCCTTCACCTTCTTGAGCTGGTTGAAAACTTCGGTGGCTTTGCCATCGAGGAAGTTGAGGTCGTCGCCGGTGATTTTCACCGCCATCGAGCCCTTCACGCCCGATACGGCTTCCTCCACGTTGTCAGAAATTGGCTGCGAGAAGTTGAAATCGACGCCGCGGTAGTGGCCAAGCTTCTGCTGCATCTGGGCAATAAGCTCGTCTTTGGTAATCTGGCGCTTCCACTGCTCGGCGGGGTAGAGGTCCACAAAAAACTCCTGGTTGAAGAAGCCCGTGGCGTCGGTGCCGTCGTTGGGGCGGCCGGTTTGCGAAATTACGCCCCGCACCTCCGGGAACTGCTCAAAATCCTGCCGAAACTGCTTGGTGAAGTGGTACGAATCCTCCAGGCTGATGCTCAGGGGCATGGAGGCGCGCACGTAAATACTGCCCTCGTTGAGGTGCGGCAAGAACTCGGTGCCCACGAAGTGGAACGAGCCAATGCCCACGAACAGCGCCACCACGGCCACCGTCATGGCCCGGCGCGGGTGGTTCATCACCTTGTCGAGCAGCGGGGCGTAGGTGCGGTTTAGGAACTCGATGAGCGGGTTGTGGCGCTCGCGCACGTTCTTATTCAGCAGTATCGACGAGAGCACCGGCACTAGGGTCAGGGCCAGCAGTAAGGCCCCCAGGAGGGCAAAACCAATGGTGTAGGCCAGCGGCGAAAACAGCTTGCCCTCGACTTTCTGGAACGAGAAAATCGGGATTAGGGCCGTGATAATGATGAGCTTGGACGTGAAGATGGACTTGCCCATCTCGGTGCCCGTCCTCAAAATCTTGCTCAACTTGGCGCGCTTATTAAAGTTCTCCATCCCTTCGTGCTCGGCCCAGTGGGCCAGCATCACAAATAGGCCTTCTACCATCACCACCGCGCCGTCGATGATGATGCCGAAGTCGATGGCGCCGATGCTGAGCAGGTTGGCCGTCATGCCCTTCCAGCGCATGAGGATAAAGGCAAACAGCAGGGCCAGCGGAATCACCATGGCTACCGTGACGGTGGTGCGCCAGTCAGCCAAGAAGAGTAGCAGAATGGTGGTTACCAAGATGATACCTACGGCCACGTTCTCGCTCACCGTGTGCAGGGTGTGCTCGTTGAGCTCGGTGCGGTCGTAGAATACCTTAATTTTCACGTCGCCGGGCAGCACGGTACTGTTAAGGTAGGCTACCTTGGCTTCGAGCAGCGGCAGCACGGCGCCGGGGTTTTCGCCCTTGCGCATCAGCACGATGCCCTCTACCACGTCGTCGTGGTCGTCGCGGCCCACGATGCCGAGCTGCGGCAAACTCGCGGTGTGCACGTCGGCCACGTTGCGCACCAGCACCGGCACGCCGTTCACATTCTTGATAATAACCTTCTCGATGTCGCTGGTATTCTTCACGATACCAATGCCGCGCACCACAAACGCCTGCTGGCCTTCGCGCACCACGTCGCCGCCTACGTTCACGTTGGCGCGCTGCAGGGCCTGAAACACGTCGAGCGCCGTGAGGCCATACTTGATGAGCAGCGGGGGCGTCACGGCCACCTCGTAGGTTTTTACCTTGCCCCCGAAGCTCACCACGTCGCCCACGCCGGGCACGGCCTTCAGGTTTTTTTCAATCACCCAGTCCTCCAGGGTCTTGAGCTCGGTCGATGACTTGGTTTTGGAGGTGAGCGTATAGCGGTAGATTTCGCCAGTGGGGCCGGTGGGCGGCTGCACCTCGGGGTCTACGCCGTCGGGCAGGTTCACGTTGGCCAGCTTCTGGGCGGCCTCCATGCGGGCGTTGAAATTGTCGGTGCCGTCCTCAAACACGATTTTGATGAACGAGAGCCCGAAGAGGTTAATCGAGCGAATGACCGTTTTGTGCGAGATGGAGTTCATCTCCGTCTCAATCGGAATGGAGATGAAGCGCTCCACTTCCTCGGCCGAGCGGCCGGGCCACTGCGTGATGATAACCACCTCGGTGTTCGTCACATCGGGGTAAGCCTCCACGGGCGTGTAGTAAAAACTCACCGCGCCCGCCACCACCACCAGGGCCGAGACGAAGAACACGATAAACGGGTGCCGCAGCGAAAAGCCAATCAGCCCCTTGATGAAGTTATTCATTGCAATTAAATAATTGTCAGTTGGTTGCTAGCAGTCGTCAGTTTTGGGCAAGGCCCGGCCTAGGGCTCCTCCAGAGCCAAAGCCTCAGCCTCACTGCAATGAGCAGCCTTTGCCGGCCAGTGCCCCTAGGGCCCGGCCGCCGGCAAAGGCCACCTGACAACCAAAAACCTAATCCGTTAAATCGTTGAAGAGCAGCAGGCTGCCTTCGGTCACTACCTGGTTGCCGGCCGCGAGCTTGCCGCTCACGTAGGTGTACTGCGAGGTGGTGCGCAGCACCTGCACCGGCACCACGCTGTACTTGCTAGGCCCGTCCTGCTTCACCACGTAGTACTTGTCCTGGCTAAAAATCACCGACTTGGGGTTCAGGGCCAGGTTTTGGGCGCCGCCCTGCAAATGCAGGTACACGGTGCAAAACATGTCGGGCTTGAGCAGGCCATCGGGGTTGGCCAGCTCCACGCGGGCCTGCACAATGCGCGTGTCGGGGTCCACCACGTTCGAGATGTTGGTGATGGTGCCCGAGAACTTCTTGTCGGGGTAGGCCAGGGCTTGAATATCGACCTGCGCGCCCACCTTCACATTTTCCACGTCGGTTTCGTACACGTTCAGCAAAATCCACACCTTGCTCAAGTCCGAAATCGTAAACATGGGCGTCGAGTTGTCGGGGCGCAGCTGCATGTTCTGGTTCACGTTGCGGGTTACTACGTAGCCGCTCACCGGCGCCTTTACCTGGTACACGGGCTGGGCCGAGCTGCCGGTGCCCGCGCCGTAGAGCTTGAGAATCTGCTGGCTGCGGTTGAGCGACGACTGCGCCTTGGCCAGCCCCTCGCGGGCCGCAATGAGGTCCGACTGCGAGGCGAAGTTGGTTTTATAGAGCTGCTCGGCATTGTCGGCCGTGCGCTTGGCCAGGGCGAAGTCGCTCTTGGCGCCGTTGTAGTCGTTGAGGTAGCCGCTCACATCGGCGCTCTGCACGGTGGCCAGCGCCTGGCCCTGCTGCACGTAGGTGCCCAGGTTGGCGCGCACATTGAGCACCGTGCCGCTCACCACCGGAAACACCTGGTCTACGCGGCGCTGGTCGTAGCTCACCTTGCCCGTAAAGCGCAGGTCCTGGGCCAGGTTGCGCAGCTGCACGGTATCGGTGCGGTAGGTAGTTTCGGTGTCCTTGGAATTTACTGGCAGCTCTTCTTTTTTCTCGCCGCAGCCCGGCAGGCTCAGCAAGGCCGGGGCGGCCAGCCCTAGGGCCAGCAGCAGGCGAAAAGGCGTTGTTACTTGGGAAAGCATTTCGTTGAATTACTAGGTATGTAGGGTGCCGACGGCGCCGCGATGCTTTTAAAAAACCTTAGCGTTGGTAGCGTAGTTGATTTGCTGCTCGGCCTGCAGCAGGCGGTTGCCGATGTCAATGAGGTTGAGCTGGGCGTCTTTGTAGGCCCGGAACTTGTCGATGAAGCTCACCAAGTCAATCAGGCGGCGGTTGTAGTCGGTCACGGCGTCGCGGCTCACGCTGGCGGTGCGGGCCAGGTAGTCGGGCGTGATGGTTTGGCGCAGCTGAATGGCGCGCTGCAGCTGCTCGTAGGCCGTGTTCACGTCCTGCTCTACTTGCAGGTGCACCCCCCCTAGGGCAATGCCCGTCTGCTGCACCCCAATTTTGGCGGCCTGCACGTTGCCCTGGTTGCGGTTGAAAACCGGCAGGTCGATGGCCGACTGCACCCCGAAGTAGTGCGGGTAGGTGCTACCCTGGCTGGCGTAGTCGGCGCCCACCAGCAGCTTGGGCACGGCCAGCGAGTGCTGCACCCGCAGGTTTTGGTCGGCGTAGGCGGTTTGCTGGGTGGCGGCGCGCAGGTCGGGCCGCAGGCTGTAGGCCTGGGTGGTGAGGTCGGCCAGGCTGGGCACCGTGGCGGGCGGCGCGGGCAAAAAATCGACGCCCTGCGGCGCCACGAACGCCGTGCCCGGCGCGGCCAGCAGCACGCGCAGCGTGGCCTCGTCCTGGGTTAGCTGGTTGAGCTGGTCGCTGCGGTCGCGCTCCAGGCTCTGCTGCTCCAGCTCCAGGCGCGTCACCTCATAGCTAGCTACTACCCCTAGGCGCAGGCGCTCGCGGTAGGCGGCCAGCAGGCGGCCCAGCTGGGCGCGCTCCTGCTCGGTAAAGTTGAGCTTGCGCCGCTCGGCCGCCACGTTGTAAAACGACTGCACCAGCTGAAACCGCGCCTGCCGCAAAATATCCTCAAACGTGGCCTGCTGCACCGCCAGCCCCGTGCGCGAAAGCTGCGTGAGCTTCGAGCGGCGGCCCGAAATGTCAATCAGCTGCTGAATTTGCAGTACCAGCGTGCCGCCAGTGGGCGCGATAGGGTCAGTTTGCTTGCCCAGCGGAAAAAACGTGCCCGTATTAGGGTTGTAAGCGTTTATTTCGGCCTGCAGGTTGGGGTTGTCGCGCAGCAGCGCCTGCCGAACGGCGGCGTTGGCCACGTCGATAGTATAGTGCTGGGCCAGCAATTGAAAGTTGGCCTGCATAAAGCGCCGCAGCGCCTCGTCGAGGCTGAAGCGTAGGGTATCGGTGGCCAGTGGCCCTAGGGTGCCGCCCTGAGCCAAGCCCACCTCGGTGGGATAGCCAGTCAGCGCCGCGGCCCCTGCCGCGGTCGCGGGCACGACGCCGGTAGCCGCCGCGCCGCCCGTGAGGGGCGTAGGGCTATTGGGGCTGGTGAGGGCCGGGCCGGGCTGCCCAAACTGGGTAGGGCTGGTGGGCTGGCCCGGCAGCTGGGCCGGGGTGATGGCGCCCCTAGGGCTTGGCTGCTGGCCGGTGGTGGTAGCCGGCGCAGTGGCTGGCGCCTGGGTGGGCGGCAGCAGCGTGCTGGTAGCGGGGCGAGCCGCGCTGGGCGTCAGTACCTGGGCCGTGGCGGGGGCTGACCCCGCTAAGCTCAGCACGCCCCCGGCCACGGCCAGGGTACGCGAAATGGAAGTGAAGAACTGCATAGCAATAAGGTGCTACAAAGGTCCTCGGCCCACATTAGGCCCCTATTAGAGCCCAATTAGAAACGGATTAGAACGCGGAATTTTGGCTAAAAAGCCGGCGAACCCCTCTTTTTTCTAGCTGAACGCCAGCTGACGCTGAGCTGCTGGCCCTAGCCGGCGGTAGCAGGCCTAGAGCGGGCACCGAGCCCTAGGCCTGCTACCGCCGCGCTACTGCCCAAACTGCACCTCGGCCACCGTGCCGCGGCCCGGCTCCGAGCGCAGGGCCAGCGTGCCGCCGTGCAGCGCCGCAATGCGCTGGGCCAGCGGCAGCCCCACCCCGTGCCCCACTACCCCGCGCACGCTGGCCGCCCGAAAAAACGGCTGGAATACCTGCGCCAAGTCGTCGGGCGCAATGCCGGGGCCCGCATCGGCTACCCGCACCAGGCAGCCCTGGCCGGGGCGGCAGCGCAAGCTCAGCAGCACGCGCTGCGGGGCAGGCGAGTACTTGAGGGCGTTATCCACGAGGTTGCCCAGGGCGCGGGCCAGCAGCGCCCGATGCCCGCGCACCTCGTAGGCGACCTGGTCGGCGGGCATCTCGCTCAGGTCGCCCAGGTCTACCTGCACGCGGCCGCGCTGGGCGGGGGCTACGGCCTCGCGCACTTCCCACAGCAGCTCGTCCAGGCGCACCTCCTCGGTGAGGGACACGCCGCCTTCGGCCTGGGCCATGTCCAGTAGGTTATTTATCAGCTCTTTGAGCTGCTGCAGCTCGCTCAGCACCGAGGCCGCGCCCTCGCGGTAAGCCTCCGGGGGGCGCTCGCGGGTTAGCAGCACCTGCAGCTCGCCAATGCTGGCGGTGAGGGGCGTGCGCAGCTCGTGCGAGGCGTTGCGCACGAAGGTGCGCTGGCCCTCGAAGCTGGCCTCCAGCCGGGCCAGCAGGCGGTTGAAGGTGCGGGCCAGGCGCGTGAGGTCGTCGCGCTCGCTGGTGCGCAGCGTGCCCTCGCCCACGCGCTGGTGCAGGTCCTGGGCCGTAATGCGGTCTACCTGGTCGTTGAGGGCCGCGATGGGGGCTAGGGCCCGCCCCGCAAAAGCGCGCCCTAGGGCATAAATTCCCAGTAAGCTCACCACGAACGTGAGGCCCATAATGGCGGCCAGGGTGTTGAGCCGGCGCTGGCCGTACACGTTTTCGGCGGCGGCCACGATGATGAAATCGCCCTGGTTGTCGTGGTAAAAGATGCCAATGGCCTGCCGGCCGCTGAGCGTGAAATACACCTCCTTATTAAGCACTACGCGCGTCAGCAGCGCGTCGGAGAGGCGTACGCGCTCGTCGGCCGCCACGAAGCGCACCCGCCCGTTGGCGTCGTACACCTGCAAAATCTCGTTGGGCAGGGCCTGCAGGTATTTTTTCTCGAAGTCGCGAAAGGCCCCGGCCCGCATCTCGTCCTTTTCCAGAAAGATGTAGCTCGTTACCTGGGCCCGCTCGCGCAGGCGCTGCCGAAACTCGCGCCGCGAGTAAGTGCTCTGCAAAATGAACACGCCCGCCAGCACGGCCAGCAGCAGCACGGCCACAATGCCCACAAAAAGCCAGGTCAGGCGGTTGCGAATAGTCATGGGAGAGGTGGATAATCAAAAACGTAGCTTCCCTAAGCGAAGGTATCAAGTAGGTTTAGTGGCTGGGCTTACCTCGCTGGGCAGTTGTACTACTAGCAGGCGGCGGGCAAGTGGGCTTTTGTGAGTGGACGGTTCAAAAATGACTCCCAATAGCTTGAAAAAATGGTTAGTTTTTTCCGAGAGACCCTTTAGAAGATAGGGTAAAACCAAAAAAAAAGGGTAAAAATGATGCTGGGGTGTACGAAGAATAGAACAGTCCAGTATATTCGCCGCAATGTTTTTTGGCATTTTTAAAATCTTAGGATGAAAAAACTTGTACTATTACTCCCACTTATTGGAGGCGTGCTTGCCACGCACGACCTGCAAGCCCAAGCGCCAGCCACCGCCCAGCGCGCCGACGAGCACACCATTACCGGCCAGGTAATCGGGACCGACGGCAATGGCCTGCCGGGCGTGACCATAATCGTGAAAGGCGGTTCGCGCGGCACTACTACCGACGTGGACGGCCGCTTTACGCTGGCGGTGCCGCCGGCCGCCACCCGGCTGGTATTTTCCTTCGTGGGCTACGTGGGCCAGGAAATTGCCATCGGCGACCGCACCAAGCTGAACGTGACGCTGGAAAGCTCGACGGGCCTCGACGAGGTAGTGGTGGTGGGCTACGGCATCACGCAGGCGCGGCGCGAAAACACGGGCACGATTGCCGTCATCGAAGGCAAGGCCATTGCCAACACGCCGGTGCAAAGCTTCGACCAGCAGCTGCAGGGCCGCGCCGCCGGGGTGAACGTGACCACGCCCAACGGCCTGCTCAACAACCCGCCGGTTATTCGCATCCGGGGCATTAACTCCATCAACCTCAGCTCGCAGCCGCTGATTGTGATTGACGGAGTGCCGACCTCCACGGGCAATAACTCGCAGCTGAACGCAGTGCCCAACAATCCGCTGGCCAACATCAACCCGCAGGATATTGAGAACGTGGAGGTGCTGAAAGACGCCGCCTCGACGGCCATCTACGGCTCGCGCGCTACCAACGGCGTCATTCTGGTAACCACTAAGCACGGCCGCCAGGGCCAGAGCCACATGGGCTACAACGCCTGGGTGGGCCTCACCACGCCGGTGCGCCTCTACAACATCCTAGGCGCCCAAGACTACGTGAATATCAAGAATGAGGCGGTAGGCAACCTGTTTGCCAACCTTGGCCGGGCGGCTCCCACTACGCCTTACTTCAACATTGCCAAAGACGCCAACAACAACCCGATTGATACGCGCTGGTACGACTACATCTACCAAACGGGGGTGTCGTCGAACCAGTCGCTGAACTTTTCGGGGGGTAATGAGAAGACGACCTACTACGCGTCGGTCGACTACACCAACCAGAAGGGGATGCTGAAAAAGAACGAGTTTGAGCGCTACAGCGGCCGCTTCAACGTCGACCACAAGGTGTTCAGCCGCCTCACAGTGGGCGCCGTCTTTGCCTACAGCCACCTCTACAACCGCGCGCCCAACTCGGGCTCCGTATCGGGCGGGGCGTTTAGCACGTCGGGCCTAGGCCGCATCCCGCTGGTGCTGCCCCCCAATATCTCCCCGTTCAACGCCGATGGCTCTTACAACACGAATGGCGCGGGCATAGGGGCCGGCCCCAACCTAAACCCCTTGAGCACGACCACGCCACCCGCCGCCTTGCTGCCAGGCTACTACAACCCGGTGGTTGACCTCGACAACAACTACTTCATTTCCAACTCTAACCAGATTCAGGGCAACGTTTATGCCGACCTGGAGCCGCTCAAGGGCCTGCACCTGCGCTCGAAGTTTGGCATCAGCAACAACTACTACGAAGACAAGGCCTTCTACACCCCCATCGCGGGCGACGGCTACTCGCCGGGCGGCGAGGCCGACAACTACTACCACGATTTCCGGCTGTGGGACTGGCAGAATACGGGCACCTACAGCCACAGTTTCGGGAAGCACAGCTTCGACCTGCTGCTGGGCAACGAGCAGCAAACTGTGAATACCCAGTACTGGGGCGCCTCGCGCACCCAGGTGGCCGACTTGTTCTTCACTAATTACCAGGGCAACTTCACCAACATCGCGGCGGCGGGCACCGGCATTGGCTACAACTACCTAGTTTCGTTCTTCGGGCGCTTTGCCTACAACTACGACCACAAGTACCTGCTCTCGTTCAACGCCCGCCGCGATGGCTACTCGGCCTTTGCCGATAAGTGGGGCAACTTCTACGGGGGCTCGCTAGGCTACATCATCTCGGAGGAGGAATTTTTTAAGGGCGCCAGCATTGCCAATACCCTCAACTTCCTGAAGGTGCAGGGCAGCTACGGCACGGTAGGCAACAATCAGGGCGTTAACGACTTTGCCTCGCTGCAGCTCTACGGCTCGGGCCTGTACGGCACCAATGCCAACCTCTACTACTCGCAGGCCGGCAACCCGGCCCTCAAGTGGGAAACCAGCCGCAAAATTGATATCACCGTGAGCACGGGTTGGTTCAAGGACCGCCTGACGGTGGAGGGTACCTACTACCGCAACCTGGTAGATGGCCTGATTCTGCCCGTGCCAACGGCGCCGTCGCTGGGCATTCCGGCCGGCCCTGGTGGGTATTCCACCAGCATTCCGGCCAACGTGGGCTCTATGCTCAACCGGGGCTTCGAGCTAACGGCCCGCTTCCTGGCTATTCAGCACAAGGCATTTAGCTGGACGGTGAGCGGCAACTACACCTCGCTGCACAACGAGGTGCTGTCGCTGGTAGATGGCCAGCCCTACATTGCCAGCGCCACTTCGGGCCTCGAAACGGTGAACTACACCACCGTTGGTCGCTCGATTGGCTCCATCCTGGTGGTGAAGTCGCTGGGCGTGAATCCCGAAAACGGCCGCCGCATGATTCAGAAAGCCGACGGCACGGTGGCACAGTACCAGTACCAGGGCTCGGGCTGGACGGACGTGGCCACCAACAACAAAACCACTGCCCCCAACCAGATTACTGATGGCCAGTACTACGGCCCGGTGCTGCCTACCTGGTACGGCGGCCTGGATAACACCTTCACCCTAGGCAACTTCGACCTGGGTGTCTTCCTGCAATACTCAGGCGGCAACTACATCTACAACGGCACCAAGGCCGGCCTGCACGACCAGCGCTTCTGGAACAACGCGACCGACATTAAAAACCACTGGACGGCTGATAACCACAACGCCCTGTACCCGGCCGTGGTGTACGGCGACAACGTATCGAACGGCTCGGCCCTGCCCATGTCGTCGAACGTAGAGAAGGGCGACTTCCTGCGCGTGCGCAACCTGTCTTTAGGCTACACGCTGCGCTCGTCGCTGCTGAGCAAGGCCAGCCTGAGCAGCGCCCGCCTTTACGTGCAGGTGCAGAACGCGCTGCTGATTACGGGGTATTCGGGCATCGACCCGGAAATCTCAACCAACGGCGCCAGCAACACCGCCGCCGGGGTCGACCGCAACTCGGTGGGCCAGGCCCGCACCTACACGGCCGGCATCAACGTGAACTTCTAATCTGCTTTATCCGCTATGCATCTTTTTACCAGAAGTACTCTTTTCACGGCGGCTGCGGCTGCCGCCCTGGCGCTGGGCACCACTGCCTGCAACAAGGATAAGCTCTATCCAGCGCCTTCCAACCAGTTCTCCGATCAAGTAGTCTTTAGCACGCCGGCCCGCATTGCCTTGCAGGTGAACGCGCTTTATAGCTACGTAAAGACGGGGGGCTTCCTGGGGGGGCGCTACCAGATTTACGGTGACATTCAGCTCAACGACTTCCTGAATCGCCAAACCAACGCCGTAACTGGCCTGACCGTCTGGAACCATACCGAAACGGAAACCTCGCAGAACGACGTTATCAACTGCTGGAGCTACGGCTACGAGGCCATCAACCAGATTAACGTGTTCCTGGCCGGCCTCGACGCCAACCAGGCCAGCTTCGCCACCTCGTTCAGCACCACCGCCGACCAGTATCGGGGCGAGGCGCGTCTGCTGCGGGCCCTTAGCTACTACTCGCTGCTGCAGCTTTACGCCCGGCCCTACACCGACGGCAACGGCAGCAAGCCGGGCCTGCCCCTGCGCCTGCTGGCCGAAAAAAGCCCCGCCAACAACGCACTGGCCCGCTCTTCGGTAGCCGACATCTACACCCAGATTCTGGCCGACCTCAACTTTGCCGAAACGGTGCTGCCCCTGACCTACAACGACGCCACGCTGAACGTGACGCGGGCCCACCGCAACACGGCCATCGCCCTGAAAACGCGCGTGTACCTGAGCATGGCCAACTACGCCTCGGTGCTCACGGAGGCCAACAAGCTGGTTCCCAGCACGGCTCCTTACACGGCCAGCAGCGGCGTGGCCAACGCCCTCAACTCGTCGATAACGGCGGTGTTTGCCCCGCCCCAGACGACCACCGAGAGCATCCTCTCGTTCCCCTTCACGTCGCAGGACCAGCCCGGCACCCAAAACCAACTGTCGTACTACTACTTGCCTTCGGCCCTGGGGGGCAACGGCGAGTATAGCCTGAACACGGCCGACGGCAGCATCTACGCCAACGCCGGCTGGGGGGCCAGCGATGCCCGCCGCACCAACTTCGTGGTGAAGTCGAGCACCGGCGAGTATTTTCTCAAAAAGTACCCCACCGGCACGCCCTACACCGACAGCGCGCCCGTTATCCGCTACGCCGAGGTGATGCTAAACCTGGCCGAAGCCCGCGTGCGCACCAACGGCGCGGCCGATGCCCAGGCCCTAGCCCTGCTCAACGCCGTGCGCACGCGTTCAAGCGGTACGGCCTACACCGGCTTCACGTCGGCTACCGACTTCATCAACGCCATTTTGCTGGAGCGGCGCATCGAGTTTCTGGGCGAAGGCATCCGCTACTTCGACATCATGCGCACCCTGTCACCCATACCTTCTAAGGGCGTGGCCATTGCCGTGCAGCCCGCCGACCAGCTGTACATCTGGCCCATTCCAATTACTGAAATTACCAGCAACCCACTGGTGACGCGCAACTAACCCGCGCAGCGTAGCACCCATAAAAAAGGCTTTCCCCGCACTGGGGAAAGCCTTTTTTATGGCGGCGGCCCTAGGGTCGGCTTACTCCTCGCGCAGCACGTAGCCCATGCCTACTACGGTGTGAATCAGCTTTTTATCGAAGCCTTTGTCTACCTTGTTGCGCAGGTAATTCACGTACACGTCGATGACGTTCGAGCCGGTGTCGAAGGCTTCCTCCCAGGTGTGCTCGGCTATTTCGGCCCGGCTGAGCACGCGGCCCTGGTGGCGCAGCAGCAGCTCGAGCAGGTTGAACTCGCGGGCGGTGAGCTTGATGGGCTGGCCGGCGCGCACCACGGTTTTGGCGGCCGTATCTACCGTCAGGTCGGCCAGGGTTAGCTGGTTGCCCTTGGTGGTGCGCGGGCCGCGGCGGCGGGTGAGGGCGCGCACCCGCGCCAGCAGCTCCACAAAGTCGAAGGGCTTCACCAGGTAGTCGTCGGCCCCACCGTCGAAGCCCAGCAGCTTATCCTGGGTGGTGCCCAGGGCCGTAAGCATCAGCACGGGCAGCTCCTGGTCCTGGGCGCGCACGGCCCGCAGCACGTCGATGCCGCTGCTGCCGGGCAGTATCACGTCCAGAATCAGCAAGTCGAACGCTTGCCCTAGGGCCAGGCGCAGGCCGAAGGTGCCGTCGTAGGCTACCTGCACCTCGTAGCCCTCCTCCTCCAGCCCGCGCCGAATAAAGGCCGAAACCTTGGGCTCATCTTCTACCAGCAGGATTTTTGTAGCCATTCGGAGGCGGGCGGGGTAAGGCCAGCGTGGCTGCAAAGATGCAGCTGCCCTGGCGCTCTCAAAAAAAGCCCCGGCCAAAACTGGCCGGGGCTTTCTAGCGGTGTGAAAGAATAGAATGAATTAAAATCTATCAGCCAATAACCTTGCCAGAAAAACGATGCTACCCTGGCCGCCGCCAGCCCTAGGGGTAGCTACGGCCAGGTAATTGCCCCTAGGGCTGGCCGCGGCTGGCCAGGTTTGCCCAAATCTCGTTACCTTGACTAGCGGCTGCTTACGGCCGTTGTTTCAGTGACTACCTATGGATGAATTTATGCAAGCCGCCATCGACGAAGCCCGCCTGGGGCGGGCGCAGGGCGGCATCCCGATTGGCTCGGTGCTGGTGCGCGCCGGCAAGCTCGTGGCCCGCGGCCACAACAAGCGCGTGCAGGAAAACTCGGCCATCAAGCACGGCGAAATGGACTGCCTCACCAACGCCGGCCGCCAATCCACGTACCGTGATACCGTGATTTACAGCACCTTGATGCCGTGCTACATGTGCGCGGGCACCATCGTGCAGTTCAAGATTCCGAAGGTAGTCGTGGGCGAATCGCGCACGTTTGACGGGGCCCGGGAATTTATGGAAAGCCATGGCGTGGAGGTCGTCGACCTCGACCTGCCGGAGTGCGTGGCTATGATGAACGAGTTCATCGAGGCCGAACCCGCCCTCTGGAACGAGGATATTATGGAGCAGGAGTAAGCGGTTGCCTATGCTTGCGCTGGTGTAGGGCCTAGTTGGGCACTAGTCGGCGCCGACGCCGGGCATGGCCAGCTGCGCATTGATGAGGGGCGTTCTAGGGGCCAGGAAAAAGCCCGTGAGGCTGGCAAAAAGGATGGGCACCGGCTGCTGAAACCCCGTGAGGGTAGCCAGCAAAATGGTGGTGCTGATGGGCGTGCGCGTGGCGCAGGCGTTGAGCGCGGCCATGCAGCTAATCATGGCCAGGGGCAAGCTTTGGGTTGGAGAGGCGGCGTGGAGCAGGAGCCCTAGGGTGGCGCCCACAAAAAAGAGGGGGATGATGAACCCGCCGCGCCACCCGGAGGTAACGGTGAGCGCGATAGCCAGCAACTTGGCCGCCAGCAAACCAAACAGAAAGGCTACTGTAAACTTGCCTTCGAGCAGTTCGGCTAGCTGTTCGTGGCCAAAATAGCGCGCCAGGGGCACATAATAAGCCAGCACGCCCAGCAGGAAGCCGGCCCCGCCCATCTTGGCGTAAATAGGCACTTGCCACGCGTGAAACACCTGCCGCAGCAGCCGCACCAGCGCAATAAAGCCCCAGCCCACCACGGTAGCTACCAGCGCGTAGCCCACGGCATAAAAGGCATCGTTTAGCTGCGGGGTGCCGCCCGCCGGAAAGTGCCAGGTGGGCCCAATGCCGATGTGGGTTATCAGAATAAACACGACGTAGCTGGCGCAGCTGGCCACAAAAGCCGGAATAAGTGCCTGGAAATACTCGCTGAGGTGGCGGTGGTGCAGGATTTCTAGCGCAAATAAGCCGCCGCCCAGCGGGGCGCCAAACAGCGCCGTGAAGCCCGCCGCCATGCCCGCAATGCTGAGCGTGCGTAAGCCTTCGCCCCGCACCCGCAGCTTGTGGGCCAGCCACGAGGCCGTGGAGCCAGTTACTTGCACCAGCGGCGCCTCGGGGCCAGCGCTGCCCCCGCTGGCAATGCAGAGCAGCGACGATAGTATCATGGCTGGGTTGTTCTTGGACTCTAGCCGACCGCCCTTAAAGCGAATATTGTTGACTAATAAGCTCATTTCGCCAGGGTCGCCGAGGCGGTGGATAAGGAGGCCGGCCAGCAGGCCCGCGCCGCCCATGAGCGGTATTACCCAGCAGCCGCTGACTAGGCCCAGCAGCCGCAGCAGTTGCGTCAGCACCAGCCAGTAGGCGCCGGCAATGCAGCCACCCACCAGCCCCACCAGCACCCACAAAAAGAACGTCCGGCTGAATACAAACGGGTTGAATTGCAGCGGCCGGCTAGCCCGTTGCCGGAGTATCAGCGCCTGGCGCCGAGTGTAAAAATCCATAACTTACCTCATAAACAAACCAAATCTGCCTAACCCTGACGCCTAGCTGCAGGTTACAACGGCGCTACTGCTTTTTTGGATATTGCCGGGCCTAGGTGTACCCAGCCGTAGAAAGAACACTCAATTCAGCTGACCTGATTAGAGGTGGTTACCCGTGGTGCTGGATAAAGTTGCGCCCGGCACTAGTAGCTAGCGATGCGCCGCGCTGCTTTGATTACCGCCTTACTACAGCGTGGGTATCAGGCTTCAGCCTTACATTCAGCCTAGGAGCGAGAGCAGGTCTGAGGCTGATGCATCTTGATTCTGACGCCCCATTCCATCCCCGGTCCCTTAGCCAGATAGCTTCCATACGCTAGTCTGGTTGCTGTAGTGAGCCGCCGAATGCTGTTTGTATCAGGTGCTGTATGATTCCTAAAAGGCCTTTATTTAGAAAAAATCTAAATAAAATCGTGACTCTAGGATTGGCTGCCTATATTTGCTCATGTTTAGAGCAAGTCTAAATAGGAATTAATAAAAGTCCGGCGCGGGCGGAAGTTTCGTGAGGACAGCTCTTGTGATGAGCCTATTAAGCGCAAGCCGCTCGCGTCGGCACTAGTTTGCTAGGGCCTTGTGCGCGGCAAGCAAGTGGGCCCGCTTCAGTGCTTGCTCTGGCTACTAGCACTCACTTTTTTGCCTCTGCTCATGTCGCGCTGCCTCCATTATAACACGCTGGGCTGCATTGCCCAGTGCCCCGGCCGGTGCTGCTTGCAGCTCTACTTCGGCAATGTGTGCCTGCGCCTGCTGCCCCACGAGCTGCGGCAGTGGCAAGGCCAGGTGGCTGAGGCGTGCGCCACCTAGCTCGCGCAGCTAACGGACCCCGAAGCTCGCTGCCTAAGCCTGCCCAGCCCCGCGGCCGACCAAGTATTTCTCTTCTCGCTGGAAGAGTTATTTTTGATGCAAGGCCTGCTTACGAGCGCGGCTCTGCTGCTAGAAGTAGAGGCCATACTGGAGCACGCAGTAGGGTAGGGGCGCGCTGCCGCGCCTGCCAGGCCCTAGGGGATAGGGCAGGGCAGCTGGCAATGAAAAAGTTAGCTAATAGCGCAGGGCCGTCCAATGCAGCAGCTGGCCCCGCACGGGCTGCGGCCGGTTGGCAAAAAAGGCAAGCAGCTCGGCTGCCGTAGCAAAGCCATCGGCGTTGGCTAGGGCTAGGGCCTCGGCGGGGGCAAGCTGCCGTCCATCAACCCATAAAGTGCTGTCCGTCAGCTCAATTATTTGCACTGCCAGCAGCGGCCGGGGCTTCCAAAACTCGTACTGGTCGGGCTGCTGCGTGCGGGCGCAAAAATGAGCGATATCCCCGGTTTGCCACCGCAAGCCCTCGCGGATGGTGTGGACTTTGGTGCCAGCTAAAATAGCCGGAATAAACGCTTCATTGAAGCCAAGAACCATCGGGCGGCGTGAGAAAGGTAAAGGCGTGAATAGACGTTTTACTTAAAAAACCTCGGCCTCGGGCACATGCACTGTGCCCGCCCGCTCGCGCAACGGCCGCCCCTGCCGCCCGTTGTGCTGCGCCTGAATTTCGGCCACGATGGCCAGGGCAATTTCCTCCGGAGTTTCACTGCCTAAGTCGAGGCCAACGGGGCTGTGCAGCCGCTCGCGCAGTTGCTGCACCTGCTCGGCGGGGAAGGTATCGAGCTCATCGAGCAGCCGCTGGGCTTTCAGCCGCGGCCCCAGCAGGCCGATGTAAGGCGCGGGCGAGGCTAGCAGGGTTTGCAGTGCCGCCAAGTCGTAGGCGTAGTTGTGGCTGAGCAGCACATGGTAGGCTAGCGGGTCGGGCACGGCAGCTTCCAACTCGCGCACGGGCACGACGCGCACCTCAGCCGCCTCGGGAAAGCGGGCGGCGGTGGCTAGGTTGGGCCGGCCATCGACCACCGTAATGTGCCAGCCCAGCGAGCCGGCAAGGTGCACCAGCGGCTGCGCGTCGTTGCCGGCGCCATACACCACTAGGCGCAGGGGCGGCAGCAGCATTTCGAGCGAGGCCCGCACGGGGCCCGCGTCGGTTTCGATGGTCAGAATCTGGGGCCGACGCTCGGCTAGGGTAGCGCGGGCAGCCTCGGCCAGCGGGGCGGCCAGTAGCGGCGTGCCGCGCACCACGCCTGCTTCCGACAGCAGCACGCGCTGGCCCACGGCGGCTTTCAAGCCGCTGGCATCGGTTTCAAATACGGTAGCCAGCACGGCCGGCGCAGGGTGCTGCGCAAAGCCGCGCAGGATTTCGAGCGGGTTGTCGGAGTTCTTAAAATCGAGCGGCTCTAGCAAGATGCGCACTACGCCCTGGCAGCCGGGGCCTAGGCCGTGGCGTGGGTCTTCTTCGTCGCGGGTGTCGTAGGTGACGAGTGCCGGCTCGCCCTGAAAAATGGCCCGCCGCGCCCGCTGCCGCGCATCGCCTTCGAGGCAGCCCCCGCTGATGGCCCCGGTCAGCTCGCCGTCTTCGGTCACGAGCATGCGGGCGCCGGGGCGGCGGTAGGCCGAGCCCAGGACTTCGACCACGGTAGCCAAAGCGCAGGGGCGCTGGGCAGTGCGGTGCTGGTCGTAGGCAATAAAAAGGCGTTGCAGTTCAGTCATTATCAGGAATAGTAGCTTGGGCAGTACGCCTAGGGTCGCGGCGGGGTTATTTAAACCACCGACCGCCAAGGGCGGTTTCAAATTGGCCGCGCGCCGCCCGCTAGTGGTCACTATAGTATAGGCCTTACGCAAAATCGGTTGTCCTTGCGAGCCTGCGAAGCAATTGCAACCCGGACGATACCCAAGCGACTTGTTTTAGTGCGATTGCTTCGCTAAAGCTCGCAATGACAACCGTTTTTGCGTAAGGCCTATAGTAATATTCGTTATGACGCCCGTTATCCCCGTCTATCAGCTAGCGGCCCTCGCCGCGCCGGCCGCCAAACCAGCCGCCGTGTTCTTCCTAGGGCCAAATTCGACGGCGCCGCACCTGCCCATTGACCAGCCCTACCGCAGCGAGTATTACAAAATTGGCATTGTTCTGCGCGGCAGTGCCCGCCTGCAAGTCAACCTCGAAACTTACGACCTAGGCCCTGGTTCGCTGATGATGCTCTCGCCCTACGTCATCAAGCAGTGGCCCTTCATGTCGGCAGACTGCGACTCGCTGAGCATCTTCTTCACCAAAGAATTTATCGCGGCGGGCGGCGGCCCCAACCTGGATGCGTTCGCATTCTTTGCGCGCGACGCCCGCCATGTGTTCACCCTGCCGCCCGCCGAAGCGGCGAGCCTCACGGGCCTGCTACGAGCCATTGAGCAGAAGTACGACGCGCCTCACCCGTACCGCGAGGAGATTTTGCGCAGCCTCATCCACATTCTGCTGCACGAAACGGCGCCTATTTATAGCGCGCAGCAGGGGCCGGCAAAGGCCATGCAGACGCGCAGCCAGCTGATTGCCACCAGCTTCAAGCAGCTGGTTAACACGTACTACGCCACCGAGCGCAGCCTGGCTTTCTACGCCGGCCGGCTGTGCATCAGCCCCAAGCACCTCGCCGAAACGGTGAAAGAAGCTACTGGCAAGCGTGCCGCCGCGTGGCTAGCCGAAGCTGTGCTGCTGGAGGCCCAGGTGCTGCTGCAAAACTCCGCCCTCACCATCGGCCAGATTGCGGACACGCTGCACTTTGCCGACCAGTCTACGTTCGGCCGGTTCTTTCGCAATAATACCGGCGTGTCGCCGGCCGGCTATCGCCAGCGATTGTAAGCTGTAGCACGAATTCTGCGAGTCCGCGCGGAGCGTAGTTGAGCGAGCAACACTATTCGCGGACTCGCAAAATTCGCGCTCCACCCGCCCTTCGGCCCAATCTTCCCGCCCTTTGGCCCTTTCACCCAGCTCCGCCTAACCAGAACTTTGCCCCATGAAAATCATCATTACCGGTTCCCTCGGGAACATTAGCAAGCCCCTGGCCACCGCGCTGGTGCAGCAGGGCTACGCCGTCACGGTCATCAGCAGTAAGGCCGACAAGCAAGCCGCCATCGAGGCCCTAGGGGCCACCGCCGCCATCGGCTCGCTCGAAGACGCGGACTTCCTGGCCGCCACCTTTGCCGGCGCCGATGCCGTGTACGCGATGGTGCCGCCCAACTACACCGCGCCTGATTCGCGGGTATATTTCCAGCGCATTGGCCGCCACTACGCGCAAGCCATCCGGCAGGCTGGCGTGCGGCGGGTGGTGCAGCTCAGCAGTTGGGGGGCGCACCGCGACCACGGCACCGGCGGCATCCTGGGCTCGCACGACGTGGAGGAAATTTTGGCCGCGCTGCCCGGCCTGGCGCTCACGTACCTGCGCCCGACCTCCTTTTATACCAACTACTACGGCTTTGCCAGCATGATAAAAGCGGCGGGTTTTATGGGTGCCAACTGCGTAGGCGACCGCAAAATCGCGTTAGTGCACCCTAGGGATATTGCCGCTGCCGCCGCCGAAGAACTAGCTCGCCCCGCCGCTCCAGTCGGCCGCACCATCCGCTACGTAGCCAGCGACGAGCGCACGCAGGAAGAGGTAGCGCACGCCCTAGGCGCCGCCATCGGCCGCCCCGACCTGCGCTGGGTAGCTTTCTCCGACGAGCAAATGCGGGAAAACCTCCTCCGCAACGGCCTGCCCGCCAGCACCGCCGCCGACGTCGTGGACATCTACGCTAGCATGAGCAGCGGCGCCCTAGGCGAGGACTACGAGCAGCACAAGCCTGCCCTAGGCGCCGTGAAGCTGGAGGATTTTGCCAGAGAGTTCGCGGCTGCTTTCTAATGTGGCAGCTCGCAAAGAACAGCCCCAACACTACTGAGTAGTGGCTGCGTATAGGAGCAACCTAAAGGATTTTTGGGCCAATGTACACTGACCTTGAAAGTTCCTTAGAGCGGTTTCGTGGTCATTGTACGGCCAGGCCGTAGCGCGGACTTGTAGGCCGCGTGGGGAGAGGCTATTTGACTCGCGGACTACAAGTTCGCGCTACCGTATAGCGAATCCGAAACCGCGCTGAGTGGTTCTAGTGGGAAAAATATCAAATGATGTGCCTACATTTAATGTACGTACATTTGTTAGTAGAATGCAGCGCCACTTACTTGGCATTGCTTCCCAAAACCTACTTTAACTTAGCCCAATGGAAGTTGGAATCGATAGTTTTGCCTCGCACCTGCTCCAAAACGGGGGCGACCACCTGAGTGGCACCGAAGCCATGCGCCTGCTGCTCGAACGCATTGAGCGGGCCGACCAGGTGGGACTCGACGTGTTTGGCATCGGGGAGCATCACCGGGCCGAATACCTCGACTCGGCCACGGCCGTGATTTTGGCCGCCGCTGCGGCGCGTACCAAGCGTATCCGGCTCACCAGCGCCGTCACGGTGCTGTCGGCCGCCGACCCGGTGCGCGTATTCCAGGAGTTTGCCACGCTGGATTTGATTTCGCAGGGCCGGGCCGAAATGGTGGTCGGGCGCGGCTCGTCCACCGAAGCGTTTCCGCTCTTCGGCTTCAGCCTGAATGATTACGACGAGCTGTTCAGCGAAAAGCTGGGGCTGCTGCTGGCCATCCGCGACCAGGAAAAAGTGCGCTGGACGGGCCAGTACCGGCCCGCACTCACGGGCCAGGGCGTGTACCCACGCCCGGCGCAGGCGCAGCTACCCATTTGGTTGGGGGTGGGCGGCACGCCCGAGTCGTTTGTGCGGGCCGGCGCGCTGGGCTTGCCTTTGATGGTGGCCATCATCGGCGGCGACACCCACCGCTTCCGACCACTAGTAGACCTCTACCGCGAGGCCGGGCGCCGGGCTGGGCACGCTCCCGAGCAACTCAAAGTGGGCCTGCACTCGCTGGGCTACGTGGCCCCTACCACCGAAGAAGCCGTGGCCGATTTTGTGCCTGGCTACATCGAAACGTTTAGCAAGCGTGCCCGCGAGCGGGGCGGCAGTGGGCTCACGCGGGCGCACTTCGAGGCGCAAGCCGGCCCCCTGGGCGCCCTGCTAGTGGGCAACTCCGAAGAAGTAGCGGCCAAGATTCAGCGGCACAGCGAAGCCCTAGGCGGTATCTCGCGGGTGACGTTTCAGATGGACGTAGCCGTGCTGCCGCACGAAAAAATCCTCCGGGCTACTGAGCTGATTGGTACGCACATCGCGCCCTTGCTACGCTAAGCCTTGGCGTAATGATTTTCTGAGATAGCGAGAGCTACGCAATTCGTGCCGGATACGAAGTGTGTAGCTCTCGCTTTTTAACAAAGCACAGTAGCTAGCCCAGAACTCTGACTAGATATGAACAGCGGCGCCCTAGGCGAAGACTACGAGCAGCACAAGCCAGCCCTAGGAAAGGTGAAGCTGGAAGAATTCGCCAAGGAGTTCGCGGCTGCTTTTTGAAGCGGTTGCTTATAATATATTTGCATTAAACTATTGATATGTAAAATGTTGTACTACAGATTTCGTTCTTGATAAGATTTCCTTGTCGATATTGTGAAGCCATGAAATTTAGCATACTCAGCAAGAAATGCTAAAAAATGTTGCAGTTCTTGCTACATTGCGTCTATAAAGAGTACCGGGCGTTACACCGGCTTAAAGGCACTAAAAAATAGCGGACAAGAAAGTGATTTTTGTAGCTTTTGCTATCGAAGATGAGAGGCAACGAGATTTTTTAAAAGGTTACACTCAACTTGGGCATTGTCCTTTCGAGTACATAGATATGTCTGTGACCAGTTGGCGCTCCTCATATGTGGCACGCTGCGATGGAAAGCAAATCCTGTAAATTAACACCCCTTGGCGAACACTATAGAGGGCTAGCAGAAAAAGCAAGAATCTAATTCAGCCAAAGAAATAGCAAAAAGCGCCCCGCAGCCAATTGGCTAAGGGGCGCTTTCTTATTCTAGCTAATTCTAACTTACAGCAGCTTATCAATCGTCAGCGGCAATTCGCGGACGCGCTTGCCGGTGGCGTGGTACACGGCGTTGGCGATGGCTGCAGCGACGCCGAGCATCCCGATTTCGCCGACGCCTTTGACGCCGATGGGGCTGGCAATATCATCTTCTTCCTCCACAAAAATTACGTCAATCTTGTGGATGTCAGCATTTACCGGGATGTGGTACTCGGCGTAGTTATGATTGATGTATCGGCCTAGGTCGTTGTTGAGGTAGGCTTCCTCCATCAGGGCCATGCTGATGCCCCATACGGTGCCGCCAAGCACTTGGCTACGAGCGGTTTTAGGGTTCAGGATGCGGCCGGCGGCCACGGCATTCACCACGCGCGTGACGTGCACGGTGCCCAGGTCCTCGTCCACTTTCACTTCCACAAACGCCGTGTTGTGCGAGTGCATCGAGTACTTGAGCATGTTGATGGGGTTCGGGCCGGCTTTGCCATCGGCCTCTACCTTAGCCTCGCCACTGGCGGCTAGGATGTCGGCAATGGCTACGGAACGGCTGATGTCCTCGTTGGCGCGAATGTGGCCGTCCGCGAACTGCGCATCTTCGAAATCTACGCCTACGAGGGGCGAGTTATCCATCTTTTGGGCTAGCTTGAGCAGCTTTTTGCCGATTTCCTGGCAAGCGTTCTGCACGGCTGCGCCAACCGAGTTGGCGGTCCAGGAGCCGCCCTGCACGGGGGCCGTGGGCATTTCGGTGTCGCCGAGCTCGAAGGTCACCTGAGCCATGGGCAGCCCTAGGGTCTGGGCCGCCATCTGGGTCATAATCACGTAGGTGCCGGTACCTTGGTCGTTGGTGGCGCTGCTTACGGTGAGATGGCCAGCGGCTGAAAGAACGGCTTTGGCCTCGGCTTTTTGCATGGAAGCGTCCCAGCAGCCGGCAGCTAGGCCCCAGCCTACCAGCAAGTTGCCGTCGCGCATCGAGCGGGGCTCGGGGTTGCGCTGGTCCCAGCCAAAGCGGGCGGCACCCTCGTGGTAGCAGTCGTCGAGGCGCTTGCTGCTGAAGGGCTTGTTCTCGGTGGGGTCGCTGTAGGTGTAGTTGAGCAGGCGAAAATCGAGCGGGTCAACCCCGGCCTTGTACGACAACTCGTCGATGGCGCTCTCGATGGCGAAGTTGCCGGTAGCGGCGCCGGGCGCGCGCATATCGGCCGGCGTGTTCACGTCTATTTTGGCCAGCTGGTAGTCGAACTTATAGTTGGGCACATTATACAGAATGCCCGACCAGTTCACAACCGTTTCCGTCTCGTTCTCAAACTGCGAGGTTTCGCCCAAAGCATTATGCTCCAGGGCCTGCAAATGGCCCTGGTCGTCGGCCGCCAGGCGGATGTTCTGGATGGTGTGGGGGCGGTGGCCCATGCTAAACATCTGCGAGCGGGTCAGCACTACGCGCACCGAGTGCTCTAGCTCTAGGGCCGCCATCACGGCCAGAAACACCTGGTGCTGCGGCCGCAAGCCCGCGCCAAAGGCGCCGCCGGTGAACTTCGAGATAACGCGCGCTTCCTCCTTGTTCAGCCCAAAAATCTTGGCGATGTACTGCTGCACGTTGGGCGCGCCTTGGGTCTTATCGTAGATTTTCATCTTTTTGCCGTCGCCCAGCCAGTCCACAGTCGTTCCAAACATCTCCATCGGGTTGTGATGCTGGGCTTCGTGCGTGTACTCGGCGGTCAGCTTGTGCGGCGCGTCGTCGTAGGCCGCGTCGATGTCGCCCTTAGGTTTAGGCGGAGGCAGGAAGCCCGTCTTGCCCCTAGGGGCGTCAAACGACTTGGGGCTAGCCACCAGCAAATCGGTGTTGAAGTCGTCCACGCTGTACTCAATCCTGAGCACCGAGGCAGCGTAGCGAGCCAGCTCGAAGGTATCGGCCACCACCAACGCCACCGGCTGCTGGCTAAACATGATTGCTGGCTCGTGCAGCGGCCGAAAGGGTGAGCCGCCGGGGGCCACATCGTCCTTGTAGCTGCGGTCGAACCAAGCTAGCGAGGGCACGTTTTCGTGCGAAAAAATCTGCTGCACGCCCGGAATGGCCAGCACCTCGTCGGCGTGAATCTTGGTAATTTTGCCTTTGGCAATGGGGCTACTCACAACGTAGCCGTACCACAACGGGCCGGTCACGCCAAACTCGGCAGCGTACTTGGCCGCGCCGCTTACTTTGGCCGGGCCGTCGGTGCGGCTGATGGGCTTGCCAATTACGTCGCTGTCGAGCCGTACGGTGGGCGGGGTGGCAATAGTCTGACTCATAATAATTACGGATTAGAATTTAAAAACACATTTGGGTTGACTACCTGGTTCATCTCGGTAGCCTGCTTGAGCGCCCGCACGATGGCTCGTTTGCCCAGCTCTATCTTAAATGAGTTGTGCAGCGAGCCTTCACCGTAGCCCTTAGCCTCGGCAAATACCTTGGCTGCCACTTGGCGGAACAAGTCGGGCGAGGCCGTTTGGCCTTCCAGCAGCTGTTCGGCCTCTTGGTCGCGCCAGGGCTTATGGGCCACGCCGCCCAGGGCAAAACGGGCCTTTTCGATGGTGTTGCCGTTCATTTTCAAGCCCACCGCCACGCTTACCAGTGCAAAAGCGTAACTGCTGCGGTCGCGCAGTTTGAGGTAGGTAAAATGGTCGGCGTAGCCTTCCTTGGGCAAGTCGATAGCCGTTACCAACTCGCCTGGCTGCAGGGTGTTGTCCTTTTCAGGGTGGTCGCCCGGCAAGCGGTGATACTCCTCAAACTTGATAGTGCGCTCGCCATCCGGGCCTTGCACGCGCACTACAGCCTCTAGGGCCGCCAGCGCCACGCACATATCCGAAGGCTGGGTGGCGATGCAGCTTTCGCTGGTGCCCAGCACACCGCACACGCGGTTGGGGCCGGTGAGGGCCGAGCAACCAGTGCCGGGCTCACGCTTATTACAGGGCGCGGCCAGGTCGTAGAAATAATAGCAGCGGGTGCGCTGGTTGAGGTTGCCGCCGTTGGTGGCCACGTTGCGCAGCTGCGGCGTGGCTCCGGCCAAAATGGTCTGGCTCAGCAGCGGGTAACGCTTTTCTACCTCGGGGTGCCAGGCGGTGTCGGCGTTGGTGGCCAGCGCGCCTAGGCGCAGGCCGCCGTCGGGCAGGCTAGCAATGTCGGTGAGCGGCAGCAGCCCGAGGCTGGTGAGGTGGCTGGGGCGCTCCAGGTTATACTTCATCAAGTCCACGAGGTTGGTGCCGCCGCCTAGGTAGGCCGCGCCGTCGTGGCTGGTCAGGTCGCGCACGGCCTCGTCGGCGGCCGTGGCTTGCGTAAGGGTGAAACTGTTCATAGCGAATTGATTAGCTAACGGAGCTGGATTTGGTGGGCTGGGCCGGAATAGTTACCAGCGTGCCGTTGTCTACCACTACCTGGCCATCGTGCAGCACCTCCATCACGGCCGACAGGATGTTGGTATAGGCGCCGCAGCGGCAGAGGTTGCCGCTCAAATGCTCACGCACCTCGTCTTCGGTCTTGCAACGGCCCTCGTTAATGAGGCCCTGAGCCGAGCAAATCTGGCCTGGCGTGCAGTAGCCGCACTGAAAGGCGTCGTGGTCGATAAACGCCTGCTGAAGCGGCGAGAGATTGTCCTCACCGCCTAGGCCCTCAATGGTCTGGATTTTCTTGCCCTGGTACACCGTAGCCAGCGCCAGGCACGAGTTAATGCGCTTGCCATCAACCAGTACCGTGCAGGCGCCGCATTGGCCGTGGTCGCAGCCTTTTTTGGTGCCGGTCAGGTCCAGGTACTCGCGCAGGGCGTCGAGCAGGCTGGTCCAAGGCGCAATCTGGATGGTGCGGTCTTCGCCGTTAACGTTCAGCGTAACGGCCTGGGCCGGCACCACGTGCGGCGCAGTTTTGTCCAAGGGCTCTTGAAGGAAGTGTAGACTCATGGGGCAAGGGAAAGAGTAGGACGCCGGCAGGCGCCAAAAGCGCATTTTTAAGCTCCTAACTGATACGCTTTCAAAGTAACCAAGATGTTTTTAATAAGTCTAAATAAGGCGCTTAGCCCAACTGTTGCTTTAGTGGAGGCTTGATAGTCAAGTGCCGCTCTAGGCACCCGGCTGAGTCCGTGGTTCCGAAAAAAAGTCGAGGTCAGGACTAGAGGTGATAATTGCTTGAACACAAGCGCTATATATTAAAAAACATAACGCCCGCGCCTAGCTCAGCTGGGCGGACGCTTGTTGGTAGCAGCGGCCCTAGGGCCCTACCTTTGCCGGACCCCTGCCACCAAGGGGCCCTTATCAAGAAAGGCGGAGGGACAGGCCCAACGATGCCTTAGCAACCAGCAGCCATGCGAAGGTGCTAATTCCTGTTTCGAAGCTGGCTGCGGCCGGCTGCGGAAGAAGATAAGCTTATAAGCAGCCCACCGCTGGCGGTGCGGCGCTGGCAGCTTGGCGCAGGGGCTAGGCCCCGGCCCGGCGCGGGCGGCTTCGGGCAGCAAACTTGATGCGGGCTGGGAAGGGGGTATTTGTTTTTTTGCGCCTTATTCTTTCCTTCTTCATGACCCGTACCAACCTCCATATTGGGCTTTTTGGCTTTGGCGTAGTGGGCCAGGGCCTGCACGCTGTGCTGGAGCGCACCCCTGGCCTGCGCGCCCGCATTGGCCGCATTGCCGTGCGCGACCGCCACAAAGCCCGCTCGCTGCCCGCCGAGCTGTTCACCTTCGACAAGCGCGACCTGCTCGACGACCCCGGCCTCGACGTGATAGTGGAGCTGATTGACGACGCCGACGAGGCCTACCTCATTGTGAAGCAGGCCCTGCGGCAGGGCAAGGCCGTGGTGACGGCCAACAAGAAGATGCTGGCCGAGCACCTGCCCGAACTCATTGAGCTGCAGCGCACCACCGGCACGCCGCTGCTCTACGAGGCCGCCGCCTGCGCCAGCCTGCCCGTTATCCGCAACCTGGAAGAGTACTACGACACCGACCTGCTAGCCTCGGTAGAAGGCATCATCAACGGTTCGACCAACTATATCCTCACCGCCATGCGGCGCGATGGCCAGCCCTACGCCGAGGCCCTGGCGCAGGCGCAGGCCCTAGGGTTTGCCGAAAGCAACCCCGCGCTCGACGTGGAGGGGCTGGATGCCCGCAACAAGCTGGTGCTGCTGCTGGCCCACGCCTTTGGGCTGGTGGTGGCGCCTGGCGAGCTGCTGGCCGTGGGCATCACCAGCATTAGCCCGCTGGCGGCCACCTACGCCCGCGAGCAGGGCCTGATTATCAAGCTGGTGGCCGAGGCGCGGCGGCTGGACGGCGGGCGCGTGGTGGCGGCGGTGCTGCCCACGCTGGTGGCGCCCGGCCACGAGCTGGCCGGCGTGCACGACGAGTTCAACGGCCTGGTGACGCAAAGTGGCTTTGCCGACCGGCAGTTCTTTTTGGGGCGCGGGGCGGGGGCGTTTCCCACCGCCTCGGCCGTGCTCAGCGACCTGTCGGCCCTGACCTACGGCTACCGTTACGGCTACAAAAAGATGCAACAGAACGCCCACTTAACGCTCGCCCCCGAGGCGGCCGAGGTAGAGGTGCTGGTGACGTTTGACGACGAGGCCAGCGCCCCCAACCCGGCCGATTTCACGGCGGTGCACGAGCAGCTGCGCTCGGCGCAGCGCGGCAGCTACCTCACGGGCACCATTGGGCTGGGGCAGCTGGCGCGGGCCGCCTGGCTGCGCGCGCCCGGCGTGTGTGTGCTGCGGCTGGCCAGCCCGCTGCGGGCGGCCGTGGGCGCGGCGGTAGCCACTCAGGTAGTGGGGGCGTAGCAAACCTGGAATAACACAAAGCCAAAAACCGGTCATGCTTCGACAAGCTCAGCATGACCGGTTTTTGGCTTTGTATTCTCTATATTCTCTTAATGTGAAAGCACCCCACGCGGCGCCGGGCCCGTAACACCGGTCATGAAACGAAAGAACTTCCTGCGCCTGAGTGCCGCTTCGGCCCTAGGGCTGCTGGCCACCCAGGCGCGGGTGGAAACGCAGGCGGGCGACCCGCCGTTCGAAACCTACCGCTTTGCCGACGACGGCCACATTCCCAACAGCCGCTACCCGCTGCTGCTGTACCGGCAGGCCTTTGCGGCCCGCGGGCCGGCGGGCGCCGCTTGGCTCGAGCAGCACTTTGCGGCTAACAACTGGACGAACTCGTGGCGCAACGGCGTGTACCCGTTTCACCACTACCACAGCACCTCGCACGAGGTGCTAGGCGTGTATGCGGGTGCGGCGCAGCTGCAGCTGGGCGGCGCGCAGGGCCAAGCCGTGGCCGTGCGCGCTGGCGACATCCTGGTGATTCCGGCCGGCGTGGGCCATAAGAAGCTCAGCGCCGCGCCCGATTTTGGGGTGGTGGGCGCCTACCCCGACGGCCGCACCTGGGACGTGCTGCGCGGCCAGCCCGGCGAGCGGCCTCAGGCCGACCGCACCATTGCCGCCCTGCCCCGGCCCGGCGCCGACCCGCTGCTGGGCCCCGGTGCCGGGCTGGTGCAGCAGTGGGCGTAGCTTGCGGCCCCACCGGCCCCTAGCCCCCTTTGCGCCATGACCCTCACCGCCGACCCCCAGCCCATTGCCGCCGGCCTGCTGGCCTACGGCATGTCGGGCAAGCTTTTTCACGCGCCTTTTTTAGCCCAGCACCCCGGCTTTGCGCTGCGCGCGGTGGCCGAGCGCACCCAGCCGCGCATGGCCGCCGACTACCCGCACATCATCAGCTACGCCAGCACCGCCGAGCTGCTGGCCGATGCCGCCCTGGAGCTGGTGGTGGTGAACACCCCCAACGACACCCACTACGACCTGGCCCGCCAAGCGCTGCTGGCCGGCAAGCACGTGCTCATCGAGAAGCCCGTGGCGACCAGCGCCGCCGAGGTGCGCGAGTTATTTGCCCTAGGGCGCCAGCAGGGCCGCCAGGTGCTGGCCTACCAAAACCGGCGCTGGGATACCGATTTTGGGGCCGTGCACCGCGTAGTTGAAAGCGGCCAGCTGGGGCAGCTGGTGGAAGCCCACTTCCGCTTCGACCGCTACCGCCCGGCCCTGAATCCTAAGGTGTTCAAGGAAGACCCCGCCCGGCCCGGCGCGGGCCTGGCCTTCGACCTGGGGCCGCACCTGCTCGACCAAGCCATTGCCCTGTTTGGCCAGCCGCTGCGCGCCACCAAAACCCTGGCCAGCCACCGCCAGCACTCGCGGGTAGACGACTTTTTTGGCCTGCACCTGCACTACCCGCAGGCGCTAAACGTGTGGCTGACGGGCAGTACCCTGGTGGCCGACCCCGGCCCGGCCTACGTGCTGCACGGCACCCTAGGCAGCTACCGCAAGGGCCGCACCGACCCCCAAGAAGCCCAACTGCTGGCCGGCACCAAGCCCCTGGCCCCCGCCTATGGCCACGAGCAGCCCGGCCAGGAGGGCAGCCTCACCGTGGCCGGCCCCGACGGCACGCTGGTAACCACCGCCGACGCGGCCGCCCCCAGCAACTACCTCGGCTTGTTTGAGGCCGCGTACCAGGCCATCCGGCACGGCCGGCCCTACCCGATTACCGAGCAGGAATTAACGTGGCAGCTGGAGATACTAGCGGGCGAATGAGCTGCTACCTTGCAGCATGAAAGCACGCGTTCTCGCCATTCTTTTTCTGGTGGCTAACTCGCTAGCCGGGCAAGCTACCCCCTTCACTGATAGCCTATTGAAGCTGGATGGCTTGCCCCGGCGCGCCAGCAAAGCGCAGCTCACTCAGCGCCTGGGGCAGCCCACCAAAAGTAGCCGGGCACGTTACGAATGCGGCAGCGACTACGTGGATAGCCCAGGCCATATTTATTACCTGCTTCGCTATGCGCAGGCTACCTACGTCGGCAACGCGGCCGAAGGCTACGAACTGGAAACCGTGCATTTTGCGCCCGGCGGCGCAGTGCTGCACTACGGCCCGGCCACCTGGAACGCCAGCACCACGCTAGCGGCGGTGCAAAAGCTGTTTGGGACCGATGCGGAGCTTGAAAAGAACCTGGTGCCGGGCACCGTACTGGTATCGATAGCCATTCGGCTGCCGCACACCAACCAATTGGCCGACAGCCGTATCCACTTAACGTTTCGCCACGGCCGGCTGGTTGAATACACCACCTGGGACCCTTGCTAGGCCCTAGGCCGCTACACCAGGGCCAGCACCTCGGCGGTGGTGCCCAGCTCGCCCAAGCGAGGCAAGATGTGCTGGAGGCTGTTGGCATGGGCGGCGGCTACGCGGTCAGTTAGGGCATCGGTGGCGAAGGCGAGGTTGTAGCCCCGCTCGGCGGCGGCGCGGGCCGTACCCTCCACCCCAATGCTGGTGCTCACGCCCGCCAGCACCAGGCCCGTAATGCCGCGCTGGCGTAGCTCGTCGTGCAGCGGCGTTTCGTAAAAGGCGTTCCAGGTTTGCTTGTGAATGCGGATATCGCCGGGCTGCTCGCCGATGCCGGGTAGCAGCTGCTCGAAGCTGGCGGGCAACTGGGCCGGCGGACCGGGCGCCTGCATGCGAATCCGGGATTGCGCCGAACCAGCGGGATTCACCGTGACAATAACCACCGGGCGCCTGGCCTGCCGAAAGGCGGCCAGCAGCTGGGCAGCGCGGCCCACTACCTCGGCTAGCGGGTGAGGGGCCAGCGGGGCGCTGGTAGTACCGTGCTGCAAGTCGATGAGCACGAGGGCGGTGTGGGTATCCAGCGTAACGGGCATAGCAAAAGTTGAGCGAGTGAGGGCCCCGCGCCGGGACCAGCGCCGTTTTACGCAGCGGCCGGCGCCGGGGGCGCTTATCAAAAGCCGCGCTGGCTGGTTAAGCTTACGCACCGGGTGGGGCCTAGGGCCTTGGCGCCACGCAACCAAGGTTTTATAGTAGCTGTATGGAGCATTTGTCGCTTATTATTCTCATGCTGGCCCTGCTGGTGGCGCTGTCGGCGGCGGCGCCCCGGCTCAAGGTACCCTACCCCATCCTGCTGGTGGTGGCGGGCGGGCTGCTGGCGCTGGTGCCGGGCCTGCCTGCCTTCAAGCTCGAGCCCGACCTGATTTTTCTGATTTTTTTGCCGCCGCTGCTTTACACCGAAAGCTACCAGATGTCGTGGCACGAGTTTAAGGCCAACCTGCGGCCCATCTCGCTGCTGGCCGTGGGGCTGGTGCTCATCACGATGCTGGGGGTAGCGGTGCTAGCGCACCACTTCATTCCGGGCTTTAGCTGGGCGCTGGGCTTCGTGCTGGGCGCCATCGTGAGCCCGCCCGATGCGCTGGCGGCTACCGCGGCCACCAAGGGCCTAGGGCTGCCGCGGCGCGTGCTGGTGATTCTCGACGGCGAGGGCCTGGTAAACGACGCCTCGGCCCTGATTGCCTACCGCTACGCCGTGGCGGCCGTGGTCACGGGCGTCTTCGGCCTCTGGGATGCCAGCTGGCACTTTGGGCTGGTGGCGGGCGGCGGGGCGGCCCTGGGGGTGGCCGTGGGCTACGCGGCGGTGCGCCTGCAAAACTGGCTGCGCGATGCTACCCTCATCACGGCCCTCACGGTGCTGCTGCCGTTTGGGGTGTACCTGGCCGCCGAGCGCCTGGCGGTGTCGGGCGTGCTGGGCGTGGTGGCGCTGGGCCTCATGCTGAGCCGCCGCTCGCACGACATCTACGACAACCAGACGCGCCTGCTCAAGCACAGCTTCTGGAACGTAGTAAGTTTCTTGCTCAACGGCCTGGTATTCATCATTATTGGCCTGGAGCTGCGCGAGGTGCTGGCCGGGCTGGGGCCGGGCTCGTTCTGGCCCGTGCTGGGCTACGGGCTGCTGGTGAGCGCGGCGGCCATCGTCATTCGCATTGGTTGGGTGTTTCCGTCGGCCTACCTCTCGCGGCTGCTGGCGCGCCGCCTGGGCCGGCAGGGCGCCAACGAGCCCCTCGACTGGCGGCCGCTGCTGGTCACGTCGTGGGCGGGGGTGCGCGGGGTGATGTCGCTGGCCACGGCCCTGGCCCTGCCGCTGGTGGTGCGGGGCGGCGCACTGTTTCCGCAGCGCAACGTTATCCTGTTCATCACCTTCACGGTTATCTTCGTAACCCTTATTCTTCAGGGGCTTACGCTGCCCTGGCTGGTGCGCCGCCTAGGGGTGCAGGAAGACCCCAACGCCCGCGCCGCCGAAGAGCAGGAGCTGCGCCTGGCCCTGGCCAACGACTCGCTGGCCTACCTCGAAACCAAGCTGGCTGCTGCCCCCGCCGGCCACCCCAACCCCGGCCTGCTAACGCTACGCGAGGTGGTGCGCCGCCAGGCCCGCCGCCTGCACGGCACCTTCGCCGCCAACGAGGCCACCCACCTTGGCCCGCCCGATGCTGCCGAAGCCCAGGACGCCGAGCGCTTCGAGCAGTTGCTGCGCTGCCGCCTCGACCTTACCGAGCACCAGCGCCGCCTGCTGGTGCACCTGCACCAAACGGCCGCCTTCAGCGAAGAGGCCGTGCGCCAGGTAGAGCTGGAGCTGGACCGCTTCGAGATTGCCCTCGATACCCAGCTGGCCACCGTGCAGCAGCCCGAAGAAGAGGAAGTCGGGGAGGTTTAACAAAAACGGCCGGATAGCCCGGCCGCTTTTTTGCGGATGTTCTAGCGGTGATAGTTGGCGCCAGCCCGGCGCCCGGCGGCCTAGTGCTGCGCGGCTAAGCGCTGCAGCTGCTCGTAGGCAACCACGTCGTTTTGTAGGTGGCCGTAGTGCTCAAACTGGTCGGCGCTCAGCACCGGGCGCAGGCGCTCGGCCACCTGCTCGGGGGTGCGCAGGGCCAGGGGCGCGTGCAGCACGGCGCGCTGCACGCGGCGGGCCGCGCGCGGGCGTAGGTGCAGGGTAGCCGTGAGGTAGCGCACCAGCGGGCGCACGGTGGCGTGGCTGGTGCTGTGGGGGGCTGCAGAGGCTGCCGGAACCAAGCTCCAAGTGGCGGCCAAAAGGCCAAGCGTAAGTAGTAGCTTCATAGCAAGATGAAAAAGAGCGTGGTGACTAACAGTGGCGGTTAACTGTTGCAAATATGCACGACGCTAACGGTCATAATGGTATACTTACTAAAGAATTACGAAATAATACTGTAAAGGCAAAAAGCTTGGTAATAATCCAAGTTTAAAGTACGGCTGCTCCGCCACCGCCACCGTTGTGCTCGCGCTTGGCGGCCCTTTAGTTGGCTGCTTACATCAATTAAAAAGCCAGCACTACGGACCCGTAGTGCTGGCTTTTTAATTGATGTAAGTCAAGCAAGTCGTAGCCAGCGCGGCTGGGCAGCTGGCGTAGGCAGCGGGGCGGGCCGCCGGGGGCCCTAGGGCCGGCTGCCTGGTTGAGGCAGGTTGAGAAGGCTATACCTTTTCGGGCAGCAGCACGGCGTCGGGGTAGTTGCCGAGCACGGGCTGGGCGTGGTCGGCTTGCGTCACGGCCTCTACCAGCAGCTTGCCGCCCACGAAGGCGCCCTTCCAGCTTTCGCCCAGGCCGCCAAATACCTCGTCGCGGTCGCCGCGGCTGCGCAGCTTGTTGATGCCCACCTTGAAGGCGCGCAGCTCGCGGGCGGTTTTGGTGGCCCAGGCCACGTCGTCCGACCCTAGGGCCGTCACCAGCGCGCCGTTCGAGATGTTCATCTCGCCCACCAGCTCCTCCACGCGGTCTACCAGCACCACCGTATCGATGGGGCCGAAGGGCTCCTTGAAGTACAGCTCGGCCTGGCGCGGCAGCCCCACCAGGGCCCGAGGGGCGCGGTAGGCCGAGCGGTCCTGGCCGGGCAGAAAGAGGCTGTCGTCGAGCTTGCCTTCGTAAAACGGGATGGCGCCGTGCTTGCTGGCGTCGGCAAACAGCTCGTCGAGCCCCTCAGCCTGCTTGGCGTTGATGACGGGCCCAAACGCCAGGTCGGGCAGCTCGTCGTCGGGGTGGTCTACCAGCGTGGGGTTGCCCACTTTGAGGCTGCCGATGGCTTTCTGGTAGGTTTCCAGAAACTGCGGAAATAGCTCGCGCTGCACCACCCAGCGCACGTAGGCCGTGCAGCGCTGCTTGCCGTAGTCGTAGCCCTTGGTGAGCTGCTCGGCCAGCGCGTCCCACTGCGAAAAATTCCAGAGGCCGTAGGTATTCACGCCTTCCATTTCGAGCATGTAGCGCTTGTGCTCCGAGGCCAGCGCGTCGGCAATGTTGCGCCCGTTGTAGCGCCCGCCCACGAAGCTGAGGCAATCCACGGCCTCGTCCTGCACCAGCACGTCGCTCAGCTCGCCGCCGGGGCCGCTCACCAGCGCCACCGGCAGGCCCGCGCGGCGCGCAATGGCGAAGGTGAGGCTGAGCGAGATAAAGCCGCCGTCGGTGGGCGTTTTGGCAATCACGGTGTTGCCGCACAGCAGCTGCACCAGCACCGCGTGCATGAGCACCGACATGGGGTAGTTCCAGCTGGCAATGTTGCTGACCAGCCCCAGGGGCCGGCGCTCGCCCAGCATACCCTCCACGTTGTCTACGTACCACTGCACGCCTTCTATGCAGCGGTCGATGTCGTTGAAGCCCAGCTTGTAGGTCTTGCCAATTTCCCACATCAGCAGCTTGCTAATCAGGTCGATGTGGGGGCGCAGCTGGTCGAGGCAAGCCTGCACGCGGGCGCGGCGCTCGGCCAGGGGCGTGGCGGCCCAGTCGTGGCTTTCGCCCTTGGCGAAGCGCACGGCGCGCAGGGCCTGGTCGTGCTTGAGCATGGGCAGCGAGCCCAGGTCGGAGCCGTCGATGGGCGAGTGGAAGGCGCGCGGAGCGCCGGGCTCCTGCCAGCGGCCCTCAAAAAGATTGAGGAAGCGGCCACCGGCGTCGAACAGCTCGGGCGCGGCCTGCTTCACGTCGTTCAGCAGCTTGCTGAACTCTACTTGGGGCGAAACAATTTTGGACATGGGGGGCACGCCACCTGCGCGGCGCGAGTCGGTGAAGGGAACACCAGTAGAAACGGATTGGCGCCCGTCTGGTTTGCGGCGGCCCCAGGTACTTTTCCCGAACAACTACCATCGCCCGTCATGGTGCCTACCGCGCCTCATCCAGCTGAATGGGCTCCATGCGCGGCACCAGCGCAAACATGAGCGCCCAGGCCAGCAGGTAGGCGCCGCCGCAAATCAGAAACATGAGGAAGTAGGCGTGGTTGAGCTGCCCAAGGGCCTCGTAGTGCACAAACAGGCGCTTCTGCACCAGGGCCGTGAGGGCAATGCCGCCCAGGCCGCCCGCAAAGCCACCGATGCCCGTAACCGAAGCCACCGCCCGCTTCGGAAACATGTCCGACACGGTGGTGAAAATGTTGGCGCTCCAGGCCTGGTGGGCCGCCGCCGCCAGCCCAATCACGCCCACCGCCAGCCACATATTAAGTTGCCCCAGCTGCTGCGCAAACACGATGGGCAGCACAAAAAAGGCAACGACCAGCATGGCCGTTTTGCGGGCCTGGAAGGCGGGCATACCGCGCCGAATGAACCCTAGGGGCAGGTAGCCGCCGCCCACGCTGCCCGCGCTCGAGAGCGCGTACACGGCCGCCACCGGCAGGGCAATGGCCGTGCCGCGCAGGTGGTACTGCTTGCCCAAAAAATCGGGCAGCCAGAACAAATAAAACCACCACACCGGGTCGGTGAGGAACTTGCCGATGACGAAGGCCCAAGTTTGGCGGAAGCCCAGCAGCGGCAGCCAGCCCACCTTGGGTTTTTCCTCGGCCACGCCCTCGGCTGGCAGCCCCGCCGGCAGGTCGGCGTTGATGTAGGCAAACTCGGCCGCCCCCAGGCGCTTGCTGTTGGCCGGCGTTTCGTACACCAATAGCCACAGTGCCAGCCAGATAACTCCTAGGGCCCCGGTGAGCAGAAAGGCCCACTGCCAGCCAATGGTTTCGGCGATGAGCGGCACGGTGAGCGGGGCAATGATGGCCCCCACGTTGGAGCCCGAGTTGAAGATGCCGGTGGCCAGCGCCCGCTCGCGCTGCGGAAACCACTCGGCCGTGGTTTTGATGGCGGCCGGGAAGTTGCCGGCTTCGGTGAACCCTAGGGCCGCGCGCGCTACCCCAAAGCCCCAGGTGCTGCTTACCAGCGCGTGGCCCATGGCCGCCACGCTCCACAGCGTAGTCGAAATGGCGTAGCCAAGCTTGGTGCCCAGCTTATCGACGGCGCGGCCGGCGCCCACCATGCCCACGGCGTAGGCCAGCTTAAAGGCAATTTCGATGTTGGCGTAGTCGCCCGCGTTCCAGTTAAACGTCTTTTCGAGGTAGGGCTTGAGGAGCGAGATAACTGCCCGGTCGAGGTAGTTGATGGTGGTAGCAAAAAATACCAGCCCGCAAATAGTCCAGCGGTAGCGGCCCACCACCTCCGCCACGGGCGGCGCTAGGGGCGGGGAGGAAGGGCGAAGGGTGAGATTCATGGGTAGGGAAGGAACAAGTATCAATGCACAAGGAGTAAGTATCGGCCGCCGAGCAAGCTGCTCCTCGTTCATTAATACTTGCTCATCGAATTAACCAGCGGCTGCACCCGCGCCGTAATGGCGGCCGGGTCGGCGGCGCCTGCAAAGAGCTGCGAGCCAATGCCTACTACGTTCGCCCCGGCCCCAAACCACTCGCGCAGGCTGGCCTCGGTGGGCTCGACGCCGCCCGTAACCATGAGCGGCACGGCTGGCAGCGGCCCGCGCACGGCCCGGATGAAGCCCGGCCCCACCACATGGCCCGGAAACACCTTAACCAGCGGCGCCCCGAGCTCCGAGGCGTGGAAAATCTCGTTCAGCGTTTGGGCACCGGGCACCCAGGGCACGTCGTGGCGCTGGCAGGTGGTGGCCACGTCGCGCGTCGTGACGGGCTGCACTACAAACCGGGCGCCGGCCGCGATAAACTGCTCGGCCTCGGCGGCCCGGTAAATGGTGCCGATGCCCAGCACCAGCTCGGGGCACTCGCGGGCGGCCAGCTGCCCTAGGGCCTCGAACACGGCCAACGCCTCGGGCCCGCGGTTGGTAAACTCGAAGGCCCGCAGGCCACCCGCGTAGCAGGCCCGCACCACGGCCTGAGCATAGGCGGCATCGGCGTGGTAAAACACCGGCACTAGCGGCACGGCCAGCAGGGCCGAAAGGGTATCTTGGGAGGACATAAGTTTCTTTAAATTAGAACGTCATGCTGAGCGAAGCCGAAGCATCTCTATCGCATGAGTAACTTCTGACGTTAGGATTGCTATCGCGGTAGCGATGCTTCGACAAGCGGACGCCAGATGAGCATGACCGCCCTTTTATCGCACCAGCCGGCCCGTCAGGTTGCCTTGCATGAGGTGCTCAACCTCGGCGGCCGTTACCAGGTTGATGTCGCCGTGGATGGTGTGCTTGAGCGCCGAGGCAATAGTGGCGAAGGCCAGGGCCTCGGTAGGCGAGGCGTAGTGCGAAGAGCCGTAGATGAACCCCGAAATAAACGAGTCGCCCCCCCCAATGCGGTCCACCACGGGCGCGATGTCGTAGGGCGGCGTCTCGTAAAACTGTCCTTCGTCCCACAGCAAACCGCTAATACGCTCGTGCGAAGCGCTTTGCGTTTGGCGGCGAGTAGCGATGACGCGCTTGAGGCGCGGAAAGCGCGCCGCTAGCTGCTCGCTCATGCTGGCGAAGCCGTTGGTGGTCCCTAGGGGCGCGCGGATGCCGAAGAGGTCCTCGGCGTCGCCCTCGGTGCACACCACCAGGTCGCAGCCCGCCACCAGGGCCGGCATCACGTCTTGGGCGCGCTGGCCGTACTGCCACAGGTTGCGGCGGTAGTTCACATCGGCCGACACGGTGAGGCCCAGGCGCCGGGCGGCGGCCACGGCGGCGGCGGTAGCCTGGGCCGCAGCGGCCGAAATAGCGGGCGTGATGCCCGTCCAGTGCAGCCAGCCGGCATCCTGCAATATCTCGCTCCAGTCGAAAGCGGCCGGGTCGAGGTGGGCGAAAGCCGAGCCGGCGCGGTCGTACACGATGCGGCTGGGCCGCAGCGAGGCGCCCACTTCCAAAAAATACAGCCCTAGGCGATGCCCTTCGGTGAAGAGGCAATGCTGGGTATCGACCCCAAAGCGGCGCAGGTGCGCGGCGGCGGCCTGCCCCAGCTCGTTGGCCGGAAAGGCCGTGACGTGGGCGGCCGGCACGCCCAGGTAGGCCAGGGCGGCAGCCACGTTGGCGTCGCCGCCGCCGTAGGTGATTTCCAGGCTCGCGGCCTGGGGCAGCCGGTAGTGCAGCGGCGGCGAAAGCCGCATCATCACTTCGCCGAAGGTGACGACTTTCATGGGAGAATTATGCATTAGAAATTATGAATTGGCAAAACGTTATGCTGAGCTTGCTGAAGCATCTCTCCCGCGTAACTAATTTCTAACGTCGGGTTTACTTACGCGGGAGGGATGCTTCGGCAAGCTCAGCATGACCGCCTTTTTCATTAGTAGAAAACGGCCCCTAGGCCACCAATTCATCGGAACCCGCCGGCGCGGGCGCGGCCTCGAAGCCGAAGTAGTCGCGCGCGTTGCCGTAGCAAATGCGCTCGACCAGCTCGCCCAGCCAGGGCAGCTGCTCGGCGGGCAGCTCGCCGTTTTCCACGTCGCCACCCAGCAGGTTGCACAAGATGCGCCGAAAATACTCGTGGCGCGGGTAGGAGAGGAAGCTGCGCGAATCGGTAAGCATACCCACGAAGCGGCTCAGCAAGCCCATGTTGCTCAAGGCGTTGAGCTGCTTTTTCATGCCGTCCTGCTGGTCCAGAAACCACCAGCCCGCGCCGTATTGCATCTTACCGGCCACCGAGCCATCCTGGAAGTTGCCAATCAGGGTGGCAAACAGGTCGTTATCGGCCGGGTTGAGGTTGTAGAGGATGGTTTGGGCGAGCTTGCCCTGGTCGTCCAGCCGGTCGAGGAAGCGGGCCAGGGCCGGCCCCTGGCGGTAGTCGCCCATCGAGTCGAAGCCCGTGTCGGAACCCAGCTGGCGCAGGGCGCGGGCGTTGGTGTTGCGCATGGCCCCCAGGTGAAACTGCTGCGTCCAGCCTTTCTCGTGGTCCAGCTCGGCCAAAAAAACCAGCAGCGCCGACTTAAACTGCGTGATTTCTAAGGGGGTAAGTGCCTCGCCGGCGCGGGCCCTGGCGAAGGTGGCCGCCACGGCCGCCTCGGCGTAGTCGGCGGCGTAGAGGTGGTCCAGGCCGTGGTCGGACAGGCGCCCGCCCTGGGCGGCAAAGTAGTCGTGGCGCTGGCGCAGCGCGGCTAGCAAGTCGCTGTAAGTCTGGATGTTTATGGCCGCCGCGGCCCCTAGGCGCGCCAGGTAGGCTGGGTAGTCGGGCGCCTCGGGCGTCATGGCTTTGTCGGGCCGGAAGGTGGGCAAGATTTGGGTGCCAAACGGCTGCTGGGCAACAGCCCGGTGGTGCTCCAGCGAGTCGGCGGGGTCGTCGGTGGTGCACACCACCCGCACGTTCAGCTTGGCCAGCAGGCCCTGCACGCGGTACTCGGGCGTTTGCAGCAGCGCGTTGGCCTGCTCCCAAATGCGGCGGGCGCTGCCAGAATGCAGCAGCTCCGTGATGCCGAAGTAGCGGCGCAGCTCCAGGTGCGTCCAGTGATAGAGGGGGTTGCGCACGGTGTAGGGCACAGTTTCGGCCCACTTTTCAAATTTCTCCCAGTCCGAGGCATCGCCGGTGATGTAGCGCTCGGGCACGCCGTTGGCCCGCAGGGCGCGCCATTTGTAGTGGTCGCCCTGCAGCCACACCTGCGTCAGGTTCTCAAACTGCCGGTTTTGGGCAATTTGGTCGGGCGGCAGGTGGCAGTGGTAGTCGATGATGGGCTGCCGGGCGGCGTGCTGGTGGTAGAGCTGGCGCGCTGGGGCGGTTTGGAGCAGAAAGTCGTCGGAGAGAAAGGGAGTCATGGCACGTAGCAATTGCCGGGGCGCCGGCTGGTGGGCGTGGCGCCGGCACGGCGCCCGGCCTAGGGGCCATCGGGCTAGCTGCGCCGGGCGGTGGGGTTGGGGTGGGTGAAGTGCAAGTGGCTGCTAAACGCATGGCGATGAGCAAAATACGTTCAGCAAGGGTGTAGTCCGCCCGCGTAATTAGTTGGTAAGGTAACGCACTACTTACGGCTTTCCGACGCTGGAACGCGCAGCAAAACTGCGTAAACGTTTGCGGTAGCTTGGGGGCAACGCGCCCATCTAAGGGCTTAGGTGGCCCGCCAGGCCCTAGGAGTAGCCCTGGCCCTGGGGCCTGGCTGCCAGGACGGGCCGGCGCCGCGCGGGGGTGGGGCCGGCCCGGCCGCTTTCCTGCGGCCAAAGCTCGCCCTTGGGCGGCTGGTTTGCGTATGGGCGCGTTACGTCCTTGCTACGCACTTATGCTCAACCTTTCCGCTCGCGCCCGCCGGGCCACGCTGGGGCTGCTGCTGGCCCTAGGGGCTGCGACGCCCGCCCTGGCTCAGGTGCCGCTCAACTCCGCCTCCCCGGCCCCGGCCGATACCACCCACAAGTTTGAAAACCCCCTAGGGGTACCGGCGCCGGTGCGCCGGCCCTTCTTCCAAAAAAAGCTGGTGCGGGCGCTCCTCGTGCCCGCCGTGCTCATCGGCTACGGGGCCTACACCTTCAATGGCGGCGGCTTTTATACTAACCAAGATGCGCAGCGCGATGTGCACCGGCTCTTCCCCTCTTCGCAAACGCGGGTGGCCGACTACCTCATCTTTGCGCCTTACCTCGAGCTGGGCGCGGTGGCGCTGGCGGGCGTGCAGGCGCGCAACGACCACTTGAACGTGCTGCTGGTCATTGCCAAAAGCGAGGCCATTATGCTGGCCAGCACTTTCGCCGTCAAGTACATCAGCCGCGAGGAGCGGCCCGATGGCTCCGACAACCTCTCGTTTCCGTCGGGCCACACGGCGCAGGCATTTTTGGCGGCCAGCATCGTGCATACCGAGCTGCGCGACAAAAGCCAGTGGTACGGCGTGGGGGCCTACACGCTGGCCACGGGCGTGGGCGTGCTGCGCATGGTGGTAGACAAGCACTGGCAGAGCGACGTGGTGGCCGGGGCGGGCTTCGGCATCTTGAGCGCCCACCTGGCCTACCTCACCCACCGCAACCGCTGGGGCCGCTCGGCCATTGGCCGCGACATTGGTCTGGCGCCCACATACTTCGGCAGTGCGCCGGGCCTGGTGCTCACCTGGCGGCCGCACTAAGGCCTAGGGCCGGGCGGCCAAGCCAAGGCCTTGGTAGCGCGCGCTACCCCAGGCAGCTTACGCCGCCGGGCCGCCGGCCCCGCGTAGCGGGCTAAAGCCAAGGCGGCGTATCGTAATGCCTTTTTATCCGTACTGCGGCCTAGTGTTTTGCTGGGCGCCGGGCCGGTTTAGCAGTGAGCGCTGGCAAGCGTTACCTTTGCATGAGTAAAAGATGAAGTTACGGCAGTGGTCGGGACTTCGTTATAGTTAATTCAACGTATTCTTCTTTTACTAATGAGTGGCATTCAGGGAATTCTCGAAAACAACAAGCGGTGGGTAAAAACGAAAAACGAGGAAGACCCCGAGTTCTTTTCACGGCTGGCCAACGGGCAGCAGCCGCGCTACCTGTTCATTGGCTGCTCCGACTCGCGGGTGCCGGCCTCGGGCATCACGGGCACCGGGCCGGGCGAGATGTTTGTGCACCGCAACATTGCCAACATGGTGGTGCACACCGACATGAACCTGCTGAGCGTGCTGCAGTACGCCGTGGAGGTGCTAGGCGTGCAGGACATTCTGGTGGTGGGGCACTACGGCTGCGGCGGCGTAGCGGCGGCCTCGGCCAACAAGCAGTATGGGCTGATTGACAACTGGTTGGTAAACATTCGCGATGTGGTGCGCCTGCACGAAACCGAGCTGCTGCGCATCCCCAACGAAACGCAGCGCCTGCGCCGGCTGGTAGAGCTGAATGTGATGGAGCAGGTGCGCAACCTGGCCAAAACCAACATCATCCAGAATGCGCAGCGCGGCCCCAAGCCGCCCCGCCTGCACGGCTTGGTGTACGATATTGCCGACGGCGTGCTGAAGGACCTGGAGGTGAACCGCTACGAGATGATGGAACAGCTAGACTACATCTACGCCACCGAAGCAGTGCTGCCCGAAGACCAGGACAGCAGCAGCTACGAAGGCCCCCAGCATAACCCCGGCGAAGAAGAGATTGCCTAGCCACGCCGCGCCAAGCCGGAGCTAGCCCCCTAGGGGTGCCCCGCTAAAAAAGCCTGCCCCACCCGGAGCAGGCTTTTTTAGCGGGGCGCCCCTAGGGCAGTAGGGGCGCTAAGACCACTCGCCGCGCGGCAGGGTGCGCGCCAGCACCCAGCGCCGGGCCGGCTCTTCGAGGCCGCGGTACACCAGCTCGGCCACCAGCACGGTGGCCAGCAGCTGCCAGCCCACGTAGTGGCCCCAGCCAAACTGCGCCCGCCACCACATGCTGAGCAGTCCAATCTGCACCAAGTAAAAGGCGTAGGCGCGCTTGCCCAGGGCATCGAGCAGGGGCGTGGCTAAAAAGGCGCGCAGCCAGGTGCTTTCGGTGAGCAGGCCGGCCAGCAGCAGCGTCATGCAGAGCGGGTAATACACCACGTTCAGCGCAATGGTGGCGGGCCGCACGTTGCCGTCGTACCAGTCGAAGGGCGAGTTGAGTTTGACCAGCACCGCGCCCCCGGCCAGCATGAGCACCAAGCTGAGGGTGGTGCGCCAGGGCCAGCCGGGCCGGCTCTCGGTGAGGCGGTTGTTCCACCAGCGGGCCAGGCCCACGCCAAGCGTAAACTCGAGCACGCGCCCAAAAAACGTGAAGTTGAACAGGTGGTGAAACGAGCCGAAGAAGCCGTGCAGCGCCGGTTGGTTGCGGCACAAGGCCGTGAGCGTGAGACCAATAAGCAGGATACTGCTGGCAAAGGCCGCCGCCCCGCGGTAGCCGTAGCGCCGCCACAGCACCAGCAAGATGGGCAGCGTAAAGTAGAAGCACTCCTCGGCCGTGAGCGACCAGGCCTGCGGCAGCCCCACGTACTTGAGGGTGCTGGAGAAGCCCCGTAGCAGCGTCTCGCTCAAGAAAACCAGCAGCGCGGTGTGGCCCAGCTGCCCCGGCGGCACCGGCCAATAGGTATACACCAAGATGCTGGTATTGAGCACCAAGTACATAGGATACACCCTAGCCAGGCGGCGCCACACGTAGCGCCGCCACCAGGGCCGCGTAAAAGTGGCCTCGTCTTGGTAGCGCGAGCCCATGACGAAGCCGCTAAGCAGGAAGAACAGGCTCATGGTCATGTGAAACTGCTCGACGATGAGGTTAACCCACTCGGGGGTGGCGGCGGGCCGGAAGTGCTTGGAAAACACCATAAGCGCCGTGACGAACCGCAGGCCGGTGAGGGCCGGGTAGTAGGTGCGCCGGGCCAGGGCCGGCGTGGCCGGTGGCGCAAGAGTAGGGAGTAGCTCAGCCATTGGCTTGCAAAATAAGGCCTTGGTGGGCAGCGCGGCGCGGCGCCCGGCTGGCGGCGGCCAGCAAACCCAGTCGTGCGGCTGGCCGGTACTTTTGCCAGCGCAGGTTAATTCCCTGTTTATACTGCGCAATGAAAAAACTTTTACTTGCAGGTCTGCTGGCGCTGGCGCTGCTACCCGCGGCGGCCTGGGCCCAGGTGGTGGCCCCGGCCCCGCCCACCCCGCGCCCCGACACTACCTACTGGCGCACCAGCCTCAAGGCGGGCCTCAACCTCAACGAGGCGCTGGTATCGGACAACTGGAAGGGCGGCGGGGCCAGCTCGGTGGGCCTGAGCGCGCTCTTCAACGGGCAGGCGCACTACCGGCGCGGGCCCCGCAGCTGGGACAACGAGGCCGATTTTTTGTACGCCGGGCAGTACACCCGCGGCCAGGGCTACCGCAAAACCAACGACCGCCTCTGGCTCGATACCAAGTACGGCCACGCCCTCTCGCCCAAGTGGGACGCTTTTGCGTCGCTGAATATGCTCTCGCAGTTTGGGCCCGGCTACGACTTCACGGCCGATGCGCCGCGGCTGGTATCCGCCTTCCTGGCCCCGGCCTACCTCACCAACGCCTACGGGTTTGAGTTTCATCCCAATACGCGGTTTTCGCTGCGCCTCTCGCCCTTCGCCCCGCGCCTCACCATTGTGCGCGGGCTGAGCCGTTTCCAAAACCTGCCCACCGACCAAGTGTACGGCGTAAACCCCGACCGCACCACGCGCTGGGAGATTTTGGCCGCCCAGGTGCTGGCCAGCCTCGACCAGCCCCTAGGCCCTAATGCCAGCTTCAAGGCCCGCTACCTGCTGTTTACCAACTACGGCCAGTTTGCGCTGCGCGACATCAACCACCGCCTCGACCTCACGCTCACGGCCAAGGTATACGGGCTGCTGAGCGTCAATTTTCAAGGCACCATACTCTACCAGTACGACCAGGACCCCGGCCTGCAGTTCAGCCAGGGCCTGGGGCTGGGCCTGCTGCTCACGCACCAAAACCCGAAGGTGCCGGCCAAATAAGACCCTCGGGCCCTAGGGCCGGCTACTGCCCAAAGGTGTACTGCACGCCCAGCTGGGGCTTGAGCGACAAGCGGTTGCCAAAGTCGCCGTAGTCGTTGACCCGCACGCTAACGGGCAGGTTCAGCTTGGCTTCCAGGCGCGCGCCCAGCCCGTAGCGAAGCTGCGGCCCCAGGGTTAGCCCAAAATTGTTGTAGGCGTTGCGGTAGTCATTGTCGGTAGTTTGCCCGTTGTTGGTAGTAGTCTTTTTACTGTATAAAAAGGAATGCACCCAGTAGCCGCCGCCCAGCGCGTCTACGCGCAGGCGCGCCGAAGGGGCGGTGAAGGTGTAGCGAGCCAAGAGCGGTACCAGAAGCGCAGTGAAGTGAATACTATACACATACGCATCATTAGATGTGTCGCCCGTAAGGGCAGTATTACGAGTACGTAGTGCCGCGCCACGTTGCCTGCGCGCCGGTTTCGATAGCCCAGCGTGCGCTTAGCTGCACGCCCAGCGTGGCCGCCGGGCCCACCCGCGAGCTGCCGTAGGACTCGAACGGCGCGTTGCTGGCCAGCACGGCGCGGCCCCCACGTAGAGCCGCGGGGCGGATTGGGCGAAGCCTAGGGCCGGCAGGCCGAGGCCGCCGAGCACGAAGAGAAAAAGGCGCGCATGCGGAAGATGGAAAGCTGATGAAGGTGCCTTAAGGATGACTAGCGGGCAGGCGGGGGTTGCATGGCCGCCTCCGCTTCGTTTTGCGCTTGCTGGGGCAATAAGGCGCCCTAGGGTTAGGGCCGCGGGATACCTTTGCGGGCGTTTTTTATCGCTACTTCATGCCCCAACTTATACCGCTTGCCGCGGCGCTGCTGCTGGCCAGCTCGCTGGCCGCTGCAGCCCAGCATCTTACGGCCCCGCCCGACACCACCCGCCTCTCGGACGTAACCGTGTATGGCTCGCGCGTGGGCCAGGCCGAGGGCCAGACCGGGCGCTACGTCACCGTCATTCCGGCCGCGGCGCTCAGCCGCTACCCCGTCAACTCGCTCGACGACCTCTTGCGCTTGCTGCCCAACCTGGAGATGCAGAGCCGCGGCAACTTCGGCACCCAGGCCGACGTGACCTTGCGCGGCTCGACCTTCAACCAGGTGCTGCTGCTGCTGGACGGCATGCGCCTCAACGACCCGCTTACGGGCCACTTCGCGGCCTACCTGCCCATTGCGCCCGCCGAAATCGAGCAGATTGAGATAGTGCGCGGCCCCGGCGCGGCCCTCTACGGCCCCGACGCGGTAGGCGGCTACATCAACATCGTCACCAAAACCTTCGCCGCCACCCACCGCCCCGACGGCGTGCAGCTGGCCGGCACCTTTCTGGCCGGCGAGTATGGCCTGAAAAGCACCAACGCCGGCTTCTACGGCCAGGACCAGGGCCTGCGCCTAGGGGGCGGCGTGCTCAACAACACGGCCAGCGGCCAGCTGGTGGGTACGCCCGACGGCGCGCGCAACGACTTCAAGCTCAATACTTACTCGCTCTCGGGCGCCTACCAGGTGACCAGCAAGCTGAGCGCCGCCGCCCGCGCCAGCTTCGATAGGCGCGACTACGGGGCGCGGTTTTTTTACACCACCAACCCCGGCGACCAGGCCCGCGAAACCACCACCCGCGACTGGTACCAGGGCCAGCTACGCTACGACTGGAACGCCCACCACCGCACCGAAGTGCAGCTAGTGGGCGTCAGTAGCACCGATGTGTACGTCTACACGCCCAGCTCGGTGGCCAGCGACCACCTCGTGCACTACCTCAACGCGCAGGCCCAGCACTACTGGCAGTTGAGCGAAAAGGCGCGCCTGACCCTGGGCGGGCAGGCCGACCGCCGGGCGGTGCTCAGCAACGACCGGGGCGACCACACGCTCTGGCACCAGGGCTTTTTTGCGGTGGCGGCCCTAGCCCCCTGGGCGGGCCTGAGCCTGACGCCCGCCCTGCGCCTCGACCACGACCAGAGCTACGGCACCGAGCTGGTGCCGCAGCTCAACGCCAGCCAGCAGCTGAGCGACAAGCTGACCCTGCGCGCCGCCGCCGGGCGGGGCATTCGGGCGCCCAACTTCACCGAGCAGTACACCAGCAATGTGCGGCCCGGCGTGGTGCCCGGCGGCTTCAACGTGGGCAACCCCGGCCTGGCCGCCGAGCGCACCTGGAGCTATGAGGGCGGCCTCGACTACCAGCCCGCGCCCGCTCTCACGTTGCGCGGCACCTACTTCCTGCGCGCCGGCCGCAACCTGATTGACTACGTGGCCCAGAGCGGGGCGCAGGTAATCGCGGCTACCGGCCTGGGCAATATTGACCCGGCCGCCAGCTACCGCTTCGCCCAAAACCTGTTTGCCGTGCGCACCCAGGGCCTGGAAACCGAAGCTACCGGGCGCGCCGCCCTAGCCCCCGGCCTGCGCCTGGAGGGCACCGTGGGCTACACCTGGGTGCACCTCACCACCGAGGGCGACGTGCAGTCGCAGTACCTCTCGAACGTGGCCCGGCAGCTGGTGGCCGGCAACGTGGGCGTCACGCACCGCCGCTTCGGGGTGTACCTGGGCGGCCTCTTCAAGCAGCGCGACCCTGCCCAAGCCCTAGCCCTCAGCCGCGAGCTAACCCCCAGCTACGCCGTCTTCAACCTGCGCCTGGAAGCCGGCCTGGTGCCCGACCGCGTGTGGCTGACCGGCCAGGCTCTCAACCTCTTCAACGCGAAATACGCCGACCTGCTGGGCGCCCAAATGCCCACCCGCTGGCTCATGGCCGGCGTGCGGGTAGCCCTGGCGCGGTAATGAGGTTGCTGGCTGAATAGGTGGCTAGGTGGTTGAGAATGAATTGCTGCCGCGAAAGCCGTTTGTCATTGTGAGCCCGCGAAGCAATCGCAACCCGAACGACAGCCGAACGACTCGTTCGGGGACGATTGCCGCGTTGCGCTCGCAATGACAGGCGTCTTTGCACTTAACCCCCCACTTTTCCATTCAACCACCTAACCCACCGGGCCACATGCCCACCAAATCTGCGCCGCCGTGCCTGCTGCTAATTGCTTTTGCGGCGCTGCTAGCGGCCAGCGAGCCGTTTTGGGTGCTGCTGCTGGGCTGGTGGCTGCTGCAGCACGCCCCGCCGGCGCGGATGGCCACCTACGCCTACGTCAACCCCATGGCGGCCGTGGGGCTGGGCGCTGCGCAGCGAGCAGCTTAGTGGGGGCCTGGTGTTAGAGGCGGCCGTAGTGGTGGGCGCGGTAGTGCTGCTAACCACCGGCGTCGCCGGCATCCTTGCCCCCACTAGGGAAGCACACAAGCAGCCCTGGGCTCCTGAGGTGAGAGCAGCCAGGCCACCCCTGGTAGCAGGACTGCAAAAAGAACTAATTTATTTCCAATTATTTCCGGATTTAAACTCATGTAATTGATAGTAAAAGTATTAAGCGTAATAACTGATACCAGCTTATTTATTTAAGCAAATTAGTTGTAGTTATCGTCATATCAGTAATGGCATTTTTGCCAGATTAAGCAGGGCAGCTTAAAGATAAAAGGCCTTCAGTGTGAATAATGTAGCGTATCATTGTACTACCAATCTGCTGGTATAAGCGAGGCGGTAGCGCGCGGATAATGGCTGCCTGCTGGCTTGGCAGCAGCCCGCTGGCCGCGCTAGCCTACCGCCCAAGTTTTGCCGGCGCTACCTACCCGCTTTGAAAATACGATTCGTCCTGACTGCTCGCTCTACTACCTGAAAGCAAACTTTCCTACTACCTCTCGCAAGCCCCATTAAAAGCCCCCTGGCCCTTCGCTAGGGGGCTTTTGCGTGGCTGGGGGCCTAGGGCCGGGGGCTGCGCGCCAGGGCCAAGGCCAGTAAGGGGCTAGCCAGCAGTTGCTTGCCTAGGGGCCAGGATGCTGCCAGCTAGCCCGGCTGGCAGTTGGTAGTTGCGCGGCGCGGCGCTTACTTCGCCAGGCCAACCAACCTGCTGCCATGCCGCGCCTTTATTTACTCGCTCTGCTGCTGCTAGCCGGCTTGCCCGCCCGCGCCCAAGACAGCCTGGCCCCCGCCCGCCCCCCGGTGGCCGATACCGCCCGCCCGCGCCCCGCTGCCCCTGCTGCCCCCGACACCGCCGCGGCCCTGCACCGACTGTTCGCAGCCAAGCGAGGGCTACGCGCCGCCGTGGTGGTGGGCACGGTGGTAACGGGCGGGGTAATTTTGGCATTAGATGGCTTATTCGCCTCCGACTCGCGCAATGGACTAGTCAGTTTTGTAGAGCAGGGCCAAATTATTGGCGTGACCTCGCTCATTGTGCTAGTAGAGGTACTAGCGGAAAGCAAGTATAACCGAAAGAAAGAGCAACGTGCCCTGGCCGATTGGCGCGCACACCGCTTGGCCCCCGACCTGCAGCAGCGGTTAACGCCCCACTACTTCGTGCCTCCTGGCCTGCGCCGCCCCTAGGCCCCAGCCCGCCCAACGACCTTTTCGAACCGTATTTTTGTTGCCCTTTCGCGTAACCAGCCCACGCAGTGGGCGTATCCGCGAAATTCGTTTAATCCGTTTAATCTGCGGTCAATGATTGTTTGCCTTGCCGAAAAGCCCAGCGTAGCCCGCGAAATAGCCCAGGTAATTGGGGCCTCAACCCGCCACGACGGCTACTACGAGGGCAACGGCTACCAGGTAACCTGGACCTTCGGCCACTTCTGCCAGCTGAAGGAGCCCGACGACTACCGCCCCGAGTGGAAGCGCTGGAGCCTGCACGACTTGCCCATGATACCCGAGGCGTTCGGCATCAAGCTCATGCGGCGCGACGACGGCGTGGTGCGCCAGTTCAACACCATCAAGCGCCTGCTCGACGCGGCCACCGAGGTCATCAACTGCGGCGACGCTGGGCAGGAGGGCGAGGTGATTCAGCGCTGGGTGCTGCACGAGGCCAAGTGCCGCAAGCCCGTCAAGCGCCTCTGGATTTCGTCACTCACCGAGGAGGCTATCCGCCAGGGATTCACCAACTTGCGCGAAGGCAAGGAGTTCGACAGTCTCTACCAGGCCGGGCGCAGCCGCGCGGTGGGCGACTGGCTGCTGGGCCTGAATGCCACGCGCCTGTTTACCCTCAAGTACACTACCTACCAGGACAAGCAGCTGCTCAGCATCGGGCGGGTGCAAACGCCCACGCTGGCGCTGCTGGTGGATAGGCACCACGAGATTCGCAACTTCCGGCCCGAGCCGTATTGGGTGCTCAAGACCGAGTACCGCAGCACCACCTTCACGCGCATCAACACCGAGGCCGAGCAGAAAGCCGCCCAGGATGCGCCCGACGAGCAAAGCCGCCTGCGGGCCCTAGGGTACTTCGTGCAGGAAGACGAGGCCCAGGCCGCCCTGGCGGCCGTGCGCCCCGCGCCGCTCACCGTTACGAGCGTCGAAATTAAGAAGGGCCGCGAGGCGCCGCCGCGCCTCTTCGACCTGACCTCACTACAGGTGCAGTGCAACAACCAGCTCGGCTTATCGGCGGAAGACACGCTCAAAATCGTGCAGGCCTTGTACGAGAAAAAGGCCGTGAGCTACCCTAGGGTCGATACCACGTTCTTGCCCGACGACCAGTACCCCAAGATTCCGGGCATCTTGCGCGGGCTGCGCGGCTACGATGGCCTGGTGGGGCCGCTGCTGGCCATGGCTAGGCTGCCTAAGAGCGGCAAGGTGTTCAACAATAACAAAGTAACCGACCACCACGCCATTATTCCGACGGGTAGCGCCGGGCCCAGCGGCGGCATGGAAACCAGCGTGTACGACATCATTACGCGCCGCTTCATCGCCGCTTTTTACCCCGACTGCGAGGTGAGCAACACCACCGTGCTGGCCGAGGCGGCGGAGTACCTGTTTCGGGTGCGCGGCCGCCAGATACTGAGCCCCGGGTGGCGCGTGGTGTACGGCGACCCCGCCCAGCAGGCGGCCCCTAGGCCCCCGGCCCCGGCGGCGGGCGCCGACAAAGCCACCGGCGCCGACGACAACGACGACGTGGTGAGCACCGTGCTGCCCAGCTTTGCTAAGGGCGAAAGCGGCCCGCACACCCCGCGGCTGGAAAGCAAAATGACCCAGCCGCCCAAGGACTATACCGAGGCCAGCCTACTGCGCGGCATGGAAACGGCGGGCCGCAACATCGACGATGACGAGCTGCGCCTGGCCATGAAGGAAAGCGGCATCGGCCGCCCCAGCACCCGCGCCGCCATCATCGAAACGCTATTTAAGCGCAACTACGTGCGCCGCGACAAGAAGCGCCTGCTGCCCACGCCCACCGGCATCGAGCTGATTGGCTTGATAAAAAACTCCACCCTGAAATCGGCGGAGCTGACAGGGCAGTGGGAGAAGAAGCTACGCCAGATTGAGCGCAACGAGCTGGCGCCGGGCCTGTTTCTGGACGAGCTGAGCGGGCTGGTGCGCGAGATGGTGCAGGAAGTAAAAACCGACCGCGGCGGCCGCATGGTTACCTCGGGCAGCGCCGAAAAAGCCCTGGCCGAGGCGCCCGCCGCTGGCAATGTTCCCGCCAGCGGCGCCAAGAGCACGCCCGCCGGCTTCCAGGCTAAAGCGCCCGGTGCCCCGGCCCTGGGCAAGCCCACCCCCGCCAGCGGCTTAGGGGCCTGCCCGGCCTGCAAGACCGGCCACATCCTGCGCGGCAAAACGGCCTTTGGCTGCGCCCGCTTCCGCGAGGGCTGCCAGTGGCGGCTGCCGGCCGAGGTGCTGGGCAAAAAGCTCACCGACCCGCAGGTGAAGGCCCTGCTGGCCAAGGGCCGCACCCAGCTCATCAAGGGCTTCGTGACGGGCGCGGGCGAGAAAATCGACGGCGCCCTGGCCCTCGATGCGCGCCTGCAACCCGAGCTGCTGCCCGCCGCCGAAAGCAAGCCCACCACCGCCACCGACCCTGGCCAAATCCCGTGCCCGGTGTGCAAGCTCGGCACCATGCTCAAGGGCAGCGCCGCCTATGGCTGCTCGCGCTTCCGCGAAGACTGCCAGTTTCGGGTGCCCTTCGAGTGGGGCGGCAAAAAGCTGACCGACACCCAGTTGCGCCAGTTGCTGCGCCGCGGCGAAACGGGCGTCATCAAGGGTTTCATCTCGGCCAAAACTGGTAAGAAGTACGACGCCGCCCTGAAGGTAGACGAGGGCCGCGTGGTGCCGGTGTTTGCGTAGTAGCTGCAAAAAGCTGACCGCCTTTTTTCTTGCGTAGAGCATAGCCTACTTGCCGCCTAGCTGGTAATTGAGCTTCAGGCTGAAGCTGTGGTGGCGGCCAAAGTCGGTGGCGAAGTAGGGCTCTAAGCCCAGTGCATTTAAGCCTGCGGGCAGGCGCAGGTTGGCGCTGGCAAAGGCCATACCTGGCGCCGGGTAATGGACAGCGCTGGCGTAGCCTAGTAACAATTGGCGGCCATCGGAGTGCCCCAGCCCTGACCCTAGAGCCACGCGAGTGGTATAGGTGCCGAGCGCATTTTCGGCTCCGTAGCCCCTGTCGTACTGCGCAAACAAGCGCTGCGGATTCCCCAGGCGCAGCATCGCTTCGGGCGCAAAGTTGGTGTCGGTAGTAGTAGTGCCAGATTCTGGAAAGTAAGCGTACCGGCCCAGCATCCCCGCGTGGATACCCAAGCGGTAGCGCAGCGCTAGCCAGTCGTGCCCAAATTGCTGACCGAAAAAGAGGTGCAGGTCGGTTAGCGTGGTGCGCAGAACCGTGTCGGGCTGCACTACGAACGGGCCGGGCGCAGTGCCCAGCTGGTGCTGGCCGGTGCGTAGCTCACCCACCCACAGCCCCCCGCCCAACTCACGCTGGCGACCGCTTGGCAGCGTTTTAAGGGAAGTTACGTCGATGCCGCCAGCTAGCGTGCGGTGATATAGATTATAGTACTCGGTGTAGCTATTGCCGCCGCCATTGCAACCGCTGCCGTGGTATACCTGCAGTTCTTCATCGTGGTAATTGCCTAGCAGGCCGCCGCTTATCGTCAGCGAATGCGAGGCCGGCGGGGTTTCCCGCTGCGGCGCGGGCGCCTGGGCCGTGGCCAGTAGCAACGCGCCGCCCAGCAGCAGGGCCAGCGGCAAACCCGATAGGCGCGGCACCCCGCGGCCCAGGGTGACAAGCCAGGTGCGAGCTTCGGCCAGCAGCACCAGCAGCAGCAGGGCTTGCAGCACGGCAATTTCGGGCAGCGAAAGCACCGTGGGCGCCAGCCGGGCCGTGGCTGCCAGCAGCCCTAGGCCCACCAAGGTAGGGGCGGCGGGCAGGGGCGCGGCTAGCTTTTCGGCGCCGCGCCCGGCCCCGGCGCGGGGCCGCCACCACGCCCAGCCGCCCAGCAAAGCCAGCGCCTCGGCTAGCATCAGCCACTGCATCCCGGCCAGCGACACGCCGCCGAAAGCCACGGGCGCGGCCAGCAGCGGCTCACTGGCCGGGTCGCGCCAAAACTCGATGATAAAGCGCCCGGCGCACAGCAAACCTACGGCCAGCAGGTAGCGGTTGCCCCCCGGCCAGTGGGCGGCGCGGCCCCGTAGCCAGTGCAGCCCCAGGCCAAGGCCGGCGCACAGTAGCAGTTGCAGCAGCTGCGTGGGCACTAGCGGCGCGGTGTGGGCGGCCGCGGCCGGCAATTGCCCTAGGGCCACCTGGGCGGCAAAGGCCGCCGAGCCTAGCCCGTAGGCTACGCCCCAGGGACCGGCCGTGGCCTCGCCCCAGCAGCAGCCAGCTAGCGCGCAGCCCACGCTTTGCACGGCCAGCGCCCAGCACAGCGGTCCGGCAAAGGCATCGAACACCGCCCAGCCCCGGAAGCCCAACGCCCGCTTTAGCAGCAGCACCGCCAGCCAGCTGGCAATGGCCCCGCCAATGATGGAGCGCGGCCCGCCCGCCAGGGCCTGCACTGCCGCAGGCTGACCATCTAGCCAGGCCAGCCACTGGCCGAGCGGCAGCAGCAGCAGTTGGCAGCCCAGCACCAGGGCCAGGGTGCTGGCCGCCACCAGCGGCAGCCAGGCCCGCTGGGGATAACCGCGCCAGTAGCCCTGCCCCAGCAGCAGCGCTACATAGAGGGCAAAAGCCACCAGCTGGGTGGTTTGGTAGTAGGAGTGCCCTAGGGGGCTGGGCAGCAGGTAGAAAGGGGGCATAGCTCAGAAAGGCAGAATTGTGCTGCCAAGCTACGCGCCCCCACTACTAGCGTGCCCCCCTATTTATTGCTTTATCTGACGCCGCGCGAATCTTGCTTGCTCTGGCAACTAACTAATAACAAGCATGATACGCGAGAAAAATTCGACTTTATAAAAAGCCCGTGTCACTGCCGGGGCTAGGCAGCAGCGCGGGCTTGGCGGCCGCGGCGGGACCTAGGGCTACTTCTTTTTCGGGGCCACGTAGGGCTTGCCGTTGAGCTTGCGGGCGGGGCCGCCGGCGTCGATGCGGCCGTCGCGGTAGGTTACCTGGCGCGCTACGCTGGTGCCGTCGGCCTGGTAGTAGGTCCACTGGCCGCTGGCTTTGCCGTTTTTATACTGGCCGGCTTCGGCCAGGGTGCCATCCTGGCGCAGTTCGCGGTAGGGGCCCGAAAGCAGGCTTTTGGCGTAGGTGCCTTCCTTCCAGAGCTTGCCGCTGGCGAAGTACTGCTGCCCGAGGCCGGTTTGCAGGCCGTTTTCATACAGCTGGTGCGTCTGGGGCTGGCCGCTGTCGAAGTAGGTGGTGCGCTCGCCCTGCAGCTTGCCGGTGGGGCCGTAGGTTTCTTGCAGGCGCGGAGTTTTGCCGTCGGGGAAGTAGCCTTTCCAGGTGCCGGCGGGGTGCTCGTTCTTGTACTGCTGCTCGTCTTTGCGGGGCTGGCCGGGGGCGTCGTAGTAGCTCACCAGCTTGCGGTCGCGGCCCTGGGCCGAGTAGTCAGTCTCCTCTTTTACCTGGCCGTTTTCGTAGTATTCGGTGGCGCGGCCCGTGGCAATGCCGCCGCGGTAGGTGGTGCGGCTGCGCACCTTGCCGCTGGCGTAGTAGCTAGTGGCGGGCCCGTCGAGGGCGGCCGTGCCGGTGCGTGGGGCCACGCGCTTGGTCAGGTCGTCGCCCAGCGGGTTGCGCACCGCCCGCTCCCGGATGGCGGCCGGGGCGTAGGTGCCCTCGGTTTCGAGCTGGCCGGCGGCGTAGTACGAGCGGTAGCTGCCCTTGCCGGTTTGGTCGTTCATTACCGTTTCGCTTTGCAGTTGGCCGGTTTCAAAATACGTTTTGTATGAGCTGCTGAGCAGGCCGCCGCGCAGCGTGCCCTCGCTCTGGAGCTTGCCGCTGGGGTAGTAAAATTTGACCGGGCCGTTGGGCTGGCCGTTGGCGTAGGTGACTTCGGCGGCGGTTTGGCCGTTGGCATAGAGCTCGCGCACCGGGCCGGCGGGCTGGCCCTTGGCGTCGAGGGTGGTTTGCAGCTTCACCTGGCCGGTGGGGTGGTAGGTGGTGAGCGGCCCGCTGGGCTCATCGTCCACAAACGTGCCTTCCTGGGCCACCTGCTGGCCGCCGGAGTAATAGGTTTTGAACGGCCCCTGGCGCACGCCGGCCCGGTAGGTGGCTTCCAGCCGCCGCGCGCCGTCGGGGTGAAACTCTACGTAGCTCGAATCGCGCTTACCGTCGGTGTAGCGCGTTTGGGCCTCCAGGCGGCCGCTGCGGTAAAAGCGCTTGTAGGGGCCGTTGGGCACGGTATCGCCCGCGACCAGCGCCCGGTAAATCTCGTGCGGGTGCTCATGGGCCGGGTCAAACCAGACGGTAATGCGCTGGCTGCGCTGGGCCTGGGCGCCTAGGGGCAGCAGCGCCAGTAAAAGCAAGTGGTATCGCATGAATAAGGTAACGCCAGCGCGACGCATTGTCGCGCAAGAATAAAACAGATTTCGCAAGGTTCTCTGAACAAAGCGGCTGAACGCTTCCATTCAAAAACCTTGCGAAACTTGCGTGGCAGCTGTTTGGGCAACTAAAAAAGGCCGGTCATGCTCATCTGGCGTCCGCGTAGCCGAAGCATCTCTCTTGCGTCGTTTGGGTGATGTTTGGGAGAGATGCTTCAACAAGCGGACGCCAGGTAGGCATGACCAGCCTTTTGCTGTATTAGTACCCCTAGGGCCGTTATAGCGCCTTTTTCTGCATGGCCTGGTACTGCTTGAGCTGCGGCGCGATTACTTTCTGGTCGCCCACTACCACGGTCGTCAGGGCCTCGGGGCGGATGTACTTGCGCGTGAGGGCGCTCACCTGCTCGGGCGTCACGGCGTTGAGGCGCTGCACCTGCTCGGTGAGGTAGGTATCGGGCTGGCCCTGCAGGTGCATGCCGTCGAGCTGGCTCACGATGCCGCCCGGCGAGGAGTTGCGCAGCACGAACGTGCCCACCTCGTAGTTCTGAATGCCGCGCAGCTCATCGGCAGTGGGCGGCGTTTTTTGCAGCCGCTCAATCTCGTTTACTATCTCCTTCAGCGAGTTATACGTGTCCTTGGTGGTTACGTCGGCGGCCTGCACCCACAGGGCGGTGTGGTAGTCGGCGTCGAGGTAGCTGTAGGGCGAGTAGGTGTAGCCCTTGTCCTCGCGGATGTTGCGCGTGACCCTAGAGCCAAACGAACCCCCTAGCAGCGAGTTGGTTACGCGCAGGGCAGTGTAGTCGGGGCTGGTGGGGTCGGCCACGGGCAGGCCCAGCATCAGCGTCGATTGGGGCGCGTCGGGGCGGTCTTGGGTGAGCAGCGTGGCCTGGGTGGCGGGCTTGGCCACCACCAAGCGCGGGGCCGGGCCGGTGGGCCAGCTGGTCCAGTTGGCTTCTACGGCCTGGCGCGCCGCGGCGGGGTCAAACTTGCCCGCGATGAAGATGGCCGTGCGCTGCGCCCCAAACTCGGCCTGGTAAAACGCCCGCGCCTGCTCGCTGGTAAGCGCATCTACTTGGGCGTCAGTGGGCAGCGGGCGGCCGTAGGCCTGGCCGGGGTATAGCGACCCTAGGAGCTTTTGCTCGGCCTGGGTGCCGGGCTGGCCGCGCTGCAGGTTGTACTGGCGCTTGAGGTCGGTTTTGAGGCGCGGCAGCTCGGCCGCGGGCAGGGCCGGGTGCTGCACCACGTCGGCCAGCAGCGCCAGCATGGCCGGCGCGTACTCGCTCAGGCAGTCGGCATAGATGCGGGTTTCGTCGTTGCCGGCGCCCACGTAGAGCGAGCCGCCCATGCGGGCCGCCTGCTCGGCCACGGCGGCGGCCGCGCGGCTGGTAGTGCCCTCTTGCAACAGCTTGGCCAGCAAGGTGCTCACGCCGTCTTGCCCGGCGGCCTCGTTCACCTTGGCCGCCCGCACGGCCACCAGAATGTTCACTTTGGGTATGTCGCCGTAGGGCACCAGCCGGGTCAGCAGCCCGTTGCTGAGGGTAAAATCGGTGCGGGCCGGCAGCTGAAAATCGCGGGCCGGGCCGCCCGCCGGGGGTGTTTCTTTGGGCGCAACCGGCTCCGTAGGATGGGCGGTTACTGCGGGCGCCAACTTGCGCTGGGGGACTGGACCTGGGCTGGACCTGCGCTGGGCGGCGGCCGGTAGGGCGAGGGCGGCCGACAAGGCCAGGCCGCAAGCAGTCAAAACAAAAGTTTTCATAGCGAATCAGCTTTTAGCCAGCGGGTTAACGATGAGGATAGTGCGATTGCTGGGCCGCAGGTAGTCGCGCACGGTTTGCTGCATAATGGCCGGCGTCACCTTCCGAAATTCCGCCTCCAGGGTGTTGATGCGGTTGGGGTCGTTGTCGAACAAGGCAAAGGCGGCCAGCAAATCGGCCCGGCCCACGCCGCTCTGCAAGTTGTCGTAGAGCGAGCTGCGCAGCTTCACCAGCGCCAGGTCGAGGTCGGCCTGGCTCACGCCCTGCTGCTGCAAGCGCCCAATCGTTTGGTTTACAGCGCCCAGCACCGAGTCGGCGCTCACCGAGTTGTCGTACGTCAGGTTGCCCATCCACAGCATGGGGCCGCTGTAGTTGTAGGCGTTGCCCAGGTAGTTGATGCCGCCGCTCACGTCGTCGGTGTAGCCGCGCTTCTGCACCAGCGCCTGGTAGAGGCGGCTGTCTTTGCCTTGCAGCAGCAGCTGGTCGAGTAGTATCAGGGCGTAGTACTCGGGCGTGTTGCGCTCGGGCATGTGGTAGGCAAAGGCCAGGGCGGGCTTGCCTGCCAGCTTGTCATCCTTCGTAAAGCGCTGCTCCTGCTCCTGGCGCGGCTCCGTCAGGTCGGGCTTGGTGGGCCGGGGGGCGCTCGTGATGTTAGCAAAGTACTTCTCTACCAATCTCTTGGCCTCAGCCGGCTCAAAGTCGCCCACCACGGCCAGCGCCGCGTTGCTAGGGGTGTAGTAGGTCTTGAAGAACCCTAGGGCATCCTGCAGGGTAGCCGCGTCGAGGTCGGCCAGGTCGCCGTAAAAGTTGTGGGCGTTGTTCCAGTTCTTGTTGGCTTTCTGGGGCATATCGAGCCACGGAAAGCCGCCGTAGGGCTGGTTGAGCACGTTTACGCGCACCTCGCTCTTCACCACGCCCTGCTGGTTGGCCAGGCTGGCGGTGGTGAGGGCGGTGCCGCGCATGCGGTCGGCCTCGGCCCACAGCATGGTTTCGAGCTTATTGGAGGGAACCGTCTCAAAATAATTGGTGAAGTCGAAGCGCGTCGAGCCATTCATCACCCCGCCGTTTTTCTGCACCAAGCTGATAAACTCCATCTTGCCCAGGTTTTGCGAGCCCTGAAACATCAGGTGCTCAAACAGATGCGCGTAGCCCGTGCGGTCGCGCGGCTCGTTGCGAAAGCCTACGTTGTAGTACACTGCCACCGTGGCCGTGGGCGCCGTGTGGTCGGGCGAGAGCACCACCCGCAGCCCGTTGGGCAGGGTGTAGTACTCCACCGGAATGGCAAAAGCCGGCGCCGGCGCGGCCGGCGCCGCAGTAGTCGTGCTGGCGGGCGGCGCCGTGGCGGCGGCCGTGCCGGTAGTGGTGGGGCGGCTGCAAGCCCCTAGCAGCAAGCCCGCCGCCAGCAGAGGCAAGTAGGTTGGTGTCCGTCTCATGCGCAGAACAGTAAGGTGAGTGAAGGCGCAAGTAATCACGGATTTCGCAGATTTTTGCGAATTCCACGAATTTTGTGGACAATTTTTAGGTCTAGTTCGCTTAGTGCCTGGTACCAATTAGGGATACTATGCCCCCTAGTATACCCCTAGGGCATCCCCAGCCGACTAACTGGCCCCAGTCGCAACCCCGCATCAGCCTCACCATCCATAAAAAAAGGCTGCCCACCAGGGCAGCCTTCCAAATCGTTCACAAAATCCGTGAAATCAGTGATTTAGAGCTTCTCCAGCACGATGGAGCTGGCCCCGCCGCCGCCGTTGCAGATGCCTGCCACGCCGATGGTGCCGCCCTCGTTTTCGAGCACGGCCAGCAGCGTGGTCACGATGCGGGCGCCCGAGGCCCCTAGGGGGTGGCCCAGGCTCACGGCCCCGCCGTACACATTTACCTTGTCGTTGTCCAATTCTAGCAGCCGGTTGTTCGCCAGCGACACCACCGAGAATGCTTCGTTAATCTCGTAGAAGTCAACGTCCTTAGCTTCCAGGCCGGCGTGTTTCAGCGCCTTCGGAATGGCCAGCGCGGGCGTGGTCGTGAACCACTCCGGCGCCTGCTCGGCATCGGCAAAGCCGCGCACCAGGGCCAGCGGCTTCACCCCTAGGGCCTCGGCTTTTTCGCGGCTCATCAGCAGCACGGCGGCGGCCCCGTCGTTGAGGGTCGAGGCGTTGGCGGCCGTCACGGTGCCTTCTTTGCCGAAGCTTGGCTTGAGGGTCAGCATCTTGTCGAACTGCACCTTGGTGTACTCTTCGTCGTCGCTCACCACGGTTTCCTTGCCGCGCACCAATACCGTTACGGGCACTAGCTCGTCCTTTTTCTTGCCGGCCTGGGCGGCGGCGGCACTGCGCTCGTAGCTCTGCTTGGCAAAGGCATCCTGCTCCTCGCGCGTAATGCCGTAGTGCTTGGCCGTAGCATCGGCAATGTTGCCCATGGCAAAGTCGCCGTAAGGGTCCCAGAGGCCGTCTTTCAGCAGGCCGTCAATCATTTGGCCATTGCCGTACTTGGCGCCGAAGCGGGCTTTGTCGAGGTAGTAGGGCACGTTGCTCATGCTCTCCATGCCGCCGGCCAGCACCACGTCGGCCTGCCCCAGCATAATGGCCTGGGCCGCCAGCATAATGGCCTTCGCGCCCGAGGCGCACACCTTATTTACGAGGGTGCACTCCACGGTATCGGGCAAGCCGGCTTGGCGGGCCGCCTGCCGGGCCGGCGCCTGGCCCAGGTTGGCCGAAATCACGTTGCCCATAATCACTTGCTGCACCTCGGCCGGAGCTACGCCCGCCTTGTCGAGCGCGCCCTTGAGGGCTACGGCGCCCAGCTCCACGGCCGAGAGCGAGGCCAGCGCGCCGCCAAACGAGCCAATCGGCGTGCGCACGGCCGCCACGATAACTACTTCTTTTACTTGCATATACCAGGGGTGGGAGAGAAGCCGTTACCAGTTGAAACCAAGCGGTAGCCCAGGCTAGAATGTGAGGAGAATGGTAAGCTAACGAACGCTCGTTTGCCAACGCAAAAGTACGCCCCTAGGCCCATGCTGTGCCAAGCCGGCCAACTAGCCGCATCCGGCCTGGCCCTACCAGGTGGGCGTGCCCGGGGCCGGCGCCGCTCCCTGCCGCTCCCTGGGCCGCTGCTGCAGGTATTGCTGCTCGCTGGCACGCAGCGCCTCCAGCAGCTGCTGGGCCTGGGCGGGCGACAAGTTCATGGCTTTCAGCCGCTCGCGCTGGGTTTGTAGCTGCGCGTCGGCGTCGGTGGCGTCATCGGTGCCAGCGCCGGCACTGCGGCCAGCCGTGTTGGCGGAGCCAGGGCCTAGGCCCCGCTGCGCGCCACCAGTGCGGCCGGTGGGCAGGGGCCGCTCGGGGCCGCTGCCCGGCCGGAAGCCCCCATTGGCGCCGCTTTCGCCACCTGGCGCGGGCTGCTGGCGGTCGGGTTGGCCCTGGGAGGACGGCTGAGGAGCAGTAGTAGGGCCACCGCTGGCCGCTTCGGGGCGGGTGGCGTTGGGCGCGGCGCCGGGCTGGCTGGCGGGCTGCCGGCTAGGCGCTTTGCCGCCCTGCGCCGAGTCGGGTTGGTTGCTGGGTGGCTTGGGCACAGGAGGAGAAGCCGGCGAATCGGCGGGCGGCGGGGTGGGCGGCCGCTGCCCGGCCAGGTAGCGGGTCAGTACTTCGTAGTCGTAGCGCGCCGCCAGGTTGCTCGGATTCAGCCGGATGGCTTGGCGCAGCAGGCCCGTAGCCTGGGCCGCCTGCCCCTGCCGGGCTAGCAGCACGGCCAGTTGCTGCCGCGCCGCGCTGCCTAGGGTGGGCGGCACGGCCGGGCCTAGCAGGCGGGCGTAAGTGGCGCGGGCCTGGGGCAGCTGGCCCGCCTGGGCCTGCGCCTGGGCTTGGCTTAGCAGCAGGGCCGGGGTGGGGCCGCTGCGGCTCGCCAGCGCCACGGCCTGCCCAAAGTAATAGGCTGCTTCGGCGGCCTGGCCGCGGGCAGCGGCGGCCTGGCCCTGGGTTTGCGCCGCGTTGTGCTCGCGCACGCGCAGCAGCCAGCGCCAGCCGGGCAGCCCTAGGCTTAGCAGCAGGGTTAGCAGCCAGGTTTTCATGAGTCGAGGCGCAGCACGCGCACGGTTAGCAAGCCGTCGAGCAGCAGTAGCGTTAAGGCTAAGCCCAGCGGGTAGCGGTAGCGGTTGTCGGCCACGGCTACGGTGCGGGTGGCGGCCGCAGTGGCGGCCGGGGGCAGGGTGCGCAAGTCGGCCAGCAGGGCGGGCAGGCCGTTTTCACGGTTGTTGAGCGCCACGTATTGGCCACCGGTTTGGGCGGCTACCTGCAGCAGCGGCGCCTCGCCCAGGCGGGTAATTACGGGCCGGCCCTTGGCGTCGAGCAACGCTGTTTTGTTGCCGGGCGCCGGCACCGGGGCGCCCTGGGCGGTGCCCACGCCCACAGTGTATAGCCGGGCCCCAGTGCGCCCTAGAGCTTGCAGCACCGGCTCCAGGTTCTCGCCAAAGTCCTCGCCGTCGCTCAGCAGCACGGCGGCTGCGGCGCGGGGCGCCGCGCCGGGGGTGGCCGTGCCCAGGCGCGCCAGCAGTAGCTCGAGGGGCGCACGCAGGGTAGTGGGGCCGGGTGGCACCAGCCTAGTGCTGAGCGTGTTGATAAACGTTTGCAAAGCGGGCTGGTCGTAGGTAAGGGGGCACTGCACAAAGGCCTCGGCGCCAAACACCATCAGCCCCAGCCGGTCGGCCGGGAAGGCAGCCGCCAGCTCGGCCAGGGCGGCCTGGGTGCGCAGCAGGCGCGTGGGGGCCACGTCGGCCGCATCCATCGAGCGCGACACGTCAACCAGCAGCCACACATCCTGCCCGCTGGTGCGAATGACCTGCTGGCGCACACCCAGCGCCGGCCCCAGCCAGGCCAGCAGTAGCAAGCCCCCGGCCCCCAGGCGCAGCGGCAGCTTCCAGGCCAGGCGGCCCGCACCCAGGCCCAGCCGCCGCCCCAGCCGCCGGGTGCGCGCCACTTGCAGCCCCAGCAGCAGTAACAGCAGCCCTAGGCCCAGCGCCGCCGGCCAAAAATCAGGATAAGCCCAGGAAATCACGCGGTAGTTGGCAAGTAGTGTTAGGTAAGTTACAGAAATGAGGCGCGGCCGCCCAGCACAAAGCTAGGTTTCCGGCCCGGCTGCAACCCCGGCGAGCACCCTAGGGCCCGGCGCGGCCAGGGCGGCGGCTGGCAATCAGGGCCTTGGGAAAGGCCGAAAACTTTGTCGCGCTCCGCACGCCGACATTCCGCTCCTCGCCGTATATTTGCAGCCGCTAAGGTCAATTAGGCCGTAGCAAATCCACTCTTGGAGAAGTGGGTGAGTGGCTGAAACCAGTAGTTTGCTAAACTGCCGTAGCTCTAAAGGCTACCGGGGGTTCGAATCCCCCCTTCTCCGCTGAAACCCTCTTAGGTGCATCCTAAGGGGGTTTTTTAATGCGGTGTGCGCGTTAGTGTGCGCGTCCTGTATAAATGAACCGCCAAAAGCTTCCTTTTATCCCTTGGCATTGGACCGGTAGCGCTTGTTGATTTTATCTTGATAGCCCTGCGCCTTATGCGAGCGTCGCACCATGTCGTCGTGCTCATTGAGGCGGTAGTACTCTTGTTCTTGAATAGCCCGCCACACTTGTTGAATATCGGAACGTAACGCCTGAATATCGGCGCGCTGAGCTTGCACTACTGCCGCCTGCTGCTGGGCGGCCCCGCGGTCACTCACAATCGCCTTTTCGGCGGGGTCACCTGTGCGGCCTGTGAAGTACTGAGGCAGCGGCTTGCTCAGTACCACGGCGGCCTCAACCAACCCTTGAGCAAGTGCGATGGCTGAATAGAGTAGGCCGAAAGTTTCGGGTGAGATAGCGTAGAATTTTGCCATAGCCACAGCCGTTTGAATGGCTATGCTATACAAGCCTGCATCGCGTTCGGCCTTTGCCTTGTCATAATTGAGCTTGGCAAGTCGCTTTTGGTGGTCCTTCTCAATCTTCTCTTTTAATTCGACGTTGTTGCCAGCTGCCTTAATCTCGTTCTCGTAAGCCGCATTTTTATCCTGAATCTGCTTGTCAATGAGATTGCCCTTAATCTGGTAGAAGCTCTGCTCAGCGAATTGCGTGTAGTGCCCAACCTTGTCAATGGTGGCGAGCAGCTTCTGCGTATCCTCTTCCTTGTCTTTGAGTAAATTTTCGTTGGTCTAACGCTGCGCAGCTCGGGTGTCTTTGTGAAATAAGCCAGCAGCCCGCACCTCCGCCTAGTCGGCAGTGCGCCGATTTTCGCGCCGCCGTTTGAGGTACTCCTTCTGGGTAATTTCGCCGAGAACAAGTGACTGCAGATTTACATCATCGGCCGCTGACTGCCCCGCTTGTATGTCCTGCGCCCGACGCTGGTAGGTGAGCAGATTCTTGCGCCCTAGGTCTTCGAAGTATTTGCTCTCATCGAGCTTCGGCACTTTAAACTCCAGTGGCTGCACGGCCAACTTGTCGCGCAAGTCGGCCTGAAATTTTTCAATCGCTACAGCTTCCTTGCGGAAAATATCCGCCCGACGCGCTGCGTACTGGCCCTGGATGTCGGCGAGCCCGGCCTCGGAAATCTTCTCTTTATCACTCTGGCACACGTGGTCGTTCTCAGCCGCCACCAGCCGCTCGGCCGAATCGGTCCGCACGAGCTGGATGCAGATGGCCGCCCCGTCGCGCTCGGCCTGGGTAATGAGCTCCTCGCTGCCGCCTATGCGCTTGGCCAGCACCTGCGAACTAATCTGGCGGTCGCTGTAGCGCTTGCCCTGCTCGGTCTGGTAGGCGCGGGCCGCGGCGATGCGCTGCTGGTTAGCTGCTAGCTCATCCTGCAACGCCGCCACGCGGTTTTTGGCCCGCTCCTGGGCCGCCCGGTCAAGCTGCTGCTCGGCTACTTCGGCTTTTTCATCGGCGTCAGTTCCATTCTTTGCGGCCTCGTTGGCCTTGGTCTGGAATTTAGCCAGCGCCTCGGCATACTGCGCCCGTTGGCGCTGCGCTTCGGCCAGTATTTTTCCGCCACGGCTAGCTTTTCTACCAACTGCTGGCCCGCCGTAGTACTGGCAATGCCAGCCGCATTTTTGGGTGTGTCAGCAAGGCCACCGCGCAGACCTGCCACGCGCCGAGCGGCCTCATCCTGGGCCTGCGTGAAGAGGTCAAGATTGCGCTTTAGCTCTTCTTTATTAATCTCTGTTTCTGCCTTACGGGCCGCGATACGCTCGGCAATGAGGGCTACATCGGTGGTATTGAATTGACGCTGTACTTGCTCGCGCAGCTTGCTGTATTCATTTTCCTGCAAGCCGCTACGCTCAGCAACCGCCCCTAGCTCCTTGTAGCTTTTTAGGAGCGCCTCTTGTACCCCGATTTGCTTGTAAGAGGCGGTTACGGCAGCGGCCTGTTGAGCTGTTAGGTTTTCCAGCGCCTTATCCACTAGGCCTAGAGCCGATTTGGAGTCAATGTATAGGTTTTTTTAGGGTAGATTGTGCTACGCAAGCATACTCGAATGACTTACGCCAGCGCGTCGCGACGGCCTGTGCCAGCGGCCAGTTCACCATCGAACAGGTAGCCAGTCGTTTCGCCGTATCGGTTTCCTTCGTCAATAAACTATTGAAGCGCCAGCGTGCCAGCGGGTCGGTCGCGGCCCTGCCCCATCTCGGTGGCCCTGCCCCACATCCGCAAGAAGTTAACCGCCAGCGCCTAGCAACCTACGTGGCAGCCCAGGCCGATGCCACCCTGGCTGAGTTGGGCCAGCAGTTGGTGGCCGCCGGCAGTTCGGCCGCCGGCCCGACCGTGCTCTGCCACACGCTGCAAGCGTTGGACCTGCGGCGCAAAAAAGAGCCTGCACGCGGCCGAGCGCGACACCCGGCGCGTGAGGGGGCTGCGCCAGGAGTTTGTCGAAGCCCTTTAACATGAAGACGTTACAAGGTTCGAGTTCGCGGACGAAACCAATGTTGACCTATACCCGCCGCTACGGCCGCGCCCCAGGCGGGCAGCGCGTGGACGCAGCCGTGCCCCTGCACAACGGGCCGAACGTGACGGTGGTGGCTGCCCTCTCGGCCCAGGGAGTGGAAGCGGTCATGGAACTGGACGAGGCTATCAACACGGCCAGCTTTGCCGTGTACCTGGAACACGTGCTCGGGCCGGGTTTGCAGCCGGGTGACGAGGTGGTACTTGACAACCAGCGCGTTCACAAAGCGGCTGGGTTGGCTAAGTTGGTGCAAGCCCGTGGGACACGGCTGCTGTATCTGCCGCCTTATTCGCCGGACTTCACCCCGATTGAGCTAGCTTTCAGCAAACTCAGAACGCACCTGCGTTCGGCGGCCGCTCGCACCCGCGAGGCACTAACGAGTGCGCTGCTAGCCGCACTGGCTTGGATAACGGCCGAGGATGCCCGGAACTGGTTTGACCATTGTGGCTACTATGTACACTGACTCCAAATCTGCTCTGGCTGTGAGAGAAACCTATTTCAATCACCCCGATATAGTACGCCTCGATTATGGCCAAGGGGCACCTAATGCGGTAGCCGACCCGAAGATGGCGGAAATGGCCTAAAACATCAGCCAATCAAGCTCCGTTATTGACATCCTCAATTACCTGAGTCGGCATCGGTGGGAGCTCTTCGCGGTCACCCCGGTGCAAACCTAGGTGCGGAGTTCAAGCAGCGGCTACGTCGACTCTGAAATACGCTATCTATTGCGGCGCCGTACCCCTTAATAGGCTGGCAAGCTCTGCATCCACTAGGCCCAAGGAGCTCGGTTAGTAGTCATAAGCCCCGCCTCCCCCGCGGGGCTTTTTATTGCTCCCTATTTCTAAAAAGCAACCATTCGGTGCGTGCGCTGGTCAACCTGCAAACGGACACTTACCACGTTAAACAGGATGATGCGCTTTCACTGGGTTGCCTTGGCCATGAGCTTGCTAATAGGTATGCTAAGCAGTTGTCGGCACGGCGACGAGGCGCCTGCACCAGCTAGTCCACGATGTGCTAACGCTGGGTCACTAGTCAAGTCTGTATTGGACAGGCAAGGCACCATCGCCTATGACCAGAGCCAAGGGCAGTACCTTATCATCGCGCCGCGGGAGGTGGGCCTGACTACTGGCGCAGTAGATGCCGGATTCCTATGCGATTCGCTGCCCAGCAGCTTGCGCACCGTTGGCCAGCGAGTCGTCTTCAGCGGCTCTTATTGGCAGAAGACAACGGCCAGTACGTCCGGCGACGTCACGAGCTATTACCTGGCCCTGAGCAAAATTGAGCTTCGATAAGGACGTGCCGGCATAGGTTTACCACTCCGGCAACCGCACTCCGTAGCTGTACTCCTTCAGTGGCATGGTATTCAGTGAAGTTGCGCAAAGAAAAGCCTCGCTTCCCCCGCAGGGCTTTTCTTTGCCCCATGCGGGAGCGGCCCTTCTTTCAGTTCGTCATCGGCAGCTTCGTGCAGCTGACCCAAGGCGCCCCGATGCAGCGCGTCACCTGGCGCGGCAAGCAGGTAGTGCCCAGTATCACCGGCCGGCCGCAGGAAGTGGCCGTGTACCGCCTCGATAGCGACTACTGGGACTGCTACTACGAGCACCAGCTCTACCCCGCCCTACCCCGAAAAGACGGCACCCTGGACTACCGCTCGGGCCGGTAGCCTCCTGCTTCCCTGCCAGGGCACCGTGGACAACGCCCAAACAGCTCACCCCGCGGGAGCAAAATAAAAGCCCCAACCGGTGAGGTCAGGGCTTTTTCGTGGTGCCAACAGCCGGTATGGGGGGCCGACGCTGGGCTTTAATCGGGCGGGAGCTACCCCACAGGGGCGCAGTAGCCTTTGGGCTCAATGCCCAGGGTCAGGCATACCTGCAGCCAGGTAAGCTCGCCGGCTAGGTAGCGGGCGTGCAACTGTTGCACGTAGGGGGAGAGCTGCTTGCCCAGGCGGGGCAAAGCCTGCTGCATGCGGGCGAGTACTTCGGCGCGCTGGGCCGGGGTTTGAGCGGCGGGCCCGTAGGAAGAGTTGTGCGTCATAGCAGGAAGAGGAATATTGAACGCTGCAAAGTTCCTCGCTGGCCCGCACCCCCATGACCGCACTAAAACGGATTTAAATCAATTAAAACACCGAATTAGCCAAAGCCTGCACCTACGTATTTATACCTGTAGTCTTTTCCCTACCATGCCGGCCGCCGCACCTAGTGGCGGCAGTCCTCCAGCAGCCCAGCACTCGGGCATTAAATTACGTAATTCCTGACTCAAAATCGCGTAATGCCTACAGGTAATTACGTACAAAGCAGCACCGTAATAGGCGTAGGTTTGTCCTCCCGCATCTGATACTAACCTAGCCAGTGCCGAGTGACTATGTTACTGAACCTGAACACGGACGCGCGCGACCATAGTACGTGCGTTTTATCTTACGACGAACACGAACACTGGCTCCGGACAGTGTGGCGGGGGTACGTAGACCAAGCCGAGGCGATGCGCGGGGCCGAGGCCTATCTGGCCAAGGCCCTGCAGTACCCCTGCCACTACTTATACAACGATAACTCGCAGCTGACGGGCCCCTGGTTTAAGAGCCTGGACTGGCTGCTGCATGTTTGGGTGCCGGTCGCCGAGCGACTGGGCCTGCGCTACGTGGCCCACGTGGTGCCGGCTGACTCGCACCACGATATCTGCACCAGCGCTGCACGCGTGCGCGTACCGTTTGAGCTGCAAATCTTCCAAGACCGCGAGGACGCTTGCCACTGGCTGCGCGAGCGGCGCGACGGTATTTTCGCCTAGCTGCTCAGTTAAAAGACCGCAAGGGCTGCTCTCAGTAACCCTACCCTACCTGTTTCAGCGGGTAGCGTGGGCCATCAGTAGCGATGCTTCGACAAGTAAAAAGCCCTGACCAACCGGTCGGGGCTTTTCCGTGCTGCCCACAACAACTACGTCACCGCCCCGTACTTTGGGTGCACCTTATCATCGTCCGTATGCAGCCAACTACCCCCCAGCTACCTCGCGACGATTCCCGGGGTCCCACTGTCAAGCGCCTTAAAAAAGGTGGCCTTTGGCTTTTACTGGCCCTAGCCGCCATTGCCGCGCTTATCGCCTTGTGCTTGCCTAAAGAACCAGTTGAGGCGCAGCGGGCGGGCAACGCTACCACCCAGCCTACCCCCGCGCAGCAGCGCCAGTCCAACGAGAGTTTTAAAAACCCCACGCGCTAACCGCTAAGCTTTAGGCGGGGTTGCCCGGGCCGCCGTCTAGAACGGCCGATGAGCGTATAAGGCCAAGCCACTGCCTTAGTAACTCACCTGCTTGCGGGTGTAACGCACAACCCCGGGCGTTGCCACCAGTCAGCAGCGCAGGTAATCCCCATCTTTTCGGAGTTGGGGATTTTTTGTGACCGTCCGCTCGTAGCCGCCGCCGGCTGACTGGTACTGATAAGTTCAGGTAATTTAAAAGTTAAGTAGTAATTTATAGTTGATTACGTGTCATGTGATTAACTAATTTAGTTGCTATCCTACCCTTTTAAAGTACTATGAATCCGGCTTTCCCTTCTTCCCCAGATTCGCTGCTGCGCTCGCCCGCCGCGCAAGCCGCGTGTAAGCGCAACAATGTGCGCGTGGTCGGGCAGGGCCCGCAAACCCTGCTGTTCTGCAACGGCTTCAATTGCAACCAGCAGGTGTGGAATTACCTGACCCCCAAGCTAGCGACCCATTACCGCCTGGTGCTCTACGACCAAATCGGGACCGGCCAGGCCGACCCAGCGGCGTACGACCCGCAGAAGTACGCCACCGTCCAGGGGTTGGTGCAGGACTTGCTGGAAATCTGCGAGGCCCTGGACTTGCAGCAGGTGGTGGTCGTGGGGCACTCGCTGGGGACGACCGTGGCCCTGCTGGCCGCCATTCAGGCCCCGCGTTATTTTGCCAAGGCCATCCTGCTGGCTGCCTCGCCCTGCTACCTGAACGAAATGGGGTACTACGGCGGCTTTGAGCGGGCGGATCTGCTGGCCTTGATAGGGGAGATGGATATTAACTATCGCAACTGGGCCAACCTGTTTGCCATCCTCATGATGGGGTCTGAGTCACATACTTCCCTAGGCCACGAGCTGGCCGGTTATTTCTGCGAGTCCGATTCCACCATCGCCAAGCAGGTCGTGCGCTTTACCTTCTTCGATGACCACCGCGCCGCCCTGCCGCAGGCGCGGCTGCCCATCCTGCTGCTGCAGTCGGCCGAGGACGTGGCCGTACCCAGCGAGGTGAATACGTACTGGCTGGCGCACCTTCCCCAGGCTACGCTCGTGCTGCTCGCCACCAGTGGGCATTGCCCGCACATGAGCGCTCCGCGGGAGGTGCTAGCGGCCATGCAGCAGTTCCTGTAGGCGCTGCTGGCTACCGTCCGTAGGTGGAAAGCAGGAGGGCACGAAATGCTCCGCCCGCGTGTAGTAGCCGTATGGACCACCTGCTCAAAGAATGCGCCCTGCACTGCGGCCTAAGTCTGAGTCAGTACTGGCACCTGCGCCTGGTTATGTCCGTGTCGCTAGGGCCGCTACTAGCTATTCTCTACCTGATCTTGTTCGACCGGCGGGCGCCGCGCCAGCCCCCGCGCTCGTACTCCTTGTGGGTGCGCAGCGATGGACAACTAGTAGCTCGGGGCCGTCCCTAAGCGCTGCTGGCCCTGCCCTCCCCGGCAGGGTTTTGTTGGCTAACACTACTAGCACCCGGTGCTAACTTGGCAGGCTATTCCACGAGCTGCCCGTCATGCCCGAGCCCAAGATTCGCTTCTACCTGCACAGCAAAGCGACCGCTAATGGTCAACGCCTCGTCTACCTCAGCGTCGGGGTGAGGGAGCCGTGCGCCAGGCCACGGGCTACAGCCTGCACCCAGCCTACTTCAGCACCAAGGCCCCGCATGCGCTCAAAGGCGCCGACGGCCCGCGCACGATTAACGAGAAGCTCGACGAGCTGCGCCTGGCGGCCGCCAAGGCCTGCCGCCGCCTGCAGGATGAGGGCCAGCTTCGCAACGCCGCGCTCGCGCCCCTGCTCAAGGCCGCCGTTACGGTCCTAACTGGCCGGGCCCCTAGGCCCTCTGCCAAGGCGCCCTTGGTTTCCGTGCCAGCCGCCTCCGACCTCAGCGCCTTGCTGCTCACCCAGCAGCCCATGCGCCAAGTGCTCGCCGCCTGGCAGGCCGACAACAGCGCCTACCTGGCCAAGGCCTACCTAACGCGCAGCAAGCAGTATGTGGACTAGATAGAAAAATTCGACCCCCTAGTTACGCCCGCCCGCGTGGACGAGCAGTGGGCCAAGCGCTACACCACCTTTCTGGTGCGCGACACGCCCCTGTTCAAAAACACCATCCACCAGCATCTCAATATGCTGCGCAACCTAGTGGCCCACGCCGGGCTGCCCACCAAGTTTATCAAGAACGGCTTTGCCCACGAGGCTAAGAAGCGTTATCTTACCTAGGATGAATTGCAGCAGCTGCACGTCTGGCCCCCTGGCCTCGCAGCCTAGCTTAGCGCGCCAGAAGGACGTGCTTGTGGCCCGCTGCCTGTGCGGGCTGCGCTACTCCGATACGGTAGCTCTGCTCAGGCCCCACATCGAGGCTGGTGGTCAGGTCAACCACATCAGCCTCGACCAGCAGAAGACGCGCGGCCGTGCAGATTCCCATGGTGGAGATGCTGCAGCAAATCCTCGATAAATACCGCGACTGGCCCAGCGGGCAGGCCCTGCCCGTCATCTCGCGCCAGCAGACGGGTACCCTCATCAAGCAGATGCTGCGCGAGGCGGGCATTGATGCCCCCTACTGCGGGTGCGCTACAAGGGCCCCGTCAAGCACGAAGCCAGCTTGCCCAAGTGGCAGGCTGCCTCTACCCACACGGCCCGCCACACCTACGGCGCGCTGCTGGCCAAGATGAAGGTGGACCCCCTATACCATGCGCGACCTACTGGGCCACGGCAACCTGAGCTCCACCATGACTTACGTGCACCTAGAAGCCGAGGCCACGGAGCGCGCCGTGCTCGATGGCTTCCGCCAGCTAGGCAGTCGGTGAGGGGCGTGGAGTGTGCGTGTGCGCATGAAGATGCGGTGCTTACCCAGTAATATGCTGACTGGGAATTGCCGGTGTACGCCGCGTTGCGTACCTTTGTCCCAATCAATCGGATTATTCATGGGTAAGAGGCTAGTACCCCCTTCTCCGCTTGTTTGAATTATGAATTGTTTACTTGCAATTTCTAATTCATGATTTTTAATTCATAATTAATTTTTCGGGGTGTAGCGTAGCCCGGTATCGCGTCTGCTTTGGGAGCAGAAGGTCGTAGGTTCGAATCCTGCCACCCCGACTATAAGTAATTGGATTTGACCCCATAGCTCAGCTGGATAGAGCAGCTACCTTCTAAGTAGCCGGTCATTGGTTCGAATCCAATTGGGGCCACTAAGTGACCCAACAAAAAATGCCTTCTTGCTAGCAAGAAGGCATTTTTGTTGGGATTAATAAAGCAAACGAGTTAGTATTGTCTGCAACCGTTTGCCACGCAGCCGATTAGCCGCTACTACAAGTGCGCCAAAACTCCAGAGGCCAAGTTTCGGCAGCTGCTACGCCTGTTTGCCTTGGAGTCGACGGCCAGTGATGCGGCTCGCTTGACCGGCCTGAGTCAGGTGAGTACGATGGCCCGCTACCTAGTGGGGTTGCGCCGCGTGCCGGTGGAGCTGCAAGGCACTATTGAGGTGGGCGAATCGTGAGTCGGCCCCGCAGGGTACGGGGCAAGCGGGGGCGCGGCCGGAGGCAAAATTAGCGTCTTACAGAAGCTGGTCGCGCCCCCGCTCTTGACCTGCGTAGCAACCCAATCAGATGCCACGCTCGACGAGTTGCGCCAGCACTTGCTGGCGGCAGGAGGCCCCACGGTAGGGCGCACCGCCCGGTAGAATGCGTTATAAGCGCTGGACTGGCGGCGCAAAAAAGTCTGCACGCCGCCGAGCGCCGGGGCGCCGGCTGCGTGCAAGCGTTACGGGGAGCCTTGCTCGAGGCGGTGCCAGCAGCAGACTTTACGCGCTTCAATTTCGTAGCTGAAACCAGCGTTAAGCTGACCTATACGCTCCGCTACGGCCGGGCCCTGGGCGGCCGGTAGCCCAAGCTCTACCCCTGCACAACAGCCCCAATGTCACGCTCCTCGCCGCTCTGACTACCCAAGGCTTAGAAGCGGTGATGGAACTAGGCAGGGTGGGCAACGCGGCCCGGTTTGCCAGCTGCCTCGAGCAGATACTCGGCCCCACGCTAGTAGTTGGCGACGTGGTGGTGCTCGACAACCTGCGCGTGCACAAAGCAGCTGGCTGGGCCGAACTGGTGGAGGCGCGGGGCCCGCCTACTATTTTTGCCCCCTTACTTGCCCGATTTTACGCTGGTCGAATTAGCCTTCAGCAAGCTCAAAACCACCTTGCGCACGGCCGCTGCGCGCACCCGCGATGTGTTAACGCTGGCCGTGCGCGCCGTAGCAGCCTAGCTTAGCAGCCAAGCTGCCCAAAACTGGTTTGGCCACGGTAGCTATCACGTGCACTGATTTCGAAATTGCTCTAGTTACTTAACTTGCCATCCATGAAACTCCCGCAAAATTGCTGGCTCCTAGGTTTTAGTTTGTTAGCCATTGGCAGTACCTCGCTACTAGCCCGCGCCCAGTCGGCCGATGGGCTGCCCGCAGCTGCCCTCAAGCCCTACGGCCGGGCTATTCTCACTAAAGCGCAGCAATTGGAGTTAATTGGTTCGGCGGTGCATTTTGGGTTCAGCTTTGAAGGCACCGAGTGCCAGCTTTATGCCACGCTGCCCGGTAAGCAAGACCATAACTACTTGCAATACGAGCTGGACGGGGTGTACCAGAAACGCATTCGGGTGGCGGGCGCAGCCCCGCTCGTGCTGACAGCCCCGCGCGCGGGCCACCATACCATCTGGGTTTATAAAGCCACCGAGGCGCACACCGGGCCCATTGCCATTCAAAAAATAACGGGGCAGCAGGTGAAAGCCCTGCCGGTGCCAGTGGCGCCGCTCATCGAGTTTATTGGCAACAGCATCACCTGCGGCGCGCTAGCCGACCCCTCGGAAGTGCCCTGCGGTACGGGCCTCTACCATGACCAGCACAATGCTTACCTGGCCTACGGCCCTAGGGTGGCGCGGGCGCTCAAAGCCAACTACGTGCTGAGCAGCGTGAGCGGCATTGGCGCGTATCGCAACTGGAACAGCGCCGGGCCCACCATGCCCCAGGTATACGAGAAGGTTGACTTTCAGGCTACTACGCCCACGCTCTGGGATTTTTCGGCCTACGCGCCCAGGGTGGTAAGCATCGCGCTGGGTACTAATGACTTGAGTAATGGCGACGGCAAAAGCCAGCGCCTGCTCTTCGACAGTGCCAGCTTCGTTAACAGCTATGGGCAGTTTGTGCGGCTGGTGAAAGCCAAGTACCCTAGGGCCCGCATTGCCTTGCTAAGCACCCCGATGGCCAGCGGCCAGAACCGCACCTTGCTAGAGCACTGCCTCACGGCCATTAAGCAGCAGACGGATGCCAGCTACCCGGCCGACCGGCCCGTGGCTACCTACTTCTACCAAACCGCCCGCGCCAACGGCTGCAACGGCCACCCCAGCGTGGAAGACCACGCCCTCATGGCTAAGGAGTTAGAGCCGTTTTTTCGGCAGCTGCTGTAAACAGAAACAGAAATACCCAACTTACTAAAGCCAAGCTTAGTTGGTTTTACTAGGTTGGGTATTTCTGTTAATTATTTGCTCAGCACCAGCAGCACTACATCGTGGGCGGGCACGGTGGCAGCGAAGGGCTTTTTGGTGGTGCCCACGTCCTTGCCGGCCCAGGGGTTGCGCAGGCGGTAGGTGGTTTGGCGCGCGTTCAATTCGGCCTTCGACAGCTCGTCGGTAATGGGCGTGGCCTGCCAGTCGAAGCGTACGGGCCGGGGCTGCTTGCCGCGGTTGAGAAAGGCCACGGCCCACTTGCCGCCGGCCAGGGGCTTGAGCCAGGTTTCGAGGCTGTCGTGGGCGGCGTAGCGATAGCCCTGCACCCCTAGGGGGTCCTGGTCTACAGAAACTACTTCTTTATTAGTTAAGGCGGCTTTGGTGGCTGGGCTCATCTGGCGCAGGTCGTTGCCCAGGATAAGGGGGGCGGCCATCATGCACCACATGGTGAAGTGGGCGCGGTCCTCGTTGACCGTCATGCCGTTGCCCACTTCCAGCATGTCGGGGTCGTTCCAGTGGCCGGGGCCGGCGTATTGGCGCAGCTTTTCCTGCTTGTCCATGATTTGCATCGTGCCGAAGGCTTTCCAGCTGCCGTTGTCCTTGGTGCAGTCGAAGCAGTTGTAGATGTCGCCGGTGGTGCGCCAGAGGTGGCCCACGGCGGGGCCCCACTCCCAGGGCTTGTCGTTGCCCCACTCGCAGATGCTGAGCACGGTGGGCCGCCCGGCCTTGCGCAGGGCCGCCGTGATGGTTTTATAAGCACCCTCGGCCTTGAGGCCCTCGGTGTTGCACCAATCGTACTTGAGGTAATCGACACCCCAGCTGGCGTATTGCTGGGCATCCTGAAACTCGTAGCCCCGGCTGCCGGGCCGCCCGCCGCAGGTTTGCGAGCCCGCATCGGAGTAGATGCCGAACTTCAGCCCCTTGCCGTGCACGTAGTCGGCCAGGGCCTTCATGCCCGAGGGAAAGCGCTTGGCATCGGGGTGAATAAAGCCCTGCGCGTCGCGCTCGCCGTGCCAGCAGTCGTCGATATTGATGTAGACGTAGCCGGCATCGCGCAGGCCCGAGGATACGAGCGCGTCGGCCACCTCCCGAATTAGCTTCTCGTCGACGTTGCAGGCAAACTTGTTCCAGCTGTTCCAGCCCATCGGGGGCGTCAGCGCCAGGTTGTCGTACTTGTGGTAGTTCTGGGCGTAGTTGTTGCCCTGGCCAGCGGCTTGCAGCGCAGCGCAAAGGCCAACGAGCAAAAGGGAGAGTTTCTTCACGAGCTTTAAAAATGGAAGGGATAAATAAATCTGTTTAGGAAGCCGTCAGACCGTCAGGCTGAACGCAGCCAGAGCATCTTTCCCGCATTGTTGAACAGCCCAGATGAAGCGATTGAGCTGCTTCGGCAAGCTCAGCCTGACGGTCTTTTTCACCGACTGTGAATAGCCAGCTAGTCGCTTACCAGCGTCAAGTAGCTGGTGGCGGGCAGCGTAAAATGCGCCTGGCCCTTGATTACCGGCACCGGCTGGCTGGCCTGGTGGGCGGAGTGCTGGTTGGTGACGTAGCAGCGCAGGGTTTTGACGGTGGCGGGTAGGCCCGTGAGCGTGGCGGGCCGCGTGGCGCCGTTGTTGACCACGTGCACCGCGTACACGCCCGTCGCGGGGTTGCCAAGGGCCGCACAGATTACATTGGGTTGGTTGGCCGCCAGGGGTAGGTGCACTACGTTTTTGGGGGTGGCGGCCAGTTGCTGCAGGTTCCAGAAGCGCTGGGTGGGGTGCAGGGGAGTAGTGTTGCCGAAGATGCCGCCGCCCGCCAGCGGCGAGTAGTCGGCGGTAAGCTGCCACTGCAAAATGCTGAGCGGCTGGCAGATGCTGAGCAGACGCATATATAGGCCGATTTCCTGCAGGGCGTAGCTGGGCTCTTCAAAAATGGCGGGGTAGCCCCAGGCTTGCGCATCAATGCTGCCCTCGCCCACCAGCAGCGGCAGCTGGAGCTGGGTGGCCGCGTCGGCCCAGCGTTGCAGGGTAGGAGCGTCCCAGCCGCGCCACGAGTGAAACGACACCGCCCCGAGGTAGGGCCGGGTGGCCGCATCCTGCAGGGCAGGCTCGATAAAGGCGTAGCTGGTGGCATCCGAGTTGTCGCCAAGCAGCAGCTTAGTTTTGAGGCCCCGCGCGGCAAAAGTTGCCCCTAGGGCCTTGATAAGGGCGGCGTGCTCTTGCCCGGTTTGGCGGATGTTGATGCCTAGGTCCGATTCGTTGAAGGAAAACAGGTCGGCCTCGGTGCCATACTGCTCTTTCAAATACACCAGATAGTCGGCGATGGATTGGTAGCTGGCCGCCAGGTTGGCCGGCTTGAGTGGGGCGCCCCATTTGCCGTCGGGCCCCGGCCCGGTGCCGTTGCCCTGCTCGCCCACCACGGCCCAGCGCGGCGCGGCCCAGGCCGTCACGATAACTGGCATGCCGAGCTTGCCCAAGCGCTGCGCCATCTCCAGCGACTCGCGCACGTGCGGGGCCAGCTGGCCCTGGCGGGCGGCCGCCCTAGGGTCCTGGCCCAGCTCGGGCTGCCAGAGCTGCCAGGGCATTTCCACGCGGCCGTAAGCCACGCGCATATGTTGCAGGCAGTAGTCAATTACCGCCGGGTCGGCCCTGGGGTTCTGCAGCCGAAAATTGCCGCCGAAGCCCGCGAAAGCCCGCCCCGGCCGCGTCGGGTCCAGTGTGAGCTGAATGGGCGCGCGGTCTATTATACCACTCACTTTCAGCGTGATAACGCGCTGTGCGGTTTGGCCCTTGGCCACGGCGCCCACCAGCAGCGGCACGGCTAGGGCCGGCGGCTGGGTGGCAGCCGCGGGGCGCAGCTGCACCCGCGTCGGCTCGGCAAACCCAAGGAGTAGTTGGCGGGTTGGGGTGGTTATGCGCAACTGGCGAGCCGCGGGCACCTCGCCCGCGAGGCTGGCTAGGCTCTTAGTCGCCAGTACTTTGCCCTGGCTATCCAGAAACTGCACCGTGCCCGTGGCGTAGGCAGACGGCGGCAGCTCTAGGCTCAGAAATGCCCCTAGGGCCGGGCGGGCGGCCTCGGCGGTAAGCTGCACCGTGAGGGTGGCCTGGCCCACGCCCGTATCCTGCACCGTTTCGCGGAAGGCCAAGCTATCGAGGCGCGTGACCACGAACTGCTGGGTGCCCTGGCGGGTGTAGCTGGGGCGCTGGCGCTCGTGGGCGGTAGCTTCCGAGTGCCCATCGGCCTCTCGCCGCACGTGCAGGCTCGTGGGCACTTCCAGCAATTGCCCCTGCACGCGCAGGCCCAGCAGGTTGCCCCAGGGCGCCAGCTCGGCCTGCGCGTGCGCCCGCGGGGCGGTGCCCGCCAGCAGGGCGCTGGCTAGTAGTAGCTTAGGCCACGTAGCGGCGGCCGTATTCTTGCTCATAACGGGTAGTGGCGGGTGGTGAGAAAGCGGAAAGACGAATTAGCCTAGGCAGCAGCCTGCGCCCGCGCCTAGGCCTAGGGTTAAGCAGCTACTATCGACCGACTGGAGCTACGAAGCCGGCCTGGGTCTGGCAGGCCTCCAGGGCGGCGGCCAGGTACACCAGCGGCGCCTGCCAGTTGATGGCTATCTCGTTGGAGGCGTAGGAGCATACCGCATCGGAATAGGCCAGTGGGGCCAGGGCCGAGGGGTAGGCGCACTTGTCCTGGCGGCCGGGGTTGGGGCCGCCCACCAGCAGGCCGGGCACGGGCGCGGCCACCCCGTCGGCCTCCGAAAGGCGGTGGTGCGGATGCTGGGGCGAGTGGCTGCCCGCGCCCGTCACGAAGCAGTAGCCCGTGGCATTGCGACCCAGCAGATAGTCGAGGTTGGCCAGGGCGGCGTGCAGGTAGCGCGCCTGCCCGGTGAAGCGGTAGGCTTGCACCAGCGCAATGCCCTGGTTGGCCGCTACCGAGTTGCTGCCCCAGGTGTAGTCGGCGGCCTGGTGGCCCATAGCGGTGCCGTAGGCGCTGCCCGCCTGGCCGGCCAGCAGGCTATCGGCCAGGGCCAACAGCGCCTGCCGCACCTGTTGTACTTGCCGGGCCGCTGGCGGGCCCTGGGCCCCTAGGGCCTCGGGGTGGCGGGCCAGGGTGTAGTAGGCCAGCGTGCGCACCTGGCTCCAGCTGGGCAGCGGCGCTGGGCCGGGCCCGGTGGCGGGCAGCGCGGCCTGGTAGTAGCTGGCCTGGTGGGTGGTGGCGGCCAGCTCGGTGGCGGCCCACTGCCACTCATCGCGCAGGTCGTGGTCGCCGTACTCGCCGGTGCTGATGGCAGGGCTGAACTGCCGATTGAGGGCCGCTTGGTCGTAATACACGGCCGGGTGCTGCCGGGCCCATTGCCAGGCCTGGGTAGCTGCCTGCTGGCACGAGTCGGCCAGGCCCGGCGTCTGGCCCGCGAAGCTCCGAAACACGCGGCTGGCCTGAGCCATGACGGCCGCGAAATCGAGCGCGGCGGCCGTGCTTTTCGCCACCACGTAGCGCGGGGTGGTGCAGGTGCTGGGCATCACCATGCCGTCGAAGCTGGCGTTGGTGAGCTTGTGGTACACGCCACCGTCGGCGGGGTCCTGCATAGTCAGCAGCCAGCGCAGGTTGTAGAGAACTTCGTCGAGCACGTCGGGCAGGGCGTTGGCGCTTTCGGGAATGTGCGCGTTGAGTTGCGCGCAGGCAGCGGGGAAGTCTTCGTAAAGCGCCAGCAGCGTGCCCAGCGTAATGCCCGAGTTGACGACGTACTTATTATAGTCGCCCGCATCGTACCAGCCGCCGGGCGAAGCTAGCACCGTGCCCGCCGGCCGGCCCGGCCCCGCCGCCGAGGGGTGCACCAGCACCTGGCGGTCGGGGTGCCCGGCCGGCCGGCTCCACGGGCCGGCGTAGGCGGGCGGCAGCGCTACCGAGGCCCGCTGGTAGTAGAAGCCCTTGAGCGCCGCCTGCGCCAGGCCCGCGTGCACCCGCGGCTGAATGCGAAACGGAGCCGAACTGCCCACGTCCGGCACCACCAGCACGAACGTGCCCGTATCGTGGCAAGCCGTAAAATCAGCCAGCCGCACGGTTTGCTGCCCTAGGGCATCGGGGCGGGCTAAGCCCAGCCGGCCGGTAAATACGGCCCCCGACTGGCCGGCGCGGGTTAGGTAAAATGCGCGGCCGCCCGCGCCGGTAACTGCCGCCCGCTTGGGCGCCAGTGGGTAAAAGCCTACCTGATTGAGCTGGATAGGCATGGCCGATGGCTGGGCGAGCAGCGGCAAGCAACTGCCGAGTAGTACCCAGACCAAAGCACTGAAAAATAGACGCATAAGTAGCCAAGAAGAAGCGCAGTGTTCAGCGAAATCAAAACTTGATTCTTAAATGAGGCCTCTCACCAGCCACTAAAACGCTTCGGCCAACGTGCGCACCAACAGGCGCTTGCGCAGCTCGTCGAGCGAGGTGGCGCCTTCGCTCTTGAACGTTAGCGTCTTGGTTTCGCCCGGCAGCAGGTCGAAGTAGTTGTCCTCAAAGAAGCCGTCGCCCTGCGTTAGCGATAGGCAGACCTCGCGGGCCAGGGTTTTGCTGCGCAGCGTTACCTGGTAGGTGCTGTCGGTGGCGCGCCGCCAGGTGGCGGCAATGCTGGCCTTGGGCAGCGCCATATCCTTGGGCCGGGCAAAGTAGGTGGTGTTGGCGGAAAGCGTCTGGCCGCCGGCCGTCACGGCGCAGCTCAGCACTACGCCTTTGGCGTCGTGGCCGCCCAGCAGCTTGGCCTTCGGAATATCGAGGTACACCTTGCTGGTCAGCGGCTCTAGCTGCACCTGCACGGCTTGCTGGTAGAGCACCTTGCCGCTCAGGCCGAGCAGGCGCACCTGCAGGCTGGCCGGCAGGGCGCTGGTGCGGTCCGATACCACGTACACCCGCACGTTATCGCCCTCCTCGTGGGGGCTCACCAGCACCGGCGCGTAAAAGCGCCGGGCGTAGTACTGCAAGGCCTTCCAGCGCCCGTAGTAGTCGATGCTCGACCATGAAGCCACGCCCCAGCAGTCGTCGAGCTGCCAGTACATCGAGCCCATGGTGCGCGGCCGGCTGCGGCGCAGGTGCTCGGCGCTCAGCTTAATAGCCTGGGCTTGCAGCACCTGGCTCACGTACAGAAACGAGGCAAAATCCTTGGGCGCCCGGTAGTCGCGCAGCAGGTACTCCTGCAGGCGTGGGTTGCCCACGGCGCTGCGCTGGTGCTCCTTCATCACGGGCGAGGCAATGTCCTGGTCGGCCGGCACCGTGAATTGCTGCACCGATTTCAGCTCCGGAAACGACTGGAAGCCGTACTCGCTCATGAAGCGCGGCACCTGCTTTTCGTAGTCCGAGATGGGGGCCGTGCCGCCCCACACGTCCCAGTAGTGCATGTCGCCGGTAGTTTGCGAGCCGGCCATATCCTCAAAATCCGACGAGGGGCTCGACGACCAGTAGGGGCGGCTCGGGTCGTTTTCCTGGAGCACGGCCGGTATCAGGTCGCGGTAGAGCTTCAGGTAGTTGCTCCACACTTCGAGCTTGTGCGAACCCATTTTTTCGGGCACGCCCCACTGCTGCCAGGCCACCTCGTTTTCGTTGTTGCCCACCCAGATGGCGATGCTGGGGTGGTCGCGCAGGCGGCGCACCTGGTAGGTCAGCTCCTGCCGCACGTTGTCGGTAAACTCGGGGTTGCCGGGGTAGAACGAGCAGGCAAACAAAAAGTCCTGCCACACCAGCAGGCCCATCTCATCACAGGTATCGTAGAAATACTGGTTTTCGTAGATGCCGCCGCCCCACACGCGCACCATGTTCATGTTGCAGTCCTTGGCGGCTTGCAGCAGCTGGTGGTAGCGCCTAGGGGTCACGCGGGTCTCAAAGATGTCGGCCGGAATCCAGTTCACGCCCTTGGCAAAGATTGGAATGCCGTTGACCACAAACTCAAACGACTTGCCATAGGCATCCTTCTCGCGGCGCAGCGCCAGCGTGCGCAGCCCGGTGCGGGTGCGGGCGGCATCGAGCGGTTGGCCGCCCTGCACCAGGCGGGCGCTGAACGTGTAGAGCGGCTGCGCCCCGTAGCCGGCCGGGTACCACAGCTGGGGGCTAGGCAGCTGCACGTCGGCGGCTACTTCGTGGCGGCCCGGCTGCAGGGTCACGGCCTGCTCCAGGCGCGGACCGGGCTGGCCATCGGGGCCGGTGGTTTCGAGCACCAGCGTGGCCGGGCCGCCGGCCGTGGCGGCGCCCTCTACCGCCACTACCAGCCCTAGGCGCGCCGCCTGGGCGCTCAGCTGGCGCTGCACCACGTGAAAATCCGTGATTTTGGCCGTGTCCCAGCCTTCGAGCTGCACCGGCTGCCAGATGCCCGCGCCTATAAAACGCGGCCCCCAGTCCCAGCCGTAGTGGTAGGGCGCCTTGCGGGTGTAGGGGCTCAATACCGGGCCTTTGTCGCCCACGTAGCCCATGGCCTGGTCATCGTTGATGGCGAACAGGTTATAGCCGTACTTCTTGGGCAAGTCGGCCACCTCGTTCAGGGGCGAGCGGAAATGCACCAGCAGGCGGTTGGCGCCGGCCTTGAGCAGGGGCTTGGCTTCGGCCCGCCACTCCCGAAACATGTTGTCGGTGTGCAGCAGGGAAGTGCCATTAAGCGTCACGTCGGCGTAGGTGTCGAGGCCCTTGAACACCAGCTCTAGGTGCTGGCGCTGCAGCAGGGCCGGCGTCACCTCAAACGTGGTTTCGTAGTCCCAGTCGGTCTTGCCAATCCACTGCTGCTTCAGCTCGTTGTCGCGGTAAAGTGGGTCTTCTATCTGCCTGGTAGCCAGTAGGTCGGTATGCACGCAGCCGGGCACCGTGGCGGGCTGCCAGTTATCCTTGCCGGCCTGGTGGAAGCGCCAGCCCGTGCCGATGAGCTGGGTGGTTTTGCCGGCATCGGGGCCAGCCTGCTGGGCGGCTGCTGGCCGCTGACCGGCCAGCATAGCGAGGCTAGCCAGGCTGGCTAGCCGCAGCGCCGCAATAGATAAAAAGCGCACGGTAAAAACTGCGGGAAAGGAAGGGTGGGAGAGAAGGCGCCGGCCGCCTGAACCGGCAAACTGTCGCGGCGCGCTGGTTTCGCCGAAAAATTGCAGCGCAACCAGCGCACCACGGGATGGTGCCACCTACTAGTTGCTACGCAGGTAGCCTAGGGCAAGATGGGCTACCGCAAAGGTCCATTGATTCTTTGCCTGCGAATAATAGTTTACCAGCATTTACTTGTACTGATTTAGCACGGGCCCTGCTCAGCCAGAGCGAATTTGCCAGCAAAAGCAGGTCCTAGGGCTACAAGAAGGTTCTTTATGAAAAGCCACGAAGCTTAAGTGCACCAATAGTATTTTGCTAGCAGTTAATAACTTCGCCGCCGCAGGCCGGGTAGTCGGCAAGCTAACCGCTCGCAAGTGCTACTAGGCTTGCCAAGCCGGTAGCCGGTGCTGCCCATCCTTCCCACCCATTATTTAGCTTCCAAGCTTATGAAAAGCAGCGTAGTACTAGTGGCCGCCGCTGGGCTGGCAGGCACCCTAGGGGCCCACGCCACGGTGCGCCTGCCCGCGCTGGTGGGCGACCACATGGTGCTGCAGCGCAACGCGCCGGTGCCCGTGTGGGGCTGGGCCGCGCCGGGCGAGCAGGTCACGGTCACGTTTCGAGGCCAGCGCTACTCGGCCATGCCGGCCGCCACGGGCCGCTGGCAGGTGGCGCTGCCGGCTATGCCAGCCGGCGGCCCCTATAGCATGACTATCCAGGGCCAAAACACCCTCACGGTGCAGGACATTCTGGTGGGCGACGTGTGGCTAGCCGCGGGGCAGTCGAACATGGAACTGCCGCTGCGCGACAAGAACGCGCCCGCGCCCGGCGCTTACCCATTGCCGCTCAATGCCGAGCAGGAAGTAGCCGCCGCCAATTTCCCGCAGATTCGGCAGTTTACGGTGAAGAAAACCGTGGCCTACCAGCCCCAGGCCGAGGGCGAGGGCTCCGGCTGGCAGGTGTGCAGCCCCGCCACGGCAGGCAGCTTTTCGGCCGTAGGCTATTTCTTTGCCCGCGACCTCTACCAGCGCTACCAGGTGCCCATCGGGCTGCTCAGCAGCCCCTGGGGCGGCACCCCGGCCGAGGCTTGGGTCAGTGGCGAGGCCCTAGGGCAGCTACCCGACTTTAAGGCGAAGGTGGCTAGCCTGGCCGCGCCCACCGCGCCCGACAAAAACGCACAAAATACGCCCATGGTGCTCTACAACGGCATGATTGCGCCGCTGCTGCCCTATGCCCTCACCGGCATTATCTGGTACCAGGGCGAGAGCAACGTGGGCCGGGCGGCGCAGTACCGCACACTGTTTCCGGCGCTCATCCGCGACTGGCGCACCCGGTTTGGCCAGCCCACGCTGCCCTTCCTGTTCGTGCAGCTGGCCAACTTTACCAAGGAGGCGCCGCTGCCGGCCGAGTCGGACTGGGCCGAGCTGCGCGAGGCGCAAGCCCAGGCGCTGGCGCTGCCCCGCACCGGCATGGCCGTAGCCATCGACCTGGGCGAGGGCGCTGATATTCACCCCGCTAACAAGCAGGATGTGGGCCATCGCCTGGCCCTGGTGGCGCGCCAAGTGGCCTACGGCGACCAGCAGGTAGTGGCGGCCGGCCCCACTTTCCAAAGTATGCGCGTAGCCGACGGCCAGGTGCACGTGAAATTCGCCCACGCCAACGCGGGCTTGCAGCTGCGCACCGGCACTACCACGCTCAGCGGCTTTGCCGTGGCCGGGGCCGACCACCAGTTTCACTGGGCCTCGGGCACGCTGGTGGGCGCGGAAGTGGCGCTGACCTGCGCCGCCGTGCCCGCGCCTGTGGCCGTGCGCTACGACTGGGCCAACAACCCCACCGGCAACCTCTACAACCACGAAGGCCTGCCCGCCGCCCCCTTCCGCACCGATGACTGGGTGGCCGGCACCAAAGGGCAGCCCTAGGGGTCGCGGCATGGCATACAGTTGTTCTCCCACCTGGAGGCACCCCCAAGCGGCTCTCAAATAAATATCCGGCTGCCCGTGTAGTTGCTGCGAAACTCCTTGGGCGTGCAGCCCTTGCGCTTTTTAAAGGTGCGGTTGAAGTTAGAAATATTGTTGAAGCCGCACTTGTAAGCCACTTCCGTCACGTTGTGGGTGGTGTCGATAAGCAGGCGAGTAGCGTGGCCCAGCCGAATCTCGTGCAGGCTATCGGTGAAGGTGTTGCCGAGGCGCTTTTTGATGAAGCGGCTGAAGGAAGTCTCAGGCATGTTGGCTATTTTGGCTACCTCGGCCAGCGTGATGGGCCGGCTGTAGTGGGTGTTCATGTAGGCAAATACCTTTTCGAGGCGGCGACTGTGGTGATTAGGCTGCTCGTTGTCGGGCGAGATGGTGGACAGCATCCGCATGTTGCGCGAGGTCGACAAATCGTGCAAAATGGAAAACAGCTCCAGCACCGAGTCGAAGCCGTGCTTGTGCTCCAGGCCCAGCAGCCGCGGCAGCAGGCGCGCGATGGTGTCGGGCGCGAACAGGATGCCCCGCTGCGCCATCTCAAACATGCCTTTGATAAAGCTGAGCTGGTTGCGCCCTAGCAGCCGGTCCTCAAACAAGTCGCGGTGAAACTGAATGGTCAGCTCCCGAATTTGCTTGCCCTGGCACTTGTGCGTAAACCAGGCGTGGTAGAGGTTGGGGCCCACCAGCACCAGCTCCGCGTCGCCGATTTCCTCCACGTGGTCGCCCACGATGCGCTTGGCCTCCCCCGCATTCAGGATGAGGTTCAGCTCGTACTCCTCGTGGTAGTGCAGCGGAAAATCAAACTTCTCCTTCACGCGCGAAAACAGCGTAAAGCAGTCGCTTTGCGTAAGCGGCGTGATTTCACGCATAATCTCTTGTTTCATAAGGGAGGTAAGTGGCAGCTAGCAAAATTACGTTGGGGCAGCAAAATTCTATTAGCCGCTACTGGGCGCGACACTTACCTAAAAATAGGCTTGCTTAGTGCCTTTTACCTGTTTTAACAGGATATTAGCTAACCGGCCAATACGGAGCAGCTAATACAATACAAGTAAATGCTATAAAAGTATTATTCACTGGGAAATAATTAGCGGACCTTTGCTCGACCCAATTCCCACTCTAGGCGGCTTGCGCAGCAGCGGCTAGGTAGCCTGGTGCAACTGCTAAGCAGCGCGCTATACTGGGCCGCGCAGGGCGCGCTGCTCAGGCCGGTGCGCTCGCTTGCTAGCCGCGCCAGCTACCTGGCCGCGCGCAGCCGGCCTGCCTACGTTTGTGCATGAAGCTTCACTTCCTTGATTTTCTGCTGATTGCTACCTACCTGCTCGCCACGGTCGGTATTGGCCTTTATTACCGCAAAAAAGCCAGCCAGAACAAGGACAGCTACCTGCTGGGCGGCAAAACCCTGCCCTGGTATAAGCTGGGGCTGAGCGACGCCTCCGACATGTTCGACATCAGCGGCACGATGTGGATGGTGAGCCTCTGCTTCGTGTACGGCCTGAAAAGCATCTGGATTCCCTGGCTGTGGCCGGTGTTTAATCAGGTTTTCCTGATGATGTACCTCTCGCGCTGGCTGCGCCGCTCCAATGCCAGCACCGGCGCCGAGTGGCTGGCCACGCGCTTCGGGCAGCGCGGGCCGGGCGTCACGGCTTCGCACCAGGTGGTCATTGCGTTTGCCCTGCTCAGCTGCCTAGGCTTCTTGGCCTACGGCTTCGTGGGGCTGGGCAAGTTCATCGAGATTTTCGTGCCCTGGAGTTTGGTCAGGCCTTACGTGCCTTTCGCGGTGGCGCCGCAGTTCGTGCCGCACGTGTACGGCATCGTGTTCACGCTCTTTGCCACGTTCTACTCCATCCTGGGCGGCATGCACAGCATCGTAGTGGGCGATATTATCAAGTACTGCATCATGACGGTGGCGTGCGTGGCCATTGCCACCATTGCCTACCTGCGCCTGCAAGGGCACGAGCTGGCGGTGCCCGAAGGTTGGTTCAACCCGTTTTTTGGCTGGCGGCTGGGGCTCGACTGGTCGCGGCTCATCCCGGAAGTCAACAGCAAGATTGCCAGCGACGGCTACTCGCTGTTCGGCATCTTTTTCATGATGATGGCTTTTAAGGGCGTGTTCGCGTCGCTGGCCGGGCCGGCGCCCAACTACGACATGCAGAAGATTTTGAGCACGCGCTCGCCCGAAGATGCCAGCAAGATGAGCGGCTTCGTGTCGATTATTTTGCTGCCCATCCGCTACGCGCTCATCATCGGCCTCACCATCCTGGGGCTGCTCTACTACCACCAAATGAACCTGCGGGCGCCCGATGGCAGCATCGACTTCGAGCGCATTCTGCCCCTCACCATCAATAGCTTCTTGCCTACCGGCCTAGTGGGGCTGGTACTCACGGGTTTGCTCGGGGCGTTTATGGGCACGTTCAGCGGCACCGTGAATGCGGCCCAGGCCTACGTCGTCAACGACATCTATATCAAGTATTTCGACCCGCACGCCAGCACCCGGCGCATCATCTCGATGAACTACCTGGTGGGCGTCGGGGTCGTGACGCTCGGCATCGCCCTAGGGTTCTTGGCTAAGGACGTGAATACGGTCTTGCAGTTCATCGTGTCGGCGCTCTACGGCGGCTACATCGCGGCCAATGTGCTGAAGTGGCACTGGTGGCGCTTCAACGCCACGGGCTTTTTCTGGGGCATGGCGGCGGGCATCGGGGCGGCCATGGTGCTGGGCGCCTGCGCGCCGGCCAGCCAGCTGCTGTACTGGTTTCCGGCGCTGTTTGGGGTGTCGCTGGCCGGTTCGGTGGCGGGCACCTACTTGGCCCCGCCCACCGAGGCTGCGGTGCTCCAGCACTTCTACCGCACGGTGCGGCCCTGGGGTTTCTGGAAGCCGGTGCTAGCCCAGGTGCAGGCCCAGGAGCCGGGCTTCCAGCCCAACCGCAACTTCGGCCGCAATATGTTGAATGTAGCCCTGGGCATCGTGGCGCAGCTGTGCCTCACCATCCTGCCCATGTACCTGCTGCTGCGCCAGCACGGCCCGCTGGCCATCACGGTGGCTATGCTGCTGGTGGTGGGCTTCCTCCTGAAAAAAACCTGGTGGAACCGCCTGGCTGACGATTGATTGTGAACGAGTTATATGTGCGTTTTAGAATGTCCTGCTCAGTTGGCGTCCGCTTGCCAAAGCAGCTCTACCATGCCGTATGGTTCGGTAGAGCTGCTTTGGCAA